>RAYM01000017.1 GCA_003611805.1 bacterium 1xD42-87 | reverse complement strand
TGAAAATCTTCTTTGGAATCTTTTCAGGGTTGCATTGCTGTTTATTTGTCAAGGTGCCCTGCGGTAAATCCCTTCGGGATTAACCGCTGAAGAACTCCTCCTCGAGTCGCTCTTCGACGCGCTTTTATGAGCGCTAACGGAGATGGAGGGATTTGAACCCTCGCGCCGCTATTAACGACCTGCACCCTTTCCAGGGGTGTCCCTTCAGCCATCTTGGGTACATCTCCAGACATAGCTAAATACATATATTCATATATTACTATTACCGAAACATAAGGGATTCGGTCGGAGAGGGTTCTCCAGCGGAGAGGGTGGGATTCGAACCCACGCGCCCTTGCGGACAAACGGTTTTCAAGACCGCCTCGTTATGACCACTTCGATACCTCTCCGTGTTCGCATTGCGTTCTGATTCAAGTCAAGCGCAAAAATTATTCTAGCAAAGATAAACTTCCATGTCAACCCATTTTTTCATTTTTTATCCAGCTTTTGTTCCCTGCACTATTTTTCCTATACTTCATATCCTTTTCCCGTCAATGTTTTCCTGCTGCTGCAGTGTATCACAGTTCAAAAATGCTTCCGCCACCGCCATATCCTCCGGCGTCGTAACCTTGATATTTCTATAATCCCCCTCCACCAGTCTGACCTTACAGTTCGTAAAGGTTTCCACCACCATGGCGTCGTCCGTGATCGAAACGCCCTCCCGCAAAAGTTTTTCCTTCTCCTGCATCAGTTTTTCGTATGCGGAAAGAATCAGCGCCGCGTCGAACACCTGCGGCGTCTGTACCTGCCACATAAAATTTCTGTCTGGCGTCTGCCTCGCAAATCCATTTTCATCTACAATCTTTATGGTATCCTTCACGGGCATACCCGCCACGCAGGCATGATCTTTCTCCACCGCCGCATAACAGCGTTTCAGAATTTCCTCCGTCAGAAAAGGTCTGGCGCCGTCCTGGATGAAAATATAGCCATCCCGGTTAGGCACACACGGACTCTCGTCTCCCTGCCGGCTGCCGCTCACTGCCGCCGCAAGCCCGTTGTACACGGAATCGTACCGCTCTTTTCCCCCCGCCACAACTGCTGTCACCTTAGAAAAGCTGTACTTCGCCACTATTTCTTCCCTTACATATGAAATATCCTCCGAGCCGGTGACCAGAATGCAGTCATCAATCACAGAGGATTCTTCTACCGCATGTAACGCGTACCATATAAGCGGTCTGCCCCGCAGAAGCATGTACTGCTTCGCCACGCCGCTCTCCATGCGGCTGCCCCGACCTGCCGCCAGAACTATGGCAGTACATCTCTTTTTATTCATATTTGCCTCCATGGGTCAAGCGATGACCCTCATCTTTCACACTTCCTTAACAGGGCTTCATGCCTTGTCCCCAAGTTTCAGATTCGGCACCGCATTCAAATCATACCCGTGCCGCACGCCCTTCACATACTCGTAATATCCCGCCGCGCCAATCATCGCCGCATTGTCCGTGCACAGAAGGGGCGACGGGTGGTAAAACGCCACGCCGTGTTCCCCACAGGCTTTTGTAAGCGCCTCTCTGAGCGCAGAGTTGGACGCCACGCCGCCTGCAATGGCGAATTTCTTCATGCCGCAGGACTCCACCGCATGCATAGAATGCTCCGTCAGCACATCCACCACCGCTTTCTGAAAAGAAGCCGCCACATCCGCCTGGCTGAAAGGTTCTCCTTTCATCTCACAGGAATTGAGGTAATTCAGCACCGCGGACTTCAGACCGCTGAAACTGAAATCGTAATCGGAATCGCCCACCTTCGCCCTCGGAAAAGCGATGGCGTCCGGATTCCCCTCCTTAGATACCTTGTCGATCTTCGGTCCTCCGGGATAGCCGAGCCCGATCGCGCGCGCCACCTTGTCGAATGCCTCCCCCGCCGCGTCGTCCCTAGTACGCCCCAGAATCTCATATTCCCCGTAGTCTTTCACCACCACGAGGTGAGAATGTCCGCCGGACACGACAAGGCATACAAAAGGCGGTTCCAAGTCTTTATTTTCTATGTAATTCGCACTGATATGTCCTTCGATGTGATGTACGCCGATCAGCGGAATCCCTGATGCAAAACTGACCGCCTTCGCCGCGGAGACCCCCACAAGGAGCGCACCCACAAGCCCGGGGCCGTAGGTAACCGCAATGGCGTCCATGTCGGAAAGATTTTTCCCCGCCTGTGTCAGCGCCTCCGCCATCACCTGATTTATTTTTTCGATATGTTTGCGGGAAGCGATTTCCGGCACCACGCCCCCGTAGAGCGTATGCAGGGCGATCTGGGATGATATCACATTGGATAGCACTTCCCTGCCGTTTTCAACCACCGCCGCCGCCGTCTCGTCACAGGAAGTTTCCACTGCCAAAATTGTCACGGTTTCCCCGATATTTCCCATCTTTTCCTCCATTCCGAGACACTTTCTGCCTTTAGTCCTCCACAAGCTCCCAGCCGAGAATCTTCCAGTGACCGTCCCCGTCCTGTCTGAGCACGAACCGTTCCTGAGAAGGCACCCTGCTGCCGCCCTGCTTTTTCAGATAAAACGTGCAGTATAATCTGGCACAGGAATATTCACCCTGCTCAAAGTATTCCACATCGGTACTTGAGGAAACCTCATAACTTGCAACCGTAAGCTGCTCGCCCTTCATCTCCGCAATATCATCCCGCAGATCCTGCATATACTGCTCCTGCGTCTTGTTCGCCACGAGTTCCGCGTCATAAAGCATCTGAATCTTGCCAGCAAGCTGCACAAGCTCCTCGTCGGAATACGTCTCATTATAGAAGCATTCCGTGATCTCCGCGTAATACTTCACCACTTCCTTGGGCGTTGGCGGATAGTTATGCTCCAAGTCCCGCATCAGAATGCTCTGCACCACGGTGGCGGCAATCGTCTCCTCGACCTCCTGCCGCTTTGCCCGGTGACTCAGACTATAGTAATAAACCAGAATGATCGCCGCCAGAGCAGCCACGATAATTATCGTCTTAGCAACCTTTGAATTCTTCATCGTCCCCTCCTTCGTCTCACCCTTCCCGGAATATAAGATCCACGCTTCTGCCATCCTTTGCAGCCACAGCGTTCGGGAAAATTTTCCGCACCTCCGGCATGTAATCCTCCGGACGGATCAGCGACGGGCTGTAATGTGTCAGCCACATCTCCTCCACCCCGGCACGCCTTGCAATCTCCGCCGCCTCGTAAAAGGTCATGTGCTTATATTCTTTCGCCTTCTGCGCCTTATCCGGCTCGCCGTACATGCCCTCGCAGATAAACAGGTCCGCCCCGGACGCATTTTTCACAATACCTTCCGTCGGTCTCGTATCTGTACAGTAAGTGACCTTCAGACCTCTTCTCGGCTCCCCCAATACCATATCCGGGGTAAAATAATAGCCGTCTTCATCTATTATCTCACCTTTTTGCAGGGGATTCCAGTAATTTCTGGGAATATTTAAAGCCTGCGCCCTCTCCAGATCAAATTTACCTGCCCGGTCAATCTCAATGCTGTAGCCATAGCACGGCACATTGTGGTTGACCCGAAACGAACGTATCCGAAATTCCCGGAATGGAAATACCTGCTCCGGCTCCGTGATCTCCAGACAAATCACTTCAAAAGGCAGTTCCGGTGCAATGATCCGCAGGGAATTGACTACTCTGAGCAGCCCTCTCGGACCAATCAAAAGAAGCGGCTCCGTGCGCTCTGCATTGCCCATAGTGAGCAGCATCCCCGGAAGACCGCTGATGTGATCCGCATGAAAGTGGGTGAAACAGATCACGTCAATCGGTTTCGGGCTCCAGCCTTTTTCCTTCATGGCAATCTGGGTGCCCTCCCCACAGTCAATCAATATACTCTGTCCGTTATACCTCGCCATCAGCGAAGTAAGCCATCTGTGCGGCAGGGGCATCATCCCTCCTGTACCCAGTAAACAGATATCTAACATATCTCCCTCCATGCAGGCAGCCGGACTATATCCCGCTCCCGCTTTCCATCAATGGAGGCAGCCTACAAAAGTTCCTTCCTCTCCCGCCGTTCCACAGGTACGACAAATCCGACAGTCAGTTTCTCATAACACGCTTCGCACAAATCAAAGCTGTCGCTTTCCCCGTCCCTCTCGCCGAAGAAACCGAAGTCGTGATCCACATGGATACACTCCTCCTTTAAAATGCCATTTTCAACCAACAAATTTTTGCCGCAGGCATTGCAGACTACCTTTTTCAATTTTCTGTCTTCCTTATATTCGCGCATGACAATCCTCCTTCAAAATCCTTTACCAAACAGCTCCTTACTGTCTTCATTCTAGCAGACAAAAGGCATAATGACAGTGGTAATTGTTCCATGCGCTGCCTATCTCTTCCACATAATCACAGCATCTTCCGTGGGTTTTTCATAAAAATTCGGACGTATGCCCTCGGACACAAAACCGAATTTTTCATACAGGCGGATTGCCGCCTCATTGCTGACCCGGACTTCCAACGTATAGGCTGTCAGACCAGCCCGGTCACCGTCTGCCAGAAGATATGTCAGCAGTCCCGTTGCCACGCCGCGTCTTCTTGCCTCGGGAGCCACCACCACATTGGTGATATTGCCTTCCCCTGCAATCAAAAACAGCCCGCAGCCACCGAGGAGCCGTCCGCTCTCCTCCGCCACAAAATATGCGGTATCCTCCTTTTCTATCATCCGCAAAAAGGAATCCGCCGACCAGGGCATAGAAAAAGTTTCCTCCTCCAGACGGCTGATAAAAGGCACATCCTCCGCCTTCATCTTGCGATATATAATCATAGGGACCCTTCACGCTCCTTTTCGGCTCGCTCCCGCTCCGCCTGTGAAAGCCGCAGATACTCCGGCACAAAAACCGCACCGTCCACCGTCCTGCCCTGCTCATAGTAAAGCCTCCCGAGCGACGCGACAGCTGCCGCCGACTGTCTGGCACGGTGCAGGGGCGCTGCCGTGTAAGGCACGCGCATCACCTGTTCCATCCGCTCCCGAAAGACTGGCACGCCGTCCCCCATAAATATGACACTCCTGTCAAGCCCGTTCAGAGCTTCCGCAATCTCGTCAAAAGCGACGGCGCACTGTTCCCTGATAACACGCATGTCATATGAGAACCGACCGATTTGACCAGGCATAAATTCATAAATTCCCGTATATACCTGACTCCTTCTGGCGTCCATAATCGGACACACCAGATCTTTCGCACCGTACATCTGAAAGGCGAGCCCATCCACCGTCGGCACCGGAATGATCGGTTTCCCGAGGGCAAACGCCAGCCCCTTTGCCGTTGCCGAACCGATCCGCAGCCCTGTAAAAGAACCCGGACCAGCAGCCACCGCGATGGCATCCACCGTGGAAAGATCCATTTCCACCATTCTGACAATCTCCTCCAGCATGGGCAGAAGCGTCTGGGAGTGGGTCTTCTTATACTGCACGGTGTATTCCGCAATTAAATTGTCATCCTCCGCCAGTGCCACAGAGGCAACCAGCCCAGAACTGTCAAGCGCCAATATTTTCAAGCCGCCGCCCCGCTTTCCTTCCACAAAGTAGCTTCTCCGCAAGTTACACTCCAACCTCAGACTTCACAGAATACCATGATATGCCGTTATAACAGACTGTCTGAGATACTTCCCATTCTTCATTACTTTTACCGCCCGATCGAAATCCGGCGGTAATCAAACCCTTTAGACAAATCCTTCCAGATCGTAATGCGGATACAGTCCTCCGGCAGAATCTCCCGGATCAGGTCCGCCCACTCGATCAGACAAACACCCTCCCCGTAAAAACAGTCCTCATAACCAATCTCTTCCATCTCCTCCACGTCGCCGATTCGGTACACATCAAAATGATAGAGCGGAAGTCTGCCCTCCTCATAACTCTGCAGAATCGTAAAGGTAGGGCTGCTCACCGGTTCCGTGATGCCAAGCCCTGCCGCAAACCCCTGCGTAAACACGGTCTTGCCCACACCCAGATCGCCGACCAGCGTGTAAATTTCCCCCGGAGCCGCTTTCTCCCCGAGCGCCTTTCCATATGCGAATGTATCCGCCGCGCTGCGGCTCTCAACTGTTTCTGTCATTCCTGCCTGTCCTCCATACGGAATCTCAAATCTGTACAAAGAATGCCATTCACAAACATTTCCCTGCGTGAGACAAAGTACAAGGCAACTCCCGGAACTTCCAAGTCAGCTTTGCTGCCTTTGTCCCCGTCCAATGGCAGGACGTCTTTAAAACTTCTTCTCGCATATGTCATGCCCGGATCTTCACCTTCCTGGGCGGCATGTGCGTGGAAATAATCTCAATTACTTTCATCTTCCCGTCGCCCAGATCCCGCTTCGGAAAAATGCAGGCATTCACCGCCGTGGTATAGACCACTATGCTCTTCGGCGTGGAGATGGCTCTTACCATACCGTCCCATGCCATCTGCTCCGCAACCCCGTCCTGTGACACCTGTATACCCTCGTCCGACAGTTTATAGTGCAGAGACTTCTGAAACGCCGGATTCGTTTTTGCCTGCGAAGCCGCCCGCAGAAAAAGCGTCCACGGCAGATACAGCAGAATCACCAGCGCGATAATCAGAATCAGCGGCTGCCTGTTCGCCATAAAAAGAAACAGCATCAGCACACCTACTAGCGTCCCCATAAGCCCGGGCAGCCGCGAATAAGTGTGCTGCAGCATATAATCATATAAAATATTAGGTGTTATTTTAACGTCAAATTCGATTTCCATACTGAAATCTATTATACTAAAATTCTCTGAAAGTGCAAGAGAAAATCCTTATTCATCACCATTTAATGCGGGTTGTAAAATTTAAATCAAGAAATTTTCTAAGATACAAAACAGGATATAGGGGGGGATGGGTAAATGAGATTGTATGAATTGGTAAACAAAATAAATGCATGTGTTGCATGTATATCAATAACAGGTTTGTGTGATGAATACCGTGATGGTTTGGATTCACTCATGCAGGAACCTTGGTATAAGGAAAACTGTGACAAGCCAGTCAAAAAAATAAATATCATTGGTTTTGATGAATGCAGTTTTGAACTTTCTATTGAGATATAAGGGATAAAAGGCACCGGGAATAAGGCGCGGTTGTAAACTTAGACAGGAACAATTGAGATGCGCTTCCTGCGGTACTGGTGTTTTTTATAGACATTCCCCGACTCAGCGAGCCGGGGAAGGGTGGAATCAGAGGTTGTGTTTGTTCAGCTTATTATTAATGAAGGCATAAGCGGAAACAATCAGCAGTGCAGCCAAAACGTCAGGACGGCTGATGAACCGCACTATACATGTTATAGATGCCTGTATGAGCAGAATAAATCCGTGAAACATACCTTCTGTTATGGAGGGTACAAACAATCTGTATATCTCTTCCATGATTTCACTTTCTTTCACACCCGCAGGGCAGGGAGTTTTTTCCCCTGAGAAGGTTTTTCTTCCTGCCCGTATAGGGTTTTTGCTTTTAGGATAACACATACTGAATCCTGAAAGCAGGACTTTATAAATATTTAAGACGTAACTGCAGGAACGGGCTGGCATACCATCCGGCATGTCACAGCCAAGGGAGTCATGTACACGCTGCGCTCCTCCGGGAGCCAAGGAAAGAATAACAGTACACCCTTATATCCTGCATTTACATAGGTTTATCTTTTATGGGTAAACCATTTTCCCAGACAGGGGAGCCTGCAGGTTCCCCTTCCCCTAACGTTGGAAATGGGTTGTTACTTTTTCATGATGGCGCAGAGTGCTATAAGCGGAATAAACCACGGTACTGCTTCAAACGCTGACCTTAAGATGGAAGCTGCATCCATGAAGACACCCCTTTTCTGTATCCAGCCGGGGAGCAGGCTTGCAAGGACATGTCCCCGGCTGTTTTTATTACAGGATATCACAGTCTAAGTCCCATTTAAAGGACTTTACTGTTTTTTAATATTTGCGGATAATACACCGCCTGTGGCGGTTATTATAGAAAACCAAAACAAGAAGAGAAGAAAGAGAGGAAAAAGGAATGAGTAACTATGTAACTATGATCGGTGTAAGAAAAGGACAGTATAGGGATAAAAACGGCGTCATGAAAAACAGTTTCAACTATTACGGCATGAAAGATTTCAGTGCCCGTGATTTTGAGACTATGGATTGTGAAGGCAAGATCGTTGTTTCGGAATGGTCTAGCATTAATTTTAACGTCCATCCCGGCGACGTGGTCAGGTTTGTCTATGAACCCGGCTATCAGGATAGGGCTACCCTCGTGGATATCGAGCCTGTTGCCCTTGCTGCCGGCAATCCGTTCCCGGGGGACAAGGCTGCTGAATCGAAAGACAGTAAAGACAAGAACAAGGCAGGTGCATGATGGATGCGCTGACTGTCCTTTTCCTGCTGGGTCTTGGGTTCTATGCGGTAAAGAAAAAACTCCTGCCCCGTCTGAAAAAAGGCGGGCGGGATGCACTCCCGGAGAAGGAAAAAGAAAAGAAGGCGGACGGGGCTTCCATGTCAGGACAGGCTGTGCCTGATTTCCGCATATTAAGTTTTAATACGGGCGATTTTACCCATACGGATGACATGGCGCACTGTGTGGAGTATGAACTCGGGAAAGCCATCAGCGACCTGAAAAAAGAAGGCTGCACGTTCAACGGCGATCCTTTTCCCATTGTGATTGGGTCTTCCCTGCTGATCCTTCTGCGTTACTGCCGGGAAACAGAAAAAACGGGGGAGGTGGAAGGATGAAGCTGAGTACGATCTTATGGATCATCTGCGGCGTGATCTGGCTGCTGCTTGCAATCGGGTTTGTTGGTCTCATGATCTATAACCGCATCCGTAACAGGAGGAAATGACATGGATGAAAACATGGATTACATGCCAGAGGAGGGTTACACACAAGGCCCTGCGCCGGATGATACGGCGGTACCTGAGGGGACGGGTGTGGAGGCTTCCCCGCCTGATCAGGAAGATCAGGGAGAGCCGGGGGATATAGAGGAACGGATCGACGACCTCTTAGACCAGATCGGCGCCGGGCAGTCTTTCGGCTCCATGGGTGATTACTACGTTGCAGAAGCGGGATGCTATGCATTCCCCGGGGAGGATGTGTTCTTCCATTTTATTGATGAAGAGGCACGTTCCGGCTGGACGGCAGCGTCCAACGGATGTTATGTCCCCGCTGATTCACTGGATGCATATGAGGCTTACCTTTTATCAGGCATGCCGGAAGAAGGCATTGAGGAGGGGGACGGACAGGAACCCCTGCCCCCTCCCGTGACACAGGAAGACCTTGCCGGGCTGGAGGGCATCCTCAGCGGGATATATGCGCAGGAGGAATCTTATTTTGAAACATCCGTCCTGCACATGGAGGCATCACAGGCGGCACTGGAAGATATGCAGTCGTATCTTGCAAATATTTTTATCATTGACATGGTGATCTGCTTTTTTGTTGCGTTATTATGCGGGGTAAAGCTGGCGGATGTATTCTGGAGCCGCATGCGTGCAGGATAGGGGGTAAATGTGGATCAGGGTGTATTGACAGAACTTACAGCAGATTTTGTGAGCACTATGCTCATGTATGGGTTCATACCGGGCTTCATGCTCTGTACGTTCCTGCATCTGCTCGGATATGGGATATTCAAGGGTCTGACCATATTGAATATAAGATCATAGGACAGACGTGTCCGGAAAGGAGAAAGAGTCTATGTTGACTGAGGCTATGAAGACTGCGTTTAGTAACGCCGTTGAATCCATCAAGGAAGACGTGACGGGCATGATCGTGGTTGCGCTCCCTGCGGGGCTGTCGATCATGGGCATCCGTCTTGCCGTGCGGCTCGGCGTCGGTTTCTTCCGTACGATCGCAGCCTAAGCGGTGTTTCGGTTGCGTTAACGCAACCTTGTTTTACAGACTCCGGGCGTGTCACAGCGTCCGGGGTCATTCAGGAAGGGATCATACAAAATACTTTATGAATGCAGCAACTGTTTTTTTGAGGTCTTTGAGGAGAAGGAAAGTGACAAATGCGGCAAGCAGGGGATTCTTTATCAGGGTGTCCAGGAACATCCTGAGTAGTTCCAGCTTTCCATCACTTATTGCTTCTGTATACATGCTGTATAACGTAGAGGCGTCCATGTGTTGGTCTCCTTTCTGGCGGGAATGTCCTTTGCTGGCGGGCAAAAGGGCGTGATAATTCCCTAGTTTTTGTGGTAAGGCAGATACTTTGATTGGTTGGTACCCGGTAAAGTATCTGCCTACATAATAGCATCATTATTTTACGGTTTCAAGAAAGGCATATAAAAGGCATTATGAACAGACTGGACAGGCTGTATTTTTATCTCCGCGCAAAATTTTTTGAACTCTGTCTGCGTATCAGTTTCTGGATTGATGAGGTGGCAGGGTTTGAAATCCCGGACGGAGAAGAAGGGGAAAACAGTGAGGATGGGGAAAATGACGGAATTGGATGAACGTTTTATCTGTCTTGTGTCTCTTGCCGCACGTGATCTGTCTGGCATGATAGCCAGATTAGGACATGCAGCGGAAAAGATAAAAAAGGAAGGACAGGGAGGAGAAAAGGCAATGGGAAAATGTGATACCTGTAAGGAGGAAAGGATCATGACAAAGGAAGAATTTATTGAAAGGGTTAATGCGAGGATAATTCTGGGGAACTGCCAGATCAGTAAGGTACATGATATATCTGATGCAGATTTTTCTGTGATCAGTACGGTTTACGTTTTTCATCCTGCCATTGATGATTTACACGGCAAAGACCAGACCGCGGACTTGTATGTCAGCTATGGCATCTCTGTGATCAGGGATATGCTGCTGCGTGCGGAACGGATGAAAGAACTGGAAAAACAGTATGGAAATATACGATCTTCCCTTGCCTCCTTGCAGAAAGAAATGGATTCCGTCAGGAAGGGAAACAGGATCGATCTGTTTTAGTCTTGTAATACAGAATACCTGCAGAAAATCTGTAATACAGCATAAGGAGGCAGCATATGGCAATCAATTTTTTCACAGGCACGCCCGGATCAGGGAAGAGCCTGCACATGGCTATGATCATAGATAAGTGGCTGCGGGACGGCAAAAATGTCATTGCCAATTTTGAGATAAACGAGGATTCCTTTGCCCGTTTTGATAAAAAACATCCGGGCAGGCGGGGCATATTCATCTACGTGCCGAACAGTGAGTGGCTGACAAGCGCGTATAGGCCAGCCATGCAGGGAAACCGCCGTGTCCCGCCCCCTGCCGGACAGTACCCGTATCTTGAGGGGCTTTATAACTATGCCCTGCAGTTCCATGCACGCAACGGGAAGGGGCAGATCATAGAGAAACAGACCCTTCTGGTGCTTGACGAGTGTCAGGACCTTTTCAACCCCAGATCATGGAACCGCAAGGACCGTCTTTCATGGTGTTCCTTTTTCCGTGAACATCGAAAGTATGGCTATGAGGTTTACCTGATTTCGCAGGACGAGACTGTCATTGACAAGCAGATCAGGAACGTGCTGCAGTTTGAGTACACCCACCGCTGCGTGAATAATTATAAGCTGCAAGGGCGGCTCATGGGTCTGCTCTATGGCGGGAAGTGTTTTGTCTCTGTCAAGAGGATGCGGGGCGTGAAAAAAGCCAACGCAAAGATATGTGCAAAGTATTTCAGCGGCCAGCAGAAATATTATGACTTTTATGACAGCTACAAGACCTTCGGGCGGGAATCCGCGGCGGCTCTTGCCGCCGCGGATAACCACCCGGAGGGCGCAGCAGCGACATAAAGGGGAACATAATACTTAGGCTGCGCGTGCATTTACCCTTGACAGCAGGGGCGCATGTTTTAGCCTTGGCTGAGGGCGGCGTGCCGCCGCCCTCAGGCTCTCCAAGGATAATGCGCGGGTTCATGCTGTCAAGGGCGCGCAGAAGTTCCCTAGGGCTAGTATTACCCTAGGGAACTTCTGAAACATGAAACATGGACTATTAAATCCAGTCTTCATGCGGCTTTCAGAAAATCAGACATGTTGAAACATGCTGAAACATCTTTTGAAACGGGGAAAAAGGGAAATGGAAAACAACGTACAGTCACGCAAGTGGCTCCTTACATTCAACAACCCGGAGAAATACGGGTTCGACCATGACAATATCAAGGCTGCCCTCTCCACCATCAAGGACGTTACTTACTGGTGCATGTGCGACGAGGTCGGGAAGGAAGGCACCTACCACACGCACCTGTTCATCTTCCGCAAGAATACCATGCGGTTCTCCATGATAAAAAACAAGTTCCCGACCGCCCACATTGACTACTGCCGTGGGACAACGCAGGAAAACCGGGACTACATACGCAAGGAAGGGAAACACCGCGGAACTGACAAGGAAGAGACGAACCTTCCCCATACTTTTGAGGAAAACGGGGAGTGCCCGAGGGAGGAACAGGGAAAGCGCACGGATTTAAATGAGCTTTACGGAATGATCAAGGACGGCATGAGCAACTTTGAAATATTGGAAAGCAACCCCGGCTACATGCTGAAACTGGACGAGATCGACACCTGCAGGCAGGTGCTCCGGCAGGAAGAATTTAAAAATAAATTCCGGGAGGTAAGGACGGAATACTGGTACGGGCAGACAGGCAGGGGCAAGACCCGGACAGTGATGGAAACCTTCGGGTATGAGAATGTTTACCGGGTGACTGATTACCAGCACCCTTTCGACAACTACAAGGGACAGGATATCATGGTCTTTGACGAGTTCCGCAGTTCCCTTAAGGTTCAGGATATGTTAAACTTCCTCGACGGCTATCCATTAGACCTTCCCTGCCGCTATAACAATAAGACCGCATGTTTTACCAAAGTATTTATTATCAGCAACATTGGATTGAAAGAACAGTATGTTGACATCCAGCGAAATTATGAAGAGACATGGAAAGCATTCCTGCGCCGGATCGGCGGCGTGAAGGTCTTTAACAAAGACGGGGTACTCTCCTTCCCTACCGTCCACGATTTCCTGTACAGCTACATCCCGGAAGATAACTGGGTGAAGGTTGACAAGGATGCGGAACTGCTCCCATGGATGGAGGAAGACAAGCAAGATGGCAATGTACAGATGAAACTTGATCTGGAGAAAGGGGAGGAAAAGAAAGATGGTTAATTGGGAAGTGGTCATTTGTTTTGTTTCAATTGTTTTTTACTTATTTGTTTGTATTTTCAGTTTGCAAGATTTTTTTTATTTTTTTGAATCAAAATCCGTCTCTAAAAGGAGGCGCAGTTCCTATTTATTAATAGTGCTTGGTTTTATGGTTTTTGGCTTGTTATTCCTGTTTTTTGTTTTTATGACGCTTTTCTTTATTTGAGTAGGTGAAGGCATGCATGGAGGCAGCACGGTTTTGTTATCACTGCATTTCATTAACTGGATCGGGAGGATTTTTGAGAAGGGAGGGAAAAGGCATGGGAAAAGTGGATGAGTATGACGGGCTTGCTTTGGTGGACGCCAATGAAACCATCACGGTGCTGAGCACACAGGTAAATACCTGTACGGAGCTTTCCGTATCGGCTGTACCTGTCACGTACGGGGTTTACATCAATGATGACCTGGTCTACAGCTGCAACGTTTTAAAGAACGCGGAGACGATCTATCAGGCAATCCGGGCGGACATGACAGGAAATGCGTATGAAGGGAAGGGATAGATATGGGTAAAGATATTTCGACTCTCTATACAAGAGAGAAGAACATAAGATGCGGGCGTAAAGGCTATCATGCATACAAACACGAGAAGGAGGATGTCATCAGCCCTAAAGATTATGGGATGTTCTTACAGAGAAGGGGGAAGCGGTCATGAACGGAGTTACCTGTCCTTTATGCGGGGGCGATATGGGGGAAGACATGCAGACCGGGGATATGACCTGTGACTGCTGCGGATATATCATGCGGTATGGCGGTGGGGCAGACTACAGCCTTTATCGAGCGTCCGTCATTATCTGATAAAGCACGGTGTTCTTACAGGTGAAAAGATTGTTACTTTTACAGATTTTTTCAATTAGGCATTTAAGTTCAATGAAAACTGAATATTTGCAAAAACCGTCAAAAAATGGTATAATCTCCCTGTAAGGGGGTGAAAAAATGCTAGGTTGGCATACTCTACATATGATTTCTTTTATAATTATCCTTCTTGTTTTTTTTATTCCAATAATTGCGATAATAGCGGTTGTTGCTATAATTGTAAGGCATATAAAAAACAATAATAAAGGAAATCAGTATCAAGATTAAAACGCTTATTATTTAGAGACGGTCTACTCCGTCTCTTTTTTATGGGGGAATATATATGAAACAGTATTTTAAAAAGATTATTATTTTTTCTATGTCTGTTATTCTTCTTTTTGTATCATGCCCCTTCTCTGCTTATGCTTCTGACCACGGTGGTAGTGGCGGTACGGACCATAATTCAGATTTTATAACAGATAGTAGCACTATCAACGTTAAAGACGATGGTGTGGTTATGTATTATATTGAATATATTCTGTCACAAATTGGTGCTATTGTTAAAGACCATGACTTAACAAAAGCAATGGCAAACGACCAGACTATGAAAGAATATATTAGCAAGGGCAAATTTGATGCAAATGAAAATACAGTTACTTTTCCTAAAGAAACTGTAACTTATGTATATAATACATTTAATAACGTCGCCAAAGAGCACGAACCCTACCACATGGTAGAAACATACCCGTTAAATTCCATTCCCATGAGTAACTTTGCTAATCATAAGAATGTTTATGACACGCTTGTAAACCTCCTCAATGAAAGCCCTTCCGGCGTTGTCCTTTTTGGGTGTAGTGGTGGCACCATGTCTTCTACGAATCTCGGGGAATGGTTTACGAGGATAAGCCCTGTTTTAATTGATAATTCTCATGATAATATTGAATATGTAAGATTTTACCAGAATGAAAACTGGGATACATTTGTCCTTTGCATATGGACAGTAACCCTTGCCGTGGATGATTCGCCTATTAAGACAATCAGTGAGTTTGTAGATAAAGCGGGCAATCATTATATAAAAAGTGCTAATAGTTATGCCTGTCCTGTTTGCACTACACATAAAATATTTAAAATCGGTTCTCCAAAGGATTATTCGATATCAGCCAGTGGGTCACAGGATGATACCCTTTTTATCATATCAAAAGATGCACGCCGCATAAGGGTATTTAATACCTATGGTGATTTCCAGAATTACACCCTCGGCAAGCGTTCTGTCTACTACACGAATGAATACTATAACTATGTCCCGGAAGACTTAACGACCTCTATCGACGACTTACAGCAGACTGTTGACGACCTCTCCGGCGTGATTGACCAGCTTCTCGGGCAGATAACAGACACCACGGACGAAAGCGAGATTGAGGACTTGCTGAAACAGATACTTGACGAACTCAAGAACAATCAAGGCGGCGGTGGCGGCGGTGGCGGTTCTGGCGGCGGTGACGTGAACGTGGACATTGATTTAAGCAGTACAAACACCCTGCTTTCAAAGATACTCGCTACAGTAACGCAGATATTTGATAAGATATCTGCCGGATCGGCAGGAACGGGAGGGAATATATTGAAGGAAAGTCTGGATGCCGTTCTTGCCAAGCTGGAAGACCTTAATTCTATGCTGAGAAAGTACTTGTCTGAAATCACTGGCGATTTGGATGATATTAAGGGGCAGCTTGCGGACATGTCCGAGCAGGAATTTGAACAGAAATCAGACTCTTTTCTTGGTGAGGTCATGGATGCCTTTTCTGAGATTTCAGAAGTGGTAAAGACTAAGTTTCCGTTTTCCATCCCAAACGACCTGCACATCTTTTTATCCAAGATCGCACCTGCACCGCCTGAAGCTGAAGCAGCCCTGTATCTTAATGATACGTCCGGCGTATCGCTTTATTCCGGGGAGCATGGCGGTGGCGGGACTACTGACGGGGAACCCAATCCGCCCGGTGGAGGCGGTGCATCCCGTCCGGGTTCCTCATTTGTCGATGTTGAGCATGGCGGCGGTGGCGGGTCAAGGGAGCCTGCGGAGATGCGGGAGGCGCCCGTGTTCCGTCTGCCGATCGTCATAGAACGTTATGGCATTGAGGAGTATATCATCATAGACATGGCACCTTTTGATCCCTTATCACGGTTTAGCAGGTCGTTTTTTACAATGATATTCATGGTCTGCCTGTTTAATCTTACTTTTAAGGTAATAGGAATGTGGGGTGATATTGTTGGTTAATCTGATAAAGATACTGCTGCTTAAGATTTTCGGGCTTTTCCCGGACTCTCCTTTCCCGGAATACATGGACGGTATGGACACGACCTTTTTTGTTTATCTTAACTGGTTTTTTCCGCTTGATACCTGTCTGAATATGTTCCTTATCTGGGTAAACTGCATCCTGATCGTGCTGGTGCTCATGCTTGCTAAGAAGTATCTTCTTGATAAGCTGCTGGGGCTGCTGATGTCCCTGCCGCTGCCATTTTGATCATAAGGGAGGATAAAGGACATGAAAAGGAAACATGTACCGGGGGTTGGTTTTTGTTATTTTAACCGGGAAATACAAAAATCAGTCCGCATGGACAAGGATATTTATGCTTATATCATGCAGATAGAAGGTAAGCACTTTTCGGACAGACTGGAAAACTTAGTGCTTGATCATGCCAGACTGACAGGTCATTTGGATGATATTATATAGCATACGTCTTTTGTAATACAAAAATACTGCAGAACTTTTGTATTACATATGAAATGGAGGGAAAATATGAAGACTGCAAGTCTTATGACAAAAGATTCTGATATTGATGTGGTACTTGGTGATTTTACTTTCGATGGTGATCCCCGTGCTGAAGCTTACGGTTCTTTGAAATATCTGTATACTGATCTGACGGATATTCGGAAATATTATATCCGGCTTGGGTTCCACCTGCAGGAATTTAAGATGCATGAATATTATAAGGATTTCGGGTACCTGACGCTTGAGGAATTTTGCGATGTGAACCTTGGGCTTGATAAGGGTGCGGTTTCAAGATGTATCAACGTGTATCTGCAGTTTAATGCATCCCATGATGTAAAAGTCAGTGCCGGATGTAAAAGTATTGGCTGTGCAATGGATTTATCTGAGCGTTGGAAGGATTACTCTTATACCCAGCTGTGTGAGATGCTGCCGCTTTCAGATGAAGACAGGAAAAAAATTACGCCGGATATGACGGTAAAGCAGATCCGTGAATATAAGAAAAGCCTTCGAAAATTAGAAAAATCCATGGAGGAGGCTTTTGATTTTTTGGATGGGCTGATAAAAAAGGGTAAGGATGATCCAGTTGCGTCAACGCAACTGGAGAAAAAAGAGGAGAAGAAGTTGTTTGACATGAAAAAGTATGACTCCAGCCGCGGCATTGTCAGGCAGAATATTGTCCGCAACTGTGACGCGCTGGATGATAACGTTGTATTTAATGTGTTTGACCGCAATGGTAAGCTTATGTATGGAAATACTGTCTGTGACCTGATTTACAAGAATGGGCATGATTACTTTTTCCGTCTCAATCAATGTTATGGCGAAGATGGAAAAGTAATGGGGAAAACATGAGAAAATAGGCGGGTCAATCCCGCCTGTTTTGCCTATATGCCAATTATTTTGTCCCGGATCATGTTTTGTACTTTGTTGCAGTCCCTTATCGTCATGTCCGGGTATTTCCACTCCATGGTCCAGAAGAATTCAGCGCCGATCAGCTGGCTTTCATCAAGTGTTGAATTTTTTATCATTTCATCTGCTATCATGTTTAGGTATTTTTCGTCCATTCCTGATTCCTTTCCGGCTTTCACAGCCTTAAAAATTGGCTTTGGTAGAGGGCTCTGAGGGGAGCTCCGTATGTAGTTTTCTGGTACTCTGCCCCGCTCCTTTCTTCCGGGACTGGCTTCGTATATCGGGACTTCGGGTATGCTCGTGACTGTTTTTAACGTTTTCCAGCCCTGTGTCAGGCATTCCGGAGGAAAAGAAAAAATTTTATATAAAAGTTTTTTATGTCTTTTTATAAAAAAGTTTTATGTTCATAAAAATTTTTCTGGTGCTTGACTCAGGGATGGAAAATGTTATAGTCACATGGAGCATATCCGGGGTCCTGATATACGGAGTCGGTCACGGAGAAAGGACAGGGCAGGGAACCAGAAAACGGACGCCTTGGATAACTGATATTGTAAGCCACAACATAAAACCACAAGTATAAGTCCCCCTCGGGGGATTCAGGGGGGACTTAAAATCTTACCGCTGTGCCGGAGGGCTACGCCCACCGTAGGCAACACAAGGTTTTTAGGACGAGTCCGGACTAATAAGTACCCATGCGGAAATACCCTGCTTTAGCGCGTCTGCGGCACAACATAAAGACGCGGCAAGTTCAGATCACAGTCTGACTCTTAAGTAAAAAGAAAATAACAGCCACATAAAAATATCCTGTTGTAAAGGGCGCGCAGCGTTCATTTCACCCTTTATGACAGGGTATTTTTATGACACAGTGGAAAAAGGGGGAATTTTATGGGAAACTACATCACGGAAAGACAAAGGTATGAAATTGAGCTGCTGTTAAGAGAAAAGTACACTAAGCCAAAAATTGCAAAAGTCCTCGGTATCAAGTACAACACGCTCTACAAAGAGATCGAACGGGGGACGGTCAAGCAGCTCGACTCCCTCCTGGCGGAACACTATGTCTATAAAGCAGACTACGCCCAGATGGTCTATGAAAAATCCACATCTAACCGGGGACGCAATCTAAAGATCGGGGCAGACTACCAGCTTGCTGCATACATAGAGACTATGATCCGGGAGAAAAAGTATTCCCCGGAAGCCCTGATCAGGCACGCCGAGAACGAAGGGCTACGATTTAGTACAACACTCTGCCCTAAGACGATCTATAACTATCTTGACATGGGGCTGTTTTTGAATGCCAGTAATGCCGATCTGCCTTATAAGAAGCCCGGGAAGAAAAAGAAGAAAGAGGAAAAGTCTACAGTTTCACTAAATAACCGCAAAGGTCGCTCCATAGAGGAACGCCCAAAATCTGTGCTTGATAGGGAAGACTATGGACATTGGGAAATGGACACGGTCGTCAGCGCACAGAACACAGGGCTTTCCTGCCTGCTGGTACTCTCTGAACGCATGAGCCGGGAAGAGATCATCATGAAGATCAGGAACAAAAAATCCTGCACGGTAGTCCGTGCCCTTAACCGGCTTGAGAAGAAGTACGGAAGCAAGGCATTCCGGGAAAAGTTCAGAACGATCACTTGTGATAACGGCGTGGAATTTCTGGATGCAAAAGGGATAGAAAAGAGCATATCTACAAAACAGCCCCGGACAACCGTTTACTACTGCCACCCTTATAGCAGTTATGAGCGCGGCACAAACGAGAACATAAACCGCATGATACGCCGCTTTTTCCCGAAGGGGACAAACTTTGATGATGTTACCCCTGCCCAGGTATCCGCTGTGGAGACATGGATAAACAATTACCCCCGGAAGATTTTCGGCGGTCTCTCAAGTAATCTTTTCAAAAAGGAGTCAGGGATAGCAGTTGTATAACAGCCCCCTTGGGAGGGGCACTTAGCGGGTGTCCCTCAAGCCGCTTATGTGCGGGCAAGGGGGTTGGGGGTGACGGAATGGTACACAAAGTACCTTTATTTCCTGTACGCCAAAATTAGGCTTTAGTAAAAATACACAAAACAGACAGGCTGTAAGCCCTCAGATCAGGGTCATATACAGCCTGTTTTATTGTGAAATTATCACAAAAAATTTCAATTCTTGATTTTATTGTTGCAAATTACCATTCATCACCATTTAAGATAACAATGTTTACCAAAACAGATAACTAATATTTGGGCATTATGCCATTTTATTTTTTACCTTTGGTGAACTGCTGTAATCCTTCTATCGTATTCTCTAAGTCAGTCATATCCTTCCACACATTCCTTTCTGATTCCTATCGCCAAGATCGGGCACCCGCCATTGCGGCGTGAATCAAGTCTATAAATTAATTTTCCAATCCAAGTAGTACTGGCACCATATTTTCTTATTAAAGAATTTCCCATGTTATCTTTTTCTTTTCTAAAAATATCATTCAGTTCTTCGCTTCTTGTTACGATAACCCCTACATCAATTAATCCGCAGTCAAAATAAGTCCGCATTGCCAGCAAATCCCGATCAAATGTCTGATCCTTACTGTTCCACTCTAAATCAAAAGCCACCCTGTTTTTCAGAAAGTCAATATTATGCCCATCAATATAGCCCTCTATCATCTCTGTCTCATAGGGAATATCTGCAAACCTTCCTCTTCTCTGAACGCTCTGCCTTGGATACTTTTTCACTGTCAAATCGCCGCTGATCCGTATTTCTCTCCAGCCATAAGGGTATAAAACATCATCGAATTTTTTAGGAATAGGTGATTCATTTCCAACGCATGTCCATAATTATGAAATTCAAATTTGCTCCTAATACTTTCGTCTATGTATTTCTCGAATGTCATTTTTCTTCAAACGCCCTTCGTGCTCTGTTTTCCATGATCCCAGCGATTGTCGCAACATGTCTTGTTTGTTTCAAAGGCGGCAATTTATCTTTTCGCCATCCTCAAATCCCATAATAGCATCTCATGTGTACAATAAAACGGACTTTTTAATACTGCCTTATCGCTGTCCAACCGCTTCAATTACATAAATACTATACCATAATACTAAAAAAAGAGAATGGAACTATCCCATTCTCCTTCATTTTTATAATAAGATAAATTACTCCCGCCCCTTTACTCATGCCGCAGCGCCTCAATCGGGCTTAACTTCGCCGCCTTCCTCGCCGGGTAAATGCCGAAGAAGATACCGACGCCCGAGGAAAATGCCGCCGCGATAATCACCGTGGATACATTGATCTGCGCCGCAAAACCCATGGCGCCGCAGACCGCCCTTGCACCGAGCGCACCAAGTAAAATACCAATCAGACCGCCGATCAGGGTAATAATACCAGCCTCTGCCAAAAACTGTAAGAGTATCGACTTTGTTCTCGCCCCAAGCGACTTGCGGATACCGATCTCCCGCGTCCGCTCCGTCACAGACACAAGCATAATATTCATAACGCCAATACCGCCAACAAGAAGCGAAATCGCCGCCACGAAGGAGATAAACAGCGTGAGCATACTGAGGATCTGATCATACTGAGCCGAATAATCCGCAAAGCTCTCCATCATAATCTTGTTTTCTCCCCGCACGTTATAGCGATTTTCCAGAAGATTGATGGTGTCTGCCGCCACCTGCGTCACATATTCTGAGCTCTCCGCCACCACATAGAGCTGGCTGAATTCGCCGATCCACAGCCCATAGCCGGATGCCATGGCTGATAGCGGCATCTCCACCTGCAAATAACCACTGCCGCTCATAGCGGAAATAAGACCTGCCGGCGTATCCTGTCTGATACCCACGATCCGCAGATCCTGACTCACATCCCAGAGGGTAAGCTCGAAGCTCATGCCCACCACATCCGTGGTACCAAACAGGGATCTGGCTGCGCTCTCCGTGATGACGCAGACCATGCTTGCCGCATCGCACTCACTCTGGGAAAAATATCTGCCCCTGACAATCGGCTCGTTGCCAATTGCATACTGCAGCGCCGTATTTCCACCGTTAAGAATCGCCATAAAGTCAGCGCCCTTTCGTCCTCTTGCTGTTGCGCCATAGTAGCCATACTGCGCCGTTGCACCTTTCACATGCTCCACCTTTTCCTTGATCAGCGCAAAGTCTTCCTCCGTAAACTTCACGTCGTTGCCTTCCTCATTATCATTGGTGTAAATGGCAATCAGACCGCCTCCCATGTTTTCCAGCTCCTCGTTGACAGAGCTTCGCACTCCGTTACCAATAGAGATAATCATAATGACGGAAGCGATACCGATGATAATACCCAGCATGGTGAGGGCGGAGCGCCCTTTATTCGTCTTAATATTCATCAAGGCGATTTTTATGTATTCCCATATCTGTCCCATTTTGTCCCCTATCTTTTTCTAGTCGTTCGGAGAATGCCGTTTTCCGGCATTTTCCCGCGCAAAGCATAGAACTTCCAAGCCATCTTTGCTGACTTTGTCCCTGTCCTGTGGCGGGACGTCCTTAGAACTTCTTTTTGCGCTATGGCATCGGCATCGCCGTGACCGCCGTGCCGTCCTCAAATTCCATGCCGTTCGCCATAATTACGCTTTCGCCTTCCGCAAGTCCCTCCTTCACCTCGCTGACGCTGTCAGACGCGATACCCGTTGTAATGCGCTTCTTCGCCACCACGCCGTTCTCCTCCACATACACGAAGTCACCGTCACGGTCGCTGTTGATCACCTCGAGAGGTACCGTAATTACCCCCTCCGCCTTCGCCATGTGGACATAGACCTTTGCCTCCACGCCCAGAAAGATATTCTCATCCGGATTGTCGATATTGACATCCACACCTACCACCATGGCGCCGCTGTTATTCTGGGTCGCCATGCCGTCAATCTTGCTCACCGTGCCCTCGTAGGTCTTTCCCGCGATATCGATATCCGCCTTCTGTCCTTCGGCAATCTTTTCCAGATCATACTTGGAGACACTCAGTCTCACATACACTTTCTCCGTGCTCTCTATGGTCACCAGCTTTCCGCTCTCCGTGGGCGGCTGTCCGGCAACCGCCTCAAGCTCTGTGACCACACCGCCGAAATCGGCTTTCAGCCCGTTTTCCACCTCGGCAATGGCGTCCAGCTTTCCCTGATTGGTCAGCGTCTCAAGCGCCGTATCCGCCTCCAGCTTCGCCTTGCCGCCCGCATCCAGAACGCCGCTCTCGGAAGAAGCTTTCTGGGACTTCATCTCCGCCTGGTACTCCTTGTAAGAAGCGATCAGTTCTTCCACATCCTTCGCCTGCCGCTGCAGATCCCTGACTTCCTTATTATACCCTTCCTCATAGCCGTTGTACTGGGTCTGAATCTGAAGGTTCAGAAGAGTCTCCCTGTCGTTTGCGAGTTTGATCTCCGCCTCATTGCGCATCTCTTTGATCTCATCTTCGCTGTAATCACTCAGCTCTCCTCTCGCCTCTCTCTCACTGATATCTGCCAGCGCCTCCTCATCCTGGGCGATGATACTCTGCCACTCCATAACGGAGACATTCAGATTCGTGCCGTTGTAATTCCAACCTGCCTTCTTCTCCTCTATCTTTTTGTTCAACTCATCCAGCAGCTTTTCGTTATCCGCGATCTGCTGTTCCAGCACGGGAAGATTGCGGTTTGCCTCAGACAGGTCCGCCACATACTCATTATTTTTATGTACGGAGCTCTCATATCCGCCCTCGTTGGAAGCCATCTTATACTCCGCCGCCTGTTTTTCCTCGGCCAGAGCCTTCTCGTCAAATGTGAGCATCACTTCGCCCTTTTTCACCGTATCGCCGGTGCTCACCATCACTTCGCCCACTTCCACGGACAGGGGCGCGAAGTAAGTCCTCGTCTCATCGCTCTTCACCGTGCCGCCGGTGCTCAGGATCTGCTCCACATCTCCCTTCGTGACCGCCACGGTAGTTACCATCGGAGCCATGTTCTTTGCCATCAGGGAATTTCTTACAAAAAAAGCCACAACGAGAACCGACAGCACGCCCGCGATCACCCGGCGTCGAATCTTTTTCTTCTTTTCCCTGTCCATGGGAGTCTTCTCCTTTTTCGGCATCATTTCTGTATTTTCAGCCGCATTTTCCGCCTTATTCTTAGCCTTCCGAAACATTTTCATAATCCTCCTCTATTTTTCCGTCCATAATCTTTATGACGCGTTTCGCCCGCGCCGCAATCTCGTCGTCATGGGTGATCAGGATCACTGTCCTGCCCTCCTCGTGCAGTCCGCGCAAAATATCCATGATCTCCCTCGTGGATCCGGAATCTAAGTTTCCCGTCGGTTCGTCCGCCAGAATGATGGGCGGCGCCTGCGCAATCGCTCTGGCGATCGCCACCCTCTGCTGCTGCCCTCCGGACATCTCGGACGGCTTGTGAGTCTTTCGTTTTGCCAGTCCCACCTTGTCGAGTGCTTTCTCCGACAGCTCCAGCCGCTCTTTCTTTCCAACGCCCCGGTAAATCAATGGCAGTTCCACGTTCTCCACCGCCGTCAGGCTGGGAATCAGGTTAAATCCCTGAAAGACAAAGCCGATCTCCTGATTGCGGATGTCCGAAAGCTCGTCGTCCGACATGCTGCCCACATCATGCCCGTGCAGGAAATAACTGCCGCTTGTGGGCACATCCAGACATCCAAGCATGTTCATCAGCGTGGACTTCCCCGAGCCGGAATGCCCGATAATCGCCACGAACTCGCCTTCCCCGATGGTCAGGCTCACATGATCCAGCGCCTTCACTTCATTTTCCCCGGGATTGTAGACCTTGCAGATATCCCGGATTTCCACCAATGTCCCCATGATACTACGTTCCTTTCTTTCCTTCCATATTATGTATATGCTAAGCTGTACAAGTTTCTCTATGTTATAACGAAACAGAGCTGCCTTTTGATTCACTTTTTTCACATTTTCTATCTTAGCATCGCTTTCTTAAAAGAAGCACAGCAAAATCTTAAATCATTCTTAAAATCCTCTGCCAATTTGTCGCGCTGCGCTCCCTGCCATCTTTTCACTATTTTACAATAGGAATCTTACAAAAATCTTACAGGAACCTTACAAAAAAGAAAATACTACTTCCCCGCGGAAAAGTAGTATTTTCTCTCTCGAATAGTATATTAACCCCTTTTTCACCGTTTATACATCACGCGTTTCCCGAATTGGAAATCTCGCCCGCCCGTCTCTCCATGACAGGACTGGCATTTTTCAGGATCGGGCTCAAAGGTTTATAGATCAGCATGGTAACTCCCGACGCTGCCACACTCTTTACAATATTCATGGGCGCCACCGCAAAGATCACGAAACTCGTTATGTTATGAATATTGCCGTTGATCTCCGCGCCCGCCGCGATAATCGCCTCCAGAGGCATCCCGAACAGCTTGGAAAAGGCTGGGAGCAGGTAGATGCCGTTGAACGCCGACCCGAATACCGTCATAATCACGGAACCTGCCACACAGGCTGCAGCGGCTCTCTTCTTGGTTTTCTTAAACATGTACATGATTGACGCCGGCAGAACAAGACTGCAGCCGATTACAAAATTTGCCAGATCTCCCACAAAGGCTGTGCTCGTTCCTTTAATTACCAGCTTTAAGAGAATCTTGCAGAACTCAATCATCACGCCTGCCACGGGACCGAAGGCGAAGGCTCCCACCAGCGCGGGAATCTCGGAGAAATCCAGCTGGTAGAACCCGGGTGCCAGAAACGGAACCGGGAAATCCAGCATATGTAGAATCACCGCCAATGCTGAGAACAGTCCGATCATGGTGATCTTTCTCGTGCTGAGGATGCGCTCCGTCACCCCGTTTTTCTTCTGCACCGTCTTTTCCGTGCCATAGGCAATCAGAAACAGCGCTGCCGCCACACCCACGCAGACAAGGACAAAAATCACGTTGTCCGCAATACTCTGTAATAATCCGTTACCCATTTTTCTTTTCCTCCTTAAAATGAAATGTAGGGGAAAGTTCTTCTGACTCTGCCTGTACGGGTCTGTGTCTGCCTATTCGCGCAAAAAACCCCGAAGCCAAAGCTCCGGGGATAAATCTCGCTAAGCAGCCGCTCTGCCGCAAACGCAGCGCAGGCTCTCGTCTGATAAACATGACATTATTGTCATTTTATCTTTCTTCTCTCATCCAGACTATACTGTCGGTCCTGGAATTTCACCAAGTCAGCCGTCCTGTCCTCGCGCGGGTAAACGCTTGGAAAACAACGGGTCGCGGACTGTCACCGCCGGTAGGGAATTGCACCCTGCCCCGAAGAACTTTTCTCTTATTTTGTTTACGTGTACTAGAATACCATGGAAATGCACGAAAATCAAGTCGTATTTTTACTCTTTGATCTCATCAATATCTGTGAGGTTTACGCCTAAAACATTCAATAATGCTTTCAAGGAAATGTATTTCTTTTTCAATTTCGCATATGTCTCCGTTGCGTTTTCCTTTTTCGCCAACAACATATAATCCTGTATCTCTCTAAAATCTTCTATCGTGGTCTTAGCAATTTCCGCATTGTTTGGCATATAATCACCTACCTTTTCATATGGCTTACATTACTATTACTCAGTCGTTTCTTTCATTAGAGTCCGTGACTTCAAGAAGAATGCTGTCGAATTCGTTTTCCAATTCTTCTCTTTTTTCCTGCGGCACAAGTTTTAACAGCTTTCTGACAAAAACCGTTAATCTGTTAATGTATCGTAACTGTTTATCTGTCATACTGTCACCTGCTTTCTTTCTGTGATTTATACTGTTATAACGCAAGTATATCATAGCTAAAATGCAAAGTCCATTCAATTATCCATGCACCGCTATCCCGACAATGAAAAAAAGAGTAAAGCCCCTTTAAATACACAGGGCTTTACTCCTTGACTTTTTAATATAAATCGAGCTTGCTCACGGTCGAACTTGTTCGATCTGTTATTCAGCAATATCCGCGTACATGAAGTACCAGTAGCCGTATGCGGAATGCCACATGCCGGTAATCTTGCTGCTCTGTAACCAGAAGTCGTTGTAGTAAGCAACGGGAACGCAGGCAGCCTCATTCATAAGGATGTCCTCAGCCTTGTGAAGGGCTGCGGAACGCTCTGCAGCGTCCAGTGTGGTTCTGGAAGTATCCATAGCCGCATCGTACTCCGCATTGTTGAACTTGCCGTCGTTGTTACCGTTACTGGAGTAGAGCAGATCCAGCATGTTGGAAGGATCGCTGTAGTCGCCTACCCAGCCGTTACGGGAAGCATCGTAATCACCGTTACGTCTCATGGGAGTGAAGCTTGCCCACTCAACGATATCTACCTGAAGCTCAACACCGATCTCTGCCCATGCCTGCTGTAAATACTCAGCCACTACCTTGTGGTAGCCTGCATCGTTGGTGGAGTAAGTGATGGAAGGGAAACCTGCGCCGTCCGGGTAACCTGCGTCCGCCAGAAGCTGCTTCGCCTCCTCCACGTTCGCCTCGTGGTTTGCCGTGTCGATATAAGGCTTGCCGCCGTTTGCGTTGTCAATAAACTGAGAACCGTCCGTATCAATCCAGCCGGGACCCATGAAATTGCTTGCAGGAGAATAGGTACCCTGCATCAGCGTATTTGCCACATACTCACGGTCGATGGCAAGGCTCAGCGCCTTACGCACCTTGGGATCGTTGAAGGGCTCTCTCTCCGTATTTAAGCTCAGATAGTAGGTACCGATAATCGGCTCCACATGGAACTCCGCGTTGCCTTCCAGGGAAGGGATCTCCTCTGTGGGCACGTCCTTGATGAAGAGCACTTCGCCGGTCTGGTATGCGCTGTAGGAAGCGTTGGGATCCTCGATCAGATTGAACTTGATCGCATCCAGCTTGATCGCATCCGCATTCCAGTAATTCGGGTTCTTTGTACACATGATATAGGAACCGGGCACCCACTCGGAAATATAGAAGCTGCCGTTACAAACATAGGTGTCAGCCGCTACTGCCCAGCCATCGCCGTTGGCATCAATGGTTGCCTGCTGTACCGGGCTTAAGGTAGCGAAAGCTGCCAGAGAGCCGAAGTAAGAGCAGGGCTGGGTAAGATGAACCACAAGGGTTTTATCATCGGGCGCTTCCACACCGAGCGCTTCCAGATTGCCGCCGATGGCATCTGCATAGCCCTCTACCATGCCGAGAACAGTCTCTGCATAAGGAGCCGCTACCATAGGATCGCAGACTCTGCGCCAGCTGTATACGAAATCGTTTGCCGTGAGGGCGGAGCCGTCAGACCACTTCAGACCGTCCCTTAAATGGAAGGTCCATGTCAGGCCATCCTCGGAAGTCTCCCAGCTCTCAGCCTGGCCGGGAGCCAGCTTGCCTTCCTGATCCACCGTCAAAAGGCACTCGAACGTGTGTAAGATCATGTTGCCGCCATCCACTGCGCTGTTTAACGCCGGGTCGATGGTCTCGGGGTTCGGGCCGATCTGTACGGACAGAACCTTCCCTTCGCCGGAAGCTGCGGGTGCAGTACTGTCAGCACCAGTATCATCTGCGGGAGCCTCCCCCCCCTCTGTGGTTTCTGACGCATCGTCGATCCCGGGCGTCGGAGCCGGTTCCGCAGAACTGCCGCCGCAGGCCGTCACACCGACAACCATAGCCGCTGCCAGCATCAGCGCGATTACTTTCTTTTTCATAATCGTTCCTCCTCTTCTTAAATGATTTACTTTTCCAACTAACATGTTTATCACATTTAATTGCACTTGTCAATATGGTGGCAGGCGCAAAAATGACCGTTTTCCACTTCTCTCCATGCGGGAACCTCCGCAGCGCACCTTTCATCCGCATAGGGGCAGCGGGTACGGAAGGTACATCCCGAGGGGGGATTTAATGGGCTTGGCACATCTCCTTCCAGCACGATACGCCGGCTCTCCCTCGCCTGTTTCGGATCTGCAATCGGAATCGCCGAGATCAGGCTCTTCGTGTACGGATGCAGGGGGCGGTCCACCAATTCATAGCTGTCCGCAAGCTCCACCATTCTGCCCAGATACATCACACCGATGCGGTTGGAAATGTGCTTCACCGCCGACAGGTCGTGGGCGATAAACAGATAGGTCAGCCCCATCTGCTCCTGCAAGTCCTCAAACATATTGATGACCTGCGCCTGAATCGACACGTCAAGAGCCGAGATAGGCTCGTCACAGACGATGAACTCGGGGTGCACAGCCAGCGCTCTGGCAATGCCCACACGCTGTCTCTGTCCCCCGGAAAACTCGTGAGGGTAGCGGTTCGCGTGCTCCGAATTTAAGCCCACACGCTCCAGAATGTGTATGATCTGGTCATAGCGGTCCTGCTTACTCTGGGCCAGCTTGTGCACGTCGATGGCCTCCCCCACGATATCGCCAACCGTCATGCGCGGGTCAAGACTTGCGTAAGGATCCTGGAACACAATCTGCATCCGCTTCCTGTAAGGAAGCATGTTCGCATACTGCTTGTTCGCCACATCGAAAATTACATCCCCGTCAAAAGTGAATTTCCCGCCCGTAGGCTCGTAGAGCCGCAGCATGGTGCGCCCCGTGGTAGTCTTGCCGCAGCCGGATTCACCCACCAGCCCAAGCGTTTCCCCCTTATCCACATAGAAAGAGACGTCGTCCACCGCTCTGACAAACTTTTTATTCTTTCCAAAGCCTCCCGCCGGAAAATACTGGCGCAGATGCTCTACCTCAATCAAATGCTTACTCATGGGACGCTCCTTTCTCCATCTCTTCCTTCTGGTTCAGCCAGCACTGGGTATAGTGCACGTCACCGAATGTGGTGACTGGCGGCATCTCCCGCAGACAGATATGCATGGCTGCATCACAGCGGGGCGCAAAGGGACAGCCCGCAGGCGGATTCAGCATATCCACCGGCGTTCCCTCGATGGGAACCAGCCTCTCATGTTCCTTCGTGTCCAGTCTCGGAATGGAGCGGATCAGTCCCTTCGTGTACTCGTGTTTCGGATGATAGAAAATGTCGTCCGTGGTGCCGTACTCAATGATTCTGCCCGCGTACATAACCGCGATGCGCTCGCACATGCTTGCCACCACGCCCAGATCATGGGTGATCATAATGATCGCCATGCCGAGCTTATCTTTAAGCTCCATCATCAGTTCTAAAATCTGCGCCTGAATCGTCACGTCCAGCGCCGTAGTCGGCTCGTCCGCAATCAAAAGCTTCGGCTCACAGGCCAGCGCGATGGCGATCATCACACGCTGGCGCATACCGCCCGAAAGCTCGTGCGGATACTGCTTTAAACGCTTGTCCGGCTCATTGATGCCCACCAGCTCCAGAAGCTCTTTGGCGCGTTCCCTCGCCTGCTGCTTCGTCTTGTCCGTGTGAAGCCGGATCACCTCGGTAATCTGGTTGCCGATGGTATAGACCGGGTTTAAGCTGGTCATCGGATCCTGAAAGATAATAGAAATCTCATTCCCACGAAATTTTCGTATTTCTTTCTCGGTCATCTTCTCTACCTGATGCCCGTTAAAGTGCAGTTCGCCGCCAAGCAGTTTCCCCGGATGGGCGGTAAGCCCCATGAGACTGTACGCCGTCACCGACTTGCCGGAACCGCTCTCTCCTACGATTCCTAAGACCTCTCCCTCCTTCAGACGGATGGAGACATCGTTTAACGCCTTAACCTCTCCGGCGGGCGTGAAGAAAGAAAGCCGCTCATTTTTGACATCTACCAGATATTCTCCCATTTCAAATAAGTATTCTCCTTTCAAAATCTCTGCGGAGAATGCCGCATTTTGGCATTCTCTTATGCGAAACTTAGTACTTCCAAGTCAGCTTGCTGACTTCGGTCTCCGTCCTATGGCGAGACGTCTTTAGAAGTACTTTTCGCATTTCGCACGTTAGTTTTTCAGCTTCGGGTCAAAGGCGTCTCTGAGGCCGTCCCCGAGCAGGTTAAAGCTTAAGATTATCAGACTGATCAGCAGCGCCGGAATAAACAGTAAATACGGATATGTGTTAATGCCGTTTAGCGCGTCGCTTGCGAGGCTTCCCAGAGAGGGCAGCGGTACCGCAACGCCCAAGCCTAAGAAGCTCAGGAAACTCTCCGTAAAGATGGAGGACGGAATCTGCAAAGTCGTCGTCACGATCAAGGTGCCGATACAGTTGGTCAGCAGGTGCTTCTTGATGATCCTGCCGTTTCCGACGCCTAAAGCTCTGGCCGCCGTGACATACTCGCTCTCTTTTAACATGAGCACCTGACTTCTGACCATTCTCGCCATGCCCACCCAGTAGAGCAGGGCAAACACCACGAAGATACTGATCAGATTCTCACCCACGACATTGAGCCAGTGAAAACCCGGCTTGGCAGCCAGATTGGCAAGCGGCGCCTTCAAAGACATAGACAAAAGAACGATGAGAAGGATATCCGGAATCGTATAAATGATATCCACAATACGCATCATCACCAGATCCACCCAGCCGCCGAAAAAAGCGGCAATGGAACCGTAAGCGGAACCGATGATCAGGATAATACACGTCGCGACAAGACCCACAAGCAGGGAAATGCGGCTGCCCATCATCACGCGGATGGCATAGTCACGCCCCATCTTGTCCGTGCCGAAAACATGAGGGAAGACTTTCTCGCCCGCGTCGATCCGCGCCTGTTCCTCCGCCGAATACTCCATCGGAGCAAGGCTGTTCGCCCCCTTGATCTGCTCCTTGTATGTGTACGGATAAAAAGCGGGAACGATAAAGGAAAATATCATTACCACAATAATCACAACCAGCGAGACCATCGCCACCTTATTTTTCCGAAGCCGGCGCATACCGTCCTTCCAGAAACTCACGCTCTCACGCATGATGACCTGACTCTGTTTTTCTTCCTCCGTAGCCGGCAGAAAATCTTCCGGCTTGAGTTTTAACTGAAAACTTAAGGGATTTTCTTTCATGTTTCGCGTACCTTTCTATAAAATTTCTACTATACCTGTTACTTGAGTTTGATTCTCGGATCAACCAGTTTGTAAATGATATCCACAACCACGTTCATCACGATAACAAGGGTCGCCAGGAAGATCGTCGTTCCCATAATCAGCGTGTAATCGCGTCCGTTGATCGCCTTGATAAACTCTCCGCCAAGTCCCGGAATGACAAAGATCTTTTCCACCACGAAGCTTCCCGTGATGGTGTACGCAAGCATGGGACCCACATAGGTTACTACCGGCAGAATCGCGTTTCTAAGCGCGTGCTTGAAGAGTATCTTTCCTCCCGCCAGTCCTTTTGCCTTGGCTGTACGCATATAGTCCTGTCCCAGCACGTCCAGCATGGAGGAGCGCATCAGCCGCATAATATAAGCTGTTGGGTAGAAGGACAGGGCAATCACCGGCATCACATAGTGCTTTGCGCTCTCCAGACCCATCGTGGGCAGAAGCCCCAGCTTCACGCCGAGGAAATACATGAGCAGCGTACAGATCACGAAACTGGGCACCGCGATGCCACATGTCGCAATCACGCTGATCACACTGTCCGCCGGCTTTCCCCGCTTCAAGGCGGCGATACTGCCAAGGGGTATTCCCAGAATCAGCGCCACGAGAACGGATATCCCGCCGACTCTCGCAGACACGGGAAATTTCATGGAAATGATGGACATGACGGTACGGCCTCTCTGTTTCAGGCTGTCCCCGAAATCCCCGTGAAGCGCCCCGGTCATATAGTTCACATAGCGCTGTGACATGGGCTTATCCAGTCCGTACTTCGCCTCCAGCGCCGCCTGCGCCTGGGGGCTGATCGCCTTCTCCGACAAAAACGGGCCGCCGGGCACCAGGTTCATCAGAAAAAAGGTGAGTGTGGCAACCGCCCAGATCGTCACGACCGCCAGCAAAATTCTCTTCACAATGTACTTAAGCATGACTAAACTCCTTTTCTACTGTCTTTTGATCTTCATGGTAAGTCCGATACGCTTCTTCGGCACATCCACCGTGAGCACCTGCACATCCACAATATCCCCCACGCTGACCGCCTCCAGCGGATGTTTGATGTAGCGGTCCGTAATCTGCGAGATATGTACCAGTCCGTCCTGATGTACGCCGATATCCACGAAGACACCGAAGTCGATCACATTTCTGACCGTTCCCTTTAAGATCATGCCGGGCTTCAAATCCTTCATATCTAATACGTCGCTTCTAAGGATCGGCGCAGGCATGTCGTCTCTGGGATCGCGGGCCGGTTTTTCCAGCTCGGTCAGAATATCAATCAGCGTAATCTCTCCGATTCCAAGCTCCTCGGCCAGCTTCTTCTTATCCTTGACCCGCTTTGCCAGATTGCTGACCGCGGTCTGTCCGGAACTGCCGGAGCCGGAGTTTTCGACACTCGTGTCATTTTCCTCCGCCGCCATATCCACGCCGCCAAGCGCCGCCGCCAGGGCTTTCCCCATGGCCGTGTCCGTGTTGCGGATCACCGGCTTTTTCGGACGGGGCTTCTTCTCCTTCACGGGAGCCGGTTTCTTCACCGCCGCCTTCTTCTGGGCCTCCTTCACGTCTTCCATCGTAAGCCCGAGCTTCTCCATCAGCTTCCGTGCCGCCTCGTAAGATTCCGGGTGGACGCTTGTGGCATCTAACGGGTTATCGCCGTCCGCGATGCGCATAAAACCGGCGCACTGTTCAAACGCCTTCGGCCCCAGCTTGGCCACCTTGAGAAGCTGCTTTCTGTTGGAAAAGCGGCCGTTTGTTTCCCGGTATTCCACGATATTTCTGGCAATCACCTTGGTCACGCCGGAGACATACTCAAGCAGGGATGCGGATGCGGTATTCAGATCCACGCCGACCCGGTTCACGCTGTCCTCCACGACACCGCCAAGAGCTTCGCTCAGCTTCTTCTGGTTCATGTCATGCTGATACTGCCCAACACCGATGGACTTGGGATCAATTTTTACCAGCTCTGCCAGAGGATCCTGCAGTCTTCTCGCGATGGAAGCTGCGCTTCTCTGGCCCACGTCAAACTCCGGGAACTCCTCCGTGGCAAGCTTGCTGGCGGAATAGACAGATGCTCCCGCCTCATTCACAATCACATACTGCACCGGCACGTCCAGCTCTTTAATCAGCTCCACAATCACCTGCTCAGACTCTCTGGACGCCGTCCCGTTCCCGACGGAAATCAGAGATACGTTGTACTTTTTGATCAGCTTTTTCAGCTCCGCCTTCGCCTGTTCCACCTTATTCTGGGGCGCGGTCGGATAAATTACCTTCGTGTCCAGCACTTTTCCCGTCTCATCCACAACCGCCAGCTTACAGCCCGTACGGAAAGCCGGATCCCAGCCAAGCACGACTTTACCCTTGATGGGCGGCTGCAATAAAAGCTGCTCCAGATTTTTTCCAAATACGGAAATCGCGCCGTCCTCCGCCTTCTCGGTGAGGTCGTTTCTGATCTCTCGCTCAATTGCCGGAGCGATCAGCCTGTCATAACTGTCAGCGATTACTTCCTCCAGAATCGGAGATGTGACATGATTGTCATTTATAATGGTTTTGGTGCGCAGAAACTGCAGAATCCGCTCCTCGGGCGCCTCGATCCTCACTGTCAGGAACTTTTCATTCTCACCCCGGTTGATCGCGAGAACCCGGTGCCCCGCCACTTTGCCGAGGGGTTCCTCATACTGGTAATACATCTCATAAACGCTCTCCGCCTTTTCATCCCTGGCTGCGGTTACAAGCTTTCCTTCCTTCATGGTGACATCGCGGATATAGATGCGGTAATCCGCCTCGTCAGAGATGCGCTCGGCGATAATATCTTTCGCTCCCTGCAGAGCCTCCTCCGCTGACTTTACAGCTTTCGCAGCATCTTCATCCTCGTGGATGTACTTCGCCGCTTCCTCCTCGATCGGCGCCGTCGTCTCCTGCGCGAGAATAAATTCCGCAAGGGGCTCCAGTCCCTTCTCCTTCGCCACACCCGCGCGTGTCTTTCTCTTCGGGCGGTAAGGACGGTAAAGATCCTCCACCACCACCATGGTCTGCGCCGCCTCAATGCGCTCCCGCAGTTCGTCGGTCAGCTTGCCCTGCTCCTCGATGCTGCCAAGAACCTGCGCCTTCTTCTCCTCCAGATTCCGCAGATAGGTGAGCCGCTCGTGGAGATCTCTTAAAACCTCATCGTTTAAGGAGCCTGTCATCTCCTTCCTGTAGCGGGCGATAAAGGGAATCGTGTTCCCCTCGTCAATCAGGGAGACCGCCGCTTCCACCTGCCATTTTTCTACCTGTAACTCTTCTTTTAATTTTAAAATAATGTCCATAATACCCTCTTCTTTATCACTTCATCGCAGTAAAGTATACATGCATTCTTTTGCCTAACGTTTTTATTATACAGGATAAATTCGAAATCCGCCACAGGAAATGCATACCTAAATAAGAAAAAATGAAAGAAAAAGCTGTCCGCACATGCGAAGCTATGGTTTTTTTCGTAAAAATATGCTAAACTATAAAAAATTGCTGCCCTGCAGCGACAATTCAGAGAATGCTTCGCATTCCCCGTCACAAATACTAATAACGAAAATGAGGCATACACGATGGACTATGGACCAAACAATCCGCAGGGCGGACCCGGCGGCGGTTACAATCCTTACAATAACAATCCGTATAACAACAACCCATACAACGGCAATAACCCTTACAATCCCTACGGCGCGCCTTTACCGCCTGCCCCCACGAAGAGCAGGGGCGACCATATGGCTACCGCCTCTATGATTCTGGGTATTATCACACTCGGAAGCCTTTTGCTGCTGCGGCTGTCCATGCCGTTTCTTCTGGGCGGCGTCGGCATTATTCTGGCAATCCTCTCCAAAGGCGGCGCCAGAAAAATGGTCGGCAAGGCAAAAGCGGGCATGATCTGCTGTATTACCGGGCTGGCGCTGGACGTGGCATTCTGCGTCTTTGCCGTATGGCTGGTGTTTTCACTTCCCAAGCTCTCCCCGGAACTGACTGATGAAGTCAATAAGGTCTGCGAGGAGCAGTACGGCGTCTCCTACTATGAGATGATGGAAGAAATTTACGATATGTGGGACGGGTTGGATCAGGACTAACCGCTATATAATTATAACATAATAAGGAAACGGCCGGACCAAGCTTTCAAATACGAACCAAAAATATCATGTAACCAGAAAGGCAGGGTAACGTTATGACGATTTCTCCGATTATGGGAGCTTCCTATTACAATCCTTATGGCGCGTATAACACGTATATCGAACCTTCTGCTGCTGCCTCTTCCGCGCAGGAACAGCCCGCAGGCGCCGCCTCTTCCAGACAGGAGCGGCATGACGGAGCCGGCGCGGCAGGGCGCGGTCATTCTTCCGATGCAGGGCAGACAGCTGCACAGGGTATGCCTGGCGTCGCGCAGGAGTCCGAAGACGGTCGCGTCATCATCCGCAACCCCGGTGAATCTACCGAAAAACAGGCGGGGAAGAAATCATCCCCCGCAGAATGCGAGACATGCAAGAACCGCAAATACAAGGACGGTTCCGACGAGGGCGACGTCTCCTTCAAAGCGGCGGCACATATTGATCCGAAATCAGCGGCGGCGAGAGTCAGAAGCCACGAGCAAGAGCATGTGAGCAACGCTTACCAGAAAGCCGAAAAAAACAACGGCAAGGTAGTCGCATGCAACGTGTCCATCCACACGGCGGTCTGCCCGGAATGTGGTCGCACCTATGTATCCGGCGGCACTACAGCCACCCAGATCAAATACCGCAATGAGGATAATCCTTATCAGAAGGATATGAAGTCCTCCGACGCAGTCAATAAATACCGCGGCATGAACTATGATGAGGCGGTGTAAACTACGGGTACTGTTGAATGCCCAAGAAAGGTTGACATAATATTAGTATGAACCAATTTAAATCTTCCGCAGAACTGAAAGCCAGCGCCAGAGAACATCTGCTCGGACATTACGGCACAACAATCGGCGCTTTTATGATCGTAGGCGCAATTACAGGCACTGTCTCTCTCACCGTAGGGCTGCTCGTGGATCTCTCCACGATCCCTGGCACGATTATCTATTACGCGATAATGTTTCTGGTTTCCGTTCTGACCGGACTGTTTTCCTCAGGCAGCGCCTACCTTTACCTGAAACTGATCTGCGGACGCCCAGTTTCCGTGGGCGACCTGTTTTACGGTTTCCAGCTCTGCCCTGACAAGGCAATCACCATACAGGCATGGATCACGCTGATTACCTATCTGTCGAGCCTGCCCCAGATTATTTTGAATTATATGATGCTGGCAAATGTCAATCATCTGGATAAAATGATGAGTCTCATGCTGCCCTATGCACTCTCCCTGATTCTGTCGGGGACGGTTTCCGTCATGCTGAGTCTCTTTTATGCCCAGACTTATTTCCTGCTCCACGATTTTCCGCAGTACACGGCAAAAGAGCTGCTGCAAAAAAGCCGACGTCTCATGGTTCACCACAAGGGTCGGCTCTTCTATCTGTATGTGAGCTTTCTTCCACTCATGCTTCTCGGGCTGTTGTCATGGGGACTCGCGCTGTTATGGGTTATCCCCTATATGGCGGCGACCGAGGCGGAGTTCTTTCTGGATCTGATCAGAAATAATGCGGAGGCTGCTGTTTAGGCAGTCTCCATTTTCTCCATACATAATTTTTCTACGATATTTTGGAATATTTTGGAATAAACACTATATGATACGTGCAATTCCAACGAGTATGTTGTATGCTTTGATTATTGGGGATATAGATACTATTTCATTATCAGATATTTTGCACATGTTTTTTTCTATTTCCAATCAGAAAACATTTGAAAAAGCCGACCCCTGACGATATCTCACAAGGGTCGGCTCCGCTAACCGTATCTGCCTAAAAATATTTAGCTGTTAATCCACTTCAAATACGCATTGATAAACGGATCGATCGCTCCGTCCATCACCGCGTCCACATTGCCGGACTCCTCGTTGGTCCGATGGTCTTTCACCATGGTGTAAGGCTGCATCACATAGGAGCGGATCTGGTTGCCCCAGCCGATTTCCTTCACATCGCCGCGGATATCCGACAGCTTTTCCGCGTTCTCCTCCTGCTTTAACATATAGAGCTTTGCCTTCAGCATCTGCATCGCCTTGTCCTTGTTCTGGAACTGGCTGCGCTCGTTCTGGCAGGTCACCACGATACCCGTCGGGAAATGGGTGATGCGGATCGCCGAGGACGTCTTGTTGATGTGCTGACCGCCCGCGCCGCTGCTTCGGTAAGTGTCGATACGGATATCCTCGTCCTTCACTTCCACATCCACGTCCTCCTCAATGTCCGGCATCACGTCGAGGGACACAAAGGAAGTCTGCCTCTTTCCCTGCGCGTTAAAAGGGGAAATCCGCACAAGCCTGTGCACGCCCTTCTCCGATTTCAGATAGCCGTAGGCATTTTCCCCGTTGATCTGGAAGGTCACAGACTTGATGCCCGCCTCGTCGCCATCCAGATAGTCAATCACTTCCAGCGAATAGCCCTTGCGCTCCGCCCAACGCGTATACATGCGGTAGAGCATACTGCACCAATCGCAGCTCTCCGTGCCGCCCGCCCCGGCATTTAACTTAAGGATCGCATTGTTTTTGTCATATTCGCCCGAAAGAAGCGTGCTGATTCTGATATTCTCAAACGTCTCCTTAAAGGAGCCAAGCTCCTCCTCAATATCGGGAATGATCGCCGGATCGTTGTCCTCATAGCCCAGCTCGATCAGTTCCAGAATGTCATTGTACTGGCTGGAAAGACCGTCCATCGTCTCCACGATATCCTTAAGCCCCTTGGACTCCCGCATCTTCTGATTGGATTTCTCCGGGTCGTCCCAGAAGTCCGGCGCCTGCATTTCCATGTCAAGCTCTTCGATCCGCTTTACCTTATCTGCTAAGTTAAAGTGAATCCCTCACTTCCGCTAAGGGACTTTCGTATGCTAAAAGCTCCGATTTCATATTGTCTAATTCTACCACTTAACGTCACCTTCTTTCTTACTGTTTTAAATACATCTTTGCAGTTCCTACTTTAAAATCAATAAATTTTTTAAAGACAGTCCGCTTTTAATCTTATTTCCTCCCGCAGCACTGCTTATACTTCTTCCCGCTCCCGCAAGGGCACGGATCGTTGGGATAAACCTTCGCCTCCGCACGCTTCACGGGGCCTTTCTGCAGGGTGTCGTCCTTGTTGGTGCCGGTTACCTTGGCTACCTGTTCTCTCTCCACCTTCTGCTCGATGCGCACACGGAAGAGCAGACGCACGGTCTCTTCCTTGATGTTCTGCGTCATCTCGTCAAACATCTCGTAACCGTTCAGCTTGTACTCCACCAGCGGGTCCTTCTGTCCGTAAGCCTGTAAGCCAGCGCCCTGACGGAGCTGGTCCATGTCGTCGATGTGGTCCATCCACTTTCTGTCTATCACCTTGAGCAGGATCACGCGCTCGATCTCGCGGATCGCCTCGGGCTCCGGGAACTCCGCCTCCTTGCTCTCGTAGAGCTTCACAGCCTCCTCCTTTAGCTGCTGTTTGAGACTGTTTTTCTTGGGCTTCAACACCCTCGACGCATCCACCGGCTTTAACGGCACCGTGGGAATCAGCAGGGTATTCAACTCATTGTAATCCCAGTCCTCAAAATCGGAGTCGTCACCGATGCAGATATCCACGCAGTTTTCAACGATATCCGTGATCATCTTGTAGATCGCGTCCCTCATGCTCTCGCCGTCCAGGACGCGGCGTCTCTCTTCATATATGATCTCTCTCTGTTCGTTCATCACCTGATCGTACTCAAGCAGGCTCTTTCTGATACCGAAGTTGTTGTTCTCTATTTTCTTCTGCGCCGTCTCAATCGCCTTAGTCAGCGCGCTGTGCTCAATCTCCTGCCCTTCCGGGATGCCAAGCGCGTTAAACATAGTAATCATGCGGTCGGAACCGAACAGCCTCATCAGATCGTCTTCCAGCGAGATAAAGAACTTTGATTCGCCGGGATCACCCTGACGACCGCTTCGACCTCTGAGCTGGTTGTCGATACGTCTCGACTCATGCCGCTCCGTGCCGATGATCATAAGGCCGCCCGCCGCTCTCGCCTCCTCGTCCAGCTTGATATCCGTACCACGGCCCGCCATGTTGGTGGCGATGGTAACTGCGCCGTGAATGCCGGCATCCGCCACGATCTCCGCCTCCAGCTCGTGGAACTTGGCGTTCAGCACCTTATGCTCCAGACCGTTTCTCTTAAAGATGGCGGAAAGCTCTTCCGAAGCGTCGATATTGATCGTGCCCACCAGAACGGGCTGTCCCTTGGCGTGCGCCTCCTGTACCGCATGAAGAATAGCCTTGAGTTTTTCTTTTCTTGTTTTATAGACAGCGTCCTGCTGATCGATACGTGCCACAGGCTTATTCGTGGGGATCGCTACCACATCCATGCCGTAAATGTCACGGAACTCCTTTTCCTCCGTGAGCGCCGTACCTGTCATGCCCGCTTTTTTCTCAAATTTATTAAAGAAATTCTGGAAAGTAATGTTGGCGAGCGTCTTGCTCTCCCGCTTCACCTTCACATGCTCCTTCGCCTCAATCGCCTGATGCAGACCGTCGGAATAACGACGTCCCGGCATGATACGCCCGGTAAACTCATCCACGATCATAACCTGATCATCCTTCACCACATAATCCTGATCGCGGAACATCAGATTATGCGCCCGCAGAGCCAGTATGATGTTGTGCTGGATTTCCAGATTTTCCGGGTCGGCAAGATTCTCGATCTGGAAGAAACGCTCCACCTTGGAAACGCCCTGCGCGGTCAGGTTCACCACCTTGTCCTTCTCGTTCACGATAAAGTCCCCGGTTTCTTCCCTCTCCACGCCCATGATGGCGTCCATCTTGGTCAGTTCTTCCATGTCCTCACCGCGGGTGAGCTGTTTTGCCAGAATATCGCACGCCTCGTAAAGTTTCGTGGACTTACCGCTCTGCCCGGATATGATCAGCGGGGTCCTCGCCTCGTCGATCAGCACCGAGTCCACCTCGTCGATGATGGCATAATGAAGTTCCCTGAGCACGAGCTGTTCCTTGTAGATGACCATATTGTCACGAAGATAATCGAAGCCAAGCTCATTGTTTGTCACATAGGTAATGTCGCAGTTGTATGCCTCCCGGCGCTCCTCGGGCTTCATATCGTTTAGAACGCATCCCACCTTCAGTCCGAGAAATTCATGCACCTGTCCCATCCACTCCGCGTCACGCTTCGCCAGATAGTCGTTGACCGTGACAACATGCACGCCCTTTCCCTCCAGCGCATTCAGATAAGCCGGCAGGAGACAGGTCTGTGTCTTACCTTCACCAGTTCTCATCTCCGCGATACGGCCCTGATGCAGGATAATGCCGCCGATCAGCTGTACTCTGTAATGTTCCGTGTTAAGCACCCTTCTCGCCGCTTCCCGGACAAGCGCATAAGCCTCTGGTAAAAGGTTGTCCAAAGTCTCACCTTCGGAGAGCCTTTTCTTAAACTCCTTCGTCTTATCACGCATCTGCTCATCTGTCAATTCCATCATCTCAGGACGCATACCCTCGATTTTGTCAACCAGCCCGTTAATGCGCTTGATCTCCCGTTCACTGTGCGTTCCGAATATTTTTTGTACCACGCTCATAGTTTTCTCATTCCCATGTGACCAGCCGCCTGGCACATGCCTTTCTCTCAAAAAATCCCCACCATAACAAAACATCAAACTATATTTTACCAGATAAAGGTAGCAAATTCAAGCAAAACCCCTCGTATTCCGCCGCATTCGGCGAGAAAACGGCGAAGGGGCTTACCTTTCTGCCCCTCCGCCGCCTCATATTGCATGAGAATCCTTTTCTCAATATACTTTCAGCTCTTCCTCACCGCGCAGGATACGTAGCCCGCCTTGTACCAAAGCCATCAGCTCATCCTCGCCGGGATATACCGTCATGGGAGCAATCCACTCCGCTTTCTCTTTAAGCCCTCCAACGACTACCTTGTCGTAAGCGATACCGCCGGTCACAATGATCTGGTCCACCTTGCCCTGCAATACACATGCCATAGCGCCGATATCCTTTGCCACCTGCGTGATGAAAGCCTCTCTGACTTCCTCCGCCTTCTTATCTCCATTCTGCACCATCTTCTCCACATCGCGCATGTCGTTGGTTCCGCAGTATGCGTTGAAGCCGCCGCCGCCCACAAATTTCTTGTAAACTTCTTTCTCTGTATATTTCCCCGAAAAGCACATTTTTATGAGTGCACCGCTAGGTACCGCACCCGCCCTCTCGGGAGAGAATGCGCCGTCGCCGTCAAGGGCGTTAAACACATCCACCACACAGCCCTTCTTGTGCGCGCCCACGGACACGCCGCCGCCCATATGCACCACAACCAGATTGAGGGAATCGTAAGCCTTGCCCTGCTCCTTCGCGTAACGCTTCGCAACCGCTTTCTGGTTCAGCGCATGGAACACGCTGGTTCTCGGCAGTTCCGGCACGCCGGAGTATCTGGAAACAGGCTCCAGCTCGTCAACAACCACAGGATCAACAATATAAGACGGAACGCCGATGGAATCGCCAATCTCTCTCGCCAGAATACCGCCCAGATTGGATGCGTGAGGTCCCTGCACGCCGATCTTTAAATCCTCTAACAGATCATCAGTCACCGCATAGGTGCCGCCCGGAATCGGCTTCAGCATGCCGCCGCGTCCCACTACCATATTCAGGGACTTGATGTCAAAATCTTTTTCCTTCAACAGATCCTCGATGATCTTTCTGCGGAAGTCCTTCTGATCCACAATTTTCTCATACTGTGCGATCTCTTCCGTGGAATGTCTCAAAGTCTCCTCAAACAGGAGAGTTTCATCCTCAAACACACCAATCTTTGTAGATGTGGAACCGGGATTGATAATTAAACTTTTGATTGCCATATTTTCCTCCTTCTATTTTCTGAGTCGTTCAGCTCACGCAATCTGCCGAGGCTGCGAAGCAGTCCTCGCGGTCTGGCTTGCTCAATCAGTTCATCTTTGCCATCGCGCCTGCCATAACCGCGCCGAGCGCAAGGGAATTTACTTTCGTCTCAAAATCGTCGGAACGGGATGTCAGGATAACAGGAGCCTTCGTGCCCGTCAGAATGTTGCCGTTCTTTACCTTTGCCGTATGTACCAGACACTTGTAAACGAGGTTGCCCGCATGGATGTCGGGGAAGAGCAGCACATCCGCATCGCCCACGATTTTTCTGCCTTCCGCGCCTTTATGCTTCGCCGCCTCGGGGTCGATCGCCAGATCCAGCGAAAGGGGACCATCCACAACACAGCCGGAGATTTTTCCTTCCTCGCACATCTTCGTCAGTTCGTCAGCTTCCACCGTGACAGGCATCTTGGGATTCACTACCTCGACTGCCGCGAGGGGCGCAACCTTCGGGTTCGGAATGCCGCACGCATGGCACACATCCACCGTATTCTCAATGATATGCACCTTATCCTCCAGCGTGGGATATGTCATAAAAGCAACGTCCGTCAGGAACAGGAGATGATCGATCCCCTCCACCTCAAACACGCATACATGAGACAACGCCTTGCCCGTTCTCAAGCCGACTTCCTTGTCCAGCACGCTCTTTAAGAAGGATTTTGTGTCGATCAGACCCTTCATGTACATATCTGCCTTGCCCTCGTGCACCAGATTGACCGCCTTCAAAGCCGCCTCATAGTTATCCTTCTCATCAATGATCTCGAAGCCGCTGATGTCAACCTTGTCTGCCTCCGCCACCTCTTTGATTTTGTCAGCGTCGCCCACAAGGATCGCCTCCGCGATGCCCCTCTCCTTCGCCGCAGCCACAGCCTCGAGAACCGCGCTGTCCTGCGCCACCGCTACCGCAACCTTCTTCATCTCACACTCGGAAACCTTTGATAACAGATCCTCAAAACTCTTACTCATTGTCCCTTTTCCACTCCTTTGTTATTATTATCTTTATTAGCATTTGCGACTTCCTTCCCTCGCAAATCCCCTATCTCACAACGACTAAATTTTACCACGACTGCCCCAAAAAAGCAATTTCCTCCCGCTTTTTATTACGCCGCTGTTTTATCCTCTGAAATCATTTTCCGCCCGCGCGTCCGCCATTTATCCTAATGATGGAACAGCCGTATCCCCGTAAAGCACATCGTCATCCCGTACTTATCGCACACTTCGATCACGTTGTCGTCCCGCACAGAACCGCCGGGCTGCGCCACATACTGCACACCGCTCCTGTGGGCGCGCTCAATATTGTCCCCGAAGGGGAAGAACGCATCCGAGCCGAGCGCCACCCCCTTCATCTGATCCAGCCACACACGCTTCTTTTCCGCTGTAAATACTTCCGGCTTCACCTTGAAAATCTTCTGCCATGCGCCGTCCGCCAGCACATCCATATAGTCTTCCCCGATATAGAGATCAATGGAATTATCCCTGTCCGCCCTGCCGATGCCGTCCACAAACTGTAAGTCTAACACGATGGGAGACTGTCTCAAGAACCAGTTGTCCGCCTTTGTGCCCGCCAGTCTCGTACAGTGGATTCTGGACTGCTGCCCCGCGCCGATGCCAATTGCCTGCCCGTCTTTCACATAGCATACGGAATTGGACTGCGTGTATTTCAGGGTGATCATGGCAATAGCCAGATCAATCTTCGCCTGCTTCGGCAGATTCTTTTCCTTCGTCACAATATTATCAAAGAACGCGTCGTCGATTTTCAGCTCGTTCCTGCCCTGCTCAAAGCTGATGCCGTACACCTGCTTCACTTCGGTTGGCGCGGGCACATAACTCTCGTCAATCCGAATCACATTGTAGACGCCTTTTTTCTTTGCCTTCAAAATCTCCAGCGCCTCCGGCTCGTAACCCGGCGCGATCACACCGTCCGAAACTTCCCGCTTAATCAAACGCGCCGTGTCCACGTCGCACACGTCGGAGAGGGCAATAAAATCCCCAAAGGAACTCATTCTGTCCGCGCCTCTCGCCCTTGCATATGCGCACGCCAGCGGAGAAAGTTCTCCCAGGTCATCTACCCAATAAATCTTTGCCAAAGTCTCCTCTAAGGGAAGACCTACCGCCGCTCCGGCTGGGGATACATGCTTAAAGGAGGTCGCCGCCGGAAGCCCCGTTGCCTTCTTTAACTCGCTGACCAGCTGCCAGCCGTTAAAGGCATCCAAAAAGTTGATATATCCCGGTCTGCCGTTCAGCACCTGAATCGGCAGCTCACTCCCGTCCGCCATAAAAATGCGGGACGGCTTCTGATTTGGGTTACAGCCGTATTTCAATTCCAGTTCGTTCATAGTCTCTGTGCTCTCCTATATATTCTTATTCACAATCCGTGTTTCGTACCTGCCCGTGGCAATCTCGATATACCGCACAAACAGCGACACCTTATTGTCCTCGTTCAGATTCTCCCAGACCGTCTTCGTGAACTCGTCGATACCGCCGTCAATTCCCACTAGTGTCGGCTCTCCCTCAAAGCTGGGCAGCGGATTGCCGTCGCCCATGTAGGTATGTATAAACCGTCCCTCCCCCGCCTTCGGATTCTCATACGCGAAAGTATAGCGGCTGCAGGAAGACGAATCCCCGTTGCTGCTCTTTAAAATGGACATGGCATAATTATAGCTGCCGTTCTCCAGATGCATGATGCCCGAAATGCGGGGCGTATAGTTGGGCGCGTCCGGCTCAAAAGTCCTGGTACGCAGCGCCTGCTCAAAAGTCTGCTGCCTGTCCATCAGCTCGTAAATCGTATCCGTCTGGTCGCCGTTTGTGACGATCGTTTTATTGCCAAGCACCCGTACCGGCGCATAGATAATCAGACTCGGATCCTCCAACTTGGAAGGGTCAAACGCCTGCGTGCGGATACCTGCTCCGTCTTCCACAAACACCCGGTTTCTGCTGTTGCTGCTGCGTCCCATGATAAAATATGCCGTCACCGCATACGCGCCGTCCGCAGATTTACCAATCACAATCCCACGACCCGGGTAAGCATTCCCTGCAAGCTCTTTCGCCAAATTTTTCTTTTCCATTTTATTCTTTCCTCTCCACGTCATTTCATTACGGAGAATGCCGCTTTTCAGGCATTCTCTCGCGTGAGACTTAGAAATTCTTCACGAAACAGCCTATGCTGTGAGTGATTAGAATTTCTTCTCACGCTGTTATTCGTCAACGGAATAGTTCGGCGCTTCCTTTGTGATATGAATATCGTGCGGATGGCTCTCTTTCAGGGACGCTGCGGAAATCTTCACAAACCTGCCGTTCTGCTTTAATTCCTCAATGGTAGCCGTGCCGCAGTATCCCATGCCGGAACGCAAGCCCCCCATCAGCTGGAACACCGTATCCTCCACGCTGCCCTTGTAAGCGACACGTCCTTCCACGCCCTCCGGCACCAGCTTCTTGGCGTCGGTCTGGAAATAGCGGTCCTTACTGCCGTTCTCCATAGCGGAGATGGATCCCATGCCGCGGTATACTTTATATTTTCTGCCCTGATAAAGTTCGTACGTGCCGGGGCTTTCCTCACATCCCGCAAACATACTGCCCATCATGCAGACGTCGCCGCCCGCTGCGATCGCTTTCGTCATGTCGCCCGAATATTTGATACCGCCGTCCGCGATAATCGGCACACCGTATTCCTTCGCCACCTCATAAGCGCTCATGATCGCCGTGATCTGCGGCACGCCGATGCCTGCCACCACACGGGTGGTACATATGGAGCCGGGACCGATACCTACCTTCACCGCATCTGCGCCCGCCTCAATCAGTGCGCGCGTCCCTTCTCCTGTTGCCACATTACCCGCGATTACCTGCAAATCAGGATATTTTTCCTTAATCATCCGCACACACTTAAGCACATTCTCAGAATGCCCGTGCGCGGAGTCAAGCACAACCACGTCCACCTTCGCGTCAATCAACTCTTTTACGCGGTCGAGCACATTTGCTGTAATGCCCACAGCCGCGCCGCACAAAAGTCTGCCCTGGCTGTCCTTTGCGGAAAGAGGGTACTTGATCGTTTTCTCAATATCTTTTATGGTAATGAGTCCCACCAGATTGTAATCGTCATCCACAATGGGAAGCTTTTCTTTTCTTGCCTTTGCAAGGATCTCCTTAGCCTGATCCAGCGTAATGCCCGCCTTGGCGGTGATCAGGTTCTCAGAGGTCATGGACTCTTTGATTTTTTTCTTGAAATCTGTCTCGAATTTTAAATCACGATTGGTAATGATACCGACTAACTTCCTGCCTTCCGTAATCGGAACGCCCGAAATTCTGAATTTCGCCATCAGCGCATCCGCGTCAGCCAGCGTATGCTCCGGCGTCAGGGAAAATGGATCTGTGATAACGCCGTTCTCAGAGCGTTTCACCTTGTCTACTTCATCAGCCTGCGCCTCTATAGACATGTTTTTATGAATAATACCGATACCGCCCTGTCTTGCCATGGCGATCGCCATCCTGTACTCAGTCACCGTGTCCATCCCCGCGCTCATCATGGGAATGTTTAACCTGATCCTCTTCGTCAGGTTTGTTGTCAAGTCCACCTGATTTGGAATCACCTGAGAATAGCTCGGCACCAACAGTACGTCATCAAAAGTAATTCCTTCGCCAATAATCTGACCCATCTTCTCTCCTCCTGTGTGTTATGCTGATTATAAGTATCTATACAAAAACTGCCAGCCCTTCAACTGACAGTATTGTTTTCCATACTTTATTATGCTAATCCGTAAAAACTTTACGGGGTGCAATGCCCTGAATCGCCTTAATCATCTCCGCATTCGGCTCCAGAATAATCTTCGTGTCGCCGTTCCAAACCATCATGTAACGCCGCTCCGGCTGCGCAGCAATGCCCGAGCTGTAATCAATTGCCTTCATCTGGCGGTTTTTATAAGAATCCAGTCTGTGGGAATTAAGGGGCGCAAAAATCTCCATCTGCTCCAGAGAATAACTGCCCGCTTTCTTTCTCCGGGTTTTCGCCAGAACCTTGTCAACGCTCAGTTCCCTGTCGAGATACAGGTACTCGTACTCGATCTCCGCATTCATATGCGCAAAATACGCGCAGCCGCCCAGCACAATCGCAATCAGCATTCCTACCACAAAGGGCGTCAGGAATCCGATCAGCGCGAAAACTACCGTCAGCATAATCAGCAGCATCTTCAGGAAACGCATCAGCACGGACGGCTTTCTCGCTACCAGATATTCCACATATGTTTCGCTCATACAGTATCCTCCATTGTAAAAATCATCTACCGTTTAGAGAGACGCTACCTCCTGTCCCTGAAAATATAAAGATATCATATAACAAATTAGGAAAAGTTGCAAGATGAAACGTGCCTCCGACAAATTCCGAATTCAATCCCGGATTTGTCATTATTGCGGCATTCCAGACATAGAAAGCATCACCTTTCCATACTCTTCTTTCTTATCCCGCATCACTGCGAGCCCGCAGTCCAACTCCTCCAGCGGAAATCTGTGGGTAATCATCTGCGCAGGCGCAATCCGTCCGTCCCCCAGCCTGTCCAGCACATAATGCCAGTCATCCTCCGGCGAGTGGGTAAAAGAGGAGTTCCATGTGCCACACACAGTAAGCTGGTTGCGCAGGATCTTCCAGTACACCGCTTTCGGCAGCGTCATGTCGGAGGCAGGATTACCCACCAGCATAATCCGTCCGCCGGGTCCGGTCAGCCCGACCGCCTGCACCATGGTCTCATTTTTCCCGACACATTCAAAAAACACATCCGCGCCCCTGCCTCCTGTCCGCTCAGACAGCCACTGTTCTGCATTCTCTGTCCTGCTGTCGCAAAACGAAGCTTCCGGCAGCCCGAGCTGAACCGCCATCCGCTTTTGAAATTCCTTATTTCCGATCACAAATATATTTTTTCGTCCTGCCTCCAGCAAAAACATAAGAAGGAAAAGCCCGATCGTCCCCAAACCACAGACCACAGTGCACTCCTCCGGCTGAGGCGCCGCCTTTCTCATGGCATGAACCGCCACTGACATGGGCTCAAACATCGCCGCCTCCTCAAAACTGACGCTTTCCGGCAGAGCAATCAGATTCTTTTCCGGCACCGCCACATATTCCGCAAATCCGCCATCCCTGCGGGAGCCGAGATAACTGTAATGCCGGCACATCTCGTACTGCTCCTTTTGACAGGGCAGACACGCTCCACACGGAATCAGCGGAAATACGCCGACACGTTTCCCCTGCCATTTCCCATCCACAGCCGCTCCCACTGCTTCCACCTGCCCGGCAAATTCATGTCCCGGTATGAGCGGATAAGAGTACGTTCCTGTATAAAAAACCCGCGGAATATCGGAGCCGCAGATTCCTGCCGCTCTCACCGCGAGCAAAACTTCATTCTCTCCTATTATGGGAGCGTCTGCTTCCTCAAACCGCAGATCATTGATACCGTGCAAAATCCATGCTTTCATGCCTATTTCCTCCGCTTAGTCAGAAAATGCCGAACCGAAAACGTCTATTTTTCTGATTGTTCACTATCCAATGCCCCAAACAAGTCAAACAGCACTTTCATTTCTATATTACTTAAAATCTTATATAGCAATGCCGCTATATCCAGCTTATCCCCTTTTATTCTGCCGCGGACACTGCCAAGTACATTTCTGCCATTCGTCTTTAGCCTGTCAAGCAGCTGTATCAAGTTCTGCTTTTTCCAGTATTCTTATACATTCAAAATTATGCCTGATTTCTGTCGTCCGTATCTTGTCTCGAAATTCCAACTCCACAGCCGCCTTCTTAATCATACTCTCACCATGAATACGGTAAATGTAAGAATTCTCCATGTAGTTTTCATTCAGCGGAGCCGCCGAACTTTCTGCCGCTTTATTCTCTGCATATAAATCTACTGCCTGTAGTAAATAATATGCAATTGTGGCTTCATTGCAGATTACGGTTCCATAACTGATAAGCTTTTCACGAACAGACACAATTATCCGAAGGGTTTCTCCCACGATTTCCTCCACAGAATATTTGCTATCCTTCTGTAAGAACAATCGCATCATCTCATAACTGTATCTTCTTAACATCCGTATATTTGGATTATTTAGTTTTGCCTCCTCCGAATATTCTATATATTCCGCCAAAAACAACGCCTGATTATCTATTTGCATACGCAAATAATCATAACAGATTGCTGCCAAATCATATATAGGCGCTATCTTTGTCCTATTTTCCTCAATTCTTTCGTATATATCCATGAATTCCCCTTTTCACAAATAAAACTGGCGTTTCCCATCACCTGTGAATAATCTCCCGAAACCGCTCCAAATCACTCCTCGTCGTAATCTTGAAATTTCCCTCGTCACCCGGTATCATGGCAATGTCCATTCCCGCCATAACAGCCGGTTCCGTGGATCCGTTAATCTTAAGAATCCGCTCCGGCAGAAGCGCACGGTTCGCCTCATAATACCTGCCGTAAACAAAAATCTCCGGCGCCTGTCCGGCATAAATCCGGCTGCGCTCCAAAAGCGAGGTGATCCTTTCCCCATCCTCACTGAAATACACCGTATCCTTCATCGGCAGCACGGGGAGCGCCCCGTCATGCCCCGCCACCGCATTCAGACACGCCGTAATCAGGTCGGCGGAAAGCAAAGGTCTCGCCGCGTCATGGATCAATACATAATCAGAATCTGCCGCATATGTTCCGATATCCGCAAGCCCGTTTAAAATCGACAGCTGCCTGTTTTTCCCCGGCGCGGAAAAGCCGCGGAATTTGTCAATCCCACGGTCTCTTTTTACCGGCGAAACATCTTCATTCCCACCGCCCTGCAGACGATCCATGCAGGTAAGAATGACCTCCCGCCACATTTCATCCGCCACGATCTGCACCGCATCAACCCCTTCATGGGAAAGAAGCGTCTGCAGACCGTAAGCAATGATCGGTTTCCCGTTTATCTCTATGTACTGCTTGGGCGTCTCTACGCCCATCCGCGTCCCGGTTCCCCCAGACAAAAGCAATGCCGTCACCATATCTGAATCCCCCCATAGCAGTCTATGTCCAAGCCCGGAAAGCTATGCCGTACATTTATCCGAAAAACATCCGACTGCCGTTTTATCGAAACAGTTCACAATCGTCAAAAATGCAGTTCCCGGATATTCCTCAGTGTCTCACCATAAGGCGCATTCTTGCCGAAAAGCAGGGTCGTCCCAAGCACGAACCCTTTCACACCTCTGGGCGCATAGCTGATAATCTTGTCCGCTCCACAGGCGCCGTCCCAATAAATTTCAAAATTCGTATCATCCTTGAGCGCCAAAAGTCTTGTAATTTTCTTCCCCACATAGGGCAGATACATTTGTCCGGCGTTGCCCGGATTCACTGCCATCACCAATACTTTCTTTACAATCACCAGCATCTCCATAACCGTCTCGATGCTGGTGCCCGGGTTGATTGCAATCCCCGGCACCATTCCCGCGTTGATGATCTTCTGCAGCGTGGTAGACGGATGGTACTCCGCCTCCGGATGAATATATACTGTATCGCCTTTGCGCAGCTTTTCAAGAAAAATATGTATGTTGTTGTTCGGATGTTCGATCATGAGATGTACATCCATCGGTTTCTTCGTCGCCGAAGCTATAAACGACATATCGTTTAGTGACATCGCGAAATTCGGCACATATCTGCCGTCCATGATATCGATATGAAAAGAGTCAATTCCTCCCTCTTCTAAGTCCCGCACTTCTTTTTCCAGATTGCCGTAATTCGCGCACATCATGGATGCTGTAAGTTCAAAATCCATATTTCTCTCCGCCTTCCGCTTTCTTACATTAAGATAATAGCACAGAGAAAAACGATATTCAAATTTTTTTTAAATGTTTTTATATTATATAATAAGATATATATATTATTTGTCCTTTATCTCCTCCTCCCGAGTTTGCCACTTGAGTAAACTATGTAGGTCCTATAGATCTATTTGTAAGGTGATGTCTATGTATGTAGAATGTTGCATTAATAACGGAAAACCTTATCTTCGTCTGGTTCAGTCCATTCGGATTACTAATAAATCCGGACACTGTTTTTGATACCCCGGATTTTATCTATTCCAATAAGGATATGATCATCCGCAGGATCAATACAAACCTTGCCAAAAAAGCCGGACGTTCCCCCGAGATCATTTATTATGATGTGACCAACTTCTATTGTGAAATCAACGAGCCGGATGACGATATCCTTGACGAGAGTGGAAATGTAATCGAAAAAGAACTCTTTATGGATGACGCCGGAATCCCCATTGCCATCGAATCCTTCCCGGGCAACACCCTTGACCATCTGCCCCTGCGTTCTGCATTGGAAAAGAATATCGACGGTCTGGAATATTCCCGCTTTATCCTGATCGGTGACCGGAGGATATGCTTCTACCCCAACCTGTTCCACCTGAAAGATGCCGGAAATGGCTATATTGTGTCAAAAAGCCTGCGTAAATTTTTTAAAAAGGATTGCGTCAATGAAAAGACCTGTGAGATCCTAGATTCCACAAAGATTAAGGCGTTCATTGATTTTGACAAGGTGGAGCACTGGGCTCAACGGGCACAGGATACAGGAAGACCTTAATAAATGGAAGGGAGACCTGTACCGTTTCATGGATATAGATGCCCCAGACCTGAAACTGATCCTCGACTCATTAGGTATAAGCATTCCTGCAAAACTATACCAGAGAGTTGAGCTGAAAAGCATAAAAACTGGAATAAAGATTTTCATGTAGGTCATAAATGTAGGTACATTTTCTCGAAATCTCACAATCTGCATAAACACTAGAAAATCTGCATAGTTACAATAAAAATGGAGCCATTTGGGCTCCATTTTTGACCTTGCAAGTGGCAAGCTCGGGTTATAACATTGCAGACAAATGATTACAAGCATCATATAACCGAACATCGAAGCCAGACTGAACACTTGACAAATCCGAATTGTACAACACTCTCTTTCCCTGAAACCGAGTCACTTTGAGCATACGTTTTATTTCAGCAGCAATCTGCTTCATCGAAAAGCTCATATCTAAACATTATACTGTTCATAGTTCTTCTTTAATTCAATGGAGTCTATCCCTCCATAATCATGTTCTGCATAACTGTAAAACTATTCTCATAAGAGCCACAATTTCTTGTAATTCATATACCGCCAGTTCTTCCAACTTTCTTCTTACCATTCTGATATTTTCTTTCCTACTATATTCTCCTTAGGACAAATCATAGATTTTATCCGCAAAATATTGACCGACATTCGCAATAAATTTCAGGGTATGACACTTCATTTCCGTTGGAAAAGCTACCAATGCCGGGGCTGTTTCAAAGCTTAATATCCCACCAAATTGAATATTAGCAAGTCCTCTGATAAACCCTGCCCAATCAGTGGACGCGCGATTTCCTCTATCTCTGGAAAAAGTAAACGGAATCTGATGGAGATCACTAATTCCGTCATTATCATGAATGTGAAGAACTTTGACCCTGTGTCCGAGAATCGTGAGAAAGTCCTCAAAATCAATGCCTACTAAATTAGCATGTCCCGTATCAAAACAAAATCCCAGAACTTCTGCCCCATATCGGTCATTCATCTGATCAATACGCATCGCTGCCTTTCTCGCATTACAACACGGTCCCTCCACGATATGTTTACCCACATCTGTATAAATATTTTCAATACATAGGGTGATCCCCCGTTCTCTGGCCATCGGTGCAAGCGTATGCAAAAACGCCTCTGTCCGCTCCCACTCCGCTTCCTCCGATCCCAATTCCCTAGCAAGTTTAAACCCATGCACCACGATATAGGGGCAAGCCAGATATGCGCAGATTTTCAGACTTTGGGGAGCTACTACATTCTGAAGATATGCATTAAACTCCTGCGGGGCCTTCGGCACACAGATCGGATAAGGCATATGCATCTGACTTATTCTGACCCCTGTCAATTCTGACGCCTTTTTATGGGGCGCAAAGAACTCCTCCAGTTCCCGATCTGTCTTGTTAAAAAAATCATTATGTACAAATTGATACAGGGTATAATTTTGTAGATAGGAATTCAGTCCAAAATCACAACCGGAAAAACCTGCCTGCTTCAGCATTTGAAAACCTTCTAAAGGGGCTTCATCAGATATCACGTGTATACCCTGTGTTCCCACTTCCAACTTTTTCATGTCAAGTCCCTTTCCACTATCTTCTCGGCAAATATTCATCATTAAAAGTCTCTATATTTACGACTCCCATGTCCCTGAGCTGTTTTGCAATTTCTTTATAATAGGTATTGCAAATAATCACCACACAGTCTTGGGGAATTTGTCTCAAAACCTTCGGAGACTTTACTTCCAGTCCACACACAAAACTTCCCCAGAGCCCCGCATCATTATCACAAGTAAAAGCTGGCGGATATTTTCTCCCATAGCACGCCATATAATTCCGACACATTTGTCCTGCACCAAACAAAATCCATGCAGAATATTTTTTTATCTTTCTCTCTATCTCAATCTGCCACACGAAGTAATCTGCCACAGACTTCATCAGAGGATAAATCTGCTCTCGCAAAAGAGGTGAAAATCCCCGCAACGTATCATGGGCATCCACAATAAGTTCTCCGTCAAACTCCATTCTTCTGAGTCCGCAGATCAGGCCAGCCCAGTCCATGCCGCACCCATGGCTGTTCATGCCGGTAAACGCAAGTCGACTGGATTCATATAGACCATCACACTCTCTAACCAAAACACTGCGCAGCCGTTTCTCTAGGATCACCACCATCTCTCCCATATCCTGCCCACAGAGATTACAAGCTGCCGTATCCAGGCAGAACCCAAAGACTTCGTCCCCTAGAGCCTCATTCAAAGCATCTATCCATTGGGCTACCTCATCGACATCAGAACATACCCCCCTTACAAAATGCCCGTTCATATTTCTACATTGGTTCTCCAACAACAGGCAGATTCTACTTTGTTGCGCAAGATGCCCCAGTTCCAACAGGTAAGAATAGTTCTCCTGCCACACGCTTTCTTTGTCAATGCCTGAAAACAAAGGCTGGACAATCAGATTCCTGCTGCCCGCCACCTCACAACACTGAATACTCTCTTTTGCAATCCGAAACATAAGATCATTTAAATCTGTCCTTTCCGTATTCCATGCAAGATGCGGCGTTCTCATTGTGTCAATCCGAAATGTCTTCTCCCCACACTGTTCCAGGAATCTTTTAAGACAAATACTTAGCTCCTCTTGTTCTACGGCACCAGTGTTTTTACCATAATTCTCTAATGCATGTCCAGAACAGAATAAACCAAGATCAAGCATGATCTTCTGAAACCCTGCATTTGCCGTATACTGTATATATTTCTTCGCGGCTTTTAAATCAATCACTGTCATTGCCGATAAGCTGACCTGCATCGATATCATACCCTCCAACGTTTTTATAAATCCGTTACATAAGTTTTTTGTTGATCATATCCTTTAACTTCGTAGAACTTGTTGACTGCGTATACGGGAAAAATAACAAATCTGATCCCTGTTTTTGCAGAAACTCCTTCTTGGCAAGCCATGCCTTATCATACTCATAATCACTTCCTGAAAACTGCACGTCAAACTGATATCTTCTGTATGCCTCTTCCGTATTACTGCGGTCAGGCGGTATCTCCACCGCCTCATCCACATACCTGCATGAGCGCACCATCTCGATACGTTCCTCAAAGGGTACAAAGGGCATCGTCTTTTTATCCTCGATCACGCCCTGATCGGTAACCACCCCGACAATCAAATAATCGCATAGTGCTTTAGCCCTCTTAAACATATTTAAATGCCCTACATGAAACAGGTCAAATACACCGGCAATATAGCCCACATGATATTTTTTCTTATCTTTCGTATCATAACCTTTGTCAACACAAATCTTCTTCGCTGTCCTTGGATAAATAAGACTGCTGTCATAAATACTAAAATCCTTTATGTGCATCTCCTTCATCTGATTCATGACGGCAGAATAATTCTTGATACATATAATCACCTTATAGGTTCCCGGCTCCATTGTTTTAAGGATATCCGGCGAAGTAATCTCCACACCATCCAGCATGGTTCCCCATTTACCCTCATTATTGTCTATAATCCCCGCAACGTCATATGTATTACGAAACTGTGACAGGAACTGCTTTGTAAAATTCCCGGAACCAAATAAGTACAATTTACGATTTTCAACCCCCTTAAAAATATCCCTGAAAATCCGCTCATACTCTTCTACAGAATAGTTCATCCTCTGGCGATTGGAATTGATCATTTCCAGTTTTGGCTGCACCTGTTTATAATACTTGCTCAACTTATTGTCATTGCGCAGGTCATCCAAAAATTTTGTCACAAAATCATAAAACAGGCTCTTACATTCATTGAGGACATATCTGTCTTTCAATTCATCTATCGATAATTCCTTATATAATTCATATTTGCCGGCATAGATAAGATCTATCACTCTGGTCATGATCACTTTCGCCGGAAGGTTCTCCACATAAACTTCCTGATCATAAAACATAAACTGCCCCTCTTTATAAAAACAGTTGAGGGGAACCATATCTATATATCCCCTCTTTAAAATCACACCCAGACTTTCCTGCTCTTTTCCACTTCCATAGGCCATGTTCTTCCATCTGTCTTTGTTAGGATCATCAACTTTTTTCTTGTTCCAATATGGCTCAAATCTTTCCCAATCAATTTCCGCGTAAGGGACATGTTCGGAAGAGGAGAGAATCAGGCTCCAAAATTCATCCAGCTTATGTAAAAATGCAGCTTTGTCTACCAAGAGAATGGTGCGCAGATACTCTAATGCAGACACTTCCTTTATAAATGGCATTTGCAAATGGCTTTGCTCCATAACAGTCTCAACCATATTGATACCATGCGCCTTTAGATATAAGTGATTGTCCCTGATGGCCTCGATTCTTTTGATACCCTCTTCATAGACGGCCCATTTCTCAACCTTATCGTCACGCCGTACCATAGTAAACAATGCATGTTCTCTTCCTCTGTCCACAGACATGGTAACCTGCAATACATTGGCATATACACCATCTAGCGAACACTCTATCAAAAAACCATTGGCCATGGTATGAAAAAGACCATTTTCTATCAAAGTATCATACAACCCTTCCTCTTCCAGAAAAACGGTATCCGGATAATGATATTGTGGAAAAATTCTGATATCAAGAGGTTCGTTTGGAATATAGTCCTGTGCAAATACAATCTGGGGTCTTTCAAGAACCGGATAGACGGAATAAAATCTGTAGTCCGTAAACCCTCCATGCGCAAGCATCTGTTCAATTTCTGCCTTTGCATAACTCCTGCCGGCTAAGCTACCACTATATAAGCTGTCTGCCCTCACGTATCCCTCAATACTGTCAAAGCTTCTTTCCGTAAACTGATCTCTGTCACCGCAAAAATACCTTATTCCAAGACGGTTATCCATTCCCAGAATCAATTTCCCCTTCTCACATAAGGAAGCCCTCATAAACTGTATTGTCTTCTCAGGACTGTGACTGTACTCCAATACTTCTATGGCGATCACATAATCATATTTGTCATCCCCCGGCACAAATCCTCTGTCCTCAATGTCCTTTAGTGACAAGTCATCCACAGACAAGGGCAGATCCGCTAGGGCCTCCCTGAATATCCCTGCCTCTTGTGTATCTTTTGCGACACATAGTACCCTACTGTTCTCCCGATACGCAAACCATTTGATCAATCCTGTTTTCAGCCTGCCTTCCAACTCTTTCATGTCCGTCTCTCCTTCGGCAAATCCTGCATCATCAATAAACGTAAGTCAATGATTGGCCTGTTTATGATTATACGCTCCTCTTCTATCCCCATTTCCATCAGCTGCGCTTTCATGGCATCAATATGATTGAAATTAGAAAGAACAAATACCGCCTTCTTATATATGGCACAAGCTGCATCCGGCGGCACTACTTCCATATTCTGTACTACCTTATGATGTAGCCCAGGGTCATTGTCACAAAATACCCGCAGTTGTCCGGCTACGTGGCGAGACAACAATGCCTGTACAAATCTACCGTACTTCCCGCAACCAAAAATAACGATATCCCTGCCTCCGATTTTCTTAAGCAGTTTCACAAAAGGCTCTGCCTCCACACATAATACCTGCCTGTAATAATCATATATCTTCTCTGGAGCGCAAAAAAGCTGTTCATACAACAGCTGTTCATACATACTGAATTTGCGAAGCTGCAAATATCCCTCCTGCTTTGCCTTCCTCAGCCTGCCGGATATACGGGAAATATCCATCTCCGCTTCCTGCCAGTATTTCCCGCTTACCGCCATTCTCTCAAACCGTCCCAAGGTCTGCTGGAACAGCCGCTCATAATAGGCACACTTCCAGACATAAGGCTGATGCTCAAGGATACTCTCTAACTGTTCATATTCCTGCAACAGATAGGTAAACCCTTTACAGTGAAACGAGGAATTACCCTCTGTCTGACGGTAATAATACAATTCTTTCTCAATATACATTGCTCTTGCAGTCTGACTCAGTACCTGATAAATAAATCCAATATCCTGAAAGGCCGCTCCAGGAGTCTCACTCAGCCGTATATTCTCCAATAAATCTCTCCGATAGATCCCTGCCCATAAATAATAATCCTGTATGGCAAGTTCCGGCATATCTTTGGGAGAAAGAATTTGCCCTGCTAATTCTTTCTCATAAATACAGGTACCGCCCGCCTGATACTGCCTTTGTCCATCAGATAGTTCCACAAACTGCTGAAAGCCGCTCTTAACATATTCCAGATTGTTATCCACCGCCGTCGAATATAACACTTCAAACATATCTTCCTCAATGATATCATCCGTCTCCACGATTCCGATATATTCTCCGGAAGCCTTCTGTAATCCGATATTTACCTGATACCCGTAGCTCATTTTATCGGAATTAATGATCTTTAATCTACTGTCTTTCGATGCGTACTCCTGCAGTACATCCAGTGTACCGTCCGTAGATCCTGCATCAATGGCCAGAATTTCCATATTTTCCAACGACTGTCCCAAGACACTTTCCATACACGGTCGAATATACATTATCACATTTAATGATGGCATAATAACCGTAACTTTTGGCATAAGCTTCCTCAACTTTCTCATTCCAGATCAGCTACCCTTCTATACAGCATATAAAACCGTTTCGTATCTGTCCGCACGATACTGTCTGATATATAGGTCATAATCCTCCCGCAGCTGTTTCACAAACAGGGGAATCTCAAACAGATCCTCCGGCTTATGATACAGGCAGATTGCCAGTTTAGGTTTGTATTCCTCTATAATCCGCTCACTGCCTTTCAGCGCCTCCAACTCGGCTCCTTCAATATCCATCTTGATAAAGGTAGGCTTTTGCGCATACACGCAATGATCCAGTGATACCACCTGAATACGATTTCCTGTTTCTTCCTTCACAATGCAGGAACCCTCCGTTCCCCTTGCGTCAAAACTCAGAACCGTATCTTCACTCCATACCCCATAAGGAAACAGTTCATACTTCTCGCCCTGTAAATTATCTTCTATCGCCTTTTTGTTGCAGCTTTCCGGCTCAAATATCAAAATTTTCCTATATTTCCCTCCACACTTTTCTATGAATTGCAAAGCGGTATCTCCCACATATCCTCCACAATCAACAAAAACTTCTTCACCTGTCAGTACGTTCCTGGCATCAAAATACAATTCTTCCGGCGGGCTGACAATGGCAGTCATATCATTCAACAGATAGACTCGTTTCATTCTTTCAATATAAACCTCCCGCGAGAAATCATCCGCCAGTGTTTCATATACTTTTCTGTAATTCTCAACATTATTGCTGAAAAAACTCACCGGAAGCCTTTCTATGTAGCTGCTCATACACACAATCTGATCGTCCTGAAATCCTGCTTCCAACAGCTGCCCGTAGATTTTCTGATAGGGTTCTCTTTCCACGACACTCAATAATACATAGGTATTTTCCCTGTCGGTTGCTGCCTCATCCATGCCGATAACCAGTAATCCTGTCTGGGCATCTGTCTTTCCCGCCAATGCGTTATCTCCAAAAAAGGATACTGTAGCCTTCTGTTCACACAACGCCTCATACACATGATGTCCACAGTTTCCGGCGCCCCAGATAATTACCTTCTTACCTGCCAGCTTCTGGGAAAGCATCCGAATGTCTTTCTGCTCCATAATCTCTTCTACTGCCTTCTGAAACCTCTGCATCCTGTCTGTATACCCCTTTCTTATGCCTCCCACTTCCTGCGCATTACCTGCTTCTCTTCCTCCGTATAAAAATGGTCCATACGTTCATTGTCTGTATAGTAATATTCCACAATCTCTCTGGAGATTTTCAGATCATGTTTCAGATTTGCATACAGATACCGATAGGGCTTTTTACCCGCCACATTATCATTTTTCAGTTTAAAATTCGGTATCCCCGCAAATTCTCCTATGACTTTCTCATTGTCACTTAATTTCTCTGTTTTAAGTACCAGAATTTCCCACTCACCCTGTCTGATCAGTCCATATCCTTTCACCCGGTCAAACGGATAATCAAAAATATCAATGCCTGTGAAGCGGCGGATTTCCTGATCAAACCAGTCAAATTCTGTATCTGCGGTTTTTTGGTACAATACAAAGCGGTCGATAATATTCTGACACAGATCCATCTGTGCCTCACAATCCAAAAACCCGTCATCCATATTTTCCATATACTCTGCCAGGTGTCTTCCAATAGGCTCTCTTACCATCGTTATGATCTTGGTGGTCTTATGATCCGCTCTTGCCAGTAACGCCTTCGCCGGCGAATCCCAAATCTGATGGGTATGAATGGCAGGCATATTCCGGGAAAGCAGGGATGTGTAAACAGACATGGATCCTACCTTACCCACCTGATACACCAAAATTGGACGTACATCCGCCCAATATGCCATCATCAGCTCATGCTCCAAATTATTGGCTTCCTGTATGGAATGTTGGGCAGCTTTCAGCCTTCTCTCCATCAGTTTCATATTCCTGTATGCGGGTGCAAAACAGGGATTGTAGATATTGTACTCTAAGGCATAGTTCAGACCAAAATGACTATATATGCCTCCTGACGGACAAATCCCCATCTCGTTTAAATGCTGTAATACCGCATCCCCATACAGATCTGTGGCAATAATGATTACCGTATCCTCTGTCCGTGTCTTTTGCATTACTGTTTCCGGGGAAACAATCTGTGTTCCAAATATCTCTCTACCCTGTTTATCTGTGTCTTTATCACACACACAGTCCACCGAAATTTCAGCCTCTGTCAGCAGCCGCAGTGCCATTTTCCCATCTCTTCCAGCTCCCCAGATAATAACCTTGTTTCGGAATAACAACCCTGCATCCTTCAATAAATCAATATCCCTGATTTCCATTTTCTTCTTTCTCCTCTCCTATCAGTTCTGCTATAAACCCGGCAACTCTTTCGCTTGCCCTGCCGTCTTCATGAACACCGTATTGCTCCAGAAATTCATCCACTCGCTTCCTATAAGCTTCTTCGTCATAAGATAAAATGTTATCGCACAACTGCTCACTTGTCTGCGCAATGGCAAAGGGCAGTGTTTCATACTCAATTAACAGGTCATATTCATTCTGTATATAACTCTCTTTATCCTTGGCAAATAAAAACACCGGTTTTTTGACAAATGCGGGTTCAAACATAATGCTTGAAAAATCGGACACCGTGATATTTGCTGCGGAAACCAATTCCTCGCTGTCATCATAATGACTCATATCCATAACAAATTCCGGCAGCTCGGCGCCTTCCAGGGCATTTGCCACCGCTGGATGCAGTCTGAGTGCAATAACCCACTTGCCGCCAAAACGTTTCTCTAACGCCGCTCTTACTTCTGCATAGGCAAATCCAATATCCCCCGGCGCCTCATAGCTTTTCCCTCTTTCCTTGTCAAATCGATAAGTTGGTGCATACAGAAGCATATGTAATCCCTGATCTATATGATAATGGGAATAGACACGTTTCTTATTCTTCTCCTCACAGAACATGGCGTCCGTCCGTGGAGACCCTGCCATAATAAAACTGTCGACCTGAAATCCACGCCTACAGGACTCCCTGTCAAATTCACTTCCCACCACAATATAGTCAATTATCTTTTTTTCACGCTCCCAGATACTTAAAAGCTGTGGTTCCTTCTGAAAGGTTGCCGTATCAAAATAGAATCTTTTGAGCGTTAGGCTCGCCCAGTGTTTTGTCTGAATGTAGGTCTGTCCTTCACGTTTGATCAGGTATTCCGGCAGATCCAGATCCGATACCCATATGGCGGCGGTTTCCATCTCATGTATCACCTTTTTCCAGTTGCCTTTTAGCACACCACGCACATGATCCGGCAAATATGCACCGGGAAAGCCGATCAGCCACACAACATCCAAATCCGTCCGTATACCGGTTAGCGCTTCCGATATATATTTCTCATGATCCGCATAATCCTGATAGGAATGAAATATAATCTTTTTCTTTTCTATAGGTAGTTCAATACACTGCTTTGCATATGATTTTCCTGCGGTAATTATGGTCTGAAAATCGATATCCTCCACCCTGTAATCTTTAAATTTTGAGATAACAAAATATTTGTCATATCCTTTGCTTTCTAATACATCAATAATCTCATCAGCTCTGTTAAGACTGGCAATCAACACCACAGTGTCTGCGGCAAAACAGACATCCAAGAAATCCGGCGCCTCTACCCGCAGTTCCCCAAGCCAAGTCTGATACAGTCCTGCCGACAAATCTCCCAATAGCCACCCCTGCTTATCAGGACTGCCGTCCACCACACCGGCAATCGGAAACCGGTCTTCATATTTTACGCAAAAGTCTACGATGCCTGCCCCTGTTCCATACAGAAGAACCGACTTGTTCTGCGCCTCTTTTTCAAAATCCGCCCACGAATATACACTTTGCATTTACACTACAGTCCTTTCAGCATCTTTTCAACTTATCCACACATAGTGAATATTTTTGATACCTTTCTTAAGCAAAAACCTGCATATCTCATCTGCATACTGTCCGGCAAATATAAACTGGTACTCCCCGCACTCTTCCATAAGTTTATCCGGTCCTTCCACCACAACCCCTTTGACCTTAGTGCCCCACAGAGCGCTGTTGGCATCACAAAAATACCTGATACTGTCTTGTCTGTCATTTATCTTGAAATACTCATAAATCCGCCGGCCTACCTTCCCCGCACCATAGATAATAAACTGCATCCGGGTATCCAGTATCTTCTCATCGTAAATAATATCGCCAATATATTCCATGGATACCTCCCGTTTTCCTATCGCTTATAAAGTGCTGTGGTAATGATAACTGGATAATCCTTGTCCACAACCTCAAAATCCTTCGGTTTCAAATCCTCATAACTTAATCCGTAAAGCAGAGCTATCGCAGTCTTCATATTCCCGTGGGTCTGGACATCCACATTTTCTTCCCCAAATAAAGGCACAAACAGCTTCCGCATGGCATCTTCATGGAACGCAAAGTAGCTGCCCCACTCATCCGCATCATATCTTGAAATCTGGGATATGCCTGCCACCGTAATAAAGGCTCTCCCGCCTCGTTTTAACATCTTATAGATATTATGTGCCACTTGCCCAATCCCATAAGTAAACATAAGCGTCTGGGTGATAATCGCCGTGTCAAACTTTTCTGTTTCGATTCCTTCCCCTGTCTCCAGATTCCCTTTGATGGCATTTTCTCCCCAGCCCTCGATATGAAGAATATAGGAATTTCTCACCCTTTCTTCGCCAAACTGCATGGTATAAGTGTTCTCTGCTATTTCCAGTACATCTCCGCCGATCAGTTCCCTGTTGTCCTCTAGGAACTTCTCAATATAATATCTGTCCACCGGTCTGCCTCTCTCCCACCCGAACGTTCTGTTAAGCGGCATAACAGGCATGTCTGCTATCAGGTCAATATAAGGATTCTCTCTCTTTTCCTTTTGGCTGTAATATTCAGCCACCATACGGTCAAACTCCTCCTGACTTCCGATGTCAAAGTCTTTCTGCATCGTGTGGAATGATATCGTTCCATTTTTCAGCAGAATTCTTTCTCCAGAAGAAAATACCAGTTTCTCCTGTCTGCTGTCCGGATATTCCTGTAAACCGATCTTAATGTTACCTTCCGGCACTTTCATCTCCATCAGCTGCCGGCATATGTCATAAAATTTCCTGACCATAATAAGTATCGGATACTCCTGAATCATATCCGTATCACAAGGATTGTATATCTTTATCTGGGAATCCGGGTAACTTCCGGGCATCCCTGCCGGTACACCGTTATCCAAAAAAGCTGCAATTTCATAGGTTTCCTTTATTCTGTTCTCCTGACTTTTATAAAATGCCCCTGTTCCAAATACAATAATCCTGCGCATGCCCGCTCTCCATCAATCCATAAAATACTGATCCATCATTGTTGCAAATTCATAAGGTCCCCAATCCCTGACAATATTTCTCGGGATTTTATAGGGGTCACTTCCCTTATACCATATTCCCGGAATTGTGGAAGCCGCCTTTTTGATTCCTGCCTCCTTACAGATCTGAATCGTCTCATCCGTAAAATCCTCCTGCGCAGCCCCAAAAGGATAGGAAAAAGTATCGATTGTCCAGCCAAGCAGTCTTTCCAGATAGCGGATGGATTCCATAATTTCCTTTTCCTGTTCCTCATAGGTCAAACTGCCCAAAGAAGGGTGGGAAACCGTATGTGCTCCAATCGTAATATAAGATGACTGTGCTAATTTCTTACAGGAAGAAACATCCAGCGTCTGATTCTCGCCACCTGCCGGCTTTCTCCACCGCCGCAGCTGCATCGACCATCTTTCTCTCTGTTCCACGTTACTATAGTTCTTCATCAGCGTATGAAGCCCACGATAGCAATTCAGCCGGTGACCGTATGTGGTGGTGTTCCACGCACAGCCAAATATGTCGTCCTCCAGCTTGAAGCACTCTGGAAATTGTTCCCCGGCAAGTAATATGGTGTCAAGTTCATCCCACCACAGCTGGGTATCCTGCTCCAGTACCCCTGTTGACACAAATACAGCCGCCGGTACTTGCAACTCCTCTAATATGGGCATGGCAAATTCATAATTATCCATATACCCGTCATCAAAAGTAATCACCACGCTGTCCCGGTCCGTGTTCTCCCAATCATCCTCAAACCTGAGAATATTGTAGTGTTTCTTGAGATACTTTATCTGCTGTTCAAACTTTAAAGGTGTAACACACAGCAAGTTAATGTCCGGCTGCTTGTCAAATACCCTGTGATAATACAATGGCACTACTCTGTTACCCATATTTTCATGCATCCTCCTAATATATCACCAGCGTCTCGGCGCAAGAACAAAAAAATTCTCATTCTCCAGAAAGCCGTTGTCTGTCAACTTCGTTATGATGTCATGCTGTCCATTGGCGACTCCGACAAAAATGACATTTCCCTTGTCCTGTAAAATTTCCTGCGGTGCATATACAGGTAGCCCATTGATTTCACCGCATTTATAAGAATCGATAAATCCATCGGGCACGATATCTTCAAAGAAGGTTTCTATCATCTGCCTTGCCATAAGTCCGTTTTTTCCCGTTCCCCAGATATAAAACTTCTTACTGCCTTTGGTCATGCAGCGTTTGAGAATCGGTGTAATATGATATAGATACCACAACTTCTTGCCCACTGCGCAGGCATCCGCGAACTCCTGCATGTGCCCTTCATACTGCCCGATCATACCATGAAATATTTCCCGCAGCTTCTTGGGCGTAATACTCTCTTTGGGCTGATAGCACTGCTGTATCTCCCCATAGGCAGCTAACAGTTTCTGTGTCACAGCCTCCGGTGAATGTACGGTTTCATAAGTAATCCTTGCGTTCCCTAATATCTTTTGAATCGTGCCTGACGCAAAGGCCGCCTCACATTCCATTATTTTGTCTGCAATGGCATCCGCTTCATATCCATTGCACAGATAACCGTTCTCACGATCCCTGATTACCTCGGGGATACCGCCTGCCGGAGTCGATATGACAACAAGTCCATTGGCCAAGGCTTCGGAAATCACATTGGGATAAGATTCCCTTCTGCTGCCGCAGATCAGTACCTCACTGTTCTGATATACCGCACTCATGTTCTTCTCGAAACCCTCTATGGATATACTGTCATCCAATTGATTGTCCGAAATATAATTCTGGCATATCTCCAGATGTTTCGTATCCGTATGTCCATACAACTTAAGCTGCCCCTTAAGTCCCTGTTCCATTGCCATGTGAAATGCCTTGATCACACTGATCTGATTCTTTCCTTCATCTAGGTTGCCTACACAGATATACTGCCTTACTGCATTATAACAGTCTTTTATACCATAAGATTGATAGGACGCAGTGCGAATACACCTGGAATCCGTACGCAGATACTCTCTCCATACCCTAGCATAGTACTGCGAATCACATATATGGTAGCGGGGAAAGATATCTATATAATCACAAGCAAAGAATCCAGGAAGGGCAGGATAAATATTCATGATATGGGGAATTTTCAACTCCCTGCTTATCAATTCCACGACAGGGTTAATCTGCACCGAATGTAAAATATCCGGCTTCAGCCCTGCGATAAAAGTTCTGAGTTCTTCATAATGGTCAAGTACTGAAAGTATGTCAATGTCTTCCGGTTGATTAGATACCCCAAAGGTATGCCTGACCACCTCTATATCATTCTCTTGGCATATCTGTAGGTACGCCTGGCATATTTCACCTTCTCCATAATCGGAAACTGCCACCGTCACTCGCTTATTCTGCCTTCGCATCAGTACCGCCTGCTGTAAGATGGTATAGGCAGCCCCGCCAAGAGCGCTGTAATTGTCCATAAAATATAATATTGTATCAATCATCCTCTGTTTCCTCTGAAGCCGCCAAACGGTCTATCAAATCGGAAAAATCAATAATCTGACTCTCCGCAAAACCATGTTCCTGTAAATATTGCCTGATACTTTCCGTATGCCCCTGGGGCGTCACAAAAACATAGCTTTTGGCAGCAATTCTCTCTGGTCTGATGATTTCATGCCCCATAAATGTTGTGGAATCCGTATAGGAATCTACGAACCCGGTTATCGGGATGTCCGCCCTATCTAACAACTCCAGACACTGACGCCCTCTCTTACCGGCTCCCCAGATATAGAATGTACCATCCTGCGGATAGAGAGCCTTCAGTCTGGAACCGACATGATCCATATTCTGAATGTAATAGATATTTCTCCTAGCCAGATGCAATCTCTCCTTATAATGCGCTTCCAGTCTTTCCTGCAGATCCCATCTGCCGGTACGTTCCATATGTGCAAGCGCCGCTCTTCGCTGCTCTTTAACAGCCTGATACTTTCCCGCTGTGCTCATGCCTCCACAGGAAAAATAAGTAAAGAAATCCTCCACAACAAGAACTCTGGCACCGCCGGTACAGACTCTCAGCATCCAGTCATAGTCGGCCGCAATTTTATACTGCGTATCAAAACTCCCATATTTTGGGAATAGAGCTGTCCTTGCAAACAATGCGGGGTGAGGCAGTCCGATATCGAAGAAATAATCCTCCACCGCCGTCTGCTTTGGAATATCCTCCACCAAAGCCTCTCCCTCCTCATAAAAATAGATATTACCGCTCACCAGATCCACATCATTGTTCTCAAAATAATGCCTTACCTTGGAAAGTGTATTGTCATTGTACCAGTCATCGCTATTTAAGAAAGCTATTACCTGCCCTGTAGCCGCAGCAATTCCTTTATTCATGGCATGATAAATTCCTTCATCCGGCTCACTGATCCAATAAGAGATATCCTCCTCATATTTTCTGATAATCTCGCATGTCCTGTCTGAGGAATTACCGTCAATCACAATATATTCCAGTTCCTCATACTTCTGTGCGATCACACTTTGTATCGCCCGTTCTATCGTAGCCTCGCTGTTAAAGCATACGGTAACAATTGATATTTTCATTCTGTCCTGCTCCATTGTCTGTCACATACCACTAGACAACGCTCTCCACGATAGAAGCAAAATACGCCTCCTCCGTTACCGGTATCACGTTACTGTCTCCCAATACCTCATTATTATATTTATGGGGAATATAACTGTACCCTTCTCCCTTCAAAAACCACTCGTATTCCAGATCCAGATGCCCAATATCAATGGCCCAGTATCCTTCCTTTGCCAAGTCATAGGCAAGTACCGTGGCCGCAGGACCCAACGCAATCAGAATCAGTTTCCCTTCTCCATGTCGCAGCGATGCCCGGTAAATTTCCTCATATACATCAAAAGCGTTTTCATTGGGGGCTATAATACGTTTTATCTGTCTGGCATTGTCAAACAGGTCGTTGCCAACCCCCATGCGGGTTCTGTCCCCCTCTACCAATAGAACCTCCTGATCCTCCCAAATCCGCTTCAGATTTCTAAATCTTTGCTCCGCCTTCTCCCTCTCCTCATGCGGGTAAATGACATAAGGCCGGCTGATATAGGCATTATAATATTGTTTCTCCATATTCAATAAATCATAGTGACTTTTTCTCTTTTCCTCCGTCATATACCTTCTGATGGTACCTTTATTCTCTTCCCTTAACTGCCTCATGGCCCCATAATCATCAGCCAGTGCCACAATATGATTGTCCAAATTAGTCAATAATATTTCTCTAAGCCTTTCGGCCAGATTGTTATCATTTTTCTGGTAAACAGCCTTCTGTCCCAGTATAATCTCAAACTCTCCATCCCCATACCGGCTCATGGAGCACTTCTTACTTATAATTTCCTCACAGGTATCTTCCACACTACATATTCTGGGCAGCACTATTTCTCCGCCCGCCAGGATATCTGCGGCTTCATAAATATAGTTCTGCTCAAAATGCTTCTGTCTCTCCTGCAACTTACTAATCTGTCTCTCCATATAAGCAATCCGCAGCATCAATCTGAATTTTTCAGCATAAACTGTCTGAAAAATATCTTCAAATGCCCGGAAGTCCATCTCCTCCGCACAGAAATTCAGAATCTTCTCCTTCGCCACGCCAAGAGAGATAAGCTCCTGATTTATGGGTTTAAAATCATAAACCAGAATCACAATATAGTCCACCACATCCCTTGGAAAATCATAGGGAGAATATATCTTCTTATGATTCAGAATCTTACCTGCTGCCGCCTCATTATTGTCCAGAAAAAAGGCAATCTCCACGCTGCTTTGAAAAAGCATGCCCATCTCTTCCACATTTTTTGTCCCGCCCAGTACCGCAACCTTCATAATCGTCTCCCATCAGGCTTTCATCCTTAATACCGAGAAAATGCCGTCCTCATACATATGTTGGTTCTTATAGATCGTATCTTCATTGCCAAGCAGATAGTTCCAGACTTCCAAGTGCTTCTCCACAAAGTTCCCCCAGGTCCATGTATCTACCGATTGGACAATCTTTTCCCTCTTATGCTGTAAGTGCAAAAGCGCTTCCCGAAATTCCGGAATGGTACGGCACGGATAAGTAATGCCATCCTTCACATCAAGATGATACCCCTGCGGGGTTACAATCGTTTCCACGCCGGCACGCAGTGCATCCAGATATCCCATAGAACCTTCGTCAAATCCCCAGAACAGATAGTAGTCCAGGGACGGCATAAGCTTTAAGTACTCTTCATAGATAAATTCACTGTAATAATCCACCTGAAAGCCCATATCCACGAGCGTCTCCACTATACGGTCCCATCCGGCACCCATAATCTTAAAAGCAAAATAGTCCGGATTCAGGAACCGACACAGATCCACCAGCACGTTTTCGTTCTTACGGTGGTCATCATGGGTCTTATGTGTGATTCCCAGCACATATTTTTTGGGTTTAATCACACCATCCTGTGCAGGGTTAATATAGCAGAGTTTTTCTCTCGGCACTCCATAGGCTGCCAGTTTCTCCATGGTCTCCCTAGACATGCAGATTCCCAGCAACGCCTTTTGCAGATTATGCTTTAACAGTTCCAGTTTATTATAGGAATCAATGTGGGTAATCATAAAGGTCTCCCGATACGGAACCACAAGACTGCAGCTGTCATAGATTACATGATGATTGATATCTGCCGATGGATCTACAGCACCACCCACAGTACACCTATAGCCCCGCTTTTCCAGTTCTTCCTTCATTCGCGCGGCAAATTTTCCGATAATCCAGCCATCCCCGTCATACACCACATGAACGTGCTGTAATGCCTTATGACCCTTATGGATCTCCAGCTGCTTTTCCCTGTAAATACCAAAGCCAATGTTGTCAAAGTAATCAAAAACCATGGCATTTTCCAGGCTGTCACTTAAAACGCTTTTGACCTGTTCCCTGACTGCCGGAGACTTAATGCAGATAACCACCAACAGCTTCTCATCCACTTCACCAAGCTTCTCCAAAGACAGAACCGGTATTCCATGAAATTCTTTGATCTTGTCCGCGCTCCGGTCGCACACATAGGATACATTTTTTAAATAGGGAAAAATTCTTTCCCCATACATGCCCGCTCCGTAAATGACAGTTGAATATCCTGTCTCCTCACAGATATCAAAATAATTATCCTCATAGGACATGATCTTAGCCATCTCAACAATCCTCTTCGCCCTAAAATAATGCGTACTGCCAATTCCTATATCGTCTTTGCCAGGAAATAGCTTGTCCAGGAATCATAACCGGTTTCGCCAAGTGTCTGACAATCCATGTTATCCAACAAGGTAAATCCGGCCTCTTCCAGCAGCAGCTCCAATTCCGGCCGGAAGAAATACCTCATGCTGTGCACTTCATTGATTGCCTGTACCTTGCCGCTGTTCTTATTGATCACCAGTACTTCATAATTGACATCCACAACATTTTTCTTATCGTACATCACAGGTCTTGCAATCCTGATCAACTTATTTTCTTCATCCTCCACTTCCTTGACCCTGACACTTGGTTTATCGCTGAGTACTCCCGGCCCATACCAGGCGTCAAACAGGAAATATCCCCCGGCATCCTTTAAAGATTTCCTAACACTCTTAAAGGTCGCCCGTATATCGGCATTGGCGTTCTGGTAACTCATCACATGAAACAAAGAGATGGCCGCATCATAACGCTTCTTTGTCTCATACGCCCGGACATCCGCCACCTCAAATACAATATTGCTGCCTTCCAGCCTGGCATTATTCTGTGCCACCTCTATCATGGATGGACTGAGGTCTATCCCATGACAGTGATATCCCAGTCTTTCCAGGGCAATATCATGCCGCCCCGTACCACAGCCAAAGTTTATAATATCCTTACCCTTAAGTTCACATCCTTTGAGAATCCGGTCTACGGTTTCCGCCTCTGCTTTATAATCTTTATCTTCATAAAATAAATTATAATAATATGCATAATCCTGAAATGTATCCATAGAATCTCTCCCTGCTACTTTTCATTATTCAACGCTTCTCTCTCCATGCATAACACATACCAAAGTCCCTGGAATTTTTATTCAACACATAAGCATACCCTGCCTGGTTTAGCAGATTTTCTAGTTGTATATATTTGCCCACATGCCATTCCATGATAATTGTATCTACTTCTCTTATATTTCCGCTATTTATTAAATCTTCCAGAATTCCATATTCTGCACCCTCACAATCTATCTTCATAAGACAATGTTCCTCGTGAGCCTGCATAATCCCACCTAAAACACCACTTGCCTGTTTCATTTCCTGTTCAATAATACAGTCACTATGCACCGCGCCTTCCTGCACCTTTTTGATGCCTGCCGATTCATATATTCCTTCATGTGCTATATATTTTTCAATTCCGTCAGTCTTACCCAATCCTACATTGTATGTTTGTATTTTCTCCCGTATTTCTTTCCTGTTTAAAGATATATTGGATACTGCCTTATCATACACTCCCTTGAATGGTTCAAATCCATACACAGATGTTACATTTTTCTGCGAAGCAAAATAAAGTGCAGTGCATCCTATATTCATTCCAATATCAATGACAAAGTATTTTCCACTTGTATGGAATCCGTACTCCTCCCCCGCCAATATCTCCTGTGCAATCATATACTCAATTTCATTTGTGCACCGGACAGTAATTCCATTAGCCAGAATATTTACGGTATCCTTCCCTTCCACCGTTATTTTAACATCATAATTCTTCAGGTATTCTTCAATGAATCCTATACGTTCTTTTGCAATTCCAAGATCCAATAACTGATTCATCATTTCAAGTTTCGCTTTATGATTTACAATGCATATGATTATTTTTTCAAACTCCACTTCCTGCCATTCCTCAGGCAAATATAGTTTTACCCCCCCCCCTTTTTTTCTCATCTTTAACGCAATTATCCATATATGCCACTATTTGAGGACCTTCTGCCAAAAAAGATCTGACAGAATTCCAGTACTTTCCCACCCCAAAAATTATAACTTTTTCAGATCTGTCTGCCATAAAAATATTTCTCCTTTAAAATTTGCTCTCAACAACTTCCGTTTATTTTTTTCATCATTCTTCTTATCTGAATGACAACCCGTTCCATCTGTTCCTCTGTCAAAGCCAATCCACTCGGAATATAAAAACCTCTCCGCGCCAAATATTCTGCATTTGGATAAGTCTCTCCTGCAAATAAACCAACTTTCTTATAGACCGGCTGCTCATGCATACACCAGAAAAACGTCCTCGTTCCTATTCCTTCATCAGCAAGCAGCTTCGTAATTTCCCGATTGGTCAGATTCCTTTCCGGCTCCAGCACAATTCCATACACCCAATAGATATTATCTGCATAATCTGTTGTCGGAACCGGCAGTCTGATACCCTTTATATCAGATAATCTTTCCGTATAGAAACGGCCCATCTTACGTTTCTTTGCTATAAACTCATCCAGTCTCTCTAACTGTGCCAGTCCCACTGCCGCCTGCAGATTCGTAAAACGATAGTTGTCACTGATCATATCATGGACATAACGCACGTCTTTTCTAAAACACAGATTCCTGATCATCTGACATTTTTCCGCCAGCTCTTCATCATCCGTCACCACCATGCCGCCCTCACCGGTTGTGATATGCTTATTCGGATAGAAACTGAAGGTGCTGATATCTCCAAAGCTGCCACATGGCCGTCCTTTGTACGTCTGCCCGTGCATTTCGGCAGCATCCTCCACCACCTTCAAATGATACTTTTCGGCAAGCTCCAGAACCTTATCCATTTCTACCGGAAGTCCATATAAATGGACTACCAGAATAGCCTTTGTTCTGGTAGTAATCTTTGCTTCTATCTCTTCAACATTCATATTCCATGTATCCGGATCACTGTCTATCAGAACGGGCTTTGCTCCCAGCTTTGTCACTGCCATTGCGCAGGAAATAATGGTAAACGAAGGCATTATCACCTCATCCCCCTCTTCTATCCCAATCGCCTGCATGGCAACCTCCAAAGCCGCTGTGCCGTTGGCCACCGCAATCCCATATTTTCTCCCTGCCGTAGCACTCATCTTCTCCTCAAACTGCTTTACGAACGGTCCCTCCGAGGAAATCCAGCCGGTATCAATGCACTCACACAAATATTTCTTTTCATTTCCGTTCAGGAGCGGTTCATTCACCGGTATGAAATCCATCTGTTACGCCTCCTCTTTCCAAATGATTTCCTCATCGGACACACCTGCAAACCTGGTCTTATCCAGTTCCCCAGAATAAGGACCCTGCTTCACCTCTATCATTTCCACTTCCTCCAGCACCTTAAAACCATGTCCGCCGGAAGTAAGCAGGATAACGTCTCCCGCCTCCAGGATCTGGCTTTCTAGATAATCCTGGTAATCGTCATAAAAGTCTACCCGCAGTTTCCCCTTTTTGATAAATAATACTTCTTGGGTAAGCACCACGTTTCTATGTACAAGGTTATGCACATGCGCATCTATGGTCTTTCCCGCTGGATGATGCATATAGGCAAGCTGCTGGGAGTATTCATTGGGCGTTATAAAATCCACACCTTCACACTTATAATTGTTCTTTATGATAATGGCTATCAGTCGATCCTTTTTCTTTATCATGCGCAATTCCGACATATATGATCCTCCATTCCTTTGAAACCCACGAATCCGGACAAATCCTAACTTCCTAAATATTCTTTACTCTTTGAAATTACTCCTATATAAATTTTGTTTATGATCATGCAATATATACTCTGCCCCTATCCTTAGGGACGCGCCTAATTTACCCACATCCTGGGGAGATTGCTCATTCTTCCATACGGAATACCAAAAAGATAACTGGTCTCTTCTGGATTCGTTTTGTACCTCATGCCACCAGGTCTCCATAATCTTAATGCAGACAGGATTGCCATGCTCCCTGACAATCGCCCCATTGGCCGCAGAACCAAAATTTCTGGGAAATCCCTCCCGTATATATCTGCTTATCTGCTTTATAATAGTCTCCTTATCATCGCCGCTGGTCCTGCCGGAGGCTACCACCAAAGCCGCCTCTCCATAGATATCCAGATCTCCATATCCCCCTTCTCCATACAGGGCAACGCCGCAATTGCCTATTTTATGTACCAGCCCGGCTATGCTCTTGATAATTTCAAAAGAGCCGTCATAATATATGGAATATTTATAATCTGAAAAGAACAAATGGGGATGCATCTTGAAGAAACGGTTAATACGGGTATTATCCCCACGGATATCCTCTTCTATATATTCTGTTATATCAATCCACCGATATACGCCAGGATTCACAGGCTTCTCCATGGACAGACAGAAATAATCACATTGTGGATCAATTACTCTGGGCTGTCTAAGTTCGTCATAACCGCCAACAATACAGGTATAGACAGCAATCCGCTCCTTCTCATCAACCACTCTGTCATATACTCCCAGATCTCCCTGCCGGCAAATCTTATCCGGAAGCTGAATATGCAGATAACTCTCTATTACACTGCCAATATTAAACCAATGCTGATCAAGTCCTATGACCTCCAACCCCATATCTTCTAACTGGGAAACAATCTTATCCACATACAAGGGTGATGTGGAAACCAGACATAAAACATCCCTGCCATACTGCAAAAGCTCTTCCGGAGAAATGCATACAATATCATCCACAATCACCTTCCCCCATTTATCAGGACTATTATCAGAGAAAAAGCTGATCTGAAACCCCTGCGCCAACACAAATTGATACCAGTACTTATCCGCTGCATCCCCGGCGCCAAATAGGCATATATAATTATACTTACCTCTTCTATCTAATAAATTCTGATAAGTCTCTAACTGCTCATTCATACCTGTCCCTTTCCGAAGGAACCCGGACATTATTTCCATGCAATGATTTTTCCAAATGCTCCATAGTCATAGGATTTCATAACCGTATATCCATATTTCGTCAGACAGTCAACCAAACTATCATCATCACGATAGTGCCACTCAATCAGATACACATCTACCTGATCAATCAATCCCTGCTTATCCATACTGTCGAATACATCATACTCCGAGCCTTCACAATCCATCTTACAAAGAATTTTTCTGCCCTCTTCTTGTTCCTTCTTGATAATAGATGCCAAAACTTCGGCCGCATCTTTTAGTTGTACCTTCTCCCTGCTCTCGCCTGCATTATTCCGCACCAAGCTCATACATTCCGACTTATTGGCATCATAATTCACTGCCACTTCCGTGTTCCTGTTTCCTAGCCCGATATTAAATGTATGGACTTTTTCAGCCCCCCCCCCACAATTTTTTACATTATTAACTGCCTGGTAATATGTCTGGGGAAACGGTTCAAATCCATAAACAGCCTTTACAGATTCATTCATCGCATAGAAAACTGATACGAACCCTACATTCATGCCAATATCCAGAACTGCATAATCATCCGTCAGGTGAATGTCATATCCTCTTTGTATAAACACCTCATGAAATACCGCGTCGTCTGAATACGTCTTAAGCTCAAGTCTGTATTTTTCATCCGTCACAATAATCTTGTCATCCTCTAAACGAATCTTATCGTCTTCTATCTTTATATATTTATTTTCACCATAATAAGGAATCAGCTTATCCTGTGGAATCCCAAGCCGGATCAATTCCTGCATAATGCCGACTTTCCCACAGGGCGTTATTAAAACACAGTCAAACTCCTTATCCAGAAGTTCCTCCGGTTTCCAAAGTGTTCCGTCATCTCTGGTAAGATATTTATCCACATATCCGACCACTTCGTATTTATCTTCAATCGCATATTTTAGCTGTCCATACATTCTTCCTATGCCATACACTACTGCTTTCTTTTTCATCTCCTGCTCCTCCCCAGATTATTTTGTAACTGATACTGTCACAATAACCGGAAACTGCTCATCCTGATATGCAAAGTCCTCTTCTTTTAAATCCTCCGCACACAGACCATATTGATACGCGATCGCCGTCTTGACATTGCCCCACGACTGCACCGCAATATGATCTTTGGCAAAACATTCTTCGAAAAGACTGTACATGGACTGATCTGTAAATCTCCAGTATTCTCCCCAGTTATGATAATCATATAACGATATCTGCCCCAAACAGTGTGCTGTGACAAGAGCTGTACCGCCTGGCTTCAACAATTTATGAATATTACGTGCCACTTCATGAATGTCATAGATAAACTGTATGGTCTGTGTACAAATCAAACAGTCAACACTATCGGGAATCAACCCCTCTCCCGTCTCAAGACTCCCTTTGAGCACGCCTTTCCCCCATCCATTCAAATGCAATACTAGGCTCTGCTCCACATTACTGCCAAACATTTCCGTATATCTGGAATCCGCAATCTCCATGACCGTTCCCTGTATCTTATCCTGATTAGCTTTTAGAAAAGACTCTATGTAGACTCTGTCAATAGCTGTGCCTCTCTCCAAGGCAAATCTTTTGCTGACCGGCCGCTCCGGCATCTTTGCTATCAACTCTATGTATTCATATTTCCGAACAAAGAGAGTACGTAAATAAGCTTTCCAGTCATCCTGTGTGGCAAAAACGTTTACTCCTGCCTTGTCCCTTACGACAATCCCGTCCTCTGCCGCCTCTATGCTTTCTACCGATTCCGATAGCATTTTCTCAATTTCATCATAATATGGCTTAAGCAGAACAGCAGTCTTTATTCTTTGCGCATCCACATCAAGTCTCTTAAGCTGCATCCGCATCTCAAAAAAAGCAGCCGACATCAAAATAATAGACATATTTTCATCAAAGAAACTGAGATTCTCCGGGCTTACAACATCTTTGCCCTCAAACTTACGTACCTCACCCGGTTTAATCGCATTATCCAGAAACCCTGCCACATCATACCGGCTTTCCAATTCGGCTTTTTTACTCTGATAATATCTGCCGCAACCAAATACAATGACCTTTTCCATCTCTTTTCCTTTCCTTCTGCCTATCAATCATTTATGAATGTAATGATAATACCACTGCTGGAATACAAAATACGGATAAACGATCTTAGAATAGTTTTTGCCACTCCAGCTGCCTTGATCTCCCGTCTGCAAATATGCCTTGATAAAGTTTATTGTCTCATCCGCGTTGAAAATCCCCTGAGAAACGAGGAAACTTCTATCTGTCAGATCTATCAGTTGCTCTTTCAAGGGTCCCCTTAGATAGTCATCCACAGAAATATTGAACCCCTTTTTAGGTCTGTCCAGCAATTCGTCTGGAATATACTCCCTGACAACATCCCTGACAATTCTTCTTCCCATGATTCCATCCACTTTATACTCTTTGGGCAGACTGAATACATATTCCATCACATTTTTATCTAGGAAAGGACATCTGCGTTCCAGTCCAAACTGCATCGTAGCCCTGTCTTCTTTAATCAACTCATAATCTGATGTGTATGTATCCAGGTCTAACAACGCTCTGATCACAGCATAATCATCCGCATGATACCTGGATTCCCACTCGAAATAAAGACTCCTTCCTTTCTTGAACAGAAGTTTTTCAATACAATCCGTATACCCCTTCACACCAATTTGTGTCTTAATCTCTTTGTTCAAATCTTCCGATGCGATTTTGTATATGAGAGGCATTTTGTCCCACATACTGCTATTCTTTATGACCGGTACTTTTCTTAGCCAATAGAGTAATTCACCAATTTTTTTCTTTTGCTGTGCCTGACGAAGCTTTGAATAGATTTCCAGACCGCCCACAAAGAGTTCATCTCCTCCTACTCCGGTAAATGCTGCCGCAACATCTTCCCTCATCTGCGAAGCCAGTATCATGGTAGGAATCATCGCCCAATCCGCCATGGGTTCTTCAAAATACTGAGGGAGTTCTTCTATTGTCTTAACCGCCTCATCCGTTTCTATATATCTTTCCGTATGTTTTGTTCCTAGGTGATCGGCAATCCGCCTTGCATCCTCCGCTTCATTCAGATTTTCTTCATAAAAACCCGCACAATATGTATGAATTGGCTCAGAAGAAACTTCCTGCGCAATCGCTGCAATTAACGAAGAATCGTATCCACCACTCAGGAAACACCCTGTGGCACCATTCTTTAGCAACCTTGCCGAAATAGACTCCTTTAATAAATCCTTTAATCGGGATTTTGCTTCTTCATAATCCTCTGCTTTGTTTTTCGATACCTGATTATATATTTTCGCTATGCCCCAATACTCATGCTCTGTGATTTCACCGTTGCATAGTTCCAGAACATGACCTTTTTGCACTTTCCTGACATTCTGATAAATGGTATCTGCACCGGTTATATACATATGATGCAGATAATTTCCTACTATCTCTGCATTAACGCCTTTTTGAAACGCAGCGCATACAAAAAAGGATTTTATCTCTGATGAAAATAACACATCCCCATTTTCATCCACATAATAATATAAAGGTTTGATTCCCATCCTGTCTCTTATCAAGTACAATGTATTCTTCTTACGATCCAGCAGCGCAATGGCAAACATGCCATTTAATCTCTTTACAAAACCCATCCCCCACTTTAAATACGCCGCTACAATCACCTCTGTATCGCAATCCGTCTGAAACGTGTATCCTGTTATCTCTTCACGAATCTGCGCATAATTATATATTTCTCCGTCAAAGACAACACTGACTCTGCCATCCGGCGACTGCATCGGCTGACCACATCTGTCAGGTAAATTTCTGATATTCAGCCATCTTGATGCCATACCTGCATAGTATTCATCAAGCTGACATACCACCTCCCCGTGTCCATGTGGCCCCCTGTGCATAAACTGACTACTCATCTCCTGTAATTTTTCCTGACTTAAACCATACCTGCCTATAAAACCACATATGCCACCCATAATATTTACCTTCCTTTCTTATGCCTGCATTATACTTTTTTCTTGTACCACTCTGTCTTTATTTATATTTATTTATAAACACTTTTCTTATCCTTTTTCTTGCCAAATACTCTGTCAGTGAAAATTTCCGATACTTCAGATCTATCACTTCACATTCCTCAATCTGATTATACGTATGGACACCCTCAAATTTTCTATTCCAATTTCCAGGTATGTCCCGCGCTGAAATTCTCTTTATCTCATGCTCCTTATATGCGGGATATATGGCATCTATTTCATTGAAAACCAGGCCACAACCATACCCACTGGTACCATCCTGGGCTACCCTGATTAATCTGCCGCCTTTTGATATCACATTACCTCCAGGTCTTGCACTGACCGTACTCCCAGATTCCATAAGCAACGACAAACCAGCCTCTTCCTCTATTCTATATAAGTAGAGAGAACCTTTGCTTCCGGCCCGTACCGGTCTGAAAGTGAACAAAAACCGCTCTCCCTGATATTCACAAAAAGTAGAATCCACACACTGTACATTTGATAGCAATACCTTTACTTTCTCCCATTTATCCGGAAAAGCTTTTAACTCATAGACAGCTATCTCCTCATTTTGACGGATCTCAGGACACATATACAACTTGCCGTCCACAGAAAAAACATTGGGGTAAGATATATGCCAATGCCTGTCCATACTGACCTGCCAGTCACCAAATCCGTCATTCTCCCATTTGCAATAAGCTATGACACCGTTTCGCTCCGACTTATATAGAAATATCTCCGCAAAAATATAAAGAGAACCTTCATATACTACCGGAAACGGGTCTGCCGCCCATCCCCATTTGGGATTTGGAAGCAGTGTGAAATAGTCTTCGCCCTTTCTCCTGTAAGCAACCTGCCACCGCTCAAATAGAAATTTTTTTAACATTCTCCTGCATAGATCTGTTCCAGTACCTTTATCTCGCATCGGATATCATATCCTTCCTTTCGTATCTGTTCGTCAACCTTCTGGCGGATATAGCCTTCTGCATACTGTAATATGGCATCTACCCATTTATGTTCTTCCAGTTCCACAAATACCACATTGTCGGTTATTTTTGCATCCTGCGTCACATGGTCGCTAGTCACACACTGTAGTCCTGCGGTCTGTGCTTCTATCAATACATTGGGCATCCCTTCAAATCGGGACGGCAGGGCAAATACATCCATCGCCTGTAAGTAATCTTCTGTATTGTCCACTGCCCCTGCAAAGATAACGCTGTCATTGATATGATATGCATCAACCTTCCTTCGGACATCCTCTTCCAGTTCCCCTTTACCCACAAACAGCAAGACCGCATTGTCCGCCTTTTTCCGAATTTCATTAAAACAGTCCACCAGAAACAACTGATTCTTCGCATAGGACATCCTGCCCACGTTGCCGATTACAAACTTATCCTCAATTCCCAGTACACTGCGCATCTGTGTTCTTTTGACCTCGTCATAGCTGTATCTGGATATATCCAGCGCATTATGAAGCAGCCTGATCCTGTCCCTGGGAATCTGCGGCCCGAACAGGAAATCTGCCGCCTCTGCAGAGCAGGTCAGAAAATGTGTCGCCAGTTCCAGTGAAAAGGCTTCCTTACACTTCTCATGCACCAGCAATTCCTTCTGCCTTTGTTCATCATCGCTGATATCAATAAAAATGCTCCTCGCATGAACAACTATAATCTTTATCCCCACTTCGCGGGCCACCTGTTCCGCTAGAAAGCTTCTCCACCAATTCGTGTTTAAATGGATCGCATCATAGCCTTGTTGTAAAATATCTTTCAATTCTTTACAAAACTGTTCTTTATCCTGTTCAGCATAGCAGGAAATATAATGCACTTTGCATCCTTGGTCAGTCAAATTATTCTCAAAATCCAATTTCTTACTGCAAGTTGCAAAATCAAACTGAAATCTGCTGTGGTCTATGTACTGCCAAAATTTTATTGCTGACCGGGTAACTCCGCCATTACTGTTTCTAATGGGAAAATGAAGTATTCTTATCCTGTTATCTTCCATAATGCTCCTATATGCCGTCTGCGTTATTTTTGCCCAATAAATTCTTCTATGATATCAACTACACGCCCGCTTGCTTTTCCATCCTCCACCACGCCATGGCGTCTGGAAAAGACATCTACCGTCTTTGTGTATTCTGCCTCGTTGAATTCTATAATGTTCTTTGTCAGTTCTTCATTTGTCCGGGCCGTTGAAAAGGGCAGCTTTTCTATATCCCACATCAATCTGCCCCGCTCCTGTATATATTCATCCAGATCATCTATGTATAAAAAAACAGGGATATACATATTAATGGCATCAAAAGCAGAACTGGAATAATCCGTAATTAACACATCAGCAGCCGCCATTATCTCATTCATATCGTCCGCCTGACTTACATCTACCATACGCGCTGATTTATTTTTTAAGGGCACCTCCTTAAGATATGCCGATAATTGCGGATGCAGCCTTAGCAAAACATACCATTCCCCGCCAAATCTATCCTTTAATGCTCTCCTCACTGCCTCAAAGTCAAGCGTTATTTCCTCTGTAAATACCTGCCTCTTTCCTTTTTGGCTTCCTCCTCGAAACGTCGGTGCAAACATTACAATTTTGGCATCTTCCGGAATATGATATCTGTCTCTTATTTCTTTATATAATTGTTCCCTTTTCGTTGAAAAAATATCGCATCTGGGGGAACCCGTTTCAATGACATTTCCGTTATAAAGCAACATTTTTGGATACCGTTTCGTACACCATACCGAATTTGATATCACATAATCAATAAGCTTTGAATCATATCTGCTTACCAGATAAGCCATTCTGGGAAACAGCTTCCCTCTGAATTTGCCAACAGGTTTAAGAATCAAGGCCGCATGCCATGTCTGAATATACAACTGCCCCTTTCTCTTAGCCGTTCCATACTCCTTACGGCTATTGTCAACCCACACTTTTGCAGTTGCCAGGTGATACACCCTGTTCAAAAAGGTATTTTTTACCTTTCTGATCCCCTTCGGAAACTGGCGCTCCATATTATTTACCAGCCAAATCATTTCATATTCCGATCCCCGTTTAATCATCTCTTCTGCAATATATCTTGGATTACAGCAAAATCCGCCGCTCCCCTCAAATGTTGTGAATACAATTTTCTTTTTGCAAAGCGGAAGCAGCCAAAACATTCTATAAAGCATATGTACAGCACATGCTTTTCTTTTCCTTTTTCTTATCACATTCTCTTCTGACAATTTCCTCAATAGTATCTTCCTTTCCTTACTGCTGATTTTCATATACCTTTCATGTCCGCTCATGCAAATATGCTTCCGGTTCATTCAAAAACACATCCGTAATGCCCAGACTTTCCAGCTTTCTCAGATCCAGCTTTGTCCCTGTAGGTTTCTCCGGGTATAAATGTCCCATAAGCCAAGCCCGCACTGTCTGATCTTTCAATTGCTCTTTTGTCAGGTCTATTCCTCTCCAAAACGGATGGAGCGCGTCCGCTCCACATCCCCCGTTCTTTTTATACATACAATCCGAAACCTTTACATCCAGCACACCAACCATTGCTTCAGAATCAAGATTTCTTATCTTTTCCAGCGACTTTGCGTAAAATGACGAGTACACTATTTTGTCCTGCAGTCCCCGATTAACGATTAAATTAAATATCCTTTCCTCCATTCCATCGTACCGAATCTCACTATTTTTTAATTCAATATTTAACAACATACCCTGTTCCATTTTGCACTGCACGACATCCAACACTTCACTAATAGTCGGTATTCTTTCCGCCCTGCTCCCTCCTGTCTTTACCGCCAGCTTTCTTAGCTGCAGATAGGTAAAATCTTTGACGTAACCGATACCATCTGTAGTTCTGTCTACACGTTCATCATGTATTACAACAACTTCTCCGTCCTTCGTCAGTTGAATGTCCAGTTCAATCCCCGAAAGCCCCCTGATTTCCTGTGCTTTGGAAAATGCAGTTATTGTATTTTCAGGATACATCTGGCTGCATCCTCTATGTGCCCATATTTTCATATCCGTTCCCACTATTATTTCTTTCTTTCAAAAACATTTCCATGATACCTGCCAAGGCCTCAGAATCCCCCCGCGTAAGTTTGAAATCATTTGCTGCGCTTCCATTAATCGTTGAAAGCAAATCACATATCTCATATCTCAAACCATCCCCAAGAAATCGTTCCGAAAATCGCTCCACATCATTAGGATCCTCATGATGTACCTCAAAATAACGTGTCTTCCACCACGGAGCCTCCACCACAATATATCCCTCGGTACCGGATATCAAAAGCTTTCCTTCTGATTTGACGCCCAAGCCACAGGTGGCAGTCGCCAGTCCATTGGGATATCTTAAATGCGCTTTCGTATAGATATCAATGCCCTCATTATTTTTGATGGATTCAAACCTGATATCTTCGTAATCGCGTCCAAAAATTTTGAGTATTGGGAGCATGCAATAGCTGGCAAGCTCTGTAAAACTCCCACCATACTTTGTATCTTTCAGTTCTCGATTGTTCTCATTTTCCAATTTTGTAAAACACGCTTCTACTCCCCTGATCGCTCCTATTGCGCCACTACAGGCTATTCCCAATAGTTTGGTAAATCCCGGACAGTAAGCCGTTTTTATTCCTTCAAACAGAATGAGATCCCGTTCTTTGGCTAATTGAAATAATTCCATGCTCTGCCCTTTACTTAAGCACAAGGGTTTCTCACACAGCACATGTTTTCCATGCTCAAGCGATTGCTTAATATAGGAATAATGGGTTTCGTGCGGTGAAGCAACATAGATAATATCTGATACATTATAAAACTCATCTATATCGCTATAGGCATCTATTCCCCATTTGTCCGCAAATATTTCAGCGCTCCTGTTGTTCGGATTATATACACATTGCGCATTTACCCCACTCACCAGTGTCGCTTCCTGCACAAAACGGTTTGCGATACGTCCGGTTCCTATAATTCCGATTCTCTGAATAGGCGTTTCCTTGGTCCTGAGCATTGTACTGGACACATTCTTGGTTCTATCCAAATAAACCACCTTACAGTACTCCTTTAAATAATCGAACTTTCCAACCCAATCGGAGCCGACTGTAAAAATGTCTATATCATACTTTTTAATATCCCTGAACTTCTGTCCCTGTGATTCCTCCACAATAATCTCATCTGCAAAACCCGTTTTTTTAACATTCTCAATCCGTGTTATGAGAGAATCTATCACATTAAGCTTACCTCTCGCTTGGTCATAATCCTCCGTTGTCACGCCGACAATAAGATAATCCCCTAGCTGTCTTGCGCGCTGCAAAAGTTTATAGTGCCCTTCATGAAACAAATCAAACGTACCATATGTAATTACCTTAACCATTTTCCCTCCGCAGTTACCTGTGTCCGCCACATACATATTCGTGCAGCTTTTCCCCGCATCTACCATCATAATTAGCCACAATTTCCTGATACGCCTCTAACTGTCTCGACTTGTCGAACTTGTCCCCCGTGATATTTCCATCAAGCAAATCTGTCAGAGAGTTGAATGCGTTTTCCCGGCAACAATATCTAAGCCATTCCGAATCTTCACAGAAGCCCGGCTCATGTTCCTTTAACTCATCTACGCTAAACTTAATCTCCATTTCTGTAAACTGGTCGGTTCTCAGATTAACACAATACAATTTACGTTCCGGAAAATAAAACAGATGGTAATTCTCTCCTGTTTCATCCGGTCCGATCCAAGTGAAAGCTGCCGTTGCCGAATAAGGATACGCTTTTCCCCCATGCTCCTCAAACGGCACTTCCCATCGCTGTATTTCTCCCGTATTGCGATTTAATTTCAAAAACATATTTCCCCACATAGGTGGAAGGAAAACATGTTCTTCATAAAAAGCCGGTGTTGCAAACGCAAATTCCTCACACAGATTCCCGTTCTCCGGATTTTTACACTGAAATCCTTTCGGAATATTGGAATACTCAACCACTTCCCCTGTTTCGGGTTTCCAGCACACAATGACACTGCCACGATAAGGTAACAGCCAAAACTCGTCCGCATACTCAATCAGCGCCGCACATCCGCATCGACTTTTTATCGGAAGCTCTATCACATCAGAATGTCCTGTTTCAACATTTAGCTTATACATATAATTATCCGTCGGAGATGCTATGAAGAGATAATTTTTATAAGGCCGCTGCCCACCTATCAGCATTTCGCCTCTTTCATTTCTCTTCACAGCCACATCAAGATGCTCTTCAAAGTACCTAATTCCACCACTTACCGTATCGTATACAACGATTGCCGGATACTGATACGGCAATAGCACCAGATACTCCCCACATTTACATGCCGAACAAAATGCCCCGCCCTGTGTTACCCTTTTCTCCAGCTCAATTTTCTTTTCAATACCCCCATCGCCTACAACTAAAATATCCTGTGCATTATATGGACAGACATATATTTTCCCATTCATCCTGAGTGCCGTCATATAATAACTGCCATATGCATACCGGGATAAGTCACATAAATATTTGAAACTGCACAGTGCAGATTCCGAAGCATACAATTTATTTCCCTGCGTTATCATCAACACATTTTCATCTTCACGCCTATAACTTGGTATTAGATTAATAATTTCGCCGCGCCAGCTGTCCTCATCAGGTCTCTTATGTATTTTATTGTTTAAAATAAATATTGGTTTTCCAGCGATTCCAAACAACGAAGTGACTGAACTGCCAGAATCACCAATATATACATCACACAATCCAACCGTTGCCTCAATGTCCGAAGTGGAGTCATAAATCCCCAGATCATTCTCTATGAATTTCTTCTTTAATGCCTGAAAAATCATTTTATATTCCGAACGCATGGAATCAAACGTTGATTCTAATAACGGATGTGGTCTCCATAAGAGGCATGCATCATCTCTTTCTTGAAAGCATTGAAACACATAATCTATTTTTCTCAGAAAACTTTCCGTATCTTCTAACATTCCGGTAATGCTTGTGTTATAGAAGTATACTTTTCTCCCCACCATCTTTCTTTCCCATTCGGCAGACGGAATTGGAGGATTTTGACATACTTTTATTGTTTTATCAAATTTGGGCGACCCAAAGGGAAGAAATTTTTCATCCGGGATTCTTGGATCAAAGTATTTCCTATATCCCGGTGCCTGAATGATAATATAATCAGCATACAAATATGCCGGACATAAGCTTTGTGCCTCACTCATTCCCCCGGATGTGCTATAATAAGGTATATATACCAATATATCCGTATATTTTTTCAGATTTGCAGAATAATACCTTGGATGAACACTGGTAACAAGATTCCATTCATCATATGGATTATGGATATAAATAACATCAGGTTTTCTCTCTTCAAAAAAATAAGTCTGCCAGTCTATCACCTCAATGTTTTCAGGATATTCCATCCCCTCATAATGCATCACGCCAAAACTCCGATCAGGATTTAACTCATAATACGGAATCGGTACACAATATACATCACACTCCGGATCCTCTTTAGCCGCTAAGTACACACTTTCTAAGCTATCCCACATGGATGCCTTGTATGGGAAAAACACAATCTCTTTTCTCTCCAAAATGTCATTTCTAACACTGTTTTCTACCTTTAACAACTGTTTCCTAAGCGTCTTATATATTTTATTTTCATGAAACTGCCCGGCTTCCACATTTTCATAGCAGTGAAATAAAGCCTCACAATATTCTTCTAAATGCGATACCGTTATGTGTCCGGCGCCTTCCATTCTTTCAATATTTTCTCCAAGAGAAACAGCAAAATCCTGACATTCTGCAAACATGCTTTTCGCAGAAGCACTGTCTTTTTGTCCTAAAGCTTCCTTAATCTCCTGATGTGCCTGATGCAAGCTGTTTATAAATTCCAACACTTCTTGTTTCTGCGCTTTTCTCATTCCGTTTCTCCATCAATCCATTGATGTCTCCTGTGATCTACTTGCAATTCTATGTTTACATGTATATAATAAGATATATATACCAATGTGTCCAAAAAGAGTATACTATAAAATCACCTTGAAATCAAGGAACGAAATCTAATGAAGGGAATACCGTACGAAAATGCATCCATATATCCATCATGATTCACAACAATATTTTGCCTTTAATATATGGAGTATCGAATCCGCCAAAGCCGTAATGGATGGTGCTGCAGCATTAAACAGCGATGTTATCCTTCAGACATCCATGAAAGCATACGAACTTTTAGACAAAAAAGAACTTCGTGCATTTGTCAGTAGTTATGCAGATAAAATAGGTATTCACGCATACTTACATTTAGATCATTGTAAAAGATTAGATTTTATAAAGGAAGCAATTCATTATGGCTGGGATTCTGTCATGATTGATGCATCTGATCTGCCTCTAAACGAAAACATCCGATTGACTAGGATAGTCTGCGACAATGCAAAAAGCCGCAATGTACTGGTAGAAGCAGAGGTAGGACAAATTGCAGGACAGGAAGATGCGCTGTCTGTTACAACGGAAGGAATCGCTAAAATAGAAGATGTAGAATTATTTCTGGAAAATACCAGCATTGATATGCTGGCAGTGGCAGTCGGTACCGCACATGGACTGTATAAAGGGACACCCCTACTCCATTATGACCTGATTGATAAGGTGGTGCATCTATCCGACATTCCGCTTGTCATCCATGGCGGAACCGGACTTACCGAGGAAACTTTCTCACATTTATTATCTTATCGGAACATTAAGAAAATCAATATATCAACTGATGTGAAGTTATCATACAGACAGGGAATAGAAGAAAGTATTGATAACGGATATCTGCTTAGAGAAGGTTTTGATCCCCTGAAAATACATAAAAAGATTCATGACGCAATTATGGATATGACCGTTACTAAGCTGAAAATATTGAGAGAGGAATGAATAAAGTGAAGACAATACTTGTCCTGAATATGGGTATGAAAAGCATCAGAAGTATTATATTTGATGAAGAAGGCAATAAACTGGCTTCTTCATCTCTCCCGATTGTTTCATTGTTGACAGAAGAAACCGTTACGCAAGATCCAGCAGAATGGTGGAGTAAAGCTTGTAGAGTCATTCAAGAAACCGTATCAGATATCAACAATATTCCCATTGACTATTTAACCGTAACTTCTTCCTCATCCTGTCTGATATGCGTTGACAAGCATGGAAACGCTTTACTTCCCTGCATGATGGTATCAGATAAGAGAGCAAAGGCCGAAAGTGATTCGATCATGAAATTATCGACATTTCCGCCCGTAAAAAATCGGACAAATCTGGGAATGGATGCTTCCTTATTGCTTCCGAAAGCCTTGTGGGTTAAGAACCACGAGGAGCAAATATTTGAAAAAACAAGTAAGTTCCTGTCTCCAAACGACTATTTAATCATGAAGTTTACAGGAAAACACGTAACTGATTATATGAATGCTCACAAATGGCATTATGACACAGAAAAAAAGCAATATCCATTTGAAATATTAAATGAGCTTGACATTTCTACAGATTTATTACCTGAAGTAGTAAATCCCGGAACCTGTGTAGGAACCGTATCTCCAATGGCCGCCACAGAAACCGGACTTACAGCCAAAACAAAAGTTGTAATTACTACCTATGACGCTATTTGTTCTTTTGTTGGCAGCGGCGTCCTGAAAGACGGAGAAGCAAGCGATGTATCCGGAACAGTTACTGTCTTTCGCGCAGCATCCCAACGCAAAAGAACTGTTAATGCCAACAAAATACAACATCTTCCTTATTATGAAGCTGGAATCCACATTGTGGGAGGGTCAAATAATCTGGGGGGTGGACTGATTGAATGGGTTAAACAGTGTTATTACCAAAAAGAAATGCTGCCCTACGAATTGATGGAAAAAGATGCCGGAGAAGCTGCTTTAGGAGCCAGCGGCGTTATCTTTCTTCCCTATTTATTAGGTGAACGTGCACCTATATGGGACAGCAATGCAAGAGGCGTGTTCTTTGGATTAGAAAGAATGCATACCAGAAAAGAAATGACCAGAGCAGTCTTTGAAAGTACAGGATTTATTGATCTGGATATGATTACAGCAATTGAAGAAACCGGCATCCAAATAGGAACCATTCGGCTGTCCGGCGGTCTGGCCAGATTAAATCTCATCTCTCAAATCAAGGCCGATATTACCGGCAGGCAAATAGAGGTGCTCTCAGAATTCGAGACAACAGCCACAGGCGCAGCAATGATGGCTATGTATGGACAAGGCGTATATGCCTCCTTGGAAGAAGCAGCGAACCAATTTGTGAAAATACGAATGATTATTCATCCAGATCAAAAAAATTACGAGAAATATCAGGAATTATATAGCTTATATAAAGAAACCTATAATACATTAAAGTGTCTTTTCCCTAAGCGCATGTCACTGACAGAAAAACTATACGACAAAAGAAAAATCAGAATTGAAAATTTATAAATGCCCACATGTAGGTCAACCACTTAAAAACAAACAGGAGAATTTACATGACTCTCTATCAGATTACAATTCCAACAAAGGTTTATTTTGGAAGAAATATATGGCAAAAAGCGTTGGAGGCACAGGAGGCACTGTTACAGGGTAATGTTATGATTGTGACCACAGGACGATCCCTTTATCGTCTGGGATATGTGGATAAATTAAAGCTGGCATTACAACAAAACAAACATATCACAAATGTTATGATATTCGATAACGTCAGTGCCAATCCCAAACTCTCAGAAGTACAATCCGGAATCTTATTCGGTCGCCAGGAGAAAGCAGACATTGTAATCGGTTTTGGCGGCGGGAGTGCTATTGACGCGGCAAAAGCTATTGCAATAGGCATAAAATCAAAAGATGAAATAGGAATCCTGTTTCATCAAGGCAAAGAGCCTGAAACTACCGCTCTTCCAATTATAGCAATTCCCACGACAGCCGGAACAGGAAGCGAGTTGAGCAAAGCCGCCATCCTTACAGATGAAATCCACAAAGTAAAAGGCGGTATCAGAGGAAATGCACTATATCCAGTAACCGCAATTGTCGATTCCTGTTTTACTGAATCACTGCCGTTACAGATAACAATGGAAACAGGATTTGATGTCCTTGCACATGCCATTGAAAGTTATATTTCCAAAGCAGCATCACCATATACAAAGATGCAATCCGAAACAGCTATTCGAATTGCAGGACAATGTCTTCCTCAATTGGCGGAATGTCTGGAAAATATAAACGCAAGGGAACAAATGAGTTTTGCCAGCATGATTATGGGCATTAATCTCGGGAATGCAAGTACATGTCTTCCGCATCGATTACAGTACCCGCTTGGAGCACATACTGATACCAGTCATGGAGCTGGTCTTGCCGCATTATTTACATCATGGTTAAGATGCGAATATAGATTTGTCCCAAATTCAGTTGAAAAAATACTAACTTTACTGACTGGAAATAACGTCCATGGCGAATTAGCATGTACCAAAACAATATATCGTTTTATACAATCTCTTGGTTTAGCATCATCTTTACAGGAAATGGGCATAACTAAGGATCAATTACCCATTATGGCTTCTGAGGTATCAGGAAATATTCAAAATGATCCCGCCTCGCAAGAAGACGGCGTCATTCAAAAAATATATGAAATGGCATGGCAGGGGGAAACAGTATGCAAGCAATCATAATGGCAGCAGGCAAAGGCAGCAGACTTAAAAATCTGACAGGAGGTAAGCCCAAGTCCTTTTTGGAAATCAAAGGAAAAAAATTAATCGAATATAATCTTCGTCTTCTACAAAAATACCAAATAAATGATATCATTATCGTAACCGGATACCAGAGCGAATCATTCGAGGCATTTACTGCGAATATGAATAATATCCGTTTAATATACAATCCATTTTATGAAATGGTCAATGTTCTAGGCTCCTTCTATATGGGAATGACTGAATTACATGAAGACTTTATATACTTACACGCAGATACCTTATGTGAGCCAATTATATTTGAAAAGCTGGTTCGTCCAGAGGCTGATATTGTGCTTCCAATAGATTACAAAAAGTGTGATAATGAAGCCATGAAAGTTCGAAGCCATAATGGAAAGATCGTACAGATCACTAAACAAATGCCCTTAGATCAGGCCGAAGGGGAATTCATCGGTATAGCTGCTTTCAAGAAGGAAGTACTTCCTTCTCTGAAAGAAAAAACAATACAACTTATGAAAGAAAAGGCCTTTACCGATTATTTTGAAAGTGCTATACAGAGGCTGATAGATGAAGAAAATTTCCTAATTAAATCTATTCCTGCAAATGGCATTTTCTGGTCCGAAATAGATTTTATACAAGATTACGAGAACGCAGTAATGCATATACCCAAACGTTTAACAGATATATTTGAATAATGTAATTCTTGCTGGCAAGGCAGGGGAGGTTCCTAGGGCAGAACGTTTTTCGATGGTTTCTCGCTCTGAAGCCTCCCTTATTTCCTGATGCAGGCTGTTTATACAATCCAGTATTTCCCGTTTCTGCGCTTTTCTCATGCTTTTCCCTCAGCGATACATTCTCCTGCCATCCGCTGTCCTCAAATCTTTAATTGCTTAATCACCATATCAACAGCTTCCTCTACAGAAATTTTCGTAGTATCAATCTCTAATTCCGAACTTTGTGGCACCTCATAGGGACTCGTCACACCTGTAAAATTAGGAATTTCTCCATTTCTTGCCTTCTTATATAATCCCTTAACATCCCTTTTCTCACATTCTTCTATGGACGTACTCACATACACTTCCAGAAAATCCTCTCCTATGATCCTTCTTGCATTTTCCCTGTCCGTTTCATACGGTGAGATAAACGCTGTAATCACAATCAATCCTGCATCGTTCATCAGCTTTGCCACCTCGGCAATTCGCCTGATATTCTCAACACGGTCATGCTCATTAAATCCAAGATTATTATTTAATCCCATTCTGACATTGTCACCGTCGAGCAGCATCGTATGTCTGCCCATCAACGCCAGTTTGTTCTCCAATGCATTTGCCAATGTCGATTTACCAGAACCGGACAGCCCCGTAAACCAAATGGTTTTAGAATTCTGATTCTTTAGCGCACAGCGCATCTGCTTAGTAACAGTGGTCTCATGCCACACAAGATTATCCGATCGCCTTAATGTATGCATGATTACGCCACATGCAGAGGTCATATTGCTAACTCTGTCTATAAGTATGAAAGAACCTAAAGACCTATTTTGACCAAACTCCATCAGAGCACACTTTTCCGATAAAGCTACATCACATACGACCAGTTCATTTTTAAATGCCTGATTACCCGGCATATGTTCTCCGGAATTCACATCAATCTTGTATTTAATATCCATGACAGAAGCCGGAAGCTGCTTCGTTCCTATTTTAATCCAACAGTTCCGTCCAGGAACTAATGTGGTATCATCCATCCATAAAATCTGTGAAGTAAACATATCCGATATCTGTACCTGATTGGAGTTTGTAATAACACATCCTCTTGAAATATCTACCTCTCTGTCAAGTTGCAAAGTAACAGACTGCCCCATCTGCGCAGTATCCTGTTTTTTATCAGCCACATAGATATCCGAAACCTTGGCCTGTTCTTTGCTGGGCAATATACAGACCTCATCTCCTGTATTGATTTCCCCCGCTTCTATTTGCCCCTGGAATCCTCTGAAGGTGTGATTGGGGCGACACACTCTCTGCACAGGCATCAGAAGCTCTTCCTCTCCGGTCAAATTATCTACTTCTATATTTTCCAGATAGTCCAGAAGTGTTTCTCCCCGGTACCAAAACATAGTCTGTGACTTTCGATTAACGTTATCTCCCTCTGTCGCCGAAACAGGAATGAAACGCAGGCTGTCTGTCTCGAATTCACTGATAAACTGCCTGATACTTCTCTCTATTTTTTCAAAACAGGATTTATCATAATGGACAAGATCCATCTTATTAATTGCAAAAACAAAATGTCTGATGCCCATAAGAGAACAGATCCGTATATGTCGCTTTGTCTGAATCAGCATACCCTGTGTTGCATCAAGCAATATAACAGCGAGGTCAGCAAATGAAGCACCTACAGCCATATTTCTGGTATACTCCTCATGCCCAGGCGTATCCGCAACGATAAAACTCCTCTTATCTGTCGTAAAATAGCGATACGCCACATCGATGGTTATTCCCTGCTCCCTCTCTGCCATCAGACCATCCAGTAAAAGTGAATAATCTATCTTGCCATCCCTGTTTCCCACTCTGCTCTCCAATTCAAGGGCCTGAACCTGATCTGTGAATATGAGTTTTGCATCATAGAGCATATGCCCGATCAGAGTGGATTTACCATCATCCACACTGCCACAGGTTATAAATTTCAGCAAACTTTTCATCCTAGAAATATCCCTCCCGTTTACGTCTCTCCATGCTGCCGGCTGCCTCATGATCTATCACTCGGCTCGTCCTCTCAGAAACTACTGCCTGCAAGGTCTCCTCAATAATTGCCTCCAAAGTATCCGCCTCAGATTCACAGGCTCCGGTAAGTGGATAGCATCCCAATGTCCGAAAACGAACCTTTTTCATCTCAATCTCTTCTCCCGGCTGCAGCTTCATACGGTCATCATCCACCATAATGAGATTCCCGTCCCGATATACAACCGGCCGTTCCTTGGCATAATAAAGAGGTACAATTTCTATGTTTTCCTGCAATATGTATTGCCAGATATCCTTTTCCGTCCAGTTGGAAAGCGGAAAAACCCGTATAGATTCTCCCTTATTAATCCTTGTATTATATAACTTCCACATCTCGGGTCTTTGACTCTTGGGAATCCAGGCATGTTGTGCATTTCTAAAAGAAAAAACTCTCTCTTTTGCTCTGGACTTCTCTTCGTCACGTCTTGCCCCGCCAAAAGCAGCCGTGAAACCATATTGATTCAACGCCTGCTTCAGGGCCTGCGTTTTCATAATATCTGTGTACGCTGCTCCATGATCAAAAGGATTAATCCCCTGCTTCACACCTTCCATATTGGTATAAACAATCATTTCTATACCCAGCTTCTCAGCCATTTCATCCCGGAATTTTATCATTTCCTTGAATTTCCAACCGGTATCTATGTGCATAAACGGGAAAGGCGGCTTTTCCGGATAAAATGCTTTCATCGCCAAGTAGAGCATGACCGAGCTATCCTTTCCGATAGAATAGAGCATTACCGGTTTCTCACACTCAGCCGCCACTTCCCGCATAATATAAATAGCTTCCGCTTCCAATTGCTCCAGATGTGTTAAATTCCTCATCGTTTTCCTCGTTTTCTTCTCAACTACAGTAGTCCTCTTTGTGAGAGTATTTTTCTTTCTATCTTGGAAAATATTACTTTGTCAATCATCGCACCAACAATGATAATGATAATCATGATCAACATAACCTGGTTAATATCTGCCAAATCCCGCCCCATAATCAGAGTCTGTCCCAAACCTATCGAAGTAGTCATCACTTCACCTGACATTAATGCTCTCCACGCAAAAGACCATCCCTGTTTCAGCCCTGACACAAGTTCCGGGAGACATGCCGGAAATATTACCTGAAGATAAAGCTGCTTTTGTGTGGCTCCCATCGTCAACGCTGCCTTTTTATAAATAGGCTGCACATTCTTAATGGCATTGTCCGTCGCAATTGCTATGCTGAAAGCAGCCCCCATCACAACAACAAACAATATCGCCCGCGTGGACAATCCAAACCACAGTATAGAAAAGGGAACCCAGCATACGCTTGGCAGAGTCTGTATTCCTAAAATAATCGGTTTCAAATTCTTTTGCAGATATCTAAAATGGTTAATGGCCACTCCTATCAGTAAACCAATACATACGGCAATAAAGTATCCCGCAATCCCTCTGAGTAACGAATTGCCGACCGCCTTAAGCAAAGAACCATTTTGCAGCAGCTCCAGAAAACGAGTACATACGCCGATTGGAGACGGCATGACATAAGGCCGAAAAATATGCAGGACATCTATGCCCAGCCAATAAGCTGCCTGCCAGACCAAGATTAAAACCAAAAAAAATATCAGGCTGCTCATTTATTCTTCCCCCTTTACTTCTTCAAGAATTTGATGCCTGAGTTCAACAAAATCCTGGGTATACACATATCTTGGTCTAGGTATGCCAATATCATGAATTTTGAATATTTCTCCCTTATTGGGCGAAAGAACCACAACTCTGTCCCCAAGATATACCGCCTCTTCAACGCTATGTGTTATAAACAAAATCGTCTTATGTGTCTCCATCCAGACCTGTTGAAGTTCTGCCCTTAGCTTATTGGAAGTCTGTTTATCCAGTGCAGAAAACGGCTCATCCATCAAAAGAATCTTAGAATCCATTGCCAATGCCCGCGCCAACGCAGTCCTCTGCCTCATCCCTCCTGATATTTTATGTATGGGATATTCTTTGTACTCCTCCAAATGAACCAGCTTTAAATAATACTCGGCACGCTCTCTTTGCTCTTCTTTAGACAATCCCGCCAGCTTCATCCCAAACTTAACATTCTCTATCACATTCAGCCATGGATACAAACCATGCTCCTGAAACATTACTACTCTGTCAGCCCCCGGCCCCTCAACTGGTCTCCCATCTAAAGAGATTACTCCTGAAGTTGGCTTGATCAATCCTGCTATAATATTTAACAATGTGCTCTTACCACACCCCGACTGTCCTACAATACAAATAAATTCACCGTCCTTCACTTCAAAGTTAATATGACTGAGGACAGCCCTCTGGTCATCATGAAATTTCATTTCAATATCATTTAACAGGAGCGGCATACAATTGTTCCTCCTCAGGAATTTCACTGATAAAGCCCTGCTCTTTGCTGATGCCCGCAAAACCCATCATTGACTCTTTGTTAATATCTGTTCCGACATTTATCCTTGTAAATGCCTCCGAAATAATTGAATCACTCAAAGACTTCCCTGTTGCATCTAAAAGCTCCTGATTGATCTTTTTTAAAGAATCTTCTTTTTCATGCATCAGCTTACCGGATGTTTCCTCATGCACCTGTAAGAACTGTTCTACTATATCAGGATGCTTCTGTGCAAATTCCTTGCGTACAACAACGACTGCCACATCATAATCACCATTCAGATAAATCTCATCATACTCAAGAACCACCTTTGCTCCGTCCTCAATCAACGTAGCCCCCCAAGGCTCCGGTACAAGGGCGGCATCAATATCTCCACGATTCATTGTGTTAGCTACATCCGCGTTTGAAACGGCACTGACATTAACGCTCCCACCACTGGTAACCGGCGCAAGACCATTATCTGATAAAAGCTTTAAGAGAGACAAATGCTGTGTATTTCCAAGCTGTGGAATAGACACGGTCTTTCCGTCAAGATCTTCCACCCCGGAAATGTCCTGGCTCGGAGAACAGACCAGTACTGCTCCTCCTTTCGTAGCGCCTGCAAGCACCTGCACATCTCCTGAAGATTTCACATTCGCCGTGAGTGCCGGTACCGGCCCGATATAGCCAATATCAATATCACCTGCAAATAATGCCTCTACTTCTGCAGGCCCTGCATTAAACGCTGTCCATTTCACTTCCACATCGCTGCCCAGCTGCTGCTCCAAGGTTTTCTCGCTCTTCATTAGAAGAGCCTGCGCATGGGTAATATTATTAAAGTATCCGATATTTACCACTTCCGTTCCCTTATCGACGCATCCCACACACAAAAACAGCATGGCCAGAATTACCACACATAGCACTTTCTTTTTCATGTGTATTTCCTCCTCATCCTGAAATATTCTTCGCAGGATTATATAAAATAAGATATATATACTTCGAAAAAAGTATACTATATAAGCCTTTTAAAAGCAAGGAAAGAATCGTCCTCCCGCTTCTGTTAATCACTGCCAAAAAGAATCTTTACCGTAGACTCCGGCACTAGTTTTTTCAGATTCATTGTATCATCATCCGTCAGGTACTTCCGTACCAATGAGGCGCTGATATATGTATTGTCCTGCTCTTTACGTGGAATCTCTACTAACTCAATCCCATATTTTGGCAGAATTCTCTTCATCGCAAGATTATATTCATTTGTAACGCTATCGTTTGGCTCCTCGCCGACAAATCTATAACTGATACTTAAATATGGCGCTATTCTCTCTGCAAAAAAAGTGATATCATTCTCAACATTTTCAACTATATCCGCATCTGACTCCTTAAAAAAATACTCCGGAAAGGACGTTCTGGACAAAATAAACGGCCCACTTGGCACTACTTTCACGTTTTTTAAATCAGCCACTCCCTCACAAACCATGGCAAATCGTTCCATAAATGAAAATACCGACTTATCTTCTTCCCCCACAAATATAATTAGAAAATCGACACGTTTTCATGCCCTCTTTATTAAATATCGGTGTCCATGCGTAAAAGGATTACAGTTCATGACAATAGAACCGATTTTATTGTATTCCTACACCTGAAGTTCCGAAAAATACCGATCAATATATATTATTTTAACAAAATCTTCTTCCGCCCCTATCCTTTCTCCCTGTCTCACATCCTTTTGCGATAAAACAGGCCTCAGCGCATGAAAGATGGAGTCTGCATATAATGAATTCACTTTATGATTACAATGCCTAAGATTGTCTACTACCCATCCCGCCTTAATATCATAAATTTCCAGGACACTGTTCAGATCAAGATTTTTGACTCCTTTTATATCCATATTGTCAGAATATAAAATAACCATATCTCCTCTTCTCAGAGGTGTAGCCATTATTCGCGCAAGCTCTAAGCTGATTTGATCACTATATTGGCCTCCATAATTGAATACTCTGACTGCAAACGGCAGTTCATTCATACGCCTTTGCAAAAAGCTTTCAATTGTATACCGGTCTTCTGTATAATGCCCATAAATAAAACATGGACCATAAAAGTATATATTTCTGTCAGGCAAATCGGGTTGTCCGTCCGTATACCGCTCTCCGTTCGTAACATTATAATATCTGCTGTAGCAGTCCTTCAGCATCCCCATCCCACTCTTGCTTTCCACCGCATACGCTATCTGCATAATTTCTTCTGCATATTCTCTGGCGTATAGTTCGTCAAAAAAATCAGCATACATTTCAACTGACATTCTGCCGCTTACCTTTTTTCCAGCCATGTTGAATTTGTCAGAGATTTTCTCCGACATCTGGAGCCAGGCTGAATTTGAATGATATACCAGATTGAAAACATGCACTGCATTTTCAGAAAGCTTTCTCAAATAGGCGCCTAACACTTCATAGGAAGTCAGTTTTATAAAATCTTTACAGGTAATAAACTTTTCACGATTACATTTTTGACCGGATATATATGTATAAAATGTATCAATACTCCTAAATTCATCTTCAGATTCTTAACAGCACAGGGGGCGAATGTCATATGCAATTTTCATTAAATACTTTCCTTGCTTTGGTATGGTCTCCTACACAAACATGAGAAAAATGCCTGTTAATAGAAATTTTATTCAATTCACGTTCCAATGCTCTTGCAATATCCCCCATACTAATGATCCCTTAAAGCTTTTCTCCACTTTCACAATAAATTACATTAGAAGGTCTGTCGAGCATTACTCCTGCAAGTGTATCGACAGAAACCGCATCCATATCCTCGCTCACATTTATGACGGTTAATTTTTCACGTTCAATATATTTCATCCTTATTATCCCTCCTCTTACCTCAGATAGAAAATTTAAATACATTATATCTCTTAATAAAATACTGGTCAATTAAAGATACCTTTTTCCCATAATAAGCAGATAAGTGTTTTCCACGAGTATTCATATAATTCATCTCCTTAAATATTGGCAGAAAAAACCTTATCGCGTCATTATTTAAATAAATATTCATACTATTTCTGTTTATAAAAATTTCATACAAACAAAAGTTTCCCTTCATTGACATCTGTTTGCAGTATATTTATCATTATAAATATATTAAAAGAAATTTTCTCATTACCACAGAATATCTATTTCCGTCATACCGTAAAACAGTACAAAAGCCTCCGCAGCGTTATCCGAAAAAGAAAGGACTAAGATATGTCATCGCAGAACTCAGTTATAGAAGAAATCAGAGAACAACAGAAAAAAGCATTTGCCACCATGACCCCGAAAGAAAAACTCGCCTACTTCTGGGACTACTATAAGATACACACAATTGTGGCGATTGCCGTGATTGTCTTTGTCATCGCCTTCATCAACTCTTACCGCTCCAACAAGCCCATCGCTTTCTATGCAGTCATGCTGAATGCGGACTCCTACGGGGACAATGCCGCTTTCGCCAATACATGGAGCGAAGGGTTTATGGAATACGCGGGCATTGATCCGAAGGCTTACCAGGTAAATATTGACACCTCTGTGACAATATCCGCTGACGGGGGCAACCAGTATGAAGTCGCCAACCGGCAGAAAATGATGGCTATGATGCACGCGGGCGATATCCACGCGATCGTGGCGGACACGGAAACTTTTGAAGGCTATGCCCGCCTCGATTATTTCTATGATCTAAGCAGTACTTTCAGCGAGGAGGAGCTTGCTCCTTACGCCGACCTGCTTTACTACACGGACGGTGCAGCCTTTGATGCGGAAACAGGCGACACGCTGGAGGAAATGGAAGCAGCGCAGGAAGCCATATACAACATGACCATCGACCACAGCGATCCCTCTTCCATGGAAAAACCCGTGGCTGTTGGCATCCGAATCCCGCAGACAGGGAACAGACTGGGAGATGCCGGCTACTACGATTATATTTTTGAGAACGATTACACCTTTCAGGGGTATCCGTCCGAGGTCATGATCGGGATTCCGCTGTCGGTGGAGAACCCGAAACTGACGCTGCAGTTTTTGGACTATCTGTTTGAGGGTAATGTCTGAGCGTATATCTGATATCCCTTCTATCACTTCACGTTCATGCTGATTACAAACAATCCACGCCGGAGCCTGCCATATCTGCTCCGGCGCGTTTCACATATCTGGTATATTCACACTTTGCAATGCCATGACTCTTTGTCACGCCTCTAGGAAATGACACATACGTCAGTTTTACAGCAGCTCCCGCAGCATCTGGTTCACCGCCCCCGGGTCGGCTTTCCCCTTCATCGCCTTCATGGTCTGCCCAACGAGGAAACCGATCGCCTTCTCTTTGCCGTTTCGGTAATCCTCCACTGATTGGGGATTCGCCGCGATCACTTCCTCTATGGTCTTTTTCAAAGCGCCCTCGTCGTTGACGGTCTTTAATCCCTTTTCCTCCACATACTGTTCGGGATCGACATTTTCCGCAAACATGACCTCAAAAACCTCTTTTGCCACCGAGCTGTTGATCTGCTTCGTGTCAGTAAGGGAAATCAGTTTCGCCAGATTTTCCGGCGAAAAGCGCAGGTCGGAGGCATCCACTTCTCGCTCCTTCATCAGACGCAGGGTCTCTCCCATAATCCAGTTGGAAACTTTCTTGGGCTGCGCCCCCAGAGCCACCGCCGCCTCAAACAGGTCCGCAAGCGGCTTCTCCCCGGTGATAATCTCGATATCATAGTCTGGAATGTCAAATTCTTCCCGGTAACGCGCCATCTTTTCCGTGCGGAACTCCGGCTGTCTTGCGCGGATTTCCTCTAACATGTCTTCGCTTACGCTGACCGGGGTCAGGTCGGGATCCGGGAAATAGCGGTAATCCTGCGCGTCCTCCTTGCTTCGCATAGCGTAGGATTCCCCCTTCGCGTCGTCCCATCTTCTTGTCTCCTGCACCACACTTTCACCCGCTTCGATCAGGTCGATCTGCCGCTCCGTCTCTCCCTCGATCGCCCTCGTAATTGCCTTGAAGCTGTTCAGGTTCTTCATCTCCGTCCGGGTGCCGAAAGTCTCCGCTCCCACCTCCCTGACAGAGAGGTTCACGTCCGCGCGCATGGAGCCTTCCTGCAGCTTACAGTCCGATGCGCCCAGATACTGGATGACCTGACGAAGCTTTTCCAGATAGGCGATGACCTCCCCCGCGCTTCGCATGTCCGGCTCGGACACGATCTCAATCAGCGGCACGCCGGAGCGGTTGTAATCCACCAGACTGCAGTCCTCCCACTCGTCATGGATCAGCTTGCCCGCATCCTCCTCCATGTGGATCTCATGGATGCCGACAATCTTTTTGCCGCCCTGATCCGTCTCGATCTCCACGCCGCCGTTTCTGCAGATAGGAAGATAGAGCTGGGAAATCTGATAGTTCTGCGGATTGTCCGGGTAAAAGTAATTTTTTCTGTCAAATTTCGCATAGCGGGTGATATCACAGTTCGTCGCCAGCCCCACCGCTATTGCATACTCCAACACCTGTTTATTGAGGACAGGCAGGGAACCCGGCATTCCCGTGCAGACCGGGCAGGTCTGGGTGTTCGGCGCCGCCCCGAAAGCGGTTGAACAGCCGCAGAATATCTTTGTCTTCGTGGCAAGTTCCACATGGACTTCCAAACCGATTACGGTTTCGTATTGTTTACTCATAATAATCTCTCCCTTATTCTCAAAATGCGCACGCTTTCCAGCTCTTCCTGTTCGCACAAAAAACAGCGGGATTTATTCAGTTCCTTTACAAAGCCGCCACTGCTCGTAAGTATATGCGGCTCTGATCAGCTTTTTCTCCTGAAAACAGTCTCCGATCAGCTGCAGACCAATGGGAAGTCCGTTACTGTCCTGCCCGCAGGGAACGCTGATGCCCGGCAGCCCCGCCAGATTCACGGCGATCGTATAAATATCGCCCAGATACATTTGTATCGGGTCAGCAAGACTTTCTCCCAGCTTCGGCGCGGTCGTGGGCGCCACGGGCCCGAGAATCAGATCGTATTTCGCAAAAGCTTCATCGAACGCCTTTTTAATCAGCGCCTTCACCTTCAAGGCTTTCAGATAATAAGCGTCATAGTAGCCGGAACTCAAAACGAAGGACCCGAGCATAATACGGCGTTTCACTTCTTCCCCGAACCCCTCGGAACGGGATTTTTTATACATATTATGAAGACCCGCATACTCCTCGGTGCGGTAGCCGTACTTGATGCCGTCAAACCGCTCCAGATTGGAGCTCGCCTCCGCCGCAGCGATCGTATAGTAAGCCGGAATCGCATATTCTACAAGACTTAAGTCAAACCGCTCCACCACAGCGCCTCTGTCCGCCAAAACCTCCGCCGCCTGCAGCACAACCGTCCTCACCTCGTCATCCAGACCCTCTCCCAGATAGTCGTTCGGTATACCGATGCGCATTCCTTTCACATCTTCCGTGAGAGCCGCCGTAAAATCAGTGTCGTCTCTGGAAACGGACGTGGAATCCTTCGTATCATGGGAAGCAAGAGCCTCAAGCACCGCCGCACAGTCCGTCACGTTCCTGGTCAGCGGACCGATCTGGTCCAGAGAGGAGCCGTAGGCAATCAGACCGTAGCGGGAAACCGTGCCGTAAGTGGGTTTCATGCCAACTACGCCGCAGTAGGACGCCGGCTGTCTGATGGAACCGCCCGTATCGGAACCGATGGCGTATATACATTCGCCTGCCGCCACTGCAGCCGCAGAGCCGCCGGAAGAACCGCCCGGCACATGTTCCGGGTTTCTCGGATTCTTTGTGGGACCGTATGCGGAGGTTTCCGTGGTGGAGCCCATGGCAAACTCGTCCATATTGGTCTTGCCAAGAATCACCGCTCCCGCCTTCTGCAGGTTCTTCACAGCCTCCGCCGTATAAGTCGGCACAAAATTATGCAGAATTTTCGAAGAGCAGGTAGTGCGCAGCCCTTCCGTACAAATATTGTCCTTCACCGCCACCGGCACGCCCGCCAACGGTCCCGTCAGCTCTCCCGCCTCTATTTTTTCCTGCACCGCTGCCGCCTGTGCCAGTGCGCCGTCGCGGTCCACAGTTACATAGCAGTTATACTTTTTATCCTCTTTCTCGATCTGCGAAAGCACAGCCTCCGCAGCTTCCACCGCGGTGGTCTTCCCCGCCCTTATTGCCGCAGAGAGTTGTGCCGCGGTCATTTCTATAACATTCATATAACACTTTTCCTTTCTACCCCATACCGTGTGTGCCGCTATCCCTTTCACACATCATTGATTTATGGCTAGGAGCCCCTTAAAACACCATTTACTCAAACGTCCGCGGCACCACAAACATCCCGTCCTTTTCCTGAGGTGCATTGGACAACAGCCGTTCTCTTTCATCCCCGTTCGTCACCACATCTTCCCGGAACACATTCTCCACCGAAAATACATGTGACATGGGCTCCACGTCCGTCGTGTCAAGCTCGCCCAGCTTGTCGATATAGTCAAGCATCCGCCCCATGTCCGACTTCGCCTGCTCCTTTTCCTCGTCGGACAACTCCAGCTTGGCAAGAATCCCCACATATTCTATTGTCTCGTCGCTTATATTATTTGCCATGTTTTTCTCCCTACGCCCTAACCTTAATATGAACTTCCCTAAGCTGCTGCTCTGTCACATCCCCCGGCGCGCCGCACATAAGATCCTGCGCGGAACCGCTCATGGGGAAGGCGATCACTTCCCTGATGTTCTCCTCGCCCCGAAGCAGCATAATCATACGGTCAACGCCCGGCGCCATGCCCGCGTGCGGCGGCGCGCCAAACTGGAACGCGTTGTACAACGCGCCAAACTTAGTCTTTAACGTCTCCCCGTCATAGCCCGCAATGGCAAATGCCTTCTCCATGATTTCCATATCGTGGTTTCGCACCGCGCCGGAAGACAGTTCCACGCCGTTGCAGACAATATCGTACTGGTATGCCAGCACCTCCAACGGATCCATGGTATTAAGCGCCTCCAGACCGCCCTGCGGCATGGAAAAAGGATTGTGGGTAAAGCCGATCTGCTTTGTCTCCGGGTCGCGCTCAAACATGGGAAAGTCGTTGATATAGCAGAACCGGTACGCATTCTTTTCAATCAAATCCAGCTTCTGCCCGAGTTCCGTGCGAATCTGTCCCGCATAATAAGCCGCCCGCTCCTCTTTGTCGGCGATAAAGAAAATCGTATCGCCCGCGGCAAGTCCTGCCAGTTCAAGAAGCCCTCCCTTTTTCTCCTCGGGGATAAACTTGTCGATCGGACCCTTGTAGCTCAAGTCCTCCTCCACTTCCAGATATCCGAGACCGCCCATGCCCAAATCCGTGGCAAACTTTAACAGCTTTTCATGGAAGCCTTTCGACATATCCGCGTGCACCTTGATCGCTCGGACTGTCCTGCCATGGAAGGGCTTAAAGGTACATGTCTGGAAAAAATCAGTCAGATCTATAATCCGCAGCGGGTTTCTCAAGTCCGGCTTATCCGTGCCGAACTCTAACATCGCCTGCTTATAGCTGATAATGGGATAAGGCGCCTTTGTCACCGCCGCCCCTTCCGGCGCAAATTTCTCAAACACGGCGGACAGTACCTCCTCGCCCACCGCAAAGACATCCTCCTGCGTCGCGAAGCTCATCTCGAAGTCCAGCTGATAAAATTCGCCGGGCGAACGGTCCGCCCTGGCGTCCTCATCCCGGAAGCAGGGCGCAATCTGGAAATACCTGTCAAATCCCGATACCATCAGAAGCTGTTTGAACTGCTGGGGCGCCTGCGGCAAAGCGTAAAATTTTCCCTTATATTTTCTTGAAGGCACAATATAGTCTCTTGCGCCCTCCGGGGAGGAAGCGCACAAAATCGGCGTCTGTATCTCCAGAAAGCCCATCTCCGTCATCTTTTCACGCAGATAAGCAATCACCTGGGACCGGAAAATAATGTTGTCCTTCACTTTCTGGTTGCGCAGATCAAGGTAGCGGTATTTCAGCCGCACATCCTCTCTCGTCTCTCTGGAAGTCATAATCTCAAAGGGAAGCTGCCTGTAAACTTTGCCGAGCACATCCACCTTATGCGCTTCCAGCTCAATCGTTCCCGTGGGAATCCGAGGGTTGTAGGTCTCCTCGTCCCGCTTCTCAATCAGCCCTTCGATGGAAACGCTCATCTCCTTTGTCAGTCCGTCCAAAAGGGAAGTGTCGCGCATCACCACCTGCAGCACGCCGTACATATCGCGCAGATCCACAAAAGATACACCGCCGTGATCCCGGATATTCTCGACCCAGCCCGCCACGCGCAGCTCCCTGCCAATGTCGCTCTCGCTGATTTCCTGTAAAGTTACATCCCTGTACTGGTTTTTGATTGTCATGGTATCTTGCCACCTTTCTATTAAGATATTGTGGTGTTCCATAAGCCTTCTGACTCTGCTAATACACGCAAAAAACGCCCCGGAACACATTGCTGTATTCCGGGACGGATATTTTTGATTATCCGCGGTACCACCCGCATTGATAAGCCGCCATCTCCACCAAGATGTGATTCGCCTTACCCTCTCAACCACTTAACGCGTGTCACGTACTGCCCTAGCCTTGCTTATGACATCTATGTCATTGACACTTATGTCATATATCGTATCTTTCTTCAGAGACACGATATCACAAAATTCAGACAGTCTGCTCCGGAGTGTTCCCATCCCTGTCTTTCACAAACGGCGCTCTCAGTCGGTGACGCCGTATTCCTGTCGCTTCCCTCAGGGTGAGTCTCCTTCATTGCATTTATTCACAGAAATATTTCCATTGCAGTAAAATCATTTCTGCATCTTTGTATACATGTATAACACAATTCTTTCCTATATGCAAGCATTTTATTCCAAAAAGCAGACTGTGTACGTCAAAAAAAACAACATTTCGAACCTGTGGGAAACACCTCATATAGATTGCGCAGGATGTCTCAGTTATTTCCACTCCCACAGAGAAGTAACAGGAACCACATACACGCCGTTCTCACACATTGCTCAACGCATCACGAGACAATCTTACAAATAAATTTTTGCAGACCGGCCGATCCCGTCCGCGTCCAGTTCCGTAAATCCGCCTATTTCTTCATCATACGCAGCAAAGGAAATCCCGTCGTCCGCCTTGTGGATCCGATAAATACTGCCCTGCGTGATACATGCCGCCCTCCCTGTATAGGGAATCGGCTCCGCACAGACCGCCTCCAGAAGCGCGAACAGAACCGCGCCGTGTGCCGTCAGAAGAATCCGCTCCGCATCGCAAAAAACATGCGCTATTTTTTGGAATGCCTGTCCGGCGCGCCTGACCAGCTCCTCTTTGGACTCCATGCCCGGACAGTCACTGTCGGGATACTTTGCCTTCATGTCATCCAACGTCATGCCTTCCCCTTCGCCAAAGCCGCGTTCCATGAGAAGCTCTTCCACAACAATCTTCTCTTTCGGATAATCCAGTCTGTGCGCCGCGATCTCCGCGGTTTCGCGCGCCCTCTTTAAAGGGCTTGAAACAATGGTGTCCATCCGCACACCAAGCTCAGAAAGCCTGCGCACGGTATCATCCACCTGCGCCCTTCCCTTTTCATTCAGCGGAATATCCGTATGTCCCTGCAGGAGCCGTTTTTTATTCCAGTCCGTCTCCCCATGCCGGAGCAAATATATGTCCATATGCCAATACCTTTCCTTTTTCCCGTCCAAAAACCTCTTTCACACAAAAATACGTTTCTGAATCTATCCCTGTTTTCGGCGACTGCCGCCAAACTTTAGCCTTTGCTTCCCGCTTGAAACCGCGCTGCTTCAAGCTCCCAGTCTCTTGATTCTGTCAACCGCCTCTACCGTATTTTCGTAACTTCCGAACGCCGTCAGCCTGAAATAAGTCTCGCCGCTCGGTCCGAAACCTGACCCGGGCGTGCCGACCACATTCGCCGTCTCCAGCAGATAGTCGAAAAACTCCCAGCTCGTCATGCCATTCGGCGCTTTCAGCCAGATATAGGGTGCGTTGACGCCGCCGGAAACCGTGTACCCCGCACTTTTCAAGCCCTCCAGAATATAAGCGGCATTCTTCATATAATAAGCAACCAGCTCTTTTGTCTCTTTTTTACCTGCCTCGCTGTAGACCGCCTCGCCCGCCCGCTGGATGATGTAAGGCGCGCCGTTGTACTTCGTGCCGTGCCGCCTTGCCCAAAGCCCGTGCAGCGCGACATTTCCCACTTTAAGTTCCTTCGGAACCACGGTAAAGCCCAGACGCACACCGGTAAAGCCCGCATTTTTCGAGAAAGAGCGAAGCTCGATGGCGCATGTTCTGGCCCCCTCGCACTCGTAAATGCTGTGGGGCACGTCCGACTCGGATATATACGCCTCGTAAGCTGCGTCATAGATAATGACGGAACCGTTTCTGTTGGCGTAATCCACCCACTCCTGCAGCCGCGTTTTTGTGATGGTGGAACCCGTCGGATTATTCGGAAAGCACAGATAAATCAGATCCGGCACGGTCTTTGGCAGCTCCGGCGCAAAGCCGTTTTCAGACGTGCAGGGCATGTAAATCACATCGCTCCAGTTGCCCGTGCTCTCATCGTAAGCGCCTGTCCTGCCCGCCATCACGTTTGTGTCCACATACACCGGGTAGACGGGATCGCAGACCGCGATCTTATTGTCCACGGCAAAAATCTCCTGAATGTTTCCGGAATCACATTTCGCCCCGTCGGAGACGAAAATTTCATCCGCATCGATCTCACATCCCCTCGCCCTGTAATCGTTCTCCGCAATCGCCGTGCGCAGAAACTCGTAGCCCAAGTCCGGCGCGTACCCACGAAACGTCCTCTCATCCGCCATCTCGTCCACCGCCCCGTGCAGCGCACTGATAATTGCCGGAGTAAGCGGTCTTGTCACGTCGCCGATCCCCAGTCTTATGATTTTCTTGTCCGGGTTAGCGGCCGCATAGGCGTTCACCTTTTTCCCGATGGTGGAAAACAGGTAACTCCCCGGCAGTTTTAGATAATTATCATTTACTTTAACCATAATTGTATCGTCCTTCCTTTCCTGTCACATACCTCTTCTTATATCTCACCCTCGAAAACCGTCGCCGCAGGACCCGTCATATAAACCAGATCCGCCTCCCTGTCCCATGTAATGACAAGATCACCGCCAAGAAGCTTTACCGTGACCGTCTCTTCCGTCAGACCGTTCAGGACACATGCCACGGCAACCGCGCAGGCGCCTGTGCCGCAGGCCAGTGTTTCTCCCGTGCCGCGCTCCCAGACCCGCATCTGCACCGTATTTCTGTCAATCACCTTCACAAACTCCGTATTGGTCCGTCTCGGGAACCGCTCATGGTTCTCAAAATAAGGACCGATCTCCTCTATTGCAAGAGAATCCACGTCATCCAGATACACCACTGCATGGGGATTCCCCATTGACACGCATGTCATTTTATAGTTCTTCCCCTGCACACAGATCGGCTCGTCGATTACCTGCCCGTTCTCGCTGATTACAGGCACAAGCGCCGACTTAAGCTCCGGCGAGCCCATATTGACCTTCACCTGTTCCACTTTTCCCTCTTTTACAACAAGCCCCAGATATTTGACGCTTCCCGCGCTTATGACGCTTATGTCAGCTTTGTTGGTAAGCCCTTTGTCGTAGACGAATTTCCCCACACAGCGAATGCCATTGCCGCACATCTCCGCCCGGGTGCCGTCCGCATTGTACATCTCCATCTCGAAATCCGCCTCATCGGAAGGATTGATAAAGATTACCCCGTCGCCGCCAATACCAAAATGCCTGTCGCTCAATCGGCGCACCAGTTGCGGCTTTTCCTCCTGCGGTATCCGCTCGCGGCTGCCATCCACATAGACATAATCGTTGCCGCAGCCTTGCATTTTTGTGAATTTCATGTCCATCTCCATTCCGAAGCATCCACGCGGCGGCAACCGTCCAAGTCCTCAACATAACGCGGCTTGAGCCGGTTCTCGCCCAATCATGGCATATTGTGATGCTCCTGCCAATTTTCCCTTAAGTATACATCCATCCCCGCAAAAATACTACACCCTTATACACACCAGTGCAAATTCCTGCTATAATTTACTCTTTTGCTTCACGTCGGTGCCTGACGAACACAATATACCCCAAACCGTCACGTCCGCATCATGGCGAGAACCATCTGCGCCTCTTCCACCAGATTCGTGCCGCTGTCCATGCTGCATTTCTGCAGATAGCGGTGCGCCTCCTCCTCGGTCATGTGATTCCGGTTCATCAAAAGCGCTTTAGCCTCCTTGATCAGACTTTCCTCCTGTGCACTGCGCTCTCTGGGGCGCTGCCTTTCCCTCCTCTTTCGCCGCTCAATCGCCTGCCCCATCATATCCACCGTGTTGATCAGATCATGCACCTTAAGCGGCATGGCAAGACTCATCATATCGCGAAGGTCGCACTCCTGCAGCACATTCGCGGAAGCGAGCAGCAGCATCTCAAAGCCTTTGGGAAGGCAGGCGTGCAGTTCATGGTACATCATATCGGACATCCTGTAACTGCAGATCACAAGCCCGCCATTCAGATCGTCCATTCTGCTAAGCGCCTGGGAGCCTGTCGTGCACACACTGTCCACCCGGAATCCGTTCTTCACAAGCAGATTGCGGATGCCCTTGGCATCCTCTGGTTTTGGAAGAACCACTATGATGTTAAACACACGCTCACCCCCTTCCTTTATGCAAAATGCGCATTATTTTATTCTGCCTAACCCACGGAACATCGACCAGGTTTAAAACCGGTTCAGATACTCGCTTATCTCCCAGTCCGTAACCTGACTGCGGTAGCGGTTCCATTCCTCCTTTTTCAACGAAATATATTTCTCAAACACATGGTCTCCCAGCGTCTCTCTCATAAACCTGTCCTTCTCCATGCAGGAAATCGCTTCCGCCAGTGTCCCCGGCAGCTCCTCTATCTTCCGCACTCTCCGCTCCTGCTCACTCATATGGAAAATATTGCAGTCCACACTCTCCGGCACAGATGTCTGCCTCTTAATTCCATCAAGTCCCGCACGCAGAACCGCCGCCAGCGCCAGGTACGGATTTGCCGTCGGATCAGGGTTGCGAAGTTCCATCCGCACCGCGTCCCCCGCAGCAGCCGGAATACGGATTAAAGTGCTTCTGTTTGTCGCACTCCAGGCAATATACGCCGGCGCCTCGAACCCTGGCACAAGCCTTTTATAGGAATTGACAATCGGATTCATAATCGCTGTCATGCCCCGCATATGTTCCATAACACCGCCCAGAAAAGCATACGCGCCACGGCTCAGCCCATGGGTGCCTTTTTCATCCGCAAAAATATTTTTTCCGTCCTTCAGAAGCGACATGTTGATATGCATGCCGGAACCGTTGACACCATATCTGGGCTTCGGCATAAAACTGGCATGAAGCCCGTGCCTCTTTGCGATGGTTCTGACTGCCAGCTTAAAAGTCATAATATTGTCCGCCGTCGTCAGCGCGTCGTCATAGCGAAAACTGATCTCATGCTGCGCCGGCGCCACATCATGGTGGGATGCCTCCACCACAAACCCCATATCTTCCAGAGTAAGCACCATGTCTCGCCTCGCATTCTCCCCGAAGTCAATCGGTCCGACATCAAAATAGCCTGCTTTTTCGTGGGTAAGCGTGGTCGGCATTCCGTTGTCATCCAGATGGAACAGGAAAAATTCGCACTCCGCCCCCACCCGGAAGGTAAAGCCCATCTCTTCCGCCTCCCGGATCGCCCGCTTCAAAACATAACGTGGATCTCCCGCAAATGGGGTTCTGTCGGGGCGGTATACGTCACAGATCAGGCGCGCCACCTTTCCCTGCTGGGGTCTCCACGGGAAAATTTCCAGCGTGCCAAAATCCGGATGCAGATACATATCCGATTCCTCCACACCTGCAAAGCCTTCAATGGAAGAGCCGTCAAACATACAATCGTTGTCAAGCGCTTTCTCAAGCTGTCCCGCCGTAATCGCCAGATTTTTCAAATTACCAAAAATGTCCGTAAACTGGAGTCTGATAAACTCCACGTCCTCCTCCTCGACCAGCTTTATGATATCTTCCCTGTTATAGTTTTTTCTCATGCGATACCGCCTTTCTTTCTCTGCCTATACATAGCGAAAGGGCGCTCTATCCCTCTGAGAACGCCCTTGTTCGGTACAATCATATCAGTTTTTTGATTCTTTTGTCAAGCCAAAACACCCTGTTTTCCAAGTTCCGCGTGCGTTTGCCGGGGAGCTCCTGCAGACTGTATCCGTTAACACGTAGTTTTGCTTTGCTTCTATATCTACAGGGGGTAGTTTCCCTGATTCTGCTATGCAGGGTTATCCTTTAAATTCCACTCTATTAAAATTTGGAGATATTTCTATCTTAGATTATTTATAGCCCCATAGTGGAACCATTTGCAATGTCCTACAGATGCAACACAAAAATCCCCACGCATAAACCCGCCTCCTCCCACATAAACTGTAAAAAAAGAATCACTGTGGGGATTATCTGTATGAGTTCTAAAACCAAAATCGTCGTACTTCATGTAAAAGAGTTAATATATACCGGCATTTTTGCTGCTCTCGGTATTCTTTTTATTATCCTGCTGATCATTATGTTTCTTCCGAAAGAAAAGAAGCAGGAGACCATGTCCACCGTCACGCAGCCCGTCAATGACACCTATGTGCCCGGCGTATATACGACCTCGCTGATCTTGAACGACAACGTGGTGGAGATCGAAGTGACCGTGGACGAAGAGAATATCAACTCCATCCGGCTTGTCAATCTGGATGAGGCTGTCACCACCATGTATCCTCTGATCCAGCCGTCCTTCGAGGATCTTGCCGACCAAATCATCACGAACCAGAGTCTGGAGGGCGTTACATATCCTGACGACAGCAAGTATACGTCCATGATCCTCCTGGATGCCATCACCAGCTCCCTCAACAAAGCGCTGGAAAACCAAGGGGAAACCGATTCCGAATAAGCAATGCCCGTTTTCCGGACGTCCGGAAATCAAACCAAAATTCACAAAATGATTCTATCAACAGAGAATAATGGAAACGGTCGGGGAGTCTTTCTCTCCTCGACCGCAAAACCGCATCCTACTCACATATCTAATAATCCTAATATGACATTATCGTCACAATTCTATGCAAAACCCTGTCCGTTTCCCAGCCGTAAGTTCTCACAAAGCTGTCTCACCCTGCCTCATCCAAATGGAGAAACAAATCATCGTAAATCCCTGCCTTCACATGATCTGCAAAGGAATATTGCCCGGAAACACCATGTTCAAAATCATACACCAGAATACTTCTCTCCTTCGGGTCCACAATCCAGTACTCCCTCACGCCCGTCTGCTCGTACAGCGCGCATTTTCTGATATAATCCATTGTTTTACTGGACGGCGAGACAATCTCGATTGCCCAGTCCGGCGCCCCGTGGCACCCCTTCTCGTCCAGCTTATCCCTATCGCAGATCACCGTGACATCAGGTTCCACATAGTTGTGCTCATCATCCTTGATATAGACCGCAAAAGGCGCGGGAAGCACCTTGCATGGTCCTTTCTTTTTCATTAAGTAGTTCCAAATTGTCGCGCTCAGCCACATAAGGATATCCTGATGCGTCAGCGTGGGTGTCGCCATCATGTACATCTTCCCGTCGATCAGCTCCGCCCGCTCGCCCTCCGGCAGCGCCTCGATATCCTTGATCGTATAAACCCTGTCGTCCAACATTCTCTCTGAAGCGTCTGTGCTGTGAGACTTTCCTCCCTCGATCATCCTGAAAACGTCCTCTCTTTCCATCTTTCTGTGTTCCATAGATTTTTCTCCTTTTCGTCCGTCAGAAAGTAAACTATGGGTTTACACGTCCAAATGAAAGTGCATTCCGGCTTTGCCTCTGCCGCTATTTGGTTTACAGTTTCTGAGTAAGCGGCAGAATTTGCCCGAATGTGCGAAATGCACGGTTCATTGATTACTCTTGTCGAATTTATCATACACGTATCTTTTGTCCGTGTCAAGCATAATTTTCACAGCCTACAGTTCCTCCAGCTGCGCCAGCCAGACCGCCGCGCTTGCATCAGAAGGCATCCGAAGATCCCCTCTGGGCGAGAGCGCCACGCTTCCAACCTTGGGACCGTCCGGCAGACAGGAACGCTTAAACTGCTGGGCAAAAAACCGTTTATAAAAGATTTTCAGCCACTTCAATATGACATCATCGTCATAAATTCCCGCGAAGGCAATCTCTGCCACACGATAAACCTTTGCCGGCTCAAAGCCGCAGCGCAGCATATAATATAAGAAGAAATCATGCAGCTCATAAGGGCCCACCAGATCTTCGGTTTTCTGAGAAATCACACCGTCCACAGGCGGCAGAAGTTCGGGACTCACTGGCGTATCCAGAATATCCAGCAAAAGCGCCTTAAGCGTCTCCTCCCCGCAGGTATCCGCATAATAGCGCACCAGATGCCGCACCAATGTCTTTGGCACGCCAGCGTTCACGCCATACATGGACATATGATCCCCGTTGTAGGTCGCCCAGCCGAGTGCCAGCTCCGACATATCACCTGTGCCGATCACCAGACCGCCCGTCTGGTTGGCAATATCCATCAGCACCTGCGTCCGTTCCCTTGCCTGCCCATTCTCATAAGTCACGTCATGGCAGTCGCTGCTCTGCCCGATATCCCGGAAATGCACGTTCACCGCTTCCTTAATATCTACCTCACGCAACGTTGTTCCGAGCAGGCGCGCCAACCTGCAGGCATTGTCGTAGGTTCTGTCCGTGGTTCCGAAGCACGGCATTGTAACGGATGTTATCTTATCTCTGGAAAGTCCCAGCATGTCGAAAGCGTGCACCGTCACCAGAAGCGCAAGGGTAGAATCCAGACCGCCGGAAATGCCCAGCACCGCCGACTGACATCCGGTGTGCTCATAGCGTTTTTTCAGACCAAAGGACTGAATGGACAAAATCTCGTCACATCGCTTCTCCCTCTCCTGCGCCTGATCCGGCACAAACGGTCTGGCAGAAAACCGTCTTTCCAGAAGTGTCTCCTCCTCTTCCATATGAACCGGCAGAATCAGGTGCTCCCGCAGATTCTCCCCCTGATAAGTATTCATCCTGCGCCGTTCGTGGGAAAGCCTGTGTATGTCCAGATCTGCATAAATAGCACCCGTTTCAAATCGTTTTGCCTGTGCCAGCACCGTGCCGTTCTCCGCAATGATGTTATGTCCGCCGAAAACCAGATCCTGCGTGGACTCTCCCTCCCCCGCCGAAGTATAAATGTATGCCGCAATCTGTCTGGCGCTGGCGGATTTCACCAACATCTCCCGATAAGCGTCCTTCCCCACCGTCACATTGGAGGCGGAGAGGTTGACGATCACAGTCGCCCCTGCCAGCGTATGCGCCGCCGCCGGGGATTCCGGCACCCAGATATCCTCGCATATCTCACACCCCACAGTCAGTCCCCTCACTGCATCCACACAAAAAAGAATATCTGCTCCGAAAGGAATTTCCTTATCTTCATATAAGAAAGGCTCCGGCTCAAGATTGCCCGGCACAAAATGTCTCGTCTCATAAAATTCCGCATAGGAGGGGATGTTGCGTTTCGGGATAAAAGCAAGAATCTCGCCATCCTGCAAAACCGCCGCCACATTGTAGAGTTTATGCTGCCTGACAAGAGGCAGACCTACGAAAACAAGGGCGTCACTGTCCTCCGTTGCCGCCTTCACCTCCGCCAGCGCTTCCATAGCCTCCGTCAGCAGAACCTCCTGCAGAAACAGATCGCCGCATGTGTAGCCGGTAAGGCACAACTCCGGGAATACAATCAGCTTGGCGCCCCGCCTCACCGCCTCCTCGATTTCTTTTCCGATCTGCTTCGCATTATAATGGGGGTCTGCTACCTTGATGTTTGGCGTCACTGCCGCTGCTTTTACAAATCCCTGTCTCATACTCCATATGCCCTTCCTTTTCCTGAACTCTTACTTGTTTTTCGCTGTATTTTGTAAATCATTCTCCGCAGCACCGCCGCTGCGTGACAATTTTTATATCAGCTTGCGTGGTCAAAACACATCTTCTTAATTTTGTTTTTAATCCTCTTTGCCCTGCTACTTCTTCGCATCACGTGCTGAAAATCCATAATTTCCGTTATATAAAATCCGTTATTTTCATGTGAACACCCGTTATCTCATATCGATTTTCCCTGTAAATATGGGCTTTGTATTATTTCATCCGATTTGTTATAAACTCTTTATAAAAACGAAATACCATTCTTGCATTTATGTTAATTCTTGATTTATTTTTTGTCATCTATGTCTTCTTGCGCATGTGTTTTCTCGGTCGAATTTTACTCCGTCACTCATGTTGCGGAGCCTCTTCTGCTCCGCGCTCTGCCGTAAAGCTTATTGCCACCCATCTTTTTTCTTTCATTCTCTTTTTCAATAACTTCTGCTATTATCTATGCACACCGCTTCTCTTTTCCGCTTTTGCAAAATTCAGGTAATATACTTACTTTTCCCTGTTTTCAAGGGGTTTATCCGCTCTATTCATAAAATAGCGTATGGTTTTTATCTTCCCCGTTCCTCTGCCCTTCATTTTTCATACATTCGTTTATCCGGTTTCATATACGTTTATTTTTAAACATTAAATCTTGTTTTAGCAAATGCATTCCGCGGATCATCCGGCGCTTCCCGCTTTCATAAGGCGTTCCACTTCCTCCACGGAGAAAGTATAGTTCCTGTTGCAGAAATGACAGTGCAATTCCACTTCTTTTCCCTCGTCTATCATTTCTTGCAGATCTTTTTTGCCGAGACTTAAGAGCACCTTTTCAACCCGCTCCCTGCTGCAGTCGCACCGAAAGCTCACTGGCATCCTGTCCGTAATCTCCAGGCCAAGCTCTCCCAGCACGCTCTCCAGAAGTTCCTCTGGTGTCTTCCCTTCCTCCAGAAGTTCTGTGACAGATGTTATTTTTGTCAATTTCTCTTCCAGACGGCTGATTATCTCCTCTGAGGTAAATGGCATCAGCTGTACGATAAAGCCGCCCGCCTGCCGGACGGTATTGTCCCTGTTCATCAGAACGCCCAGCGCCACGACGGAAGGAACTTGCTCGGACGCCGCAAAATAATACGTCAGGTCGTCCGCAATCTCCCCTGTCTGCAAAGTGATTGTAGAAACATAAGGCTCCTTCAGTCCCATATCCTTCATTACATGCAGAACACCCGCGCCGATCACGCCGCCCACATCCAGTTTTCCCACACTGTTCGGCGGCATCATCGCCTGCGGATTGTCCGCGTAACCTTTCACATGACCCGCTGCGTCCGCCGTGGCCGTGATGCCGTGTACCGAACCTGCGCCCCGGATCTGCAGGGTTAAAATGTCCTTCTCATCCTTGAGCATGCCGCCCATCATCAGCGCACCCGCCATCAGCCGCCCCAACGCCGCCGTCACCACAGGGCTTGTGTTGTGCGCCGCCCTCGCCGCTTCCGTCAATTCCCTTGAAGTCACCGCGAAAGCGCGTATCTGCGCGTCTGCCGCCGTGGCACGTACCATATAATCTCCCATACTGCCCACCCTCTCCAATTTATTTTATATCGTCAGTCCTGTTCCAATATATTTTCTTCCTCGTTTTTCCGAACATCCGAAAAGACTGCTGTTACTTTTCCAACCGCCTTTTTTCCCAGATTTCCACGCCCGTTTCGTCCTTTGTCTGTACCATTGTATAATTCTCCTCAAGCAGACGCGCCAGTTCTTCGTCCACGCCCATATGAATCCGCAGACAGTAAATTCGTTCATAGGAGAGCAGCTCTTCCACGGGCAGCTGTGCGTAATTGGGATAAAACCTTGTCTCCTGCTCACTGTGGACCATGCCGTCCACAATATGCGCCGGCGCTTCGTATCCTCTTTTTACAAAATAATACTCGATAAATCCATCCAGAGCGCAAAATTCATTAGACCCGATAAACAGCGCATTCTCGTCCCATATCCCCCCTTCTCCGGCAAGATAATCCGCTGCTTCCCGGTAGGGTTCCATAGGCTTTCTGATTGATCTGTACGCGTCACGGTAGCTGATGACAAAAGATACCGCTAGCAGCAACGCTACCGCAGTCCGAGCCGTCCACACGACGGGCTTTTGCGGAAGCTTTTCCGCCCGATCAAGTAAATAGTCAATTCCCAGCGCCGTAATCAGCAGAATGTGGGGCTGTACTACCGTAAAATACCGCTCTACAAAAAGACCGCCTTCCGGATAAATGTACTTGCTGAACACAAAAACGAATCCGATCATCCACCCCGTAACTGCCACACAGAACGCCGCCAGCAGCGCACCTGTCGTCTCTTTTGCATCCCGTTTCCGCATCACATATAACGCCCTGCCAACAAGAAACGCCCCGGTAAGCAGGCAGATATACCAGAGAATCCTGTTCCCATTTAAGTAGAACAAGACCGTCCAGAACATGTCCTTCCACTCCGGCGCCTCGCTCCAATAGTTGTCAAGTCCCCAGCTTTTATAATAAAAAGAGGCAAAAAGCCATGGAAAATAGATCAGACAGCCCGGAACGTAACATAAAAGATGTTTCCAAGATATCTTTCGCAAAATCACAAGAATCAAATCGGTCACCCCGTAAAAGAAAAGCAGGATAGATGCAAACCAATGCGTCCAGAAACAGAGCGCCACAGCCACGCCATACAATACCATGCGCTTTGTGCCCGATTTTTGAAATTTGCCGATAAATGCATATAGCACCAACGCAGACAGAAAGAATGCCATCGCGTAGCACCTGATCTCCCACGCCGCCTGCCATAGCAGAACGCTTGACGAAGCCCCCAGACAAAGGGTGATAAACCCCGCCCTTTTCCCCTTCAGCCTGCCTGCGGACAATGCCAAAAATATGATTCCCGCCAGACAAAACAGAATAGAAGGGATCAGCAGGTACTTCTCCCCGTAAGGCATAATCCGATAAGTCACATACAACAGCAAAGGATACAACGGTAAGTTGTTTTCCCGGTACAGATACGTATTTAACACCTGCGGTACGCTCAAACCGTCCTTAATAAATCCTATGGACGCCATTTCATCCGCCCAAAAAGACTGGCAGTTCCCGTTCGCAAAGGCAAAAACACCCATCCAGAGCAAAAGCAGAATGCCCGGAATCCAATATTTTTTCTCCAAATTTTTCATAGTCTGTCTATCTCCCTGTTTGCCGCCGCTAATTAATAACATATATTTTTATATTTCTTTATCTGAAGCAGCCGTCTGATTCGCCATCGTTTCCGCGCCCTTTCTCGCCGCCACATAGATCCTCTCGCTCTTCTCCGTCACTTCCCCATGAGTATCCGCATCTAATGCCTCCAGAAATTCCAGCCCCGCCTGCGAAAGAAACGCCTTTATCTGCTCCAGCCGGTAGCCCCGCTGGTAATGTACTTCCTGAAAACGCCGGAACCTCTGTATTTCCGCCTGTCCGTCCGTTTTCTGCACCACCGCGCCCTCTGCCCGCCCATCATCTGTCTGCTGTTCCGCCTCCGCTGCTATCCTGCCTGCCACACGCTCTTTTCGCCTCTCGTCAACAAATATCGTCAAATCATACTCGTTGATCTCCTGCTCCTCATGGTAATAGTTTTCCCAGATAAAGCTGCAGTCTTCCCGGTTTTCGGCAATTGTGGCATCCCCGATCACCTCCGCGTATTTATAAACGGTATTGAAATCAAAGATAAAAACTCCCTGCGGGTACAGATAATTATTGACCCGCTTAAAGGTCTGCACAATATCTTCCTCTGCAAGCAGATAATTCAGGCTGTCGCAGACACTGACAACCGCACCCACCGTGCCATAAAGATCCAGCTCCCGCATATCCTGCAAAAGGTACAGAATGTCAAGCCCCGAACGCTCTCGTTTTTCCATGGCGATCCGCAGCATCTCTTCCGCATTGTCCACGCCGATCATGTCATAGCCTTTGCGCGCCAGAAGTTCTGTCAGCGTGCCAGTTCCACAGCCAAGGTCAAGGACGGTATTTCGTTCCTGGGCGAGATTTTTGTCCGTCTGCTCCGAAGTTGCCGCGGCACTGTCCGCTTCTTCCGATTTTCTTCCGTTGGAATCCCTGCCCTTTTCCCCATTTTCATCCCTGACATCATTGTCATTTTCTTCACAGTTTCTTCTCTTTGACAGATCATCCACCCCATACCGACGAAAAATACCCATCAAAAATTCACACCACGCCTCATAGGGCGTGTCGTCCATCAGTTCGTCATAAACTTCCGCAAAATCCGTGTATGCTTCCATTTTCAATTCCGTCCTTACCCGTATCTCTCATTCCCGTCCAATCCAGACGCCGGCAGCCTCTTCAAATTCCATCATTCCGTCAAAATGCCCCGTCTCCTTCCCCAGCCTCTGAAGGGGAAATACAAAAGTGGCATGCTCTTCAAACGGTTCGCTGCTTCCCAGTCTGTCCACCTCTTTTAAATCCACATAAAGAACCGTCTCTCCCGCTCCGCCCCCAATCTTCAGATTCACCCACTCGCCTTTCGGCAAGGTATAGTCAAAGGTATAGGTGCGCCCTTCTCTGGTAAAACCCACTTTCCCTGTCTCCGGCTCCGACGCGTAAAATGCCCACTTACCATATGGGCTGTCTCCCTCCGCTAGAACCTGTTCTTTTCCGCCGTCCGGCTCAAGATACACTTTCATCTCCACACTATAACCCGGCACAGCCATCGTCTGCCTGCCATAAGCCGCCAAGGTATCTGTATCCATGACCGCATAATTCTGCTTGTCAAAAGTGCCTTTTCTGGACATCTCCACAAGCGACAGGTGCGACTGGAGCGCATCATAAGCCGTCTGCTTATCCGACCAGCCAAAACTGTCCAGCGTCTCCGCAAGTTTTTTTAGCGAAGGTTCCAGCCTGTCCATCCCCCACAGCCGTCCGGAAAGCACCCCCAACGGCTCCATAAAACGCTCATACAGATCATACTCGCTGATTCCCACATCCAGTCTGCCGCACATATCATTCCAGATCATGTAGGACGCTCCCAGCATCTGTGGCGAATAAGCGGGCACGGTCTCCCTTCTGTTATAGTCATAAAATCGGTTGGGCGCCCAGTTTTCATACAGTTCTCTGCCGTCCAGACGATCATACCCCCCGCCGGGTATGATATAAAGGTGATTATTCTGCATATTGATCAGGGAGTATCCTTCCCCATACATTTCCATCGGATCTGCCCAGACCGTACTCCATATGTTCATCTGCAGATTTTCAGGGGAAGGCACAGTCGTGCCGCCCATATTGCTGAGACTCCCCCAGAGCCGCACCGTTTTCCCCGTCTCCTGTGCCAGATTATTGATCCGCACCAGATACTGCCGGTACTGCTCCCCGTCTCCGTAATACTCGTCCATGCCGATACCTACAACCTCCGCCTCCCGGAACGCGCCATTTTCCTCATCCAGCGTCTCCCGCCAAAGCTCCTCCACAAGGGCTGTCGCCTTCTCATTGCCCAAATCAATCTGATCAACCGATTCATTGGATGTGCGAAGGGCATACGCCGGATACCGCTTTGTAATGGAAAGCGAGTGGGCGGGCGTGTCGATCTCCGGCACCACCGTCACGCCATAGGCCTTCGCCGTGGCAATGAACTGCGCAAGCTCTTCCTTCGTGTAAACGTACTCCTGCGGCACAGGGTTCTCCCCGCCCGCACGCACGCTCAGAACATCGGATTCCAGTCGAAACGCACTCTCTGCTGTCATGGCATGCTCCGCCGAATCCGTAAGGCCGCTGGTGGCAAGAATTTCATTATCATTCAGATGAATGGTTAAGTCGTTCATCTTATACCAGGACATGGTCTCCATCATGGCATACAGCAAGTCAAGGGACACCGCCTTTCGCGCCACATCGATGCCAAAGCCCCTCACCTCATAGAGCGGGTAATCGCGAATCTGTCCCTGCGGCGCGGTTCTTCCGCTGCCGGAAAACAAAAGCTGCATCAAGGTAACGGTTCCCCAGCGCACGCCTGCTGCCTGTTCCGCTTTTATGACACATTTGTCGGTTATGTCACAGACATACCCCTCTCTTCCCAGACCGTTTGTCTCTTCCGCATAACCCAAAAAAATATCTCCCGGTCCGGCGTCCTCCTCCGTCCCCTCACAGACAGTAAGGGATGTCCGAAAATTGACGTCCTTTTCACAGCGCTCCGCCATAAGCGCCGCAATATCCCGGAGCGGCTGACCGCCGGTTCCTATGATAATCCGCGAGTCCTCTTCCAGTTGAAACACGCCACGACCGCCGCGCCACTCCGCAATCGCGGGAAACGCCATTTCAGGGCATGGATTCTGCACCGCCCCATTATCCATAACACTGCCGTCGGTTTCGGACGCCTCCGATCCCGCCGGCATGCCGGACACCCCGGTCGCCGCCGGCACCTCCACCACAAAGGAAACCTCCCTCGTCTCCTCCCGGTTCTTCGTGTCCTCCACCCGGTACCCCACCGTCACTTCCTTATTCTGAATCGTATCATAGACCGTACCATCCGCACCGATCACCTGCTCCAGGTCGGCGCCAATCAGCGTTACCCGGAAACCATCCGGCGTTTCCGGCATAGCAAGCCTTCTTCCGCCTTCCGCCGTCTTTTCAATAACAGGTGCTTTTAATTTATATGCCGTGGGCTTGTCCCCATAAACCTCAAACTCGTAGAGCGAAACATTCTGGTACAAATCAGAATAGTCCGTGGACTCCTTCGACACCGCGTAGGTGGAAAGGCGCAGGAACCTTGTCCGCACGGGCTCTTCCAAAACAATTTCCTGCACAAGCGTCTCCGGCGCGCTCTCGAAAGCCGCAAGTGTCTCGTAAACCGTGCCGTCCGCAGAGCCTTCCAGCGCATAGGAAACAGCGTTCGCCCGCTCCCATTTCAAAACAACAAAAGAAACTGAAATTTCTTCGGGAAATTCCAGTTGTATATAGTGGGAAGCGTCCTCCCTGTTATTCTCACTGGACCAGCGGGATGCACGGTCAATGTCATTCCCGTCTATCGCCATAGCCGCAGACAAGGCCTCCTGCTCCACGCTGTCACAGGTCGCCTTCACGCCCCTTTTCAGAGCCAGGTTCGGATTGTCTTCCCCGAAAAGCTGCCCCCGCAGCAGAACACCGACCAGCCCTGCCGCTGCCAGAACCACCGCCAACGCCGCACCGACCGGCAAATAATTTTTTCCAGTCTTTTTTTCCTTCATCCGTGATCCCATCCGTCAAGGTTCCACAGCCTTTACGCCGCCTGCCACCCTTTCTTAACTTATCAGCGCGCCCAGAAGCCCGTAGGAAAGGAAAGACATGATCACCGTAGCGATGGCAATGCCCAGAAGTTCCGCCAGAACCGCCTTTTTAAAATCCACATCCAGAAGCGCGGCAATCAAAGAACCTGTCCACGCTCCCGTGCCCGGAAGGGGAATTCCCACAAAGAGCACCAGTCCCCAAAATTCATAACGCTTGATATTGTCACTCTTGCTCATGGCGCGGTTTTCCAGCTTCTCAATGATTCCCCTGAAAAACTTCACTTTTTTCAAAAGCTTAAATATCTGCTTAATAAACAGCAGAATAAAAGGAATCGGAATGATATTGCCGGCAATACAGATCGGAATCGCCGTGGTGATCGGCACCTGCAGCAGTTTGGAGACAATAAGTCCGCCCCGCAGTTCCAAAATCGGTATCATGGAGATGATAAATACCACGATCTCCTTACTCACATATCTTCCTAATGTATTGGCAAACGCCACCGCTAAACTTTCCATTTTTTATACTCCTCCGTTCATTTCAACCATTAAATTTAAATTTAACAAACTCGATCAGCCGCATTTTTTCTATACTTTCGCCAAGTTCACTTCCACTGATATATGTATATGTAGCATATACGCATGAAAAACACTTTATTCTGCTAAATTTCCTGAAAAACAGCCACACCGCCAGACTTTTATCCACAGATTTCGTCCAGCGCCCGGTAAAGCGCCTCCATCTGCTCATCCGTACCGATGGTGATCCGCAGATAATTGTTAATTCTCTCTTTATCCCACCACCTGACATATATGTCGTTCTCCTTCAGCCGCTCAAAAATCTCTTGCGCCGGGATCGCTTGGTGGGACGCAAAGATAAAATTGGCATAGGATTTCGGAAAAACAAAACCTCTCTTTGCAAGTTCTTCCTCCGCCCTTTCCCGCGTCTCTATAATCCTCCGGCAGCACGCCCCAAAGTACGCCTCGTCCCGCACCGCCGACACGCCGAGTTCCAGTGCCGCCATGTTCATGGTATAAGAATTAACCGAGTATTTCACATCGTTCAGATAGCGGATCAGCGCAGGCTGCCCCATGGCATACCCGATCCGCATCCCCGCCATGGATCTGGACTTGGAAAAAGTCTGCACCACCAGCAGGTTGTCATACTTGTCAATGAGCGGCAGCGCGCTCGTGCCGCCAAAATCAATATACGCCTCATCCACGATCACAACCACATCCCGGTTCGCCGCCACGATCTCTTCCACCTTGTCAAGGGGCATCAGCACGCCCGTCGGTGCATTGGGGTTCGGAAAAATCACGCCGCCGTTTGGCTGACAGTAGTCCGCCATGCAAATCTGAAAATCCGCGTCCAGCGCTTTCCTCTCATACGGTATTCCATACACATCCGCCCACACATCATAAAAGGAATACGTGATGTCCGGGAAGAAGACGGGTCTGTCCGAATGAAAGAACGTCAGAAACGCCATGGACAGCACATCGTCTGAGCCGACGCCGATAAAAAGCTGATCCGTCCCGATATGATAACGGGCCGCCAACGCCTTCGCCAGCTCTGTCTGTTCCGAAAACTCAGGATATAACCTGAACTTCCCTGCATCCAGAACTGCAGATGCCTTCGCCACGCCCGGCGCAGGCGGATACGGATTTTCGTTGGTATTCAGTTTGATAACGCCCGCTTTTTTCGGCTGTTCGCCGGGTGTGTAAGGTATCACCCTGCGCACATTCTCTTCCCATTTCATACTATTTCTCTCCTCATCATCAATTCCAACACAGAGAAGCCCGATTTTCAGGGCTTTTCACTAACTGCCATGATTCCGTTTCAGCGAAATCTCAAATCACTTTCACCCTGTTGTCCACTCTGCCGCAAGTCTCGTGTACTCCGCCGCCTGCTCCTCGTTCCCAAGCTCCTGATAGCACTTGGCAAGCCCCCGCAGGGGACGGTCGCCGCCGCTGTGGATATCTAAAATACTCTCCGTCTCGTATGCCGCATTGTACAGCCACACAACCGCTTCGTCGTAATCTTCCCGTTCCATATAAAAGGCGCCCAGCTCACAGCAGATTTCCGCACACCCTTCGGACGCCACCGCTTTCAACGCGTGTTTAAAGAAGTCCGCCACATCCCCGGCAAGTCTTGCAGCCCTTGCCGCCACGCATGCCGCCTCCATCAGCTCTTCCTCTCCCCGCCTCTCATCTTTGCATGATTCCTGAAAAAAAACCCGCGCCGCCAGAAAATCTTTTTCCTCCCCGGAAATAAAAAGCTCCTTCGCGTAAATATTGTGCAGTCTTTTATCCAAGTATCCCCCCGACGCAGTCAGCCGCGCAAAAGCCGCAAGATCCCTGTCCTTGTGATTCTCCTCCGGCAGATGCCGGATGCAGATTTCACTGTCATAAATAACAGTCGTAATTCCCACCTGCTCATGGATCGCGCCCTGCCAGCGGAAGGTGCGGTTTCTTTTAAAAAGCTTGGGGCGAAGCTCCTTGTCATAGTTGTAGATTGTACCGTTTGCAAGTTGATTTACATAATACATCTGTACAATCTCAATCTCAGGAAGCAGGACCTCCTTCATCCGCAGGAACGCGGCTCTGTTCTCTTCATCCAGCTCCTCGTCCGCATCCGCCGAGTAAATATATTCCATCTTTGCCTTCGAGAAGGCAAAGTTCCTTGCCTCCGAAAAGTCTCCCGTCCATGCAAAATCATAAATTCGATCGGTATACCCTGCCGCAATCCGCTTCGTAGCATCCGTGGAGCCCGTGTCCACAATGATGATCTCATCCGCCAGCCCTTTCAGACTGTCCAGACATCTGCCTAAAATCCGCTCTTCATTTTTCACGATCATACATACACTGATTGTGATCATGTGTCCCTTCCCCACTTCTGCAACATACTCCCACGGCCTCTGCTGCAGTAGGAAAACAACGCCTCCGCGCGCATCCTTTCCTCAACAGGCAGCCATACCTCGTTTTTTCCCGCCCGGAACAGCAGATTCTCATAGCGGTGTTTCTTTGAGAACCGTTCCGAAACGTAAAGAAGATAACTTGTCGTAAAAGACCTGTCGCCAAACCACTCAGGCAAATTTACGACATGTGTGCCGTTTACTCTATGCAGTCTCACCCTGCCGAGCAGACGATACTTTCTGCCATCCCAGTTGTAAATTTTTACTTTATCTCTCATTGTGCCTCCATTCCGGCACAACTCTCCATATATTGGCATTCACACACTCTTTAGATAGAGTAACACACTCCCCCGCCGATTGCAATTCAAACCCGTATCCGATATACTAGACGCAAAGGTTTGCGTTTTTTTACTGCAGCCGTCAATGAAAGGACCTCCTCCATGAATACACAGACAGACAACTACAACATCACCGGCAGCCCTCTTATGTGCCTTGAGTTTATGATCACCCATACGCTGATCTGGGGGTTTTTGCTCTGCGCCCTGTTCTACTTTCTGGATCTTTTTGTCTTGATGCCGCTCCATGACTATCTGGGCAGTTTTCTTTTCTATATACTGCTCAGCTACTTTATGCGGATGCTCTTCTCATGGCCAGGCGTCATGCTGACCGCCTTAAACATCACGATCGTCCGCTGTTTTCTGCGCCGCACCCGCGTCACCTTGTCGGGCAATGCCATTATCATCCGGCGCATGACCCGCACAAGTGTTCTCTCTCTGGACAATTTCATCCGCCCGAAAACGGTGGAATCCTTCGTCGGTTACAACTTTATCGGCTTGGTTTTCCGCAGACGCTACCTGATCTTTAGAGATGCCGCAGGAAAAGAAGTCAAATACAGGCTGTATGAATACAGTAAAAAAGATCTGGAACGGGTAATGCAGCTTATTTCATCCCCTGCCGGACCGACTGGTCTGCAGCCGCCGTCTTACGGACCGCAGTAAAATATCCTGCCCCCTCTGCAGCAGCAGCGGCAGCCCCACCCCCGCCGCCAGATACACCATCTGAAACGCTTCCGATCCTTTCACCAGATAATAGTAGTCGATATCCGCGTAAAACCGCGCGAAGTCAAAGTCCGCCAGATATCCCGTGTGGGCGGCAGTCCCCGCCAGAACCATCTTTACGAGCATAAAAGCCATGACATGGTGCATCATCACAGCGTAAGTATTGCGGCCGAGGTAAAGCAGAAAACCGCCCGCCGGTTCCGAACCGCTTTGCCTTTTTGCATCCGCCTGTGCTGCGGATACATCGCTCTGCCTGCTTTCACAGAGCGGTGCCAGAATTTTTGACACACGCAGCCAGAAGGCAATGCCTGACACCACTGTCACATATGGAATTACAGGACCGTTGGCAAAGCCCGTGACCCACACACTGCTGTAAGCCAGCCCGTTGCAGCACAGCTGCAACAGCACCTGTACGCCGAGCACCACGGCAAAGTAGGGCACATTTCCAAGAGTATCCCCAGCTTCCAGTTTCTTCTTATAAAACAGGCCCATCTGAAAACAGGGATAGAGAAACAGAATCCTTCCCGGCGTCTTGTACAGTCCCCACACACGTCCCTCAATGGCAAACTGCACCACAAGCATCCCCACCGCCAGAGTGCCGACCAGAATCAGCCACTCGCTGTTTATACGCAGCCGCCCGAGCAGAAGCCGCATGCACAGATTCATCACCTCTACGATAAAGAGCACAGGCACAAACCATGCCGCGTAATTCAGGATAAATTGATAGCCGTCCAAAAACGGCGTCACAAACAAGGTTTTTAGGGAGACCGCCTCCCCCATGGCAAATCCGCCGAAATTCCGCATCACTGCCGCCAGAATCCCGTACACCACATTCCAGATAAAATAGGGCAGAAGAAGTCTCTTCGCCTTCTTTTTCAGGTAGGAAAGGGGCTGAGCCTCCTCCTCATCCCGATAAAAATAGCCGGAAATAAACATAAAGAGCGGCACATGAAAAGAATAGTAGGGAAACAGACCGCCCACCGTTAAAATATCATAACCCTGATGCCCTGCCACAATCATCAGTATGGCGAGGGCGGAAAGTATGCCGAAAGCGACGTTATAAGGGGGCTTCTGTTGTTCTCCCGTCCCCTCGGAGCCTATGTGCAATTTCGGCGCGCTGTCTGACTTTAAATGTGACAAATGTGTCATATGCTTACTCCTGCTAGCTAAATTTCACAAATCCGTCTCCCCGGACCGAATACCATACTCCACCGCCGAAAACCCACACGACATGGCTTGCATTTTGTGGTAAACTAGTGTGAGAAATGGTAAGCGGAACACTCGTACATGGTCTATCTTACCAAGAAATACAAAAGAAAGAAAGTGAATCCCGCCAATGAGCCATAATTTCAGAAAACGCCCTATTAAGAAACACTTATCTTTTTATCTTCTCTCCCTTTTCCTCCTGCCGTTCACGGCCGGATGCCTCACAGCATGCGACATGCCGGACGCCGACCAGAGCAACCTTCCTGCCATGACGCAGGACACCGGCTTACAGGCGCCCACACAGCTCCCAAGTGAGAATCATCTTCGCGCCTTTACGACGGTACAAAACCTTGCGGATGAGAATTTCACCCCCACCGCCGCGCAGGACATTCCCCGCAATTCTCTCGCAGACCTGAGCGTCCCCACCTATGTCACAAAAGTGGAGGACACCTATTTTATCGTAGACTGCTATCACGATCAGGTGATTTACCACGATAACCTGAACGATCCCTTGACGGACTGGCAGATTTTAACCAGCGAAATCGACAAAGGGCACACCCTTGCCAGCGACGGAACCGTCTATCTTGTGGACGACACGGAGGGAAACCGCGTCCTTGTGTTTGAAAAAAAGGAAGGCGCTTTCTACCACACCCAGACGCTGGATGAAGTCGGAAACCGCCCTCACTATATTGTCTATGATGCCCTCACGGACACCTTTTATGTATGGAGCTCCATGAACGGCGAAATGTACCTGTGCCGCCACGACCCCGGCAGCCCGCAGATGTATCTCACGGAAATCCGTACCATAGGCACCTTGAAAGAGACCTACGTGCGCTCCTTCACGATCGACGGCAACGATATCTACTTCGTCTCCGGCATCCCCGGCACACCCGCCATCATACAGGCTGACCTGTCCACCTTTGAAGTGAGGAAGACTTATCCCGTACCCGACGCGATTGCCGGCATGGTACAGCTCACCTTTGCCGGAGGAGACTGCTACATCACCGTCTCCACCGATATAAGCGGCAGCCAGGACTACGCCACCATCATCCGCGCAAAGAATCTGAAAGACCTTGCAGACGGAAATTACGAAGATATCTACGAAAACTTCATCGGCGGCGGTACGCCATACTATATTACCGCGATAGATAACAGCTATTATTTAACTGAGCACCGCATTCCCGGGCATGCCGTCTGGAAATTCGATATCACGAAGGACGGCGTTGGAAACGTGGAGGCTGTCTACTAATCTTCAATTACCCCATTGATACTGCGAAGTGCAAACAGCACCGCCAACATCAGCACAATACCCACGGGGAGAGCAATCCACGCACTCTTCACAAAACCAGCCACAATGTAGGTAACAAAAGACACAACTGCCGCCAATACCGCGTAGGGAAGCTGGGTCGTCACATGGTTCACATGCTCGCACTGTGCGCCCGCGGACGCCATGATGGTCGTGTCGGAAATGGGCGAGCAGTGGTCGCCGCACACCGCGCCGGCCATGCAGGCGGAAATGGACATAATCATCATCTGCGGGTCGCCATTCTGGAACACCGCCACCACAATGGGAATCAGAATACCGAACGTTCCCCAGGAAGTGCCTGTTGCAAAAGCAAGGAAACATCCCACCACAAAGATAATCGCGGGCAGGAAGTTCATAAATGCACCCGCGCTGGACTCCACCAGCCCTGCCACATACAGGTCGGCGCCCAGACTGTCCGTCATCGCCTTGAGCGTCCACGCAAAAGTCAGAATCAGAATCGCAGGCACCATGGCACGGAACCCTTCCGGAATACAGTCCATACACTCTTTAAAGGAGAGCACCCGACGGATCTGATAGAGAACAATCGTGATAATCAAACCGAAAAAGCTGCCGAGCGTCAGCCCCAGAGAAGCGTCGGAGTTGGAGAATGCCTCGACAAAGCCCGCTCCCTCAAAGAAACCTCCCGTGTAAATCATGCCGATCACACAGCAGACAATCAGCGCCGCAATGGGAATCAGCAAATCCACAACGCCTCCCTTGGCGCTTACTTTCTCTTCCTTCACATTCTCGTAAGGCCGTCCCTCCGTGGTGAAAAGATCGCCCTTTCTTGCCGCGTTCTTCTCATGCTCCTTCATCTTGCCGAACTCCGTCTTCATCAGCACCATGCCAACCATCATAACAACCGTCAGAATCGCATAGAAATTGTAGGGAATCGCGCGGATAAAGATGGAAAAGCCGTCCTCGCCTTCCACAAAACCCGTCACCGCCGCCGCCCAGGAAGAAATCGGCGCTATGATACACACCGGTGCGGCGGTCGCGTCGATCAGATAAGCCAGTTTTGATCTTGACACCTTAAACTTGTCCGTCACGGGGCGCATCACGCTCCCCACAGTCAGACAGTTGAAATAATCGTCGATAAAAATAAGCACGCCCAAGAGAATAGTTGCAAGCTGCGCACCCACCCGGTTCTTGATCTTGCTTGCCGCAAACTGCCCGAAAGCCGCCGAGCCGCCCGCCTTGTTCATCAGGCTGACCATCGCGCCCAGAATCACCAAAAATACGAGAATACCTACATTATAACTGTCAGACAAAACGCCGATGATCCCGTCCGAGAAAATATGGGTGATCGTCAGCTCAAACTGAAAGCCCGAGTACAGAAGCGCTCCCATCAAAATCCCCACAAACAGGGAGCTGTAAACCTCCTTCGTGATCAGCGCAAGTCCGATCGCCACGATGGCAGGAACAAGCGCCCAGAACGTGGCGTGCAGATCGGGCACGTACTCAAGCTCCTCCTCCGCTGCAAATACCGTCGTGGAGAACGTCATCGCCAGCAAAAGCACGGTCGGCACAAGCATTCTCCACCTCTTTTTCATTTGTTTCATGACTTTCTCTCCTTCTCCTATTTTAACTCTAATTTGGTACATTAATGTGTTGCTATAATAATCTATAAAAATACCACAGACGCGTCGCTGACCGCCACGCATTTGTGGTAATTATTTCTGCGATTTGATTCGGGCACACGATCACCCTCTTTTGCCATTCCGCTTTAGTCAGCAAAAGCATTTTACCATGGAATCCGGAAAAAGGAAAGAAAATTTTTATACTGCCGCCACCCGCAATATTCGTCTCACAGCCTCGCCACCATCAGATTCCCCGAAGCATACCGCCTAAGCCCCCTGTAAAACACTGCCACAGCCAACGCAAGAAGCACACAGGCATATCCCGCCACGGTAAAAAACATCCCTGCGTCAAAACTGACCATCAGGTGTACCGGATGCCAGACCGCCATCCCCACAGGAATGATAAAATAAAGAAAAAACCGGGAAGCGCCCTTAAAAATACCGTCGGGGTAAGTGCCGAAGCTTACGATTCCCATAACAATCTGGTTCTGCAGCATATCCATCCGCACAAACCAGAAGGACAGGCTCCCCAGAAGCACAGCGAAAGCCGTAAAAATCACCGTTCCCGTCACCACAAGCAGCAGAAACAGGAAAAATCCGCCTACACCGGGCTTACAGGCACACACCAGCGCCGTCCCGTACAGGAAATCGCCGATTGCCGAGGAGTCGGTGGCCGAGGTCAGCACGCTGACGAGCACATTCTTCGGCTGTACCAGAAAAGAGTCCAGCTTCCCCTTGATGATCAGATCCGACAAGGAAAAGGCGCGCGCGAACAAAATATGCGAAAGCCCGAAGGATGCCGCCATAAACCCCCAGAGCAGCATAATTTCCCGCATGGTGTAGCCCCCTACATCCCCCCGCATCCGAAGCAGAATCATCCACTGCACCAGAAAAGTGGCGTTGTTCAGCACCATAAAGCCCACGTTGGTGAGAAAGGTCACCTTGTTCACCATCTCCCGCATTATATTGTATTTGACGGAAAGCGCACACACCCGCATTTGATTTTTAACCACCGTTAACATACAGCTTTTTCACCCCTTTTCCATAAATCAGAAACATCAGCCCACAGCCTGCCGCCAGATATATCCCCTGCGCCGCCAGAATTTCCGCAAATTTCTCTGAACTGAAATCTACAATCAGCTTTGCCGGTCCGTAGCACACCGTGTAGATTGGCGTCAGTTTTAATAACGGCTGTAACCCTTGTGGAAAGATTTCAACAGGGAACAGAATTCCCAGCACCACAATCAGTTTATTGTAAAGCCACTGGAAGGGTGTCGCATCCTCAATCCAGAAAGAGAACAGGCTGATGCACAGCTTAAACACCGCATTGATGGTAAGCGCCAGCGCCACACAGAGCGCCATCGCAGGAAGCGCCGCCAGCGGAAATTCTGGCAATGGTCCCACCATCACCATCCCGATTACCGCCGCCAAAACTGCGTACATAGGCAGTCTGATGCTCCACTCGCCAGTGTATTTTGCCAAGATATACAGTGTATAGTGGTAAGGTTTATTCATCAAATAGGCAATATTGCCGCCCCGGATATCCCCCGCCACCTCCCCTGCCACAGAAGCCGCATCAGAACCGAAAAACAACATTTCCGTCATCATTACATACCAGATCATCTGTTCCTTCGTATAACCCGCAATCAGCTCCCCCGGCGTGCGGTACATGTAGCCCCAGAGCATGGTAAAAATAAAGATAAATACAAAATAGCCGAAAAAACCCATCGCCACATTCGCCGCATACTGTAAGTTTTCAAGCAGGACGGATTTGTAAATTACCACATATTTCCTCATTTCAGTCCTCCTCCTGCGCCTTGTATATCTCCACAATAATCTCCTCCAGTGAATGCTCCAAATAATGGCTTTTCAGATGCTCCACCGAATCGTCCAGCACAATCTGCCCGTCGTTCACAATGATGATGCGCCTGCAAAGCTTCTCAATATCCCCCACGTCGTGACTGGTCAGAAAAACCGTAGTGTGCTCCTCCCTGTTCATTTGCCGGATCAGCTCCCGGACATTTTCCTTCACCACCGGGTCTAAACCGATCGTCGGCTCATCCAAAAACAGCACCTTCGGCTTATGGATCAGCGCCGCCACCATCTCACAGCGGATGCGCTGCCCCAGCGACAGATTTCTGACAGGTGTGTCAATAAATTCTTTCAAGGCAAACCGTTCAGAAAGTTCCTCAATTCTTGCCTCTGTCTCCCGCTCCGTCAGGTCATAGATCGCCCCGAAGAATCGGAAGTTGTCATAGGGCGTCAGATGCGTCCAGAGCTGTTCCTTCTGCCCGAACACCGTGCCAATCTGATAGGCAAGCTGCCTTCTCTTCTTCGTCGGATCAACGCCAAGCACCTCCACCCGCCCGCCGTCGGGATAAAGAATCCCCGTGAGCATCTTGATGGTCGTACTCTTCCCCGCGCCGTTCGGCCCGATAAAGGCAAGCATCTCCCCCTCCGCCACCGAGAAGGAAACGCCGTTCACCGCACGGATTTCCTCTGTCTGCGGATGAAAAATCGCCTTGACGCTGCCGCGCATCCCTTTTTCCTTCCGCTTTACCCGAAATGTCTTCGATAAATTTTCCACTCTGATTGCCTGCATTTCTGACTCCTCCTCTCCTGACTCTGCCTCTCCGAATAAGCAAACTCAAAATGCTTCGCATTTCGAGTTCGCGTTGCTCGCCATAAGTCGGCAGTATCAATCTTGCATGCAAGCATGCAGCTTGCTTCTGCCGACTTCTGACTCTGCCTCTCCGAATAAGCAGACTCAAAATGCTTCGCATTTCGAGTTCGCGTTGCTCGCCATAAGTCGGCAGTATCAATCTTGCATGCAAGCATGCAGCTTGCTTCTGCCGACTTCTGACTCTGCTTATTCGCGCAAAAAAGGAGAACCGCCTGTTCCGTACACCTTCGTGCACTTCCCATGCGGTTCTCCTATCCTTAACCCTGATTCCCGCACGGCCAATAAGACCTTTCGTCCTACGGCCATGCATCCGCGGCTTTCCGCCGCCTCAGGCTGTGACCGTAATGTGAAAAATCTGCATCATATCCATAATGACCGTAAACGGGACCAGATTCCTGTTAAACATATCTCTTCCTCCGTCAAATCTGACTCTTCGTTGAATTTTCAGATAGAATAGCACAATCTTTTCCATTTGTCAAACATCATTTTTAACATTTAACGACCTACAGTCCGGCCTTTTTCCGAAGATACTCCATCCACTCTTTTCTCTTCATAACAGAACACTTATGTTTCACGGTCTTTCCGTTTTCGGGGTTCAGGCATGTCACCTTGATCCCTGTAGGGATAATCGGAATCAGCCCTCCCACATTGACAAGCTTCAGCTCCTTAATATCGCTGTACTTCACGGCAAAATTGCTTACGCCCAGCAGCCCTCCTGTGAAAATAAACTTTTCATCCGTAAAAAAGAAATGTCCACGGGTCTGCGTCATCATTTCCCACAAATCGCCTTTCGTATGTTCGATGATATGATCTTCCTCGCTCATATATCCCGCCTCTCTCAGCGACATTTCCCACTTTCCTACTTCTCCGACATCCAATTTCATTTTCTCTCCGTCCTTTCATACATTTTTTAATCTATAACGAAAATGCCACATGATAGACATTCTCTTACACTAACCACCATGACTCCGCTCTGCGGAGTCTCAAATCACGTTACTCCCTGTCGTGGATCTCCCCGTGCAGCTCCTGCAGCGACTTCACATCGCTGCCCTTGTGGGTTTTCAGGTAATGGATGCCCTCCGCCGTCACCTTCGCCGCCGCAACCGTGGTGATATAAGGCGCTTTCGCCTTGATCGCCGCCTTGCGCAGATAGCTGTCGTCATGCACGCTGTCCTTGCCCACGGGAGAGTTGATAATCAGGTCGAAATCCCCGTTGGTGATCATATCACCAACGTTCGGACGCCCCTCATAGAGCTTTTTCGCCTTCGTCGCGGGAACCCCTGCCGCCGTGATCAGGTTGTACGTGCCCTCGGTGGCAACAATCTTGAAGCCGTCCTCGGCAAGACTCTTCGCCACTTCCACCACTTCGTCCTTGTCCTTCTTGTTCACGGAGATCAGTACCGTACCCTCAAGAGGAAGCTTTGACTGCACCGCCTCCTGCGCCTTGAAGAAGGCTTCGCCGTAAGAGCGGGAAAGCCCGAGCACTTCGCCCGTGGAGCGCATTTCTGGTCCCAGAATCGGGTCCACCTCGGGGAACATGTTGAAGGGGAACACCGCCTCCTTCACACCGTAATTCGGTATCACCTGTTCTTTTAATCCCGGAACCGGCGACGGACGCCCCGTAAGCTCCGAGGTAATGATATCCGTGGCAAGGGGCACCATGCGTATATTGCAGACCTTAGATACAAGCGGCACCGTGCGGGACGCTCTCGGATTCGCCTCCAGCACGAACACCTTGCCGTTCTCAATGGCGTACTGCATGTTCATCAGCCCTTTGACATGCATCTCCTCCGCAATCTTCCTCGTGTACTCCTTGATCGTCTCCACGCTCTCCGCCGGAATGTGCACGGAAGGAATAATACATGCCGAATCGCCGGAGTGAATGCCCGCCAGCTCGATATGCTCCATCACCGCGGGCACAAAAGCGTGGGAACCGTCGCTGATGGCGTCCGCCTCACACTCCAGAGCGTGATTTAAGAAGCGGTCAATCAAAATCGGTCTGTCGGGCGTCACGCCCACCGCCGCGTTCATGTACTCCGTCATGCTGTCGTCGTCGTAAACCACTTCCATGCCTCTGCCTCCCAGCACATAGGACGGGCGCACCATCACCGGGTAGCCGATCCGCGCCGCAATGCCGAGCGCTTCCTCCACCGTGGTCGCCATACCCGACTCCGGCATGGGAATGTCCAGTTTCTCCATCATGGCGCGGAACTGGTCGCGGTCCTCCGCCAGATCAATGACCGAGGGGGACGTGCCCAGAATCCGCACCCCGTTCTGTTCCAGTTCGGATGCCAGATTGAGAGGCGTCTGTCCGCCAAACTGTGCAATCACGCCCAGTGGCTTTTCCTTGTTATAAATGCTCAACACGTCCTCCAGCGTCAGCGGCTCAAAATACAGCTTGTCGGAAGTGTCGTAATCCGTGGACACCGTCTCCGGGTTACAGTTCACGATAATCGTCTCGAATCCAAGCTTTTTAAGCGCCATTGCCGCGTGTACACAGCAGTAATCGAACTCGATGCCCTGCCCGATCCGGTTGGGACCGCCGCCCAATATCATAATCTTCTGCTTTTCCTCATTCACCGGGTTCTTATCCGGCGCGTTGTAGGTGGAATAATAGTAGGCGCTGTTCTCCGTACCGCTGACATGCACGCCCTCCCATGCCTCCTCCACGCCGAGTGCAAGACGGCGGTTTCTGATATCCGCCTCGGGAATCTCCAGAAGCTGGCTCAGATATTTATCGGAGAAGCCGTCCTTCTTCGCTGTGACAAGCATTTCATCGGAGAGCATCTCTCCCTTATGCCGTAAAATGGCTTCCTCTTCCTCCACCAGCTCCTTCATCTGCTCGATAAAGTAAGCCTTGACCTTGGTGATCTCAAAAATCTCTTCCACCGTCGCGCCTTTGCGCAGCGCCTCGTACATGAGGAAGTGACGCTCACTGGAAGGCGTGTTCAGCCTGCGCAGCAGCTCCTCTTTCGGCAGCGTATCAAAATCCTTCGCGTGGCCCAGCCCGTAACGCCCCGTCTCAAGGGAACGGATGGCCTTCTGGAACGCTTCCTTATATGTTTTGCCGATGCTCATAACCTCGCCCACGGCGCGCATCTGGGTGCCCAGCTTGTCCTCCACACCCTTGAACTTTTCAAAGGCCCAGCGGGCAAACTTGATCACCACATAATCGCCGTCCGGCACATATTTATCCAACGTTCCGTACTTGCCGCAAGGAATGTCCTTCAAGGTAAGGCCAGCCGCCAGCATGGAAGACACAAGGGCGATCGGGAATCCTGTCGCCTTACTCGCCAGCGCGGAAGAGCGCGAGGTACGGGGATTGATTTCAATTACAATAATACGGTCCGAAACGGGATCATGGGCAAACTGCACGTTGGTGCCGCCGATCACCTGCACCGATTCCACGATTTTGTATGCCTGCTCCTGCAAACGCTTCTGGCACGCCTCAGAGATCGTCAGCATGGGCGCGGAGCAGAAAGAATCTCCCGTATGAACCCCCAGAGGATCTATGTTTTCAATGAAGCAGACGGTGATAATATTGTTGTCCGCATCCCGGACCACCTCAAGCTCCAGCTCTTCCCAGCCCAGAATGGACTCCTCCACAAGCACCTGCCCCACAAGGCTTGCCTGCAATCCTCTGGCGCACACCACCTTCAGCTCGTCCTTATTGTAGACAAGACCGCCGCCCGCGCCGCCCATTGTGTAGGCAGGGCGCAGCACCACAGGATAGCCCAGCTTTTCCGCGATGGAAAGTGCCTCTTCCACGGAGTATGCCACCTCGCTGCGCGCCATCTCAATGCCCAGCTTGTTCATGGTCTTTTTAAATTCGATGCGGTCCTCGCCGCGCTCAATGGCGTCCACCTGCACGCCGATGACCTGCACGTTATATTTTTCTAAAATACCCGCCTTGTTCAGTTCTGCGCAAAGATTAAGCCCGGACTGCCCTCCCAGATTAGGGAGCAGGGCGTCGGGACGCTCCTTAGCAATGATCTGCTCCAGCCGCTCTACATTCAGCGGCTCAATATAAGTCACATCCGCTGTCTCCGGATCCGTCATAATCGTTGCCGGATTGGAATTGACCAGCACGATCTCATATCCCAGCTTTCGGAGCGCTTTACACGCCTGTGTTCCCGAATAGTCAAACTCACAGGCCTGTCCGATGATGATCGGGCCCGATCCGATGATTAGTACCTTGTGAATATCTGTTCTGCGTGGCATACTCATCCTCCGTTCTTCTGTCCATCTTTTTCTGTACTAGAAATAAGTATACAAAAAAATCCGCATTTTAACAATGCAGATTTTCATGGGAAATAGGTATTGGATTCCCGTCTGCGCACAAACCAGTTGTCCGATAAAATCATCCGTTCATCCCCCTGTAAATCTTTATCATCACGCCATCTTTGCCATCGCTTTCCACGGTCCCCGTCAGTTTCTCCCGCTCCATCCACTGCAATGCTTCCGCGTCCGTAAGAATAACAGGGGTCGTGGCAATCACCCCGTTCTCCCTGCATACACCGTTATTTTCCACAAAAATATGAAACGTCCTGTTCTCCCTGTCCTGTCCTTCCAAAATATATCTCGCCGACAGAGTTCTCTCCTGCCCCTGCCTCTCAATCTGCGTATCAACGCCGCCCGGCAGCACTTGCCCGGTTCCCAGACTGCAGGTAAACGTACCGTGGAAAAATATCATCAAAGCCTGTCCGCCTGCCCCCTGTACGCTCTGTGTCTGATCCAGTATCACATGAATTGTCAATACTTCCTCCATACTGCACCGCGCTCCTTCCACCCCTGTCCCGCATTAAGTATACAAAAAAATCCGCATTTTAACAATGCAGATTTTCTTGAAACATCTTTATGGCAGAGCCGCTCCCTACTCCCCAGACACCTGTGTCCCGTCGGCTTTCATGTGGTACTTATCCTTGTAGATCAGCTGCGAGATGGGCACCAGCTCATACCCCTTATCCTGCAGGCCTGTAATCACTGCATCCAGCGCGTCCGCCGTGTATTTCGCCCCATTGTGCATGAGAATGATCGCCCCGTTATTCAGCTTATCGGACTCCACCACGCGCTTGACGATATCGTCCACGCCATAGTCCTTCCAGTCCAGAGAATCGATCGACCACTGGATCGGATAGTAGCCGCACTTCTGCGCATTTGTTATGACATGATTGTCATAATCTCCGTAGGGCGGCCGGAACAGGAACATCTCATAACCTGTCAGTTCCTGCACCTTGGTATGTACTTTCATCAGTTCCTCCTGACACTGTTCGTCGGAAAGCTGGGACATGTTTTTATGGTTCTCGCTGTGGTTGCCCAGATCATGACCGTCCGCCAGGATCGCCCTCACATCCTCGGGGTAGGATTCCACCCACCCGCCCGTCATAAAGAACGTCACCTTCACATTGTGTTTTTTGAGCGTCTCCAGAATGCGGGGCGTGTCTTCATTCCCCCACGGCAGCGGTAACTTGCGGAAAGTAGCAAAAGACAAGTAATATGCCATACTGGTTTTTGAAGAGTTGGCTGCCCAACTGTATGAGATGGCAGATATTGTAATGGCTGATGTTGGCAGATACGGTTTCGTGATGCTGAAATATTATAAACTGCCGCATGGTTTTGAGGAAGATGAAACTTTTACGGACAGCAGGACGTTCATGGGACTGTGGGAAACTATAATTAAAAAGCTTGAGAAATTTTTGAGATTTACATGGTATAATATATTTTCACGAGAGGAGCTCTTTGCATGCGTGAAAAAATTTTGATTGTGGATGATGAAAAAGGTATCGTGGATATGCTGAAAAGTCATTTTGAAAGGCAGTCTTTTCAAGTTTACACGGCTTACAATGGCATGGAAGCACTGAAACAGGCAGTTTGTGATCCTGATATTGTGTTACTTGACATCAATATGCCAGAAATGGACGGACTTGCTGTCTGCCAGCGGATACGGGAATTTATTACCTACCCTATACTTTTTCTGACGGCACGGATAGAGTCTGCCGATAAGATTATTGGATTTCAGGCAGGTGCGGACGATTATATCGTCAAGCCTTTTGATTTAGATGAGTTGGGGGCAAGGGTTGCAGCCCATCTGCGGCGGGAACAGCGTCGGCAATACAACAGAGCTGTACGCTTTTTTGGAGAAATAACGATTGATTATGCGGCACGGACAATCGCCATAAATGGTGAGTCTGTTTCCATGTCAAAACGGGAATTTGATATTGTTGAATTATTGTCCCTTAATCCCGGACAGGTATTTGATAGGGAACGGATTTATGAAACTGTGTGGGGAATAGATGGGGATGGGAACAGTGATACTGTTATGGAGCATATTAGGAAGATTCGGGCAAAGTTGACGGCACATACGCTCCACAGTTACATCGAAACCGTTTGGGGGTGTGGTTATAAATGGAATGGCTGAAAAATATGAGTTTGAAGAAGTCGTTCTTTCTTCTGTCTGTAGGATGTGTTTTTGTTTCGCTCGTTCTTATAATTCTGGTGTTTTTAGGCTGCGGCGCAATCAGGGAAGACTATCCTGCCAGCGGAATTTCTTTGTCACTTGACGGGGCAGTAACGAGAATGGAACCTGTTACTGCAGAACAGCAACACATGTTATCCCTGATGTCCTTGCTTGAGATTTTTTCCTGTGCCGTATTCCCACTGGTGGGTTTGGGAACTGCCGGCAGCTTATTTTACCATATTAAGCTAAAAGAACCGATTGAACTATTGCGGGATGGTACGGCGCATATCAGGGCAAATGATCTCAACTTTTCTATTTCGGCCGTATCGGCAGATGAACTCGGTCAAATCTGCACAGCTTTTGAAACGATGCGGCTTGAACTTCTGAAAACAAATCAGGAGTTATGGAGGCAGGCCGAGGAGCGGAAACGGTTAAATGCAGCTTTCTCCCACGATTTACGCAATCCCGTCACAGTTATAAAAGGAACCGTAAAGCTGCTGAAGCAGGGAATAGCAGACGATCAGGCGCTTGAACGGCTGGAAAGTTATACCCTGCGCATTGAGCAATATGTGGAAGCAATGAGCAGTATTCAGAGGCTTGAACAAATGCCGGTGCGAATTAGTGAGTGTACCTACACCGTGTTATGGGCAGAGCTGGCGGATACCGTAAAACTATTTGCCCCAGAGCTATGTATGTCAATATCTGCTCCCGATAAGGGTTCTGTAAAATTAGACCATGGAATGTTTTTGACTGTTGCAGAGAATTTAATTAACAATGCGGCTCGTTTTTCACGAAGTAAAATTCAAATACAAATTGTGGAAAATAAAGATTTTTTATCCCTTTCCGTCATAGATGACGGTTCCGGCTATCCTGCGGAATTAGTGCAAGACGGACCGAAACCTTTTGGAAAACGAAACGAGGATACAGCACATTTTGGCATGGGGTTGTATAGCAGCGGAATACTCTGTATAAAGCATGGCGGTTTTTTAAAACTCGAAAATGTAGATGGAAAAGGTGCGATGGCAACGGCATTTTTTCAAATAGATTTCAAATCTTGAGCGTTTCTTGAGATTTATCATATAAACTCTCCTTAATCAATGATAGGAGGTTTTTATTATGAAAATTGAAGCCAGGGAATTGTCCAAAATTTATGGAGTTGGAGAGAACCGGGTGGCAGCTCTGGATAAGGTCAATTTGGAAATTGCCATAAACGATTTTATATCCATTATGGGGCCATCAGGAAGTGGCAAAAGCACCCTGCTCCATCTCTTATCCGGGCTAGACAGACCGACTTCCGGCAGCCTGACCTATGATGGCAGGGATATTTACGGTTTTAGTGATAAGGAATTGTCGGCGTTTCGTCGAAGGCGCATTGGTTTTGTTTTTCAGCAGTATAATCTTCTGCCTGTTCTGACGGCAAAAGAAAATATCATCATGCCCCTGCTCCTCGACAGAAGGCAGCCAGATGAAGCTTATCTGATGCAGCTTGCAGAATTGTTAGGTATCAGTGACCGTCTGGAACACCTGCCGCACGAACTGTCCGGAGGGCAGCAGCAGCGTGTTGCGATTGCGCGTGCCTTGATTGCAAAGCCGGATATTATCTTTGCAGATGAGCCGACAGGAAACTTGGATAGCAAAAGCGGCAGCGAGGTTATGAAGATGCTTGAAAACATCTGGGAAAAGACGGGTACAAAATTAGTTATCATTACACATGACCGCCGGGTGGCACAGATGGCTGACAGACAATTTGTGATCGTGGACGGTGTTCTTTCGGAGGTGAAAGCATGATGAAATCTTATCGCACACTGGCGCTCAAAGAGACAGGGGCGCAGAAAATCACTTCTATTCTGATTTTGACTGCCATTATCCTTTCAACCATGATGACGGCGGTGATCGGGCAATCTGCCGGGGTTCTGTCCGCCATGCGCCAGCAGCAGGCCATTACTTTGGGTGGCAATCGCTATGTAACATTTTTACAGATGAATCAGGAACAGGTTGCAGCTTTGCAAAATGACCCGCGATTGTCTTTTGTTGGAAACTATGTCACCTTGGGAACAACGGCGCTTAATCCGTCCCTTTCGTTGGGACTGAACGAATATCAGGAAGATGTTGTCGCAATTTATCCAACGGTCTCCCGGCTAAAAGAAGGCAGATTACCGGAAGCGCCTATGGAAATAGCGTTGCCGGAGGATGTGCTGCAACACCTTGGTCTTGTGGGCAGTTTGGGAGAACTTGTTTCGCTCCCGCTGTCAAAGCCACTCCGCCACGGAATTGAGATTTCTTCTTATGATTTTATGGCGGATTTTTTGTTGGTAGGGATACTGGAAAGCAATTATCTGAACTATACCTTTGGCGGCGTCACTGGCGTGGTGGGCAAGGGAACGGCGGCATCCCTGTTGCCGAAAAACTATCTATACTATAATGTGGATATTCGGATGGTCAATAAAAGTACGTTTCAGGAGACTGTGAATGACTTGATTTCTACGCTGGGTGTCCATGAATTGGATACTCTATATAATGTTCCCTACCTGGATGCTTTGGGTATCCGCTATGATTCTGGTTGGTCCGACACATCCGGCCGAGGCTTCTCCCTTATGCTGGCAGCGGGGATCATGGTCGGACTGTTGCTGCTGGCAGCGGCGGGATTGGTGATCTATAATATTATGAAAATTGCAGTGTCCCAACGGATCAGGCAGTATGGTACTTTGCGGGCCATTGGTGGAGAGAAACGACAGCTTTATTTTCTTGTGACGGCCCAAGTGCTTTTGCTCTGTATGATTGGTATTCCGATTGGACTTCTGCTGGGAACTTTGTCAGCCAAAGGCATCTTGACTGCCGCAACCAGTTTTGTTTCTCCGGAAATTTTTTTGGTGCAGAACAGGAATGAATTAAACCTCCTGATTGCAGAAAGCAGCTCTGGCAACGGTATTTTTCTGCTGGTAAGTGCGTTCATTACATTGTTTTTTGCGCTTATAGCGGCTATCCCTGCTGCTAGATATGCCGCAAAGGTATCCCCCACCGTGGCCATGGCGGGGCGAAATATCAAGATCAAACGGAGAAATCGGAAAACGAAAAAAATTCGTAATTACGAGGCGCTTTATGCCTGGCTGAATCTAAAACGCAACCGTGGACGCACAGCAATTACGATTTTGTCCTTGGTCATGAGCATTACGGTCTTTATTGCACTACAGAGTTTCAGTTCTTTGCTGGATGCTTCTTCCGCGATGCCGGATCATCTTGGAGACTACTCGGTTGTGAATGAATACGGCGGCATTTCTTCCGGCGAACTTGCCGCATTGGAGGCGGATAAAAATGTGTTCGCCGTGGCAGCAGAACAGTTTTCGCTCTACGACCTGGATGAACAGTACCTCCCCATCGGCATAGAAACCAGCATTACTTTGGGTATCGGTGAATGCTTGCAAATCGTTGGCTTGAATGACTGTTGGATAGAGGATGCGTTCGCACAGCGTCTAGCTCCGGAACAGATGGAGCAGTTGAAAGCCGGGGAAGGCTGTGTGATACGAAATCCAATTCCCATGCAGGTTGGAGAGGAACAGATCGGCACCACTCAAATCGAGGCAGGCACAAATATCGCTGTTGCAGGAAAAGAATTTCCGGTATTGTTATCGCTTAATGGGTATGACACCTATTTTAGCGTAGGAAACAACGGATTTACAAACGGCATCCAAGTCCTGGTTAGTGACCGTCTGTACCCCCAACTTACTGGAATCGAGACTTATGCAGAACTGAGGCCAATCCTATCATCAGATGCTGACCGGAGTGCATTTGACAAAGTATTAGAGAGTTTGTCCCAACGGATTCCTGGCAGTACCGTTTTATCCTACGAGCAGGCAGATCGTCAGGAGGCAGAGAGTTTCGAGCAGATTCGGCTGTTGGCATGGGGACTGATTCTGTTTGTTGCAATAATCGGTTTGTTGAATATCATCAACACGGTTTATACCAATATCCATACTCGTATTGCAGAAATTGGTATGCATCGGGCCATTGGTATGAGTGCAGAAGGCTTATATAGTGTATTTTTATGGGAAGGAGCTTATTATGGCTTATTTGCGGCGCTAATCGGAAGCATAGCTGGATATATTTGTACGATTTTTGTAGAGGCTGCAAAGACAGATACTATTCAGTTGTCTGCTGTTCCCATTATTCCGATTGCAGAGGCGACGTTTCTTTCGATTTGCGCCTGTTTGTTAGCAACGTGTATTCCGTTGTGGAAGATTACAAAATTAAGTATCGTGGATTCTATTGAAGCGGTTGAATGATCATGGGAAAAATATAGGTGATGGAACGTGCAGGGCATCTAGTGCGCCATTTACCAATTAGCTATCCTTTTTTGCTTGCCAGCATTCCCAATTTATAACCTGTTTTTATCACCCCATTCACACATTCCGTCTAAAATAGGAATTAAAGATTTTCCACGCTCTGTTAAACTATATTCTACCTTTGGCGGGATTTGTGGATATTCTTTTCTATGCACTAATTGGTCTGCTTCTAATTCTTTTAAAGTGGAGCTTAAAGTCTTGTACGAAATTTCACTGATATATTTTTTCATTTCGTTAAAGCGAACGACTCCGAACTCCATTAGAGTATACAAAATAGTCATTTTATATTTGCCATTGATTAATGACAAAGTATAGCTGAAACCTGTTGTTTCAAGACATTCATTTGAAATGCAGCGTTTACTCATTTTACGCTCTCCTTTGGGTAAGTATATAACTTTATTGTAAGTATCGTACTTTTATGTGCGTACTTGACTTTGTTTCAATTCTTGCTAGGATTATAATATCAGAAGCAGAGAAAGTCAATCTCACAGAATTGGAGGACATATTTTATGAGTAAAAAAATAGTTGTAATAACGGGAAGCCCCCGGAAAAACGGGAATAGCTTTGCTATGACAGACGCTTTCATCAAGGCAGCCGAAGCAAAGGGGCACACAATCACACGGTTTGACGCTGCATTAAAAAAAGTGGGCGGCTGCCGGGCGTGCGAAACCTGTTTTTCCACTGGAAAGGCCTGTACTTTTGATGATGATTTCAACACGATTGCACCGGCAATTCTTGAAGCGGACGTTATCGTATTTACCATGCCTGTCTACTGGTATTCTATCCCGGCGCAGATTAAAGGTGTCATTGACCGTATTTTTTCTATGGTTGTAGGCGGCAAGGATATTGCCGGAAAGGAATGTGCGCTGATTACCTGTTGTGAGGAAGATGATATGTCCGTCATGGACGGCGTTCGTATTCCTATTGAGCGTATGGCGGCATTGAATAAATGGAAAATGGTAGGCACGGTTTTAATTCCCGGCGTATTAAATGTTGGCGATATAGACAAAACCGAAGGCTGCCAAAAAGCGGCTGATTTAGCCAATGCAATTTAAGAAGGTAAGTATGAGCAAAACAAGGACACCGAGGGCAACATGAAACGGCGGCTTATCGCTGCCCTGTTCCAGTCCCGCTTTGATGAACAGCCATACCCCAAAACCGAATAACCGCCGCCACATAGAACGGCACACCAAGACAGGAAAGCCTAAAAAGGTTTCCTGTTTTTTTGTGTTCATTTTTGGCATTTTTGAAAAACTGTCGTATTGCCCCACGAAAAGGGAAACATGACATGCCCATTGTTTGGCAGTTCTCGGTTTTTGGGTGGTGTGGGGAATGAATGTCTATAACGTGATTGACGGCAGATACCGCAGAACATACGCCGTCCTGTTCTGTATAGCAAAGTATGGAAAAGCGGTCATGCCGGAGAGCATGACTGCTGATTGCGCTTAAGCTGTTTATCCCAAAACAAGCTCGTAAAGATGAAATGGCATGGGAATACCTATATCGACATAAGTAATATCCACAGTATCCACATATTTAAAACCGTATGACTGATACATTTTGACAGGTATATCGTTCCCTTTCAGACAGTCTAACCGTATTGCTTTCCAGCCTCTGCTTCTTGCTGTCTGGATTGCATGTTCGACAAGCTGCTTTGAATATCCACGCCCGCCATAATCCGGCAGAACACGAAGTGCGTGCATAATGACTACTTCATTTTTTGCGGCGTTGATTTGCCAGTGAACTGTATTATATGCTCTGTCGCAATCATGGTTTAGAATATATGCTGCAACGATTTTATTATCTTCTATGCCGATAAATTGACATCCGCCTTTGATAGCTTCCTCTACCATTGCTTGCGAGGGAAAACCACCTTTATCCCCGTTTGGCAGGAAACTTTTTTCACCAAGGACATCACACATTACACTGTAAAAAGACATTAGCTCTGTCAAATTGTCCTTTGTAGCCTGTGCAATTTTCATTTATTACACCACCTTAGTATACAGATGTTGATTAAAATAGTTTACCACAGAAAAATTAAAATTTCCACCATCACCTTGAACGATAAGTCTTGATATAATGTTCATGTACGGTAAAGAAGCAAGAAACCGAAAACAAGAGATAGACCGCCAGCACCACACTATTCTGGTATAAATCCCGCATTTCCAAATCGAAATGGAAAAACCAAAAATAAATGTTATAATTTGAAAATCTCTGGAATGGGTTAAATCTGAAACGGAGATAATTGCGGTTTTTTCCCTAATGTCGCCATGTTGAGCGCAAATGTAAAGATATGTTGATAGAAAAAATAACTAAAATCATTTAGAATCACGATTAGGAGGACAACGAAAATGAAAATTGGAAATAAACTCAACCAATTAAGAAAACTTTCAGGAATGACACAGGAACAATTAGCTGAGAAAATTGACGTGTCCAGACAGACAATTTCCAAATGGGAGTCAGACAGCACCTCTCCCGATTTAGAAAGTATCGTTAAAATAAGCAGGATTTTTCATGTGTCATTAGATGATTTGCTTAAGGAGGCGGAAACAAGTGTGACAAACAGAAATGATGAACAGATTACTTTAGAAGATTTGATGAAAATAAATCTTCATAACAGAAAAATGACGCTGTTACTCATTGGCGGATTGATTTTTGTTATGGTCAGCGTATTAAATTTTGCCTATGTGATTGCGTTACAAAGCACAACGCTCAGTACCCAGTATATGCTGTACCGATATATTGCAACAGGGCAATATGCAGAAGCTCCCGTTGATTATATGCGATTAATGATTCCGTCTATGATTACCGGTGCGATCGGACTGGTACTGTTTGTAAGTTATGTCATTGAAAATAGAAAAAAAGGAGACTGAAAAATATGTATAAGACAAAAAAGGTTGTTTCATGTTTCGTTTTATGTGTGCTCATCTTTTCGCTATGTGCGTGTGGGAAAGAAAGTAAAGATAACGCTGACATTTACGGGGAAACCATTGGAGGATTGGAGGACAATGAGCTTTTTGTAACGATTGATACGAATGCCCCTTTGCCGGTTTTACTTGTTACATCACAGGTGTATGATGAAGGTACAGGAAAACAGGCGGCACTTGATTGTGATGTGTATTATTTGGTAGACAAAGAAGTTAAAAACATAGGATCGATAGAGAGTATGGGAACAGCATATCCTATATCCTATGATGAAACAGGCATCTATACGGCTTCCGGTCACGCTATGCAGCGTTTTGAGGTTGAGAAATCCGGTACACTTAAGTTGGCAGAAGTAATTAACGAACAATTTGATGAAAACGGAAACGCTGCTTATACCATGACAAAGGAGAATGAAACAAAAACAATTTCAGAAGAAGATTATTATGCCGCATTTGAGAAATACAGCAATGCTACAATTGTAAGTTTTGCTTATGGTGCATCAGACGCAGCAAGATAATTCTTTTACAAATGATTTGCAGATACGAATAGCACAGAATAAAGAGCAACAGCCCCAATCATTATCGCCTGCCAGTTAAAAACTGAATAGCCGCCGCTATATAGAATGGCACCCCAAGACAGGAAATTGACAAAAAATTTCCTGTTTTTTTGCTCCCATTTTTGGCATTTTAAAAATCGCCAGTGCTGGTCTGAAAATTGTAGTGGATAATTAGGATTCTGGAAGAGATGCAAGATATTCTTTCACTCACCCATAGTAGCTTCTTAGAAACTTGTTGGCACCCGTTTCATTGCTATCAATGACGGCGTAGACTTCGCTCATTTTATCCAAAAACAATTTAGCATATTGGATAAGCTGTATCTAATATGTTGTTATGAGTAGGTTGCATAACTTTTTAATTGATTATATTTAGGAGGGATAGCCGATTGAAAAATGGCAAGCAGGAAACAATACGCTATACCATTGAAAGAGAATTTTTAGCCAAAATCACTGTCGCAGAACTTGTAAGCCGAATTATTCAGACCCATATAAAAGAACAAACAGAAAAAGAAGTTGCTTCTCCGTGAAAAAGCATTGGAAAATTCGCTCCTTTGTAGTAAAATACGATCAAGGGAAGCGGTTGAAAGGTAAACGATTATGAGGAAACATATACTTTTCAACGTGGCTGAATATATTAGGTTATCAAAGGAGGACGGCGATAAGGCAGAAAGTGACAGTATTGGAAATCAGAGGAAACTGATTACAGACTACTTAAAAGACAAGGACGACTTTGTTTTGTATGACACCTACATAGATGACGGCTTCACGGGAACTAATTTTAACCGTCCGTCATTTAAGAGAATGATTGCAGACATAGAAGCCGGAAAAGTGAATTGTGTGATTGTGAAAGACCTTTCGAGGTTCGGACGTGATTACATTGACACAGGAAAATATTTGGAACGCTATTTCCCGGATAATGAGGTGCGTTTCATTTCCATTACGGATAATATTGACAGCATGAAGCAGGCTTATGATATGCTGCTACCCATAAAGAATATCTTTAACGAGCAGTATGCAAGGGACATTTCAAAAAAAGTCCATGCTTCCATGAAAACCAAACAAAGGGCAGGGGAATTTATAGGGGCGTTTGCTTCCTATGGATATAAGAAATCTCCTGCTGATAAAAGCAAGTTGGTTATTGATGAATACGCTGCCGGAGTTATCCGCAAAATCTTCAAACTTTATATAGAGGGATATGGGAAAATCCGTATTGCGGCTATACTGAATGAGGACGGAATTGTATGCCCGTCTGAATACAAAAAGTTAAACGGAGATAATTACAGAAACAGCAACCGTTTAGACAGTACCTCTTACTGGACGTACTCAACTATAAACCGTATTTTACAAAATGAAATGTATATCGGTAATATGGTGCAGAACAAGAAAATCCAGAGAATGAGAGGGAAATCAAAAGCCCAAGACAAAGAAGATTGGATTGTGGTAAAAGGCACACATGAAGCGATCATTGATAATGAAACATGGAACAAAGTACAGGATTTGTTAAAGCGCAGGACACGCAATCTTGACTTAAACAGCAACATGAGTATTTTTGCAGGTTTTTTGAAATGTGGGGATTGTGGCAGAGCTTTAACAAAGAAAATCGGAACACCGGGACACGGCGGCGGTATTGTCAATTACTATTGCGGGACGTATGTACGCTCCGGCAGACAATATTGTACTCCGCACCCTATACCGCATTTGGTTTTGGAAAAAATCATTTTGGAAGATTTGAAAGCTATCATGCAGAACATTGACAATATGCGCGAAGTCATTGAACAGAACCAAGAGGCAGCCGTTACAATAAAGCGGGTAAATGAAAATGAGAAAAACCGCCTGACCGCTGAACTGGAAAAAGTACGGAAGCTGAAAAAAGCGGTTTACGAAGATTACCGAAGCGAATTGATTTCCAAAGATGAATTTGTCACATATCGGCAGGATTACCTAAAGAAAGAAGCATTACTGGAAAAGCAGCTTAAAAGCATGGATAACAGGCAGGACGAAGCTACGCCGGATATTTTTGACAGCCCGTGGATAAAACGCCTGTTAGAGCTTAGAGCTATTGAAAAATTGGACAGGGATATTGTAGTGGAAATGATACATGAAATAACGGTATATGAAAACCACAAAATCAAGATCACATACAATTTTTCAAGTGAGTTAGAAACGCTTTTCAAAACAGTTTACACCAACAAAGAGAATATCGGCTGATGTATCAAACATCAGCCGAAAATAGCAAAAAATCCACATCTACAAGATACGGTTACACAAAATAAAGTGTATCTTATCCGTACCGTTTTACCGCAAGTTACCGCCGCCACATGCCGCGTCAAAGCTGAGCGCCACCTGCTTCTTATCCGTCTCCACACAGTAGATGGGCAGTTCCCTTCCCCCCACGGAGCTGCTCACCGTGATGGAATCGGGCAGAAACCTCACAATTCCCTGAATCAAAGCCACTGACGCCAGCAGAAATGCCGCCGATTTCGCTGTCTGCACAGCCACATTTTTCAAAAACTGTTCCCGCTTATACTCTTTCTTCGTCTGCGGACGCTCCGCCGCGCTCACAGAGCCGCAATACTGCCCGCACCCTCTCTGCCGCTGTCGCTCCTCGTTCCATGCCTCCACCTTTTCCGGCTCGGGCCAGCCTCCCTGCATCCGTCCTCTGCGCTCCCGCTGTATTTTATATTCCAGTTCTCCCATCGCAAGCTTAAACTTATCGTTCCATTTCCTTTTTTCAGCCATTGCCGTCTCCCGCATATACTTTATTTCAATATATGCGGGAAACCCGCAGATTTTGTACCCATTTTCTCCGGAATGCCGGGGAATCATAACAGGAAAGGGCAGCCTCCGCAAAGAGACTGCCCATAAACATCCTTTTCGCTATTCACGTTTTAATGGAAATGAACAATCCGCTTACAGCATCTTCTTCATCTCATCCGCCACGAACTGTACCTTGGTGCCCACGATAACCTGCACCGCAGTCTTGCTGGGTCTCATAACGCCGGCAACGCCTGCGGACTTAATCTTCTTCTCATCCACCTTCGTGTAATCGTTGATCTCAAGGCGAAGTCTTGTGATACAGTTGTCAAGGGACTTCACATTGCCCTTGCCGCCGAGACCTTCCAGAATGATGGAAGCCACCTCGGTGAAATTGCTGTTGGAGAGGACGGCTTTCTTCTCCGCCTCCACATCGTCATCCTCTCTGCCGGGTGTCTTTAAGTCAAACTTCACAATCGCGAAGCGGAACACCACATAGAACACTGCAAATGCCGCAATACCCAGAGGAATAATCAGCCATGTATTTGCCGCCGCCGGCAGGGATGCCGAGAAGAGAAGGTCTGTCGCGCCAGCCGAGAAGCTGAATCCTGCACGGAAGCCAAGAAGCACGGTAATCGTCGTGAAGATACCGTAAAGCAGTGCATAAATCAGATACAGAGCTGGTGCAAGGAACATGAAACCAAACTCGAAGGGCTCAGTAACGCCGCAGACAAAGGAGCAGACAGCTGCGGATGCAACCAGACCGATCGCCACTTTCTTCTTGTTGCTCTTCGCCGTGTGGACCATAGCCAGAGCCGCACCGGGAATACCGAACATCATACAAGGGAAGAATCCGGACATGTACATGCCAAGGCTCCATGTAACGTCCGCGCTGGTCTCGCCTGCCCAGAAGTGGGACAGATCGCCAAGACCGATGGTGTCAAACCAGAACACGTTGTTCAGTGCATGGTGCAGACCCGTAGGGATCAGCAGCCTGTTCAGGAAAGCGTAGATACCTGCGCCTACAGCGCCCATTCCTACGATGCCCTGGCCTACTGCAATCAGTGCGCCGAATACGATCGGCCATACAAACAGCAGAACCGCCGATGCAAGGATAGAAACCACCCCTGCAATAATTGCCACGCAGCGCTTGCCGCTGAAGAAGGAGAGCCAATCCGGCAGCTGCGTGCCCTTAAATTTGTTGTAGCAGCTTGCGCCAATGATACCTGCCAGAATACCGATAAACGGATTTGCAATCTTCCCGAATGCAAGGGATTTGTTCACATCATCCGCGATAGAAGGCATCAATGCCGTAACCGTGCCAACTGCCAGCAGATTCGTCATCATCAGCCAGGATGCCAGTGCCGCCAGACCTGCCGTACCGTCATGGTCATCCGCCATACCGACACCGACACCGATTACGAACAGGATCGCCATATTGTCGATCAGCGCGCCGCCCGCTTTCACAAGGAAAAAACCCACCAGGTTCAGAAATCCGTTCATTTCACCGCCCTGCATCGTGGACGGACACAGCGCATATCCAATTCCCATCAGAATACCGCAGATTGGCAGACACGCCACTGGCAGCATCAGGGATTTACCCAGTTTCTGTAAATATTTCATCATAAACACTACCTCCCATCGTTTTAAAATTTTATAAGTTTTCTTCAAAGAATTTCACGAGCGCATCATGCGCGGCATCCTCGTCCTCGCCCTCAATACGGCAGACAACCTCCGCACCCTGCTTGATTCCGAGCCCCATCAGCATGATCAGCTTCTTCGCCTCAGCGCTTTTACCTCCAGACTCGATCGTAATCCTGCTGGTAAACTCGCCCGCCTTCTTTACCAGCAGTCCTGCAGGTCTGGCATGCAGCCCCACCGGATCCTTGATTACATAAGTAAACTCCCTCATTTCTTATATCCTCCCTCCTTAGATTTTATATGCACCCTCAGAATTTCTTCTGCATCCGAGAGTATACTTACGGCAGCGCTCTCACCGCCCCACGTACCTTGAGTACCGCAGATGACGCTACACTCAGCTCATCCACACCGATCTTCAAAAACCACTCTGTCAGCTCCGTATCAGCGCCTAGCTCTCCGCAGATACCTACCCAGATGCCCGCCTCATGGGCGTTCTTCACAGTCATCTCTATCAGCCGCAGTAACGCTTCATGATGGGTATCGCAAATCCCTTCCAGCTTCTGGTTCTGCCGGTCTACCGCCAGCGTGTACTGCGTAAGATCATTGGTTCCTATACTGAAAAAGTCCACTTCCTTCGCCAGCTTATCGGAAATCACAGCCGCCGCCGGCGTCTCGATCATAATGCCAAGTTCCGGCTCACCGACAGGATAGCCTTCTTTTGTAAGCTCCTCCTTCACCATCTCCACAATCTGCCTGATCCGCTTCACCTCATCCACCGATATAATCATGGGGAACATGATTGCCAGTTTCCCGTGCGCCGCCGCACGGTAAAGGGCGCGGAGCTGAGTGATGAATATTTCCTCCCGGTCCAGGCAGATACGGATCGCCCGATAGCCGAGCGCCGGATTTTCCTCCGGCTCCAGTCCGAAATAGTCCACCTTCTTATCCGCCCCGATATCCAGCGTGCGGATCACAACCTTCTTTCCTTCCATCTTCTCGAGGACAGCCTTATAACTTGTATACTGTTCCTCCTCCGACGGAAAAGTGGTTCTGCCCAGATAGAGAAACTCGCTCCTGAAAAGCCCGATTCCCCCGGCATCAGCCGCGCATGCCATGTCCGCGTCCGCGACATTACCAATATTCGCAAAGACGTCTATCCGCTTCCCGCTCTGTGTGACATTGTCCTGCCCTTTCAGTTTCTCGAGCGCTTCCAGATCCGCTACCCACTGGTTTTTCCGCACAACCTTTTCGGAAAGTATCTCCTCCTCAGGCTCCACCAGAAACTCACCCTCAAATCCGTCCACCACACAGCTCTTTCCATGCAGCCCATCCGAAAGGTCAATATTCACGTTCACCAGCGCCGGCAGACTCATGCTTCTCGCCAGAATCGCCGTGTGGGAATTTGCCGATCCTTTCACAGTCACAAATCCGAGAATTTTCTTTTTGTCAAGCTTCACCGTCTCGCTTGGCGTCAGATCCTCCGCCACCAAAACTACCGGCTCCTCCGAGTTAATCTCCTCCTCCGGCAGATCCAGAAGGATACGGATCACTCTCTGGGAGATATCCCGGATATCCGCCGCACGCCCTCTCATATACTCGTCGTCCATCGCCGCGAACAGCTCAGCAAACTGTGTTCCTGCCTGATCTACCGCGTACACCGCATTGTAACCTTTCTCGATCTCCCCCGCGGCAGTTTCCAGATAATCCTCATCTTCCAGAAGCATTCTGTGTACGTCAAAGATAGCGGCATGATCCTCTCCCACGTTCTGCAGAGCATCGTCATAAAGTCGTGTGAGCTGTGCCTTCGCGCGATCCACGGCAGCCATAAACCGCTCCTTCTCAGCCTCCGCGTCCGGCACCTTCTCGTCCGTCACCTGAATCTCTACCTTTTTATAAAGGTATACTCTTCCTATGGCAATTCCCCTCATCACGCTTTTTCCAATATATCTTTCCATTCAAACCTCCCCAAAAATGAAGTCATCCTTTTCTTTTTATGATATTTATAATGACATTTCCAACCGTCACCGAACCGCCTTTCACCATCCCGATCTCCGAAAACTCTTCCGTGTTGCAGATAACAACAGGCGTGATAATGTCATATCCCTCGGATTTGATCTGTTCCAGATCGGCTTCCAGAAGCAGGTCACCCTTTTTCACCTGCTGCCCCTCCTCGGCATGAATGGTAAAATGTTTCCCGTTCAGCTTCACCGTATCCAGCCCGATATGCAGCAGTATCTCCACCCCCTCCACAGAGGTGAGCGCCACCGCATGCCCGGTAGGAAATACTGTGGTGACCGTACCGTCAACAGGAGAAAGAAACTCATTTTCCGAGGGGATAACTGCCGCACCCTGCCCAAGAATCTCCTCGGAAAAGGTGGGATCGCTCACCTCACTGAGCGGAACAAGCTTTCCCGCCACTGGAGCAACGACCTGTATCTTATTTTCCTTCGATCCAAAAATATCTTTTAAAAGTCCCATTTCTATGCTCTCCTTTCTCATAAAAAAGCCGGGCAGCCACGCGCACCCGATTGTAAAAGCTCCGCGTTTTCATCCGCAAACTATACGCCTGCCATCTTTAGCTATATATTAATATACAAAACGCGAAAGCCCTTCCCTTTTTACATTTTTGTCACTTTTTACCTTTATATATTTCTACTACTATAGCATTTTAAACAATTTGTGTCAACAATATAAAATATTTGTCGTTACACTGCCCACATTTATCTCTATTTTGCTATCTTTTTTGTGTATTTTAGACATTTTATAGCCGTATGACATATTTTTTCGACAAAGTCAAGAAAAATCTGAAAATTTTTATAAATATTTTTCTATAAACCTCTTTACAAATCAGCGCAAAAGACGAAATAATAGATATAAGAATAATCTGCGATAAACACATATATGACACGGATGTCGAATTTTATGACAAGGAGGATACCGACATGGGAATCAGTTTAAATGGTTTAAATTCAGGAATGGCAGACACCTATTCCACACTGCTTGGCGGCATGAGCGGCGGTGACAACGCCGGCGGGGTTAGTTCTCTGCTTGGCGATTATGCGGCTATTAAAAACGGCAGCTACGGCAAGATGTTGAAATCTTACTATGCGAAAATGGAAAAGCAGGAAGCGGAGGAGTCCGGCAAAACCGACTCCAACAAGGCGGGCAAGGTCAAAGACAGCGCTTCCGCGTCGGCGGCACAGTCCCTTTACAAGTCCGCTTCCGCACTCACTTCGCTGAACTATGACGACCGCAGCGAGGAGAACATCAATAAGATTACCGACTCCGTTTCCTCCTTCATCAAGGATTACAACAGTCTGATGAAGAGCGCGTCGAAGAGTAAGAACACGACCGTACAGAAACAGGCGGAATCATTGTATAACTCCTACTACTCAAACTACAAACTGTTCTCCAAGGTCGGTATCACCATGAATTCCGACAGGACGCTGTCCCTTAACGAAGATTCCATGAAGAAGGCGCTGCAGGACACAGAGCACGGAAACGGCGCTACGGTGAAGACGCTGTTCGGCGGCATCGGCTCCTTTGCGGACAAAGCTGTCAACAAGGCAAGCCAGATTTACAGGGCGGCAGGTGACGGCGAGGCAGTTACTTCCTCCAAGGCAAAATATGCGGGCGGTTATTCCTCAACAAGTGCTTCGGGCACATCCTCCACAAAGGATAAGGATAAAGACAAAACCGTGACAGATTCTTCCACAGCGGCTGCCGCGAACTCGCTCTACAAGTCCATCGAGAATCTGGGCGCCACAGATATCACAAACAGCAATAAGGAAAATGTCTATAAAGCGTTCTCCGCTTTTGTGAAAGACTATAACGAGCTGATTAAAAACACCGACAAGAGCGCTAACAGTAACGTTGTCAACCAGGCCTCCTATCTCAAGAGCCTGATCAGCAACAACAAGAGCGCCTTCTCAAAAATGGGCGTTACCGTAAACTCCGACAAGACCCTTTCGATCGACGAGGAGAAGTTTAAGGACGCGGACATGGGCGGCGTTAAGAATCTGTTCAACGGCGCATACTCCCTGGCGGAGAAGATGACCGACAGAGTAAACCGCATCTACCGCTATGCTACGCAGGGAGACACTCTGAACAAACAGACTTATGGCAACAACGGCGGCATAAACATACCGACGATGGGTTCTATGGTGGACACCGTCCTCTGATAAATATACAGACAAAAAACTTATGGCGGAACCGGCATATCTGGTTCCGTCTTTTTTGCTCCTTTTTTGCATACGGAAAGGGCGTACACCGTTTTCACGGCATACGCCCTCTATTTCTACATTTCGTTCATACTGCAAATATTACGCGAAAGGATTCTCCGTCGGATACGGCAGGCTCTTCGGCTGGTTATAGCCGATCTCGCTCACATCCACACCGATGTACTTGAATACCTCGAACAGCGCCTTGCCAAAGTGACCGAACGCGACCGCGCCGTGATGCGGGTAATTCTTCTCAATCAGCACGTGACGGTAGAATCTGCCCATCTCGGGAATCGCGAATACACCGATGCCGCCGAAGGATCTGGTCGCAACAGGAAGAACTTCGCCCTCCGCCACATATGCGCGCAGGATATTGTCAGCCGTGCTCTGCAGGCGGTAGAAGGTAATGTTGCCGGGAACGATATCGCCTTCGAGCGTACCCTGTGTCACTTCCTCAGGCAGGGATCTTGCCATAATCATCTGGTACTCCATGCTGCACTTGGACAGTTTCTTGGAGCAGGTATTGCCGCAGTGGAAGCCCATGAACGTATCGGTAAACTTGTAGTCGAACTTGCCTTCGATGGACTCCTTGTACATATCCTTCGGAACAGAGTTGTTGATGTCGAGCAGGGTTACGATATCGTCGCTTACCGCCTCACCGATAAACTCGCTCAGGCAGCCGTAAATGTCCACTTCACAGGATACCGGAATGCCTCTGCCTGTCAGACGGCTGTTCACAAAGCAGGGAACAAAGCCGAACTGGGTCTGGAATGCAGGCCAGCATTTTCCCGCAATCGCCACATACTCGCGGTAGCCTTTGTGCTCCTCGATCCAGTCAAGCAGGGTCAGCTCATACTGTGCCAGCTTAGGCAGAATATCGGGCTTATTGTTGCCATCACCGAGCTCCGCTTCCATATCCTTCACTACATCAGGAATACGGGAATCGCCCGCATGCTTATTGAACGCCTCGAACAGATCAAGCTCTGAGTTCTCCTCAATCTCAATGCCCAGATTGTAAAGCTGTTTGATGGGCGCGTTACATGCCAGGAAGTTGAGCGGTCTGGGACCGAAAGATATAATCTTTAAGCTGGAGAGCGCCGCAACCGCACGGGCGATCGGAATAAACTCATGGATCATGTCAGCGCAGTCCTCTGCATCGCCAACAGGATACTCGGGAATATAAGCCTTTACGTTTCTGAGCTTTAAGTTGTAGCTGGCATTGAGCATACCGCAGTAAGCGTCGCCGCGGCCCTGAATCAGATCGCCCTGGGACTCCTCCGCAGCGGCAACGAACATCTTGGGCCCCTCGAAATGCTTTGCAAGCAGCGTCTCAGAAATTTCCGGGCCAAAGTTGCCAAGATACACGCAGAGCGCGTTACAGCCATTGTCCTTGATGTCCTTTAATGCGTTTACCATGTCGATCTCGCTCTCGATGATGCAGACAGGGCACTCATAGATGTCCGCCGCGTCATACTTCTTCGCGTAAGCCTCCACCAGCGCTTTTCTCCTGTTGATCGCCAGAGACGCCGGGAAACAGTCACGGCTTACCGCAACGATACCAATTTTTACTTTCGGTAAATTGTTCATATCTTATATCCTCCTTTAACCGGTGCTGCCGGTATGATTATATTGTTATACGGAGAATGCTTCTTTTAGCATTCTCCTAAGTGAGCCTTAGCAACTCTTGGCGAAACAGCCTCTGCTGTTGAGTCTTGGAGTTGCCTCTCACCCTTCTCTGATATCTAAATTTTTCCCTACCAGTCCGATATGCGCACCCGCGTCGAGCCCGCCCTCCTCGTGACCGATCAGCCACTTGTTCTGCGCCGTAATCAGGGAATCCTCCCATCCCTCGTGCTTCTCCTCAAGCGGATAGTTTGTGCCCGCCGGAAGCACGATGCCGACCTTAAAGCCGCCCTCATCCGCGCTGCAGGGCGCGTAGTGCAGGGTCGTCGCGTAAAGTTCCACCGCCGTGCCCGCCTCTACCAGAAACGCCTCCATCTTCGCCGTCTCATACTTAAAATCGTCAGTGATATCCTGCTGCATACCCACAATCAGTACCGCGTCCGTAGCCGCCACGTTGATCTCGGAACTCCTGTGGTACTCGATGGCGTTCAGCTTATAGTTATGACCGTTGCAGTATCCCACCTCGATCGGCAGTTCGCCGTAGGTTCTTCTCTGTAACGCCTTAGCCGCCCTGGTCTCCTCCAGTGCCTTGATGGAAGGCTCGTAAGCCACGCCATCCGGCAGCGGCGTCTCACTTTTGATCGCCTCTACCAGATCCGTAAAGTCGATCCCCTGTACAACCCTGCCATACTTACGAAATGACGGGTCTGTCACTTTCTTAATCTCCATATCCACTCTCCTTTCACGTTGCCCTAGCAACGCCATTTGCGAAACACACGCTTGACAGTCACTTCCTGCTACTTCAGTTTCCCAAACAGCTCCTTACAGGTCGGATAAATCTGCTTAAACTGCTGGTATCTCTTTTCGTATTTCTCAACAAGGGCAGGTTCCGGCTCTACCGTGTCCACAATCTTAACGATCTTCGCCGCTGCTTCCTCCACGTCCGCATACTCACCACAGGCAACCGCCGCCAGCATCGCGCCGCCCATAGCGGGACCTTCCTCGCTCTCGATCACATCCACTTTCAGGTTCATGATATTGGCGATCATCCGTTTCCACAGCGGGCTTTTCGCACCGCCGCCGCAAATTTTCGTGCGCTCGATGTGAATGCCGAGGGATTTCGCCACCTCCAGGGAATCTCTCAGCGCGAACGCCACGCCCTCGAGCACCGCCTGCGTCATGTCCGCCCTCGTGGTATCCATGGTCATGCCGATAAAAGTGCCTCTCGCGTCAGGATCGTTGTGGGGAGAACGCTCGCCCATCAGATAGGGCAGGAAATACACATGGTTCTCACCAAGTTTATCGTCGGTGATCGCCTTCTGCTCGTCCGCGTATTTCTCCGTGCCGACGATATCGTCCATCCACCACTTATTGCAGGATGCCGCGCTGAGCATACAGCCCATCAGATGATAGTGCCCGTCCGCATGGGCAAAAGCGTGAAGGGCGTTGAACTTATCCACCCCGAACTTATCGGACGAAATAAAAATCGTGCCGCTGGTGCCGAGAGAGATATTGCACATGCCGTCTCCCACAGTGCCCGTGCCTACAGCCGCCGCCGCGTTGTCGCCGCCGCCCGCCGCCACTTTCACAGTTTCGGGAATGCCAAGCTCCTTCGCAACCTCCGGGAGCACCGTTCCCACCGTCTCATAGCTTTCGTAAATCTTCGCAAGCTGCTCTTCCTTCACACCACAGATCTCGCACATCTCTTTGGACCAGCAGCGGTTTTTCACATCAAACAGAAGCATCCCGGAAGCATCGGAAACATCCGTGCAGTGCACCCCTGTCAGCTTGTACGCGATATAATCTTTGGGAAGCATGATCTTTTTGATCCTCGCGAAGTTCTCCGGCTCCTTGTTTTTCACCCAGAGAACCTTCGGCGCGGTAAAGCCCGTGAAGGAAATGTTCGCTGTATGTTCGGACAGCTTATCCTTCCCAATCTCGTTGTTTAAATAGTCGCATTCCTCCGTGGTTCTGCCGTCATTCCAGAGAATCGCCGGACGGATCACCTCGTCATTCTCATCCAGAATCACAAGCCCGTGCATCTGACCGCCGAAGCTGATGCCCGCAATCTGACTCTTGTCCACATCCGCGATCAGCTCCTTAATCCCCGCGATGCTCTGCTCGTACCAGTCCTCCGGCTTCTGCTCAGACCATCCCGGATGCGGGAAATAAAGCGGATATTCCTTCGATACGATATTGACGATCGCTCCGTTTCCCTCCATCAAAAGAAGCTTCACGGCGCTTGTGCCTAAATCCACCCCAATATACAGCATTTTTATCCTCCAATTCTTTCTGCTAAAATTTTCCGTGCCCGTGCACGATCCTTCTGTCTCCATGATAAGCTGTCCCGTCTGTAAAAGCAATACCGTATATTTTTTTCGTAACTTTATACAAAATGCAGTGGAACGCATTGTCTATTTCCACTTGATATGCTAAAGTGAAAAGCGCGAGAAGTACTTCTAAAGCTCAGCAGCAAAGGCTGCATCGCAAAGTCAGCAAATCTGACTTGGAAGTGCTGAGTCTCGCACAAGAAAATGCCTGAAATACAGCATTCTCCGCACTGTTAGCATGAACCCCCAAAAAGGAATCCAGCCATGGCAACCATCAAGGAAATCGCCGCTCTCGCCGGCGTGTCCCGGGGTACGGTGGACCGCGTATTAAACCACCGCGGCGACGTCAATCCCCAGACAGAAGAAAAAATCATGAAGATCGTCCGCGCCCTCGACTATAAGCCGAACAAGGCGGGGATTGTTCTCGCCGCCCAGAAAAAAAATCTGAAACTGGGCGTAGTGCTTCTGGGTGTCGGCAATCCTTTCTTTGACGACGTTCTCGCAGGCGTGCGCGAAAAGGCGGAAGAACTTGCCGGTTATAACTGCAGCGTTCTCATAAAACAGACGGAATACAGCTTACAGCAGCAGCTCGACGCCATAGATGCGCTGCTTTCGGAAGGGATAAACGGGCTCGCCATCTCTCCCTACAACGACAGCGCCGTGCGGGAAAAAATTGACGGTCTGGACCGCGCGGGAATCCCCGTGGTAACCTTAAACACCGATATCGAAAACGCCCGCCGTATCGCCTATGTGGGCAGCAACTTTTACAAATCCGGCGAGACAGCCGGCGCCCTGATACGCCTGATGACCAAAGGCGAGGTGCACGTGGGCATCATCTCCGGCTCACAGAATATTCTCTGCCACACCGAGCGTATCTCTGGCTTCGCCCACATCGTCGCGTCACACCCGAATATCCATATCGTGGATACCATCACCAACAACGACGACGACCAGGTGAGCTTTGATCTGACGAAGAAGCTTCTTTCGGACCATCCCGAAATAAATGCTGTCTATTTCACCGCGGGCGGCGTATACGGCGGCTGCAGGGCGATCGAAGACTCTGTGCGAAAAAACGACACAGTTGTCATAACAAACGACCTTGTGCCCACCACACGGCAATATATGGAAAAAGGGCTGATCGCAGCCACCATCTGCCAACAGCCCTTCCAACAGGGTTCCCTTCCCCTCGCGATCCTGTTCGCCTATTTGGCAACGGGAGAAATGCCTGCCTCGGAAAACATTTATGTGGACGTGGATATTCGAATCAGGGAGAACCTGTAGCCTGTAAAAATTCTTTTTCAAACTGCCCTGCCGGAGCGGGTTTCCCAAAATAATAACCCTGTATCATATCCGGCTTGGTAGCCATCATTTTTGAAAGTTCTTCTTTCTCCTCAATCCCCTCCATGCAGACAACCGAACCCAGGCTGTGCACCATATCTATGATGTGGCTGATGATATTATAATCGTATTCGTTATTAAGCGCCTGTACCACAAAAGTTCTGTCGATCTTCACCGTTCTGGCATCGATCTCCTTCAAATAGCGCATATTGGAATAGCCTGTGCCAAAATCATCCAGTGCGACATCAATATTTCTTGATTTCAGGTCTTTAAACAGCTCCTTGATTCTGTCACTCGTCTCAATATAGCCGCTCTCGGTCAGTTCCAGAACCAGACTTTCCGGCTCTATCCCCACTTCCTGAATACAGCGTTCCACATCACGCATCATATCGCTCTTGTAGAGCTGCACATAGGACAAATTGACGTTGATATGAAATTCTGGTATGTATTCTTTCCACCTCTTACATGTCTTAGCCGCCTCCCAGAGAACATACTGCCCTACCGGAATAATCAGACCGCTCTCCTCCAGAACCGGGATAAAGACTGCCGGGGATACACTGCCGAATTTCTCGTTTTTCCACCGCAGCAGCGCCTCCGCGCCAATCAGCCTAAAGTCCTCTGCCGAGACAATCGGCTGGTAATACACTTCAAATCCCCGGAAATCATGGCTCACGTCCTGTCTGAGAAGCTTGCGGATGTCAAGCCGTTCCAGATATATGTCATATGCCTCCCTGTCAAACGCCACCATCTGATTTCTGCCATGGCGCTTCGCCTCATTTAATGCAAACTCTGTGAAGCGCATGACTTCCTCAACATTTCTGCCAGCAAAATCCGTTTCCAACACCCCTGCAGATACGGTATAAAAGCGGCTGTATTCCTTGCTCTTAGCCGTAGCGGCTATGGTTCTCTGAATCTGCCTGTAGACAGCGCGCGGCTCCTTCGCCTCACCCTTCCCGGTGTCCGCAATCATAAATTCATCCGCCACCAGGCGATAAACGTCCACGCTTTCATCCAAAGTTTTGATAATGCACTCCGCCAGTTCACGCAGTACTTCGTCGCCGGCTTCCACGCCTTCCTTCTCATTGATCTCTTTAAAGTTGTCAATGCCAATGCGCATCAGATACCGCACAGACTCCGGCTGATCCCGGAGAGTCGATTCCATGTTCAGCCGAAACCTCGCTTCTCTGCGGAGCCCTGTAATATTGTCGGCTTTCGCCTTCGTCCCCATCTCAGTGACCGCACCGATCAAAAGCCTGTGCCCTTCCGCGCCTTCCACCACCGTACCCTTACAGCTGATCCAGACAACCCTGCCCATGCGGTCCAGCCAGCGGTACTCCAGCGCATGGGTATCCTTTTCTCCCGACCGGCATTCCTCCAGTTCCGCCGCCAACAGTTCATAATCAGAAGGATACACCACGTCTTTCAACATCTCCGCGCAGTTCTCAATCACGGTAGAGCGGAAGGGAAAACGCTTCGTCGCCTTCTCCGCTACCATATAGGTATCCACGGTCAAATCCAGAATAAACATGTAAGCTTCAGAAGACTGCTGCATAATTTCAATGACTGACTGAATCTGTTTTAGCGACAACCCCTGTAATGCACTCAGGTAACTCATCATGCCGCCGACGCCCGCTAACCCCTTTCGCGGCGCCGGCTTCACCACCTTCCCCTTGTATTTTTACATTTTTCAGCATTATATCTAATATTCTTTCATTATACTTCCCATCCCATATATTGTCAAACTCTTTCTTGTATATTTTGCATAAATATAACTGATTTTCCTTTTTCATTTTTGGCAAATACCCACAATCAATTTACATAACACTGGAATTTTACTTGCCTTAAACAAGATAAATCAATGATGAAACAGTTGATTCCACGGCTTTTCGCAGCCTGATGCAGGCATTTCTCTGCGTTTACATAATTATCAGCAAAACCATTCTATACAAAGCTTCGCCGTTTTGATATACTTGCAATATAGAAAAAATCCGAATCACGAAAGGATCAGTGTGAAATGAATAAGAAAAAAGCAGTCGTCTCCCTCGGACACGAGGCGCTCGGTTATACAATTTTAGAACAGCGGGATGCCGTTAAAAAGACCGCCAGGGCGCTTGCGGATCTGGTGGAAGCCGATTACCAGCTCACCATCACCCACAGCAACGGAAGACAGGTCAGCATGATCCACAAGGCGATGACGGAGCTTCGCCGGGTTTACACCGACTACACCCCCGCTCCCATGTGCGTCTGTTCCGCCATGAGTCAGGGCTATGTGGGGTACGATATCCAGAATGCACTCCGTGCCGAACTGGTGGGGCGCGGTATCGTAAAAACCGTCAGCACCATTCTGACTCAGGTGACCGTCGATCCTTACGACGACGCCTTCTACACTCCTACCAAAGTAATCGGACGCTATATGTCCGCGGAGGACGCGGACGCGGAAATCAAAAAGGGAAATTTTGTGAAAGAGGAACCGGGCAAAGGATTCCGACGGGTGGTTGCCGCTCCCAGCCCCATTGATATTGTGGAAATCGACGCCATCCGTACGCTTGCCGATGCCGGTCAGATCGTGATCGCATGCGGCGGCGGCGGTATTCCCGTCATCGAACAGAATCATGTCTTAAAAGGCGCATCCGCGGTCATCGAAAAGGATGCCGTGGCGGGAAGACTTGCCGCAAGCCTTCATGTTGACGAACTGATTATTCTGACAGGTGTGCCCTGCGTATACGGGAATTTCGGAAAGCCGGATCAGGAAGCGCTCCCTTCCCTCACTGTCAGTCAGGCAAAAGCACTGTGCGAAGAGGGGCATTTCGAGGCGGGCACCATGCTGCCGAAAATTGAGGCCGCTATCACATATCTGGAAGAAAATCCGCACGGAAAAGTGTTAATCACCTCCCTCGGCGACGTAAAAGAAGCCTTGAAAGGCAGGAGCGGCACGGTCATAACCGCCTAAATAATTTTGCACATACGCAGAGCCGGGAAACGTTCTCCCGGCTCTTTGACCAGCTTTATTTCCTCTTTATTTTCCCTTTGTCTCCCCGATGACCAGAAGCAGCGCCCCGATCATAATACAGAAGTCCGACACGTTGAATGCAATCTTGCGGAAACGCTTGTTTTTCACGGGAAAACTGACGTAATCCACCACATATTTTCTCGTCAGGCGGTCGTAGGTGTTGCTGTAGGCGCCGCCAAGGAGAAACGCCAACCCTGCCTTAAGGGTAGAGTTCCCCCGAAAGCTGAACGTGCCGAGAAAAATCACCGTCATAAACAGCGTCAATCCGAGAGACAGCATGGACACCAGCCCCTGTCTGCCCTCACCCATGTCCAGGAAAGCGCCTTTGTTATGATATTTCCTGATCAGAAGTCTTCCCCCGCAGAAGGGTTTCTCATCCCCTTCCTGCAGACTCTTCTCAACGTGATTTTTTAAGAGCAGATCCAGCACAAAAATCCCAAATGCCAGAGCCGCAAAACCGATTACCGCCATAACACGCCTCCTCCCATTTTTCCGCCGACTTCAGCGGCGGATTCCAAACTGTAAAAGCACCCGTAAACTTCTCCTCAACGTAATCCAAAGAGGATGAGGCACGCCGTTTTTACGAAGCGCCCGACAACCCTCCTGAAAAGACACCAGATAGTTTTTCAGCCCTGCATTACTCGTACCGCCATAGAACATTGCCACCAGCGTCTCCGGCACATAGGCGAGTTTATTTTCCGGCTCCTTCAGAAAGCGCACCATAAACTCGTAGTCCGCCGCACAGCGGTAGGAAGTGTCATATAACCCATACTTTTCATACACCGTCCGCCGCAGAAAAAGGGTCGGATGCCCCGGCATCCAGCCCTCCGAAATCTGTCCCTGTCCCATGCGCCACTCCCTGATTACCAGCTCGCCATCCACATAGACAAGATCTGCGTGAGCGCCCACGCAGTCCGTACTGCTCTGTTCCAGCGCGCCAATCATTTTGCTGACAGCAGCTGGTTCACATAACTTATCATTGCAGACCGCAACCACATCCCCTGCGCTCATGCGAAACGCTTTGTTCATCGCATCATAAAGCCCGTTGTCAGCTTCCGAAACCCACCGCACCGAAAACCCCTGACGCTCTTCCACCCGCGCGGCAAATTCTTTGATCAGTTCCACTGTACCGTCTGTGGAACCGCCGTCCACAATCACCACTTCCAGATTCGGATAGTCCTGTTCCTCTATGCTCCGCAGTGTAACAGACAGAGTTGTTTTCACATTATATACTGTCACCAGCAACGAAACCTTCATCCCCGTCTCCCCGTTTTAAGATTGTCCCGATTTGGGCGTTCCGTCCGCCTGCGCCCATGAGAGCGCCTCCTCCAGACTGTCTGCGCCCAGAATATTCAGCATAAAATCCGTGTATTCTCCCGCCCTGTCCGTGTCAATATAGCGGAACACATCCTTTATATACTTCCCCGAATGGTCATACTCATACACGCCGAATGCCAGCCCCGACATCACCTCCTCCGGCGCGTCCGTCTGCCGGTTCATCAGAAAAGCGTCCACGTAAGGGTTATTCTCCACAATATAATAGCAGTAAGCGAAAGCAGCCGCCTGCAGCCGCTCCCCGGAACCGGAAGAAAAGCCAAGCTCCGTAATGGTGACACTGCGCACCTCGCCCGCCCGGTCGAGATATTCCTCCTCGGACAACACATCCGTCAGCACATTCAGGTTCATAATGGATAAATGGGGCGCGTCTATCGTCTTATCATACTCCTGCGACCAGTAGTTCACACGGGTCAGCGGTTCCGGGTAAGGATGAATCGCAACACCCCAGTCATAGTTCCCGTGCGCAAGCGCCGCCCCGTTAAAGCCCTCCAGGATATCCCTGCCGTTAAAAAAGCCGGAATTATCGCCCTCGTTGCTGTTCCAGGCATGGTCAATGCTGAAATACACACGTCCCTGCGCGTAATGGCTTTTTATCGCCTGATAAAAGATGCGGAAAGATTTCTCAAACTCCTTTGTGTAATGGACCGGATCACGGGTATTCATATAATTCCAGACCCGGTTCTGGTTGATCTCGTTGGCGATCACCCAGCTATGTATCATACCGTGCTCCCCGCTTGAATAACGCTCCGCCAAAAAGCTCGCTACAGCTTCAATGGTTCTTACCCCCTCCTGCTCAGACGCGTTAAACATATAATAATAGGCGCCGCTCTCCTGATTTCTCGAATCCGGATGAATCAGTTCCGGGAAAGCCTCATTCCAGTCATTTAGCACCACTGCCGTGGCGGTCATTCCCATATCGGACAGGTAAGTAAAAAGCCCGTCGTAGCCGTTGATCGCCGCCCCGTTAAAGGCATAGTTTCTTCCCCCGTATGTGTAAGTGATCGTGGGGAAAGTCGGATCTGTCGTTTCTCCCATAATGTGCGAAAGCGGAATATTATAGATCGCATGCTTGACGCCAAGATCTGTCAGTTCCGGCGTCCCCAGCATTGTGGGATCTAGCAGAATTCCCTTTTTCGAGCCGTTTTCCGGATAAGGTTCCTGATTTTCCGCAAGCGCCTCCGGATTTGACATGTACACACTCCTGCCCACCTGCACGTAGTTTCCGTCCATCTTTACCGCCGGAATAAAACGCTCATACAGATAGGAATCCCGGTAAGGGAAACCGATCTCCCACTCCCTGTCTTTGCGTCCTCTCGTGACCGGCTCCTTCTCCAGCGCATCCGCATCCTCCTCCCAGGTGTCCGCCCGGAACAGATACAGATACGCGTCATCGCTGGACGGAATCAGCGGCATGGTAAGTGTATACCGCAGTTTCTTCATCTCCGCGTCGTAAACCAGATCCACATCCAAGGCATAGTCCGACAATTCATCCACCGACAGGCTTGTCTCTCCCGCAGTCAGTTCCGACAGTTCCTTTTCCCGCTGTTCGGCTGCATTTTCCGTCACCGCTTCCTGTCCTGAAGGCGCGCTTGCGGGCGCTGCCTCCTCCCCACAGCCGTACAACAGTACAAATGCCAGACAGATGCCTGTGAGCAGGGGATGCGAGGAACGTATCCTGCTTCTCTTTTCCTTATACACTCCCAAACCTCCCGCGCTCATTCATAATTCACCAAAACAGCAACTTCGGGCAGCATATCGGTCGCATCCGACACTGTCCTGTCGCCTCTTTTCATCTGCTTATATATCTCAAAAAAGTGAGTCGTAGGAATTTCCTGAAACCGCCACTCCGTATCCACCACCGGAATCGCCGCACAGCCTTCCTCCACACCGTAACGTTTTACCTGACCGGCATCCTCATCCGACCAGCCTCCCGCCGCATAATACTCATCGAGAGCGTCCGTCACCGCCGAACCGATATTTTTAACCGCGCTGGTCAGAACCCGGTCCGAAACCCTGCACTGGTCCACATCCACACCGATCATCAGACCATCCTGATTTTCCGCTGCTTCCAGCACAGACTCATACAGACCGCCACCGCAGGCAAAGATAATCTGCGTGCCGTTCCCGTACCATTCATCCGCCTTCTCCCGCACCGCTATATCCGCCGTATAAGTGCCGGCATACCAGTAGTTGACCGCCACATCGGTAAGCGACAAATCTTTTGCCGCCGCATTGATCCCCTGCAGGTAGCCGTAACCGTAGCGCTGCACTGCCGGTTCTTCCCTGCCTCCTATGAAGCCAAGGTTCCTGTATCCCTCCCAGACAGCCATATATCCCGCAAGATATCCTGCCTGCTCCTCATGGAAAAGAACACAATGCACATTTTCCGCAATGGGAACTTCCTCCTGCTCTTCATCATGGGGCACGGCATCCACCAGCAGAAAGGACGTCTGCGGATAAGTCTCCTGCATTGCACCCACTGCCTCGCCGAAAACGTCCCCGGCACAGACAATCAGTCCGGCTTCATCCTCCACAGCCTGCTGTACGACCTCCCGATAGCTTTCCGGCGCATTCGGATCTGCATGGTAATAAGAAAAGGAAGTCCCCGCCCCCAAAGCATACATCCGCACACCGTTATATATCGCTTCATTGTAACCGCCGTCCTCCACGGAACCGTCCGTCAGAAAGGCGATCTCACCGCCCGTCTCCCGATAATCCCCATAAGGATCCTCAAACATTTTCTGCACTGACTCCCGCCAGGAAGTCATTTCTATACCCGAACCGCTCTCCTCTTCCTCTCCGGTCTCCTGCTGCGTCTCCTCCTGCGCGTCATTCTCCGCAGACGACGCCGTCTCCTGCGCAGGATTCCCGCACCCCGTCAAAAATAGAATCAAAAGCAGCCCGGCCAATCCAAGCTTATGTATCCTCATTCCACTGTATCCGCCTTCCATGAGCACTCAAATTACTCACTATTACACCTTACCACAAGTGGGGGAAATCAGCAAGTTTTCCTCACAGCCTCGCCAGCGTCTCAAACGTCCCGTTGATGTTATTCTGCAAAAAACAGCGTATTCGTTCCCATTGTGCGCGAACAAAACGCTGCTCCTATGTCGTATTCCGTTTTATTGCCATCACGCTAACATTTCAACACGCTTCCATCGCCACAGAAGAATTCCAGTTAACAGGGTTCCCAGTCGCCGACCCAGCAAGCCCTTGTAATCGGGGCTATACCGCCTAATATGAAATTACTTCCCTCTAACCGTAAACATTTGCTTTTCTGCGGCACTTTCGGGAGGTTTTCACGGACCCATGTGAAATAAGCCTCCACCAGGGGCTTTACGCTCAGCTGGCGGCGGTTCCTCCGTTCCCCTGCCGGGAGATCCTTTAACTGTTTTTCCTTCCGGTAGATCGCCTGTATCATGGTAAGCACAAGGTACGCGCAGCTGTCCTTCTGCTTCTGCTTAGGCAGAGCCTTCGCTGCCTCGTCAAACCTCCGCCTAGCATGGGACCAGCATCCCGCGATCCGCAGGTCTTCCCGTTCGCCTTCAATGGTGTGGCAGACCTGATATCCGTCCGTGACGCATACGTCCTTGAAGTCTTTCAAAAACTCTCTGGGATGGCTGGCATTGCGCGTCTTCTGGTATTCATACAGGACAATCTGGCGTTCTGTGTACATCCGTTCGGTGCGGTATACCCACATGTAGCTTTTTGATCCGGCGGGACGGTCTGCTGCGCCGGAGTCTCCGACGGAAGGTCTTCCAGGCACACCTGCCTTACACGGCGCAGCCTGTAATAGTAGTCCGCTTTCGTAATGCCGTGGCTGGCACACCAATCAACGACACTCATGCCTGCGGGCCGATTCTGGCATTCCCTGATCTGCGCTGCCCACTCTTTTAAACGGTATTGTACAGCCGCTGCTGTTGTTGAGTTCATAGACTTACCTCCGTATAACAGTATCCAAAGTTAAGGCTTAACTTTTAATACTGATGATAGAAATATAGTCTATTGTCACACACTTTGCCCCTACAGTCGAGGTACGCACTATCTACCGTTTACGATTCTTTCGCCTAAACCATGCTCGTATTACTTGCAAATAGAAATGCCAAAGTCATTACCGAGACAACAATTCTCTTAACTGTATTTCTCATTTCCATACACCTCCACCTAATCAAAATTTCTCATTACCTATACTGCAATTATTTTATAATCTAAACTTTTATATAAAATCAAGGGATACTGCAGAAAGTGAACCGTTTTTGCAGAAAACAGCGCAAACTGCATTTAGGTCATTATGTAAAAATACGCAGAGCTATCTTCTGAATAAAAACAGAAATAGCCCTGCTACTTAGGTATTATTCTCATATATGGTTTATCAATCATTCTAAACCAATGACTCTCCTCATATGAGGTCCAAGTCTAAAAACATTCCCTAATGTATCTTTATTTCCCTATACGAAAGCCTGCACATACTTTCCAAATATTCCCAATAATCCCTGACCATCTAAAGACTGCTTAAATAATCCTGCTTCCATATAGTCTTTCATCATGGTTTGAACCATTTTCATCCAGTCCTGCTTCACACTTTTAAAGGAATCCGTTCCATTTGTCATTTCAAAATACCCGTTGTGGGAAGCGTTGTCACGATAGTAGTTTAAGGTCTGCCAACTTCCAAACGTACCGCCTGTCCCGAATCCCTTCGCATCCGCATAATTACATAATGCGAACATTTCAATCTCTGACGCATTTCTCGGATTCACCTCATTGATATTGATATGATATTCTTCTTTTCCATTCGGCTTTGTCACGGTTACTTTAATAACCGGATTATCCTCTGAATAATCTTCCGCATACATAGCGCACATCCCATAATGTACCGTGTTGTTCTTTTCATGTAAAAACCCCATACCCAAAACTTTGTTTTTGGTTTCAGCTATTTCCTTCTTCACAGAATTTTCATATGTTTGCTTTGGCATATTTTTGTTTTTATATTCACTTGTATAGACACCAGAAGCCGTACTGTTTACAATTTCCATATTATATTTTCCTTTCAAAATTTGTTTTTTGCGCAAGATAGGTCTTTCTTTCTATATGTACAAAGAAAGACCTATCTTCTAAATGAATACATATCATTACTGCACAGATCCTTTTGTTACTTTTACTTTTTTTTGGGTCTCTTCGGCTGATGCCAAATTGCTGAACACGCTGATACACTACTAATCGCAGTCCTTTTTACTTCAGCCCGAGCGATTTTTTCCACTCCTTTTAACGCCCTTTCTGCAATCTTTTCCACATTTCTCATTTTACCTTTACCTCCTGTTTTATAATTTTTGCCAAGCACATAAAAAACGAGCACACTATAATGGCTATTGACATATAACTTACATATAACTGATTTATTTTCAACATAATTAAAACTGCAATTATTCCAATTTCAATTAGTACAAGCAATCTAGCAGCCTTTTTTGTTTCCCGCAATTCATTCTTGTCAAGATTAATATTGGGATGATTGACTGTTCCGAAGACTTCGATTACAAGCACAGCAAAAAACAACAATATATACATCATATGGGGGGTTTCTGAAAGTGCCGGAGCTACCCGAACAACCCCGATGTAAGTTATAATTGTCAAAAGATAGCACTGCCAGAACTTATCTGCATGATAACCTCCAGTTCGTTTCCTCAGTGAAAGAAAAAAGGTAAGAAAAGCAACCGTTGGCAAAAACTGCTTAAAGATTACACTGATAATCAGCAATGAACCAATTGCGATTATACGTTCTATCATCATGATTAAAACATATTCGTAATAATCCCGATCACTTTTTTCTATCATCTTTTTCATTTCCATCTGATTCACTAACTTCAATACCGTAAGCGTCAAATCCGACGCCCTACCTAAAATTTAAGCGCCGCTTAACTGCGACGCTTGCTGTAACAATCAGCCGGCAAAGTTCTTGACCACGGCATGAGTGGTTCCAGCACTGGTTGTTCTATATTCCCATTTTTATTTACAAGCTGCGGCAGCTCCGTCAGCAGATGTTTGATGTAATAATAAACATTTAAGCTGTTTGCACGTGCGGTTTCGGTAATGCTGTAAATGATGGCGCTTGCCTGCGCCCCGCGGACTGTATTTATAGTCATCCAGTTTTTCCTGCCTATTGTAAAATTTCTCAGTGCACGTTCCGATGCGGAATTATCTATGGGGACTTCTCCGTCGACCAGAAATACTTTGAGATACTCTTCCTGATTTATGCTGTATGCAAGGCCTTTTGCTGTTTCACTTTTGGGAAGGACCTTCCCCTGGCGGAAAGTATCTTTTACCCACGCAAAATATTCTTCAACCAGTGGCCTGATTGAAGCCTGTCTCTCTTTAAGGCGTTCCTGCGGGGGAAGATTCTTCAAAGCATTCTCAAGGTCATAGATGGCACCGATCCGTACCAGCGCCTTGTAGGCAGCCGAAGATTTAACTGCTCCGGCATTCCCTTTCCCCATTGCTTTGATGGCATTCGCAAAGTGGCGCCTTGCATGTGCAAAACAGTTTGCATTCGTGATGCCTTCCTGTTCCCGGGCAAGCTTGTGGTACTGCTCCAGCCCATCCGTCATGAGTATTCCGTTGAAGTTTTTGTAATACTCTTTTGGATGGCTGCTGTGCCGTGTCTTCTGATATTCGTACACCACAATGGGCGGAACATCAGAAAGCTCCCCGGTCAGGTGCACCCACATGTAACTTTTGCTCCCGGCAGGCCTGCCGTCATGGATGACTTCCAAAGGGGTTTCATCACACTGGTTTACATGAACTTTCAGCTGCTGCGCCTTCATCAGGTCATATACCGGCTGGAAATACCGTTCAGCAGACCAGACTGTCCAGTTTGACATGGTCTGTTTGGATAAATTCAGGCCGTTTGCCTTAAAGTCCCTGGAAACACGGTCCAGCGGATTGCTGTTTACATATTTGGCATTAATGACTGCAGCCTCCAGTGATGCGGTGGCGATACTGCCACGGAACAGGGTGCCCGGATGGTCTCCACGCAGGAATTCATCCTGATGCAGCCCGTCTGTTCCCACATATACTTTAATGATGTGCTTTTCGGCAATCCACTTTGCCGGCTCAAAGCGTAACTGCCAGCAGATTTCATCCGGCATGCTTTTATAGTTTCCTTCGCCAAATGTATGAATCAATTTTTCCTTTGATACATCGTGGGGGATCTCTTCCTGGGGAAAGTCCTTTAAATCTTCCTCACGCTGTCCCTTTTTCTTGGGTTTACGGGGTTTCTTAAGGGCATCTTCAATCACTTCATCAACGGCCGGCTCAGGATGCTGCGCATCATAACAGGCTTCAGCCTCATTGAAGAAGGAAAGCTGTCCCGTAATGGCATCCAGTGATTCTGTATGCCGTCCATAACGCTGCTGGTCAGCCAGACGGATCTGTTCTATCAGATTCTCGTAATCATGCTCCAGCTTATCAAGACGGTCCTGCATCTGGCAGATAACCTCGTTCTTGGCATCATGATCCATGCTGTTCAGTTCATCGGGTGTATATTTCTGACACATAGAAACCGCCTTTCCTTTTAGGCTGATTATAGCAGATATGTGTGGAATAATCCAATCTGACAGGGAAGCCGGTTCGTCATTCTGCCATGCTCCCAGGCATCGTTAACAAAGCATTAAAGTGCCTGGAAATATAGAGTTTTCAAGGTTCGGATTTTTCCTTCAGGACACATATACGCTGTTTTATGTGCTTTGTGCAGGCAGCTGATACATAGAAAACAGATAAGTTATCAGCAAAAAAACAAAGGGAAAATT
>RAYM01000115.1 GCA_003611805.1 bacterium 1xD42-87 | reverse complement strand
TATAGATAATATGAAGTGACCCCACATTTGTAGCAACGTGGATTTACCTGTATACTAGAGTTTGATAAGAACAATGGTAACAGGGATTACCGCATACAAAAGGAGGTCACCTATATGAAAAGAATACTAAAAATTGGAATGGATGTCCATAGTACAAATTACACTTTATGTGCAATGGAGCCGGTAATCGGGGCGGAGGATCGAGTTTTTGCCAACATTCAGGTAACACCGGATTATAAAAATATCCTGATGTTCATTGAAAACCTGAAATTGAAACTTGGGTTGGAAGACACATATGACATTGAATGTGGATATGAGGCAGGATGTCTGGGTTACTCGCTTTACAACCAGCTTACGGCATCCGGGGTTAAATGTGTGATCCTTGCACCGACTACGATGCTGACGCAGCAGGGCCAGCGTATAAAGACGGATGCCAGAGATGCCCATATGATTGCCCAATGCCTTTCCTATGGCGGATATCATCCGGTATATATACCGACAGAAGAAGACGATTCCGTGAAGGAATATCTGCGGATGCGGGATGACCATAAGAAAGCCTTAAAGAAAGTAAAACAGCAGGTCAATGCATTCTGTCTGAGGCATGGCTATCATTACGAAGGAACGAAATGGACGCTGGCACATCTGAAATGGTTAAAAAAGCTTGAGCTGTCTGCGCTGTATCAGGAAACGCTTGATGAATATATGGCATCCTATGATGAGCAGACCGCAAAGATAGAAAGGTTTGATGCAAGGATTGAAGAAATAGCATCTCAGGCAGGATATGCTGATAAGGTAAAGAAACTGGGGTGCTTCCTCGGAATCAGGATCCACACTGCGCTGTCCCTGGTTGTAGAGACAGGAGACTTCAGGAGATTTGCAAAAGGGAACGTGTATGCGGCTTATCTGGGACTTGCACCGGGAGAACATTCCAGTGCGGAGAAAATAAACCGATTGGGAATCACAAAGGCTGGGAACAGCCATCTGCGTCTGCTGCTTGTGGAAGCTGCGGGAGGAATCTGTAAGGGTGCCATCGGGCATAAATCAAAGGAACTGCGGCATCGCCAACAGGGGAATTCAGCAGAGGTGATATCCTATGCGGACAGGGCAAACGCAAGAATGAGGAGCAAGTACTACCGCCTGATAAGACATGGAAAGAAACGAAACATAGCGGTGGCAGCGATTGCGAGGGAGCTGGCATGTTTTGTGTGGGGAATGGTAACGGAAAATATAGAAGAAAAGGCTGCATGAGGTATCATCCGTTCATCTGCCGGTCAAGGGTGCTGCGCACCGCTCCGCGGCAAGCCCATGACAGTCATCTGCCCGAATGATAAGGGTAATCAAGCAGAAATCAGCGGCAGAGCGCAGATATCTGCCACAGATAACAACGAAACAATCTGACAGCATCCGGGAGGGGCCAGGTAACAAAACGGTTCGGGCTAACTGCGATCCTCCTATGTGCGCACGGGAAACCGTGATCCACGAAAATAGATAGCAGGGCTCTCGGCGGACCATTAGCCTGTTGGTAACCAATCCACGAATAACAGAGTGGCTACATGCCGGAGACTGTTAAAATGGCTCTTTCCGGATGCTGTCAGACAATAACAAATGTGGCTGAATCAAGGGATAAAAGTTTCTTTTGAAATTTCCTCTTGACAAAGGTCACTTCATAACAGGAGG
>RAYM01000114.1 GCA_003611805.1 bacterium 1xD42-87 | reverse complement strand
TCTAAAATGAATTGTAACACACAAAACGCAAAAATTGCATCCATAACTGAAAAAACTTTGATTGTTGGAATCGATGTAGGAAGTGAAACCCACTATGCCAGGGCATTCGACTGGCGAAACTACGAATATACCAGAAAGCCACTGGAATTCAGTAACACAGAGGCAGGGTTCCAGACATTCAAAGCATGGATGGAGGATATAGCGGCGAAACACGGTAAAACTGCTGTGATACCGGGCATGGAGCCAACAGGCCATTACTGGTTTGCCCTGGGGAAATTCCTGCAGGACAGCGGGATGAGGCCTGTGCATGTGAATCCCCATCATGTGAAGAAATCAAAAGAACTGGATGACAACAATCCCAACAAGAATGACCGAAAAGATCCCAAGACGATCGCTGCGCTTGTCAATGAGGGGAGGTTCTCTTACCCTTACATACCGACCGGTATTTATGCAGAGATCAGGAGTTTATCGAACCTACGCTTCCAGACGCAGGAGGAGCTTACGAGGATCAAAAACCGGATTGCCAGATGGTTTGCCATCTACTTCCCTGAATACAAAGACGTTTATGGGGATTATAAGGCGGTGAGCGGGAGGATGGTGCTGAAGGAGGCACCGCTGCCAGAGGATATTCAGAAGCTTGGAGTGGAAGGTGTGAACAAGATATGGAGGGACGCAAAGCTGAGAGGTGCCGGAATGAAGAGGGCAAAGACCCTGGTATCGGCAGCGGAGCACAGCGTAGGAAGTAAGGAAGCGCCGGGAGCGGCAAGGATGGAACTGAAGAACCTGCTAAACGACATGGATGTATATACATCAAGATTGGAGGAACTTCTCCTGAAAACAGAGGAAAAGCTGAAAGAGATCCCATATGTTGATAAACTGATGGGGATCAAGGGGATCGGCATGGTAACAGTCAGCGGATTCATTGCGGAGGTGGGAGACATTGGACGTTTTGATAACCCAAAGCAGTTACAGAAGCTGGCGGGATATGCGATTGTGGCGAATGATTCGGGGAAGCATAACGGCGAGAGCCGGATCAGTTACAGGGGAAGGAAACGCCTGAGGTATGTGCTGTATGAAGCAGCGATATCATTGATCGGGAAAAATGCAGAGTTCAGGGCAATACATGAGTATTACCGGACACGCAAAGAAAACCCGTTAAAGAAGATGCAGTCTGTAGTAGCGGTAGCGTGTAAGGTTCTGAGAGTATTCTACACAATACTGACAAAAGGCGTGGACTATGATGCCGGGAAACTGATGGGTGACATCAGGAGACCACAGGTCCAGGCAGCGTAAGAAACGGACATAAAACACAGGCAGGCAATACCCTGTCATAGTTGGATTGAGCTTTCAAATGTATTGGTTGGGAGCTGAATCCAGCTGTGACAGGAAGGCTGGAAGGCATGAGGAACGATCCGGGAAAACGTCCACCCAAAGGTGCCGGAGAGGGAATCATACAGAAAAGGTCAGTAATACTTAAAAACAAAGAATGAGCCGGTAGTCGGCAGGGATATTATCCATAGGGCATGACCCTGCAAAGGAGCTGAGCTGACACCCTGGTTATGGACAGGCGGGACGAAGGAAGTTAGGACCCGGCAGAGATGCAGGTGATCCTGGTAGACACGGGAGGTACGCTGCCATAGAAGGAGGGGCATACACAAGGCCATGTAGAGCGGAAAGTGAAGACGTTCTGCTTCATATACCCCAACATCTCTATTTTCGTACCAGATACAGAGAAATGTCCATCATCGTGGCTCATTCATCTGAGATATGTAACTAAAAATTCCTTGAAAATCAAGGAAAAAAGACTTGACTAAATAGGGAGGA
>RAYM01000113.1 GCA_003611805.1 bacterium 1xD42-87 | reverse complement strand
AATGCAACCCTGAAAAGATTCCAAAGAAGATTTTCAGAAGAGTATCGAACGATACGAACAAACAGTAAATTAAGGGTAAAAAGAAAGCCAAGCTTATTTTGACCCGGATCAATATTTTAAGAGAGTTTGATCCTGGCTCAGGATGAACGCTGGCGGCGTGCTTAACACATGCAAGTCGAACGGGGATTACACGGTGATGCGATTTCGGTCAAATCAAGTGCAATCTTAGTGGCGGACGGGTGAGTAACGCGTGGGTAACCTGCCTTGCACTGGGGGATAACACTTAGAAATAGGTGCTAATACCGCATAAGCGCACGGTCCTGCATGGGACAGTGTGAAAAACTCCGGTGGTGCAAGATGGACCCGCGTCTGATTAGCTGGTTGGCGGGGTAAAGGCCCACCAAGGCGACGATCAGTAGCCGGCCTGAGAGGGTGGACGGCCACATTGGGACTGAGACACGGCCCAAACTCCTACGGGAGGCAGCAGTGGGGGATATTGGACAATGGGGGGAACCCTGATCCAGCGACGCCGCGTGAGTGAAGAAGTATTTCGGTATGTAAAGCTCTGTCAGCAGGGAAGAAAGCAATGACGGTACCTGACCAAGAAGCCCCGGCTAACTACGTGCCAGCAGCCGCGGTAATACGTAGGGGGCAAGCGTTATCCGGAATTACTGGGTGTAAAGGGAGCGTAGACGGCTGTGCAAGTCTGGAGTGAAAGGCGGGGGCCCAACCCCCGGACTGCTCTGGAAACTGTATGGCTGGAGTGCAGGAGAGGTAAGCGGAATTCCTAGTGTAGCGGTGAAATGCGTAGATATTAGGAGGAACACCAGTGGCGAAGGCGGCTTACTGGACTGTAACTGACGTTGAGGCTCGAAAGCGTGGGGAGCAAACAGGATTAGATACCCTGGTAGTCCACGCCGTAAACGATGATTACTAGGTGTCGGTGGGTATGGACCCATCGGTGCCGCAGCAAACGCAGTAAGTAATCCACCTGGGGAGTACGTTCGCAAGAATGAAACTCAAAGGAATTGACGGGGACCCGCACAAGCGGTGGAGCATGTGGTTTAATCCGAAGCAACGCGAAGAACCTTACCAAGTCTTGACATCTGGATGACAGGGACGTAACGGTCCCCTTACTTCGGTACATCCAAGACAGGTGGTGCATGGTTGTCGTCAGCTCGTGTCGTGAGATGTTGGGTTAAGTCCCGCAACGAGCGCAACCCTTATCCTTAGTAGCCAGCGGGCAGGGCCGGGCACTCTAGGGAGACTGCCGGGGATAACCCGGAGGAAGGTGGGGATGACGTCAAATCATCATGCCCCTTATGATTTGGGCTACACACGTGCTACAATGGCGTAAACAGAGGGAAGCGAACCCGCGAGGGGGAGCAAATCCCAAAAATAACGTCCCAGTTCGGATTGTAGCCTGCAACCCGGCTACATGAAGCTGGAATCGCTAGTAATCGCGGATCAGAATGCCGCGGTGAATACGTTCCCGGGTCTTGTACACACCGCCCGTCACACCATGGGAGTCGGAAATGCCCGAAGTCTGTGACCCAACCGCAAGGAGGGAGCAGCCGAAGGCAGGTCGGATGACTGGGGTGAAGTCGTAACAAGGTAGCCGTATCGGAAGGTGCGGCTGGATCACCTCCTTTCTAGGGAAGAGAAGTAGGGGCTGCATTGCTGTTGATTTGCCGGAGGGCAGATAAAATATTCTGGTGGCGATGCGCTTACGGGAGACACCCGTACCCATCCCGAACACGACGGTTAAGGCGTAAGCGGCCGATGGTACTATGCTGGGGACGGCATGGGAGAGTAGGTGGCTGCCAGAT
>RAYM01000112.1 GCA_003611805.1 bacterium 1xD42-87 | reverse complement strand
ATGAGGAGATCATAGAAGAGAATTTTAATTCGGTTGCGGGTCTGGCAAAGATGGTGGAGAGGCTGCAGGGGTAGAAAGAGGGCGGATATGGAACTATTACAGTGTCGTGACAGGTGCCTGAAAAAATTTTCGGTGGGAGAGAGCTTTGTGCCGGATGGCAATGCTTATATTGTACAGCAGATCGAAAGCAATGATATGCAGCGGGAGGAAGAACTGCGGAAACAGGGATTTTCTTTTCACGAACGTCTTCTTTTTATAGAGATTTCATTAAAGGAGGCAGGAACGCGCAAAGGGATAGAAAACGATGCGCCCGGAATAGCATTGGAAATGAGCAGGGAATATCCGCCGGACATATATGAACTGGCATATGAATCTTTTGAGACGGACCGGCGTTTTCATCTGGAAAGGCAGTTTGACCAGAATAGGGCGAAAGCCGTGAAAGAGGCGTATATTAACCGATGCAGGGAACGGGGATGCATGGTTTTTTCTGCACGCAAAGATGGGAAACTTTTGGGATACATCATTGTGGATACTCACCCAGGAAGGGGAGACGGCTGTTTCCAGATCATGCTGGGAGTCACCTGTGCAGGAATCAGGGGGAAACTGACGGCGATTCCTTTATACAACGGGCTGTTAGAGTATATGGCGATGCCCGAAAACGGGGGATTTACCAAATATTGCGGTTATGTATCAACGACAAATACGGCTTCCATTAATCTGCACAGTTATTTGGGCGGTAAAGTAGTCGGGACGGTGGATGAGTATATTTGGATGGTGGAGGATACAGAGAAGATGGAAGGGAATAATTTGATAGAATGCCTGATTGATGAAATTTTGCACAGGATCCCGGGACAGGCTTTCTCAATCAGAAAGACCATGCGCGAATGGACGAATGATGAGAAAAAGCGGTTTGCGCAGGAGCTGGCATACCTGACTGAAAAGTATTCTCAGGAAGAGATTGTTGAGGGATATCTTTTTTATACGGAAAGTGTCATGAAGGAAAGCCGTTACTTTAAGGAACATGGAGATTATCGGTGTCACAGCTTTGAGGAAGTGGACGCCTATATCTATGCGGATGCCGAACGGATGAAACACTATATGCTTGGACTTGCGGTGGCTGAATTTCTCTGGATGACTGTGTTAAAAATTCACCGTTTTTATGAGGCGCTGATCCAGAATGTATCGGGAGAGCGGTATCTGGAGATAGGACCCGGACATGGAAAGTATTTTTTTGAGGCTTATCAGTTACAACGGTTTGCACAGTACGATGCAGTAGATGTGTCGGAGACCGCCATTGCCATGACAAAGGACTATATGGAGCGGTATATTGCCCAAAATATAGGGGGGGGGGGTAAAAAACTACCATCTCATTTGTGGGGATGCAACAAAGCTTTCGTTTGACGCGGGGTATGATTTTGTCGTGATTCAGGAAGTGCTGGAGCATATCGAGGATCCGCTTGGTATGCTGCGCAGTATCTACCGGATACTTGCGCCGAACGGAAAGGTATACGCCCTTTTCCCCATCAACGCACCGTCGCCCGCCCATATTTTCCTTTTTCACAGCATTGCGCATGTAAAGGAGATGGTGGCGGAGGCTGGGTTTGAACTGCTGCAGGAGGAATATATCACGGCAAATAATGTGACCGTTGAGCAGGCGGAGGAGAAGAAGATGCCAATCGACGCGTGTATGGTATTAGTCAAAAGCTGAGATGAAGAAAAATAGCTGAAATTCTGATCTATCTGCATGGCATGTCACGGAAGCGCAAGGAAATATGTAGAGGCGTGCTGCGTCTGATATGTCTGAAAGAGCATTTAAAACATATTTTCGATGAAATAGTCAAAGAACAAAATAAACCAATGAACAGAGGATAACTGATTATGGACAATCTTTTCAATCGTCTTATTGATTTGGCGACCGTCTGCCCGGATAAGAAGGCGGTAGTCTTTAAAGGAGAATATCTTACCTACCGTGAGCTGTGCAGGCGAATCGCCAGTATGGCGGAGCAGTTAGCTAAGGAAGGGATTGAGCAGGGAGACAGGGTATGCTTTTCGGCTGTATCGAAGCCGGAGATGGTGGCGGCTTACATGGCGGTCCAGGCGTGCG
>RAYM01000111.1 GCA_003611805.1 bacterium 1xD42-87 | reverse complement strand
GCAGGCAGAAGGACTTGCCCATGCCGGGCTGCGCGGTAAAGACGCCAATGCCCCTGACATCCCGCACATAAGAGAGGTGGGAGGACATCTGCTTAAAATCATTGGAGAGGAAACAGTCCTTCTCCTTCTGGCACTGTTTGTCAAAAGGATTGAAGGAAAGCCCATAATAATCCGTGGACATCAGTTTCCACCTCCGATCTTCGCATAATCGACAGGGATGGCGGTTTCCCGCTTTGTGCGGCAGTTTTCATTCTTATCCGTGGCCCGGATGGGGAAATGTTCCCCTTCATAAAGGATGAACGCGGAGTCCATGTCATCGGGCAGGCAGCGGATCTCCACGTTCTGGGAGATGAACTGCATGGGGACGTCATAGCTTACGCAGTCGATGGGGACGGTGGCGTCTTTCCTTACTTTGCGGGTGGCGCGGTTTAAAAAGCTCTCTTCCAGCCATTCCCGTGAGCGGGGAAGTCTCACGTGTTCCTTTGTGGCCTGATACCTCTCAAACGGGGCACATCCGATCCCGGCGTGGTATCCGGTGTTATATCTGCGGACGTAGTCTTTCAGGACAGCATTGAATTCATGCAGGGAATGGATCTTATCGAGGTCAAGCCCGTATAAAAGTTTTTCCCGCATGGTCCTGAAATTTCTTTCCACCTTGGCTTTGGCAGCGCCGTCCCGTACGGGGGCATGTAAAAGCACTGTCCCGATGGAACCGCAGATCAGGGAAAGCTGTCTGTCTATATACGGCGGGCCGTTGTCGGTATAAAGTTTGTCCGGAATGCCGTAGGTGGAGACTGCATCCTTAAGGACCTTCTGGAAGCCGTAGGAATTGTCGCTGCAGGACATGCCTGCGCCGACGATCATGCGGGAATGGTCGTCAATGATGACGACAAGATAGACCTTATGGGCTTTTTTGTCCGCCGCATCATTGATGTAACAGAAGTGGCAGGTATCAGCCTGCCAGAGCCTGCCAAAGGCTTCCTTTTCAAAGGCTTTCCTGTCTTTCAGGTTCAGTTCCCGTGAAGATTTCAGGCCGCTGTTCCTTATGAAACGCTGTACGGCATCCACGCTGACGCTGGCCGGGATAAAGCCGTCCTGTACAAGGCGGATATGGATCTGGGTGGCATTGAGCCTGGGATATTTCTCTTTCAGACGGTAGATCTCTCCGATTGCCGTATCCGGCAGTGCACGGGGGATGCCTTTGCCGGAACGGGTCTTTGGCAGGAGGGCACCGAACCCGCCTTTCTTATGGAGACAGTGCCATTTCTGCGGCGTCTTCCAGCTGTACTTCACACATCTGCCATCGGGTAAAGTAAGCGGCTCTTTTGTGATACGCATGAAGTAAGCCGTATCGCTTCCATCGGGAACAAGCCCCTGCACAAGAGGGGCAATGAGTGCAAAGCGGAACTGTGCAGTCTTTATGGCAGCGTCACAGTCATCCGCCTGCATTTGGTTGTTTTTCTTTTCTTCCATGAAAAAGCCTCCTTTTTTGTAGTCCCCTTTATTATAAAGGAGGCAACAGACAGAGTCGGTTCACAGGTTATGGCAGAAAGGGCAGGTGTCCGCAGGACCCAAACGGGGCCTGCTGCAGTTTGCCGGGTTTTTGTGTGACTGGAGAAAACTGTATGTGGCCAGCCGCAGGAAAGCATTTTGGAACCGGGCGTAAAAAGACGTCAGTAATTCCTCCGTAAAATCGGGAGGGGAAAGCTCCATGTCACGCAGGGCGCCAAGCCACTGTTTCTTATGGAGAAGGAACTGTTTTTTCAAGCGGTAGATGAGAGGCGGGCTGGCCATGTATTTTTCGCAGATGCCGCGGACCGTAAGCCGCCTGTGGAAGTAGTCGGAAAGGAGCATAAGGATCATGGGAAGGGAGTAAGAAAAGTATGGCACGATAAAATCCGGCAGGAGAGCGTGGGACTTTCCGCAGGGGCACTGCACGCGTGGGATTTTCAGGCGGAGTACTTCCGGCTTTCCATCGGGGAAGGCGGCAAGGCTGCGTTCATAGCTGCCCCTTTTTTTGCAGGCTCCTTTCGCGCCGCAGTAAGGGCAGGCTAAAAGAAACAGCGGATTGAGCTGAAGGGACTGCCGGTATAGTTTTTTGATATACAGGAT
>RAYM01000110.1 GCA_003611805.1 bacterium 1xD42-87 | reverse complement strand
GTACAAATATATTTGCATCCAAAGCCAGAAATTTAAAGGTTTTCAGCTGGTTTGGGGTGTGGGAAGTTTGAGTAAGTAATTTTGTCTACAGTATACTCAGTCTCAGAAAAACCTCTAACAGTCGCAATTCCCGCCTCGGCTACCCCTGTTGGGTCTGAATAATCATATGTTCCATCTATTTTTAAATCAACCAAGGTTCTGTTATCAGTGGTGTAACCGTATACCTTATCGCCAATTTGATGAAAGACTACCTTTCCACCCTTTCCACCCATATCACCAGCAACACCGACTACAAAAAGAATCACTTCGTCTTCCCCATCCCCATTCAAATCTATCACGGAAAATTCCCAAACCTTCATAAGAGGATCATCCTCATCAAAAAGTGCCGGTACATCTGTAATAACCATAGTTTCAACATTCCCGCCATGGCAATAGATAAATGGGGAATCTCCAAGAAGAACCGCCTTAAAAATCTCGGTCTGGTCAGGCGACACAGCTTTTTCTTCACCCTGTGCCATAGATACCTGTCTATCGAAGATGCCTTGGATCAATTCAAGCTGTTCCGCTGTCAATGAGACCTGTCCAACATCGTGACGGACATACCCTTCTGTTAGATTGATTCCATATCCTGTACCAAACTCTGTATCGACATTGTATTCCGGCTGACATCTGCAAATCCCATCGCTGTAATCCAGATACAGGAGAAGATCTGTCAGCGCGACAGAGTCACTGCCATCAAAGGATACTTCGCAAGATTCTCTGCCCATCTGAGACTCACGAGATATTTTTGTTACGGTGTTGTCGCAATACCCTGCCTTTTCATGCTCCACTATGTTATCTTCTGTGGATAGTGTGTTGTCGTGTCCAGACAAGTCTCCCTCCACCCCCGTTTCGTCTTCTAGTGAAACCTGGGCATTAGGGAGCGTAGCGCTTACATAGCTCATCTCTTTCGCTATTGGAGTGTCGATTAGATCTTCTTTATCAATTCCAGCAGAGTCTCCACAAGCAGAAATCCCCACTATTATCATGCATACCCATAGTAAAATTAAAACTACCTTAATTGACTTTTTCATATAAATTGTTCCCTTCACTGTCAATCATTTTGATACAAGACACTCTTTGTCAAACAGAGCTGCTCTGCTATCAACAAAACTTTACCCTTCCGCATCATTCAATAGCTTCTGCAATTCCTCTGTACTCAGCGGAGAGCTGCCATCCAACTTCAGTTTTCCTGCTTCCCCGTTCAATTCATCCGATAAATCAGGACTCAAATAGGAACACAGCAGCTCCTTTGTTATATCCGGTGAATACATTCTTTGAATAGAAAGCGCTCCATCCAAACAAATCAAAGCAGTTAATCCATCTATGCAGTTCACGATAGCTGTATTTAACAGGATAGTTTCAATAATTTGCGGTTCCATTGCATAATGGATAAGCCTCAATCCCTTTTTAAGCAAAAAAGGCAGCTTATCATCTTGGATATGTTTTTCTAATGCAGAAAGCCCTTCCTTTATAACTTCCTGATTTATTTTCAATATCTCAATGATCAGCGGAACATATTTCTTTTGCTCATCAATTGTATCATTACAATTCAATCTGTTTTCAATCGCAAGAAACGTATTAACTTCCATCTTATATGTTCCTCCTGTCTTTGCCCGAATAAGATTTGCGTATGAAAGATATGTGTTCCATTCAATAATCCTCCAATCTGAATAATTCTTTCGGTATATCATTTATCAAATTGTTGATTTGATACCTTTCCTTTATCTCTTCTGAAAGATTCAGATAAAATGTCCGGGAAGCATATTCAAAAACTTCATTTCCCCACAAATTTACTGTAGACAGCAAATAGCCATAATAGTCTTCGTCATAATGGATATGCCATGACAGTTCCCTTATCAGACGCAGACTCATGACTGTTTTTACGCTGACTGCCTTTCCGCTTAATATGGCATCGTATTCTGCATCCAAAATCAGGCTTGATATTTCAGCTGGCTGACCGTCAATAATTAAGTCAACCGCAATGTCTATATAAGATTTTAAAGGTTCTTCCTTAATCCGTGAAACTCAGATTTATTAAATACCTGCAAAGTCTGTGATTATGTGGTTTTGAAGAGCCAAACAATC
>RAYM01000109.1 GCA_003611805.1 bacterium 1xD42-87 | reverse complement strand
AACATTTCGCAGAATTGGGTATTCTGCGAAATGTTCACGATTTCTCCTGTAAAAACAGGCTTTTTTTATGGCTGACCACAAAACTGACCATAATCAGCGGAAAGTGCGTTAATATATTTACGTTTAGTGTCCATGCTTGGATGGACATATCTGTTCAAAGTAATCTGCACGTTGGAATGTCCCAGAATTTCGCTGAGACTCTTAATATCCATTCCGCTGTCAATACAATTTGTGGCAAAGGTATGGCGCAAAATGTGAAAGTTATAGTTTGGTGCGTTGATTCCTTCCAGATATTTTTTAAAATGGTTCTGATATGTCCGCGGCTCCATAGGTTTATTTTTTTGCAGGACATATTCCTGCCCTTCCTGCCGAAACGCTGTGAGGAGTGACAGCAATGTATCTGAGATTGGGATTTCCCGTTTTGAGAAAACACTTTTGGGCGGCGTTTCCAAAAGAGCAGTTTTTGCCGGTCCCTCCTTACTTTCAATTCGCTGCACGGTTCTGTTGACACGGAGCAGCCCCCTTTCCTGATCAATATCATCCCATTTCAGCGAACAGATTTCTCCCAATCGAAGACCGGTAAAAAGACAAAGATAAATTCCTGCCTTTGAAATATTCATGTCATTGTGGAGAAACTGAATCAGCCGCGCCTGTTCCGCGCGGTTCATTATCTCAATGGCAGATGCCTTCTTCTGCAAGACACAGCCTGTAATCGTGGGCATGGGGTAGCCGTATTCCTTTTCCACATAGCGCAAAGTTTGTTTGACAGCGGCAAGAACGCTTTGCCTGATCGAATCCGATACTTCCAAAGTTGCCAGCTGGGCATGAATGCGGCTATTGGACATCCGGGAAAGCTTGTCGGTGGTAAAGAGCGGCTGAATATGGCATATGTATAGTTTCTTATATTTAATATAGGTAGAATATTTTCTGCTTTGCGAGATCTCTTCCAGCCACTCCTCCATGAGTGCGCAAAAATTGGTGTCGCAGACCTGCAGTCCGCCGCTGATTCGAGAGGCCTGTAAGTCGGAGGAATCTGTCCTACTTAACAGATACATTCTGTCAGCGAGTTTCTCTTTTACCTCTCCGTAAGTTTTTCCATAAACTGACAGATATCGCTTTTGTCCATCTGTGGACACTGCCGCATACCGCCCTTCCCATCTTCCGTCTGCGCGCTTCCTGATGTTGTCACCTCGTCTTGGCATATCAATGTCTCCTTTCTGACCACTTTTTTGACCACAAATATACCACTAATAGCATTCTGCCGGACAAATTTCGACAAAATTTTACAGGGTGTTTAGCTAAAACGTTTTTCGTTCTTGACATCTCGTATGCTCGTCCTTATAATGGACACAAAGCATATTACTTTCTCGATAACAAATATCTGATGCAGAAGCTTTATCCGCATCAGAGTCAAATAAACCGGTATTTATGACCGATATTCAAGTCTGTGTTTCAGAATTTCTATGCTTTTGAATCCATTATCACAATTTAAAAGCAGGGGATTCTAAAACGATTTCTCCTGCGGAACAGGAGGATATACTTATGGAATATGCATGTATCAGAAGAGAGGAATTGTCTATGGAAAAGAGAGGCGGAAAAGGATATACGATTGTGGATATCGAGGCACTGCCGGACGGGGAACGGGCGGAACTGATTGATGGTGAAATGTTTATGATGGCAACACCTATGACGGTGCACCAAAGAATTCTCGTAAAGCTTATTTTAAAAATCGGCTCATACATTGAACAGAACAAAGGCAACTGTGAGCTTCTTCCCGCGCCTTTTGGCGTTCTTATTAAAAAGGATGACCGTAATTATGTAGAACCTGACATTTCAGTAATCTGCCATGGGGACAGACTGGACGAAAAGGGCTGTCACGGTGCGCCGGACTGGGTGATCGAAATCGTATCACCCTCCAGCCGGAAAATGAATTATGTGAGGAAGACTAAACTTTATCAGGAAACAGGTGTACGGGAATATTGGATTGTCGATCCGAATAAAGAAATGGTTACAGTATATCACGAAAAACAGTGGGATGTGCCAGTATGCCATTCTTTCGCCGAGCGGATTCAAGCAGGAATTTATCAAGATCTTTATCTCGAATTTACAGAATTTACAAAATAGTGAAGATTGTTGCCAAAAATTGACGCTGATGTATTTTGAGGCAAAATTGACAAATTGCCTTATGTAAAGTATAATTTATGACGATACATACCCTGCAAGCAAACAAGACCATATTGCAGGAAATCATAAACATTCCAAATTTCGCAGAATACCCAATTCTGCGAAATGTT
>RAYM01000108.1 GCA_003611805.1 bacterium 1xD42-87 | reverse complement strand
GCAGGCAGAAGGACTTGCCCATGCCGGGCTGCGCGGTAAAGACGCCAATGCCCCTGACATCCCGCACATAAGAGAGGCGGGAGGACATCTGTTTAAAATCATTGGAGAGGAAACAGTCCTTCTCTTTCTGGCACTGTTTGTCAAAGGGGTTGAAGGAAAGGCCGTAATAATCCGTGAACATCAGTTTCCACCTCCGATCTTCGTATAGTCAACAGGAACGGTATTTTCCCGCCTTGTGCGGCAGTTGGCATTTTTATCCGTGGCACGGATTGGGAAATGTTCCCCTTCATAAAGGATGAATGCCGAGTCCATGTCATCGGGCAGGCAGCGGATCTCCACTTTCTGTGAGATGAACTGCATGGGGACGTCATAGCTTCTGCAGTCGATGGGGACGGTGGCGTCTTTCCTTACCTTGCGGGTGACGCGGTTTAAAAAGCTCTCTTCCAGCCATTCCCGTGAGCGTGGGAGCCTCACGGGGTCCTTTGTGGACTGGCAGCGCTCAAAGGGGGAACAGCCGATGCCAGCGTGGTATCCGGTGTTGTAGGCGCGGATGTAATCCATAAGGAGCGCCTCAAATTCATGCAGGGAATGGATCTTTTCAAGGTCAAGCCCATATAGGAACCTTTCACGCATGGACCTGAAATTCCTTTCCACCTTGGCTTTGGCGGTGAAGCAGGGGCGGAAAGGTCCATGTCACTCACAATGCCAAGCCACTGTTTCTTATGGAGAAGGAACTGTTTTTTCAAGCGGTAGATGAGAGGCGGGCTGACCAGATATTTTTCGCAGATGCCGCGGATGGTCAGCCGCCTTGTGAAGTAGTCGGAAAGGATGCGCAGGATCATGGGGAGGGAGTAAGCCAGGCAGGGCACGATAAAATCCGGCAGGAGCGCGTGGGACTTTCCGCAGGAGCACTGCACGCGCGGGATTTTCAGGCGGAGTACTTCCGGCTTCCCATCGGGGAAGGAAACAAGGCAGCGTTCATAGCTGCCCCTTTTGCGGCAGGTTCCTTTCGCACCGCAGTAAGGGCAGACTAAAAGAAACAGGGGGGACTGTTCCAAGGACTGCCGGAACAGGTCCCTGACAGAAAGGATCGTATTTTTCAGCTTGCAATCAAGGGCATTTAATGAATTTAATCTGCAGGAAAGCTGCAGTAGATGGATACTTTATTTCGCCGCGTTACACCTTTTACAGGGAAGATGAAATGCGGCGTCTGCGGGCAGCCGTTCACACGGAAGAAAGGGACCATAAGGGGGAAGACCTATGTACACTGGATATGCCGCTCCCAAAAGGAGACGGGCATGAGCTGCACCAGCGTGAATTTCAGCGAGGAAGAGCTGGAGCGGATTTCGGCGCGGACGCTTGGAATGGATGAGTTTGACGGGGCTGTGTTTGAAAAGGCTGTCCGGGGCATCACCGTCATGGAAAACGGGGACCTGGAATTCCATCTCACCGGCGGGGAGACGAAAGTCTGGAAGAACCTGCACCTGGACCCGCCCAGGCACATCGCCACGGTCACGGACTGCTTCCAGGGGAAGATACGGTGCGCCGCCTGCGGGAATACATACCACCGGGTGAACGGCGCGGGGAAGTGGGTGTACTGGTACTGCATCGGCAAGAAAAGGAAGAATGTGGAGTGCCATAACCCGAACTACACCGATTACAAGCTGAGGCAGGTTTCCGCGCACATGATGGGGCTGGAGGAATTTGACGAAGCGGAGTTTGAAAAGCAGATAGAGGAAATCACGGCATTTCCGGATGGCAGCCTGGAATTCAATTTTTATGGAGGGAGGAAAGAGCGATGGCAAAGAGCGTGATCACGATACCAGCCACGGTGAACAGGCACACGGCGGCGCCGATAGGCAGCTACAAAAAGCGCAGGGTTGCGGCTTATGCCCGTGTTTCTACCGACCATGAGGAGCAGCAGAGCAGCTACGAGGCGCAGGTGGACTATTACACGAACTACATCAACGGGCGCGAGGATTGGGAATTCGTATCTGTATATGCGGATGAAGGCATAACCGGCTGTAACACGAAAAAGCGCGACGGCTTCAACAAAATGGTGGAGGACGCGCTTTCCGGCGCCATCGACCTCATCATCACCAAGAGCGTCTCCCGCTTCGCAAGGAACACGGTGGACAGCCTCACGACCATCCGGAAGCTGAAGGAGAACAGGGTGGAGTGCTACTTCGAGAAAGAGAACATCTGGACGTTTGACAGCAAGGGTGTTGTTCGGCAAATTATCTGCATCTACTTTCTTCACATTAAATGCACCCGTTTTTGGTGTAGTTTAGAAGAACGG
>RAYM01000107.1 GCA_003611805.1 bacterium 1xD42-87 | reverse complement strand
TTACTCTGAGGTATTTTTTTCTCAACCTTCTTTCTTGGAATTCCCTATATTTGAATTATACAGGAAGCTCCTTTTTGATAAGAATTGTTATATCTTGATTCTTACCAAAAAAGAGGTATATTGGATATTTTCGCTTATGTCATATAATACTCCATGTAACAATGATTCAGAGCATCCCACCGTGACTTGCTTATCGGCAGCGTCTTCTTTCCATCAACTTCCACACCCTCTCTTGAAATTCTGCCCACATACTTCAAATTTACAATATAAGACCGATGGCATTTACAAAACTGCGGCTCCTTGAACTGCATTTCAAATTCTTTCATTTTTGCTTTAAACCGTATGATTTCTTCATGTAAATGCAGGATGATATGATGGTTGTCTACTTCAATATAGTAAATGTCTTCCTTAAATATCCGGCAGGACTCATCTCCTCTTTTTACAATAATAGCTTCCCTTTTCCTGTCCTCCATCATCTGGCTGGCCTTCGTCAATGCCTGAAAAACCTCATCCTCCTGCAGAGGTTTTATCAGATACCGGAAAGCCGACACCTCGTATCCCTTGGGGGCATACTTTTTAAGCGCTGTTGTAAAAATAAGAAAAATCAGCCTGTCTTCTTCCCGGATCATCTTCGCCAGCTGCAGCCCGCTTATTTTTGACATTTGAATATCTAAAAATGCAAGGTCATAATGCGGTTCGTCTTTCATACAGAAAAGGAACTGCTCTGCAGACTGGTAGCGTCCAATAGCAACCGGTTTCCCTTCTTCTTTTGCCCAACGGTTTACCATCTCTTCCAATATCTCTAAATGTTCCTCGTTATCCTCGCAGATCGCTATCCTCATAAGCTGACAGTCCTCCCTCTTCATATTTTATCAAGTATACCATACTGCCTGCCGCAAATAGATTTTTGACGCGGATTGTCATATTTCAGACGTAAAAAACAATCTCCTATTTAGCAGGTATGCGGATTCTGCAGCGGAAAACATGATCCTTTATATCCCTTTCACAATAACCATCATACGTTTGTACAATTCTGTCAATGCTTTTTATTCCAAACCCATGCACAGAACTGTCTTCTTTTGTCGTAGTCCATACATCCGTATTGCCGGTATGCTTTTCTTCCAGCGTGGCATTTTCAAACATAAAAAGTACGTTTCCACCATCATACAATATTTTAATATGTATAAATCTCTTGTCCACATCTGGGATTTTCAAATTGGCATCAATGGCATTATCATATAAATTACCAATCATTACCGTCAAATCCCCATCCGTCATCTGCAAACCGGGCAGCGCTGCCATATCTACATCGACCATAATTTCATTCATTTCAGCCAATGCTGTCTTACTCCCGATCAGTGCATCAACCACTGCATTCCCTGAATGGAATGACTTTATTTTTCCTATTTTCCCTGCAATCTCTCCCACATATTCCTGCGCCTTGGTGTATTCACCAACCTGCATATATCCTGATATTGTATGTAAATGATTGTTCATATCATGCTTTAAAGACAATATGCTCTGGTACATGTTGTTGATCTCATCCTGATTCCTCATTTGTAACGCCATCAGCTTATTTTGTGTCTTTAATTCTTCCTCAGCATATTTTTCTTTCGCAAGTACCTCATCAAAAAGCAGGAATGAAAGATTGACTGCCAATACCAGCAGGCACACAAGACCGTTAGAATACAGAACTTCTTCATTCAGGTCAGAGCCTTTGCCCCAAAGAATCCAAATCATAATAATACTGATAGAAGAAACAATGATAACTTTCCAGCTTCCACGATGAACGACTGTTGATACCGGAAACCTTTTCCAAACACACAAAATGATCTCCGATAATAGAAATTGTCCTATCCTTGTAGGGATACATAAAAAAACCCATACTGATCCAACTGACGTTTCCACGTTGGCAGACGGATACAGACACATTCTCAGCAGATATTCCGTTGTGACCGCCAGGATGCCAATGAATAAATAATTAACCAAAGACCAGGAAACTGCGGCCCACCACTTCGCCCGGCAGATCATAATGGCATATAATGTAAAAACCAACACCGCTGGTACGAAATCAGGAATCCACTCAAATACATATTCCCGAAGTATTAAGAACGCAGTTCCAAAGATTGAAAAGAATGTAAATGCAGATACGGTTCTTTTCCCTTTTATTTTTTTACCAAAAATCCCGGTAGCAAAAAAACAAGATGTAAGCATCTCCAAAAAACTGAAAACGCTTTCAAATATTAACCATTCCATATATTATTCCTTTTCCAAAACATATTTACTCAACTTTCCCAGCGAGATAACTATACCAAATGCCTGAGTTATCAATCAAAATCGCTGTAATAAATTGTGCAT
>RAYM01000106.1 GCA_003611805.1 bacterium 1xD42-87 | reverse complement strand
ATGAATCTCTGGATGCTGCAGCTTAGGCATGAATATCCTTGTAAAAAAAGTGTCAACCAATATTGACAATATCAATACAAAATAGAAGTCCCCAGACTTCTGGGTATAGGAACTGTCCAATTCACAGCATTCATCTAAAAATGCACCAAGCCAGTCATTGTTCTCGCGGTATGCCTTGATAGCCGCATCCACACATGCCGGTACATCAAATTTGTATTTCTGCTGAATCGCTTTCTGGGCGCCTTCAATAATCCAAGCCATGATAGCCGGACCAGCATTCTTTACCAGATAATCCGTGTAGTTCTTCACGTCACTCTTGCCCTCGATTCTGGCATTGAACGGAATGACCACAAGTCTTCGCCAGGTACCGTCATCATTGGCACCCACTCTCGGAAGATGATTGGTGTAAAGAGCCAATGTGTGTGATGGAATAAAACGGAACGGATCCTTGTACTTTTTCTCAGCACTGATCTCATCCGTAGAACAAAGCTGTTTGATGACAGATGTGTTCAGACGCATTCCCTCTTCCAACTCTGCAGCAATGATGAGACGTTTACCCTTAAGCTCTGCCATTTCCGGTTTCACATTTCTCTTGCATCCCACAGTCAGGGCATCCGCAGACATGGAACCACTGTATGTTCCCAATACTCTGGAGATAGAGTTCCAGAAAGTTGATTTACCATTACGACCATCTCCGTATGCAATAATCATGGATTCCACATACACTTTTCCAATGGCAGACAGTCCAACAATCTTCTGCACATACTCAATCAGTTCCTTGTCACCACAGAAAAATAAATCCAGTGCTTCTTCCCAAAGCTGCTTTCCCTCATCTCCCGGAGACACTAAGGTATGCTTTGTGATGAGGTCAGCGGCATCATGAGCTTTCATGCCGCTAAGACCGTCCGGCAGATAATAGGTTGCATTTGGTGTATTCAGAAGAAATTCGTTTCTGTCCAAATCCGATGGCTGAACTTCCAACATTGGCTTTGCCGCCTGTAATGCAGATACCACATATTTCATGTCACGGCGTTTCATCACAAACTTCACATAGGCGACTTCTGCCTGATAAACTGCAAATGCGGCTCTTTCCTCATCTGTGGAAAGAAGTTCTTCAAATTTTTTACCGCCTTTTCTTACTGCATCTTCTTCAAATCCCAAAGACACCATAACCTTCATGGCATATTCCTCTGCATCCAATGCGTCTTGAAGCTGTAAATCTAAGAACTCTTCCATAGCTCCCACTGCCTGTTGTTTGGATTCCACCCAGTATTCACCATTAAAACGAAGGTAATCTGTAGCTGTGGAGAAACGCAGTTCATTCCCATACTCACGGGTAAGCACCTTCGCCTGACCGATATCGGAATAATCCGATGGTTTCAAAGAATCCGGTGCAAAATCATCCTCGTACTCTTCCGGAGAAACATAATCTTCCTGTTCCTGTACCTTCTTTGCAAACTTTGTGGCACTGTTCCAAATGACGCCCAGTTCCTCTTCATCCAGTGGCGGATCACATTTCATTGCTTCTTCCCTGAAAATCTGATAAGCCTTGTCGGTTGCTCCGTAACGGACCACAACCCTTCCCGCGAATCTGGAAAGGGTGCTGTTACGCATTCCCGCCGGAATCACACCACTGTCATAGGAACCATGTTCACTCTCTTCCACGGTCACAATGTCATCAATCAATGTGCCGCCATCATGCCAGATACATTCTCCGGCATCCGCACCGTAAATAAAGCGTCCTGCATCCAGAGCATTTCCATCAAAGAACGGAAAGCGTTTCCAGATAGCACGCTTTAAGGCGGCATATTTTGATGAATCAGTAATGGCATGAATGAAGAAATACACATGGAATCTCGGTCTTGCCGACTTTCCGTCTTTCTCCTTCATGTTATTGCGGCTCGGAGCAATCGCAAATGCTACCGTAGGCAATAAGGCTTTCAGCTTATCAGGAGTCATCCAGTCCCCCGGAAGTTCGGAATGATCATTATCACAGTCCATCACTACCACCACAGACTGCATGAAATTGGCATTGCTTCTGTAATCATTGCGGTACTCTGCACACACATGGTCCATCATCACAGCCTTCTGCAACTCTGCAGTATTCTTTGCCACTACTCTGTTTGGGTAATAGCAGTTCTTTTTGTTTCCTGTCTGATTTGCTGTAAAAATCAATAATTCCATTCGACTTTCCTCCTGTAAAAATGAAAAAACTCAGAAGGGTACAATTCCCCCTCTGAGTCACAGGCAAAAAAATACTGCCAGATTTTAACCTGGCAGAAAAATTATCCTAGATTATTCACGTCACAGCCGTGAAAGTGGCTGAAAGCCACATAGTTACTGCGTTTTAACTGAATATTGCTTTT
>RAYM01000016.1 GCA_003611805.1 bacterium 1xD42-87 | reverse complement strand
AGATAGGCATGAGGTGGAAGCGCAGCAATGTGTGGAGCTGACATGTACTAATCGGTCGACGGCTTAACCAAAGCAAACGGATAGAAAGAAACGGAGATTCAGTATTTGGTTTTGAGGGTATGTTGCCCTTATGTTTTGTGTATTCCTCGATAGCTCAATGGTAGAGCACGCGGCTGTTAACCGCGGGGTTGTAGGTTCGAGCCCTACTCGGGGAGGTAAAAGAGAATAGTTTAACGAAAACCTGTAGACATGATTGTTTACAGGTTTTTCTGTCTTGGGACCGAACCAGAAGAGGAAGATGTATAAGCGAAAAATAAAAGACTGTGCATCAGTAGGGGAAGGGTCGGTCGGATGCGGAGTTGTCTCTGCATAGCTGCTCAATGGTCAGCGTCTCACAGATGTGGGATTCCGTGTATTCCTTTATCTGCGCAAAGAGAGCGTCGTCTGCTTTCCGTTTCATGGATTTGACATGGGCGCTGCTGACAGACGGCAGGGTGCGTGCCATGTTGCGGCGGAAATGGGCACATAAATGATACGTTTCTTGTGACCTGCCAGATGGCAGAGGGGAAGACGCGCAGATATATTTTACAGAGAATGAATCAGGAGGTCTTTAAGAATCCGAAAGAGCTGATGGAGAATGTTACGGGCGTGACCACCTTTTTACAGAATAAGATCAGGGAAAATGGCGGGGATCCGGAACGGGAGGCGCCGAATGTAATCCTGCTTAAAGACGGGGGTTCATACGGGCAGGAGGAGGACAACACTTCTGGCGGGTTTATCGGTTTGTGGAAGGGGCTGACAGCCTCGATGTGGTGGAACGGCCGGAAGAATTTTATGAAAGCGCCGTGGCGTTTGGCCGGTTCCAGAAACTTATGCAGGAGATTGCCGAGAGCTTCCTGTAACAGATGAAAGAGCGGTGAGGAGCGGTACAAAACGGACATGAAAGTGTCTGTTCTGTGCCGCTCCTTTTCTGGATGTTTTGCCTCCCATTTACCGGTATATCTGTTATCGGCGCAGGAATACTGTATATGACGGTACATTTTGATTCCCGCATCAGTTGTGCAGGATCAGCTCCAACCATTCTGCGCATAGCGGAAACCAGTTTGCAATATGGGGATCGACAGAGATTTTCTCCTCCCATGCGGTTTCTTTGTCTGCCAGTGAGAGACCGTGTCGGTTTTTCGGGAAAATATGCAGCTCGGTCGATACCCCTGCGCGGATGCATGCCTGGGCGAAAAGGAAGGTTCCTTCTACCGGCACGAACTCATCTTCCTGTGTGTGCCAGATAAATAAAGGGGGAACCTGTTCGGTTACCTGCTCCTCCAGACTGTAGAGACGCAGTTCTTCGGCGGAGGCGTCGCTGCCGAGCAGATGATCAATGGAACCTTTGTGTGCAAAGGAACCGGTGGTGGTGACGGGGTAGGCTAAAATAACGGCATCCGGGCGTATGATCTCGGGTGAAAGGCCGGTTCGCTGATACAGCCAGTCCCGATGCCAGTGGACGGCAAGGCATCCAGCCAGATGGCCCCCGGCGGAAAAGCCTGCCACAGTCAGGCGGCGGGGATCAAGATGCCAGTCTCCGGCATGGTTTCGAATGAGAGCCATAGCTTCTGCAAGCTGCTCGAGCGCGAGAGCATGTATCGGTTTCGTACCGTCTTCGTTGACTGTATAGTCGAGGATAAAGACGTGATATCCCATTCCCAGAAAACGGACGGCGACGCATTCCTGTTCATGATCGACGACACAGTGGTAGCCGCCTCCGGGAACTAAGAGTATGCCGGGACGGGGAGACCTGTCAGGATTGCGGGACGGTCTGTCGTTTAAAAGATAACATGTGATAGTGGCGCCTTTGGCGCAGGAAAGTTTAAAATGCTGCATATGATCTGCTCCTTATTTTTTGGGGTAAAAGCCGTCAGTCCGATTTGCTTTTGGGAATCCGGTTAAATTCAAGCCGCTGCGTATTGTTGTCGAAATTCCGGTTCAAATAGGCAGTATAGAGAATATCTACCATATTGAGCTGGGAAATGCGGGAGGACATGGCGCCGCTTCGAAACAGATTTTCCTCGTTTGCCACGAAGAGGCACTGGGCAGCAAGTCTGGCCAGCGGAGAGTTATAAAAGCGTGTAATCACGATAATGGGAGTTTTCTGCTCGCGAAGCTGCTGGGCACAGTGTATCATCTCTTCGGTGCATCCGGAATAGCTGATGATAATAGCGGCGTCGCTGGGGCGGGCATTCTGGGCATACAAATATTGGGAATGAATGTCCTCGCTGCAATAACAGGGCTTTGCCAGCCGCAGAAATTTCTGGTAGGCGTCCTGTGCCACCAGATAAGAAGCGCCGATGCCGAAAAGCAGAACCATATCGCTGTTGCAGATGATGTTAACGCTCTCTTTCAGGACATTCATATCCACAAGGTGCATGGAGTTTTCCAGAGAGGAAATATTTTTGGCTGTGATTTTGTCAACAATTTCCGTGAGCTGGTCATGGGGATCCATATGTTGAAACCGCTGCTGCCTGTCCTGCTTTTGTACGACCAGTTCGCTCAACAGGGAATTTTGCAAGTCTCTGTATCCCTGAAAGCCCAGTTTGCGGCAGAGTCTTACAATCGTGGAGGCGGAACTGTAAGAATACTCGGAAAGCTGGTGGATATTGTGCTGCACGGCCTTATCCGGATTGGACAGAATATAGTTCAGTACGCCCTGTTCCGCAATGGTCGAATCCGGCAGGTATTGTTTGATTCTGACTAGAACACTTTTCATATCATCCTTCTTTCATATGGATAGTTCACAAAAATATATCTGAAAGTATAGCGAGTTTTGTGGCAAATGTCAAATGAAATAAGAATATCAAGATAATTTTGTGTAAATAGCACAAGAACTATGTCAAGAAATGAAACTTTGTACCGAATAGAGTCGAAATAATTGAAAAAAAATTTAAAACAGATACAATTAGGATTATCAACTTTAAAGGAGGGTCTATATGAAAAGGATGAAAAAAGTAACTGCGATGTTGATTACCGCGTCTATGCTTTTCGGGCTGTGTGCCTGCGGAGACAGCAGCGCGGATAATGCCGGACAGGGAGCGGAGACGCAGACACCGGCACAGGAAAGCGCTGCGGACGAAACAGGCAGTGCGGCGGAAGCGGCGGCCGGGACAAAGGATACCGTGATTCTTGCGACTTCCGGCGAGCCATACCGCTTTTTTGCGCAGGGTTCCCAGAGCTGCGCGGGGGATGATAATCTGGCGCTTTCCAATATTTATGACTGTCTGCTGTTTCTGGAGCCGGACGGAAGTTTAAGTCCTGCGCTGGCGGAGAGCTATGATGTTTCCGAAGATGGACTTACTTACACGTTTCATCTGCGCAAGGGCGTAAAGTTCCACAACGGCGAGGAGATGACGGCGGAAGATGTGAAGATGACATTTGATACGGGTGCGGCAGGCCCCATCGGTTCAGCGCTGTTCGTAAACTATGACAGTTGTGATATCGTGGACGACTACACGGTGGATATCCATCTGACAAGCGCCTATGCGGCGTTCCCTTACGGCGTAGCTTCCCGTATCGGCGGTATTTTCTGCAAATCCTACTATGACGAGGTGGGTGAGGAAGGATACTATGCGGCGCCTGTGGGAACCGGTCCTTACAAATTTGTGGAATATGTGAAGGGTGACCACACCACGCTGGAAGCCAATGAAGATTACTGGCGCGGAACACCGGCGGTTAAGAAGGTAGTAATCCAGACAGTGGCGGACACCAATACACAGATTCTCGGCTTGCAGAACGGCGACTACGATGTGGTGCGTGATCCCGCGATTGATGTCTGCTTACGGTTAGACGATCCAGGCGTTACATGGGCGAAAGAAAATTCCGTGGGGCGTGTGACAATGTATATGAATTCCTGGAAGGAAGGCCCCGGCAAGGATATCAATTTCAGAAAAGCAATTCAGGCAGCGGTAAATAAAGATGACGTCAACGAAGCAATGTACAGCGGCGAGGCGGAGATTCTGGACATTGACGTCTGCGCAAGCTACGGCGGATGTCCGGATGCAGGAACATATCAGGTTGCGGCGTATGATGTGGAAGCGGCAAAACAGTATCTGGCGGATTCTAATTACGATGGCAGCGAGTGGAAGATTCTGGTACAGTCCGGCAGCCGCTACGAGAACGGCGCGAAAGTGATTCAGGCACAGCTGATGTCGATCGGCATTACCAGTTGTGTGGTGGATGCAAAGGATAATGCTTCTTATATGGAAGAGTACAAGGCAAGAGAGTGGGATGCGATCATTGCAGATAATCTCTCCTCCGTAGTGGATGCGGACAGCCTTATGACTTACCACAGTATGGAAAGCTGGTGGGATCCTGCGGTACAGGGAAGTCCCCGCGATCCTGAGATCTGGGAGCTGATTCAGGAAGGGCGTGCGACGCAGGGCGATGCCCGCAAGCCGGTTTACGCGAAAATCTGTGACATTATCACAGAAGAAGCCTATGATGTTCCGCTGGTAAACAGCGTTGTGACGGTTGCTTACAACACAAAATTGAAGGGGATGCAGGCACACTGTCTCGGCAATTATAACTTCTACTATTACTCGTGGGAGTGAAACACAAAACGGCCGGCCAGCACTGGTGCGGCCGTTTCTTACCTTAAGGAAAATGCAGCATCCTTTTGTGAATGGAGGGTATTGGATTGAGCTGGCTAAAATACACATTAAAAAGATTGCTGATGTTGATACCGGTGATCATATGCGTGACATTTATCCTGTATGTCATTCTGTCCTTTGCGCCCGGCAATGTGGCGTGGCAGATTTTGGGGGAGGATGCCACACAAGAGCAGATCGCACAGTTGGAAGCGGAGATGGGGCTGGACCAGCCGCTTCTGGTGAGATACGGAAAATATATGCTGGGTGTGTGCCGTCTGGATTTCGGTACATCCTGGTTTGGCGGTGAGGATATTGCGAAACTCTTTTTGGGGAGGCTTCCCTTTACGCTTTTGGTTGCAGTGCTTTCGATTCTGTTCGCGGTGGCGTTAGGCTGTCCTCTGGGAATCGGATCTGCGATTAAGCAGTACAGTCTGATGGATTACGGCGTCTCCTTTGTGGCCATGCTTTTGACTTCCATGCCGGCGTTCTGGCTGGGGACTATGTGCCAGATTTTATTCTGTCTGACATTAAAGTGGCTGCCCGTATCGGGTGTGGGGACATGGAAACACTATGTGCTGCCTTCCGTTATTCTGGGGGCGAACACGCTGGCGTCGATGATCCGGATGAGCCGCACCAGTCTGTTGGATGTGATCCGGCAGGACTATATACGGACAGCACGGGCGAAGGGCGCGTCCGAATGGAAAGTGATCATGCATCATGCCATGAGAAACAGCCTGATCCCCATTGTGACACAGATCGGCATTACTTTTGCAGGCGTGATCGCGGGTGCGGTGGTGACGGAAAATATTTTCGCGATACCGGGCGTGGGCGTGCTGCTGATCAATGCGGTGAAGGCCCGCGACGTACCGATTGTGATGGGCACGGTTATTTTTGTGACAATCATTGTCGGCATGATCAATCTGGTAGTTGATATTGTCTGCGCGCTGATTGATCCGCGTATTGATTTCGCGTCTTAGGAAGGAGGAACGAGGATGTTTGTCAGGAAAAGCAAAAAATCTTTGTCAGAATACAGCACAGGCGAACTGGTCATGTTCCGATTCCGCAAGAATAAACTTGCCATGTTCGGCGTGGTGCTTTTGTCGATCATCGTGATCACGATTTTGCTGGCGCCGCTTATTTCATCCTACGATGCGGTGGTGGAAATGAACATGGCGGACAGGTTTCAGTCTCCGAACGCGAAGTATCTGTTCGGCACGGATGAATTTGGACGGGATCTGTTTGCGCGTATCTTATACGGCGGGCGTATTTCCATGTTTGCCTCCCTTGCAGTCATAGGCATTGCCTTTGTGATCGGTGCGATTATGGGCGGTGCGGCCGGTTATCTGGGCGGCAGGGTGGATACGATCCTGATGCGGGCGGTGGACGTTTTGATGGCAGTACCGTCAGTGCTGCTTGCGATGGCGATTATCACCGCGCTTGGAAACGGTGTCTGGAAGCTGATCATTGCGCTTGCGGTATCACAGGTGGCGCGCTTTGCGCGTACCGTGCGGGCTTCCGTGCTGACGCTGCGCAATGTGGAATATGTGGAAGCGGCCAGATGCTTCGGAGCCAGCTCCTTAAAAATTATTTTAAAACATATCCTGCCTAACGGCATTGGCCCGATTATTGTATCTGCGACCATTACCCTTGGTCAGACTATATTGAGTATTTCATCTATGGGGTATCTGGGACTGGGCGTGGCTTCTCCCACACCGGAATGGGGCACCATTATATCGGAAAACAAGATGAACATAGGGACATATCCGTATCTGGGACTGATTCCCGGTATCTGCATCTGTCTGGCAGTTATGGCGGTTAACTTTATCGGCGACGGTCTGCGCGACGCGTTTGATCCGAAGACAAAGAATTGAGGAGGAGGCGCTATTCCATGAGTGAAGAGAGGAAGAACGGGGCACGGGAATCAGATAATCTGCTGGAAATTTCCGACCTCCATGTGCAATACAACACGGACGACGCAGTGGTGCACGCGTTAAACGGGCTGAGCCTGAAAGTAAAAAAAGGCGCCAAGTTGGGGCTGGTCGGAGAGACCGGCGCCGGAAAAACCACGCTAGCATTATCCGTTTTAAGACTTCTGCCGGCAGGCGTCGGCGAGATCACGGAAGGCTCCATCATCTATGACGGGGACGACCTTTTGAAACAGCCGGAGAGTTTTATGCTGGGGCTGAGAGGGGAAAAGATTTCCATGATCTTTCAGGATCCCATGACCAGTCTGAATCCGACGCATACGGTGGGGGATCAGATATTGGAAGTGCTGGATCTGCACTTTCATGAGATGCCAAGGGAGGAAAAGAACAGGAAGGTGGATGATATTCTGACGCTTGTGGGAATCCCGCCTGCGAGGAAAAATGAATTTCCACATCAGTTTTCCGGCGGCATGAAACAGCGGATCGTGATTGCCATGGCGCTTGTGGCGGAGCCGGAACTGCTTCTTGCGGATGAGCCGACGACGGCGCTCGATGTGACGATTCAGGCGCAGATTCTGGAATTGATGCGGGATCTGAAAGAGAAATATAATTCGGCGGTCATTCTGATCACACATGATCTGGGTGTGGTTGCGCAGTTTTGCGACAGCGTTGCGGTGGTTTATGGCGGAAGGGTAGTGGAATACGGAACCGTGGAGCAGATTTACGCCAGAGAAAAAAACCATCCTTACACTGCGGGACTTTTTAACTGTATTCCGGATCTGAGCGTAAAGGCCGAAAGGCTGACGCCCATCGAGGGAAGGATGGCTGACCCGAGAGTGGTGGCGCAGGGGTGCTGTTTTGCGGAGCGCTGTAAGCATTGTACGGAAATCTGTAAGAGCAGGGCGCCATCGGCATACGAGGAAGACGGGCATGGAATTTTATGCCATCTGTTTACGAAAAAGGAGGGAGCATAAATGGCAGTGCCTCTGATAGAAACGGTCAATCTGAAAAAATATTTTAAAACCGGCAAGGGGATGCTTCATGCCGTAGAGGAAGTAAATTTAAAGATCGAAGAGGGGAAAACCCTCGGCGTGGTAGGGGAATCCGGCTGCGGGAAATCGACCCTTGGACGTACCATCCTGCGTTTGCATCCGGCAACCTCGGGACAGGTGCTGTTTAACGGGCAGGATATTCTAAAATGCAATAAGAGAGAGATGAAAAAAGTAAAAGCCGATATGCAGATGGTATTTCAGGATCCCTACAGTTCCCTGGATCCCAGAATGTCTGTGCGCGGGCTGATTTCGGAACCGCTTGAGACCTGCGGGGACATAAGGGATAAGAAGGAGATCAGCAGGCGTGTGGAGGAGATCATGGAGCTGTGCGGTCTGCCCGCCAACCATGCCAATCTCTATCCCCATGAACTGGACGGAGGACTGCGGCAGCGTGTGGGTCTTGCCAGGGCAATGACGCTGGATCCGAAGTTTATCGTATGCGATGAACCGGTGTCCGCGCTGGATGTGTCGATTCAGGCGCAGATCTTAAACCTGCTGATGGACTTGCAGGAACAAAAGAAGCTGTCTTATATGTTTATCACCCATGACCTGTGTGTGGTTAAGCATATCAGCGACGAAATCATGGTAATGTATATGGGGCAGGTGGTGGAACGGGCGAAGACGGAGGAGCTGTTTGAAAATCCGGCGCATCCCTACACAAAGGCGCTGCTTGCGGCGATTCCGACCATTGACTTATCCAGTCGAAAAAGGGAACGTTTTGTTTTATCAGGGGAAGTGTCTAACCCGATTGATCCGGAACCCGGATGCCGTTTTGCGCACCGCTGTCCTTATGCGACGGAAAAATGTAAAAAAGACAACGCAGTGCGGGAGATTGCAGAGGGCCATTTCGTAGCGTGTAATCTCTGCTGAAGGCAGGGGGTGCAACGATGATGAGAGATATGACAGCCGGTGCGCCATGGAAGATCATACTGTCATTTTCTGTCCCGCTTATGGCAGGAAATCTGCTGCAGCAATTATACCATACGGCCGATACGCTGATTGTCGGAAATCTGGTGGGGGAGCGGGCGCTCTCCGCAGTGGGATCCTGTGCCAGCCTGACGGAGCTTTTTACAGCGCTGGCAATCGGCTTTTCTATCGGAGCGGGTGTGCTGGCGGCCCAGTGCTGCGGGGCAGCGCAGGAGGAGCGGCTTCGGAAATATGCTTCCACTGCGATCTGCCTTATGACGGGAATGGGGATAGCGGTTTCGCTTACTGGTCTGCTTGCCGGGGAATTTATTTTGAAGAATGTATTGCAGGTGCCGGAGCCCATGCTGGGGCTTGCCGCTTCGTATTTCAGGATTTACGCGTTGGGACTGGTATTCCAGTTCGGCTACAATATTTTTGCGGCGATCTTACAGGCGGTTGGGGACAGCAGCTCCATACTGTATTTTCTGCTGCTCTCTTCGGCGGTCAATATTTTGCTTGATTTGTTATTTGTAAGGATATGGGGCGTTGCAGGGGCGGCAGCCGCCACGGGTATTTCCCAGTTATGCGCCTGTGCGGCGGGCGGCATCTATATGAACAGGAAGTACAGAGCGCTCCGCTTTCAACTGCGGGAGTTATCTTTTGAGCCCTGTAAGGCGTTTGACGTGCTGCGGGTGGGAATGCCCATGGCTCTGCAATACAGCGTGATTTCTGTGGGTATTTTAATTTTGCAGAGGTTAGTAAACACCTATGGTCAGGCCATGATTGCTTCTTTTACGGTGGTGGTACGCCTGCAGGGATTTCTTACCATTCCCATCAAAGGGTTTCAGAGTACCATGACGACCTACGCCGGACAGAATATGGGGGCGGGGAAAAAAGAGAGGATTCCTGCCGGGTTATGGCAGGCGGTCGGTATGTCTCTTGGCATTACTATCGCTCTGGCGGCGGCGGTCTATAGTTTTATGGATCCGCTTGTGCAGGGATTTGGCATAGACAGCGCGGCTGCGCAGATCTGCGTCAGGCATTTGCGGGTGATGGTGCCGTCGATTCTGATGTATGCGGCGTATTTTCCGATGAACGGCATGTTTCAGGGAGTGGGGGACGGCGCTCATGCGACAGCCTGTGCGCTGTTGGCGCTGGCGCTGCGGATTCTCTTTTCTTACACGCTGTCCACTGTGGAATACTGGGGATATACGGCGGTATGGTGGAGTGAGACATATGCGTGGTTCATTGTACTGGCGGTGTATTACATATATTATTTCAGGGGGAACTGGAGAAACAAAGCGCTGATATCGTAAGCGTTACCAATTGATTCTACACGGAGAATGGAAAGGAAGAACGGCTATGGAAGACTGGAAACAGATAGCTACAGAGGAGAAAAATCGTAATACGGAGAAAATCGATACGCTTTCGACATTGGAGATGGTTCGTCTGATCAACGAGGAGGATAAGAAAGTGGCATATGCCGTGGAGAGGGAGCTTGCGCGCATCGCTGAGGCCATCGACATCATTTCGGTCAAGCTGCGGGAGGGAGGGCGACTGATCTACAGCGGCTGCGGTACCTCCGGCAGACTCGGGGTGCTGGATGCCGCAGAGTGTCCGCCGACTTTTTCCACCGATCCGGGACAGGTGGTCGGTCTGATTGCAGGCGGAAAAGAGGCTATGTTTGAGGCGGTGGAAGGCGCGGAGGACAATGAGAAGCTGGGAGCGGAGGACTTGCAGGAGATCGGCTTTTGCGACAGAGATGTTCTGGTAGGCATCGCGGCGTCCGGCCGGACACCCTATGTGATCGGCGCCATGAGATACGCAAAGTCCTGCGGTGCGCCTGTGATCGGCGTGGCATGTTCGCCCGGTTCGGAGATAGAGAGGGAAGCGCAGGTAGCCATCACGCCCACCCCTGGACCGGAGGTGGTGACGGGATCGACCAGAATGAAGAGCGGTACCGCACAGAAAATGGTGCTGAATATGCTCTCCACGGGAGCTATGATTAAGCTCGGCAAAGTGTACGGCAATCTGATGGTGGACGTGAAACCTTCCAATGAAAAGCTGATACACCGGTGCCAGCGGATTGTCAGTGAAGCCGCCTGTGTCACGGAAGAGGAGGCTAAGACGGTTCTGATCCAATGTGATTACCGTCCGAAGACAGCGATTGTGATGCTTTTGCGGGGTCTTGGAGAGGAGGAGGCCAGAACGCTTTTGGAGAGAAATGACGGCAAAGTATCGGCCGCCATAAAGGAGGAATAGATATGGCACATATAACCTGTACATTCAGTTCGGAATGTTTAAAGATGAACACGTCGCTGACGATTATTCTGCCCGAGCAGGCGCAGATGGATCAGATCAGAGTAGTGTATCTGCTGCACGGACTTATGGACAATTGTACCGGCTGGTCGCGCTATACTTCGGTAGAGCGGTACGCGAGGGAGCATAATGTGGCGGTGGTCATGCCGGAGGTGCAGAGAAGCTTTTATACGGATATGGCGATGGGTGTGCGGTATTTCAGCTATGTATCGGATGAACTGCCCGCCGTGTGCCGCCGGTTTTTCGGATTTTCCAGTGAGAGGCGTTATCATTATATTATGGGACTGTCCATGGGCGGATATGGGGCGCTGAAATGTATGTTTGGGCAGCCGGCGCAGTTTGCCGGATGTGCGGCCTTTTCGGCGGTCACAGATATGCCGGACAGAGTGGCGGCGGCAGGGCCGGAGGAAAAGAAGGAATTTCAGGCTATTTTCGGCATGGAATTGAAGGTGCCGGAGGAAAGTGACCTGTTTGCGCTGGCAAAGAAGGCGGATGCGGGGACGCTGCCAAGGATTTATACGGCCTGCGGTGAGAGTGACGGCCTGTACCCGCAGAACCAGCGGTTTGCCCGGCTTTTAGAAAGGCAGGGTGCAGGAAACCGCTTTGAACACTGGGAAGGCATTCATGACTGGGTGTTCTGGGATCAGGCCTTACAGCGCGGCATGGCGTATCTTTTGGGCGGGGAATGATGTGAGAGGCACTTTTTTAGAACGGGGGTTTTTATGAAATATATAGCCGGAATAGATGGCGGCGGTACGAAGACGATTGTCATTTGCAGCGATCTGGACAGAAATATAGTGAAAGAACAAAGATTTGGCCCGTTTAATGTGAACAGCATCGGAAAAGAGGGATTTGCCGCGCTGCTGGAAGAAATCTGCGCATTTTTGCAGGAGACGGGACAGTGCGCCGCGCTGTGCATCGGTGCGGCGGGCTGCAGCAATCCCGATATGCAGGAGTTGGTAAAAACGGCGATGGAGCAGGCAGGTATTGTCAACTGGAGGCTGGTGGGGGATCATGAAATCGCCCTGAGCGGGGCTTTGGAGGGAAAGTCCGGGATCTGCATCGGAGTTGGGACAGGCACCTTCTGTTTTGGAAAAAATGACAGCGGAGAGAGGCTGCGCACCGGCGGCTGGGGGCATCTGATCGGCGACGGGGGCAGCGGATATGCCCTTGGAAGAGATGCACTGTCAGCCGTAACCCGCGATTGGGACGGATACGGGGAAGCGACGTCACTGACGAAGGCTGTGAAAGAAGAAATGGGGCTTGACACGCATGAAAAGCTGGTGGCCTATGTTTACGGAAACGACAAGAGCGCTGTGGCGGCTTGTTCCCGTATCGTGGAGCGGGAGGCAGCGGCGGGCGATGCCGTGGCCAATGCCATCCTGCGGAAGAATGCAAAGGCGCTTGCCGCCCAGGCGGCGGCGACGGTAAAACGCCTTGGGATGAAGGGCGGCGAGGTGGCCTTGCTTGGCGGTCTGGCCGAGAATGAAACGGTTTACCGCATTCTTCTGCGGGAGGCCGTGGCGGAAGCTATGCCTGATTTTTCCTGCGCTGCACCGAAGCAGTCTGCCGCCATGGGTGCACTGATTATGGCGGCAGAACAATTGTAAAAAGGCGGGGTGCCGTCGCTTTATCTCACCTTATGCGTTGTGTGGGAGTGGACGGTTAGGGCGGCAAACAGCGGAATTTCTATCACATACGCGCCGAGCATGGCGTGCGGCAGCCAGACGGCCAAAGGGCCGATGTTCCAGAAGTTAAAATCTGCGGCGGCATACAGGATGCTCGTCTGCAGGCTGACCGCCCCTGCGGGCAGGACACTGTAAAGCCGGACGGAGAGTTCCTCTGGCAGGGCCATGTAGATGATAATTGGCAGAACACAGAACAGGAGTGCAGTTGACAGGCACGTCACCACATTTCTGATTCGCGAGGAGAGAAACAGGGTAAGACTGGTCGCCGCCAACAGGCCAAGCAGCCCGGACACGGCGACAAATCCCTGTAGCTGCCCGATGTTTTTGTCCGGCAGATTGATAATCGAATACATCATCTGCATGGAAGTTTTGGTGCACTCCCAGCCCCAGAGGCTGTTTGATGCGAGGATGTAAATGGCGGCGCAGAGACAGTAGGCAGCGCCGCAGATCAAAAACGCGGCCAGAACTTTTATTACGGCAAATTTCGCCGTGCCGTATCTGGTGCAACGGAAGATATCGTCCGCGCCGGTCTGATAATCGGAAGTGAAAACAGGGGCGGCGATGACAGTGCAGAAAAGCAGGAGCAAAAAGGCAAGGAGAATCTGATAGTCCATAGCGTCGGTGCTGTAGCCAGGAAAAAACAGATACGGCCTCGAGACTTGACCATATAAGTCAACGGCGGCCTGTCGCGCTGCGGGATGCTTTTTCTGCTCCTGCTTCATCAAAGATACGATACGCTCGCTACACAGATCGTAATAATCGTCCACTTTTTCGGGATCAATTTCCAAAATGGCCGGTGCAATGCCGGAACCGGGATCGGCAAAAACTTCCCGGATCCCGTGCAGCAGCGGGGCATAGGGCAGGATTTCGGCCGCGTAAACGCCGTCGGGAAGATCGTAGGAAGTTTCTGCGCCGTATCTGGCCAGACATGTCTGATAGTCTTCCACGGCCTGCCGCACTTTTTCGGGCGTGACCGTTCCGGCAATATCCGCCTGCAATTCTTTTTCGTAAGCGATGGAGGCAAGCCCCTGCAGCTCAACCGTACGGCCCTGCGCGTCCGTATAGCTGTTGTAGGAAAAAGTGGTGGGCAGCCATGCCATGATGAAGGAGAGAAGCAGGGCGGCGGACAGCAGAATCAGTGTCAGTCTTGTCTTCAAAATTCGTTTCAGTTCCACTTTTAGGAAACGTATGTTGATTTTCATTGGGTTACCTCCTGTCGATGGCTTCCTGTGGAAACAGCCATAAATATAAATCTTCCAGATGGGGTGAAGCCGGTTTGGAATCTTTGGTACAGGGCGCATCGGCCAGATAACGGATGGATATCCGGCCGTTGTCCTCATTGCGGATATTGACGATGGACAGCCTGCGCTCGTACTCCGACAGACGGCTCATCGGAATCTGCGCGGTCCACACTTTTCCGGACACCAGCTTCACCAGTTCATCTGTGGTTCCCTGCGCGATCAGCTCTCCGCCCTTCATAACGGCATTCTGCGTGGCGATATACTCCACATCGGAGACGATATGGGTGGAAATCAGGACAATGCGGTCGTGGGCAAACTCAGAGAGCAGGTTGCGGAAACGCACTCTCTCTCCGGGGTCAAGCCCGCTGGTAGGTTCGTCCAGAATCAGAATTTCCGGCTCGTTTAAGAGGGCCTGCGCGATGCCGACCCGCCGCTTCATTCCCCCGGATAATTTGACGATTTTTTTGTTCCTGACATGGGACAGCGTCATCTGCTCCAGCAGTTCATGAATCCGCCGCTTGCTGTCCCTGTCCGAAAGCCCTTTTAAGACCGCCACGTATTCCAGATAGTCTTTTACGGTAAATTCGGGATAAAAGCCAAATTCCTGCGGCAGGTAGCCGAACACGTCCCGGTAGCTCTCGCCCAGTTCTCTTATGGGAATCCCGTCGTAACAGATTTGCCCGGAAGAGGGATTCATGATCCCTGCGATCATGCGCATAAGCGTAGTTTTGCCTGCGCCGTTTGCACCCAGAAGGCCCCATACGCCGGGCGTGATTTGCAGGGAAATGTCGTTTACGGCAGTGATATCTTTGAATTGCTTAGAAAGGTGTTCCACACATAATTCCATAGTAATCCTCCTTCATTTCAATCAGATGATCTGCAGCTCCCCGTAAGAGGAAGCCTTTATAATATAGCGGAGCTGGCATGCGCAAAAGACAGATAACCAGACGCATAAGATGATCCGCCCCTCCTGATAAGACGGGTGAAACAGCAGCGCGCTCTGCCGGAGAGGCACCGAAAACAGAAGCAGCAGCGCGAAGCAAAAGAGTGTGCTCCCTGCAAGAAACCGGCCGGGAGGAAAGTGGCCCAGCATAAACAGGCAGCCGCCGCACGCCAGAAGAAACGGCAGGCATAAATAAATGACAGCAATGTCAGCGGGCAAAGCGGTTTTGGCTGTGGCAGTAAAGAGGAGGCCGCCAAGAAGAAAAATATCCCCGATGCCGATGACAATCAGCCTGGCCAGCAGCAGTTTGACCGACGAAAAGCGAGACGCCGCCTCGATTTCCTGCATCTGACAGCGGATGGAACGATAAAGCAGCGGCAGGGCAGTCATAAAAACCGCAACGGACAGACAGAACAGCAGTCTGGCAAGACGCGGGGGACTTATCAGATAGCCGGAACAATCAGAGAGGACACGGGATGCCGCCGCGAGGAAAACACCCTGTATGCCCCAGAGCTTCCAGCCGATCAATGGGATCTGCTTTTTTAAAAAGCGGGCAAAGGAAATGCGCTCCCGCGTCTGCATCCGGCAGGCTTCTTTTCTGGCAAGCAGAATCGTGGCCTGCAAGTGGGGATCACCGGTTTCGTATGGGAGCTGATGCAGCGCCCGGCTTAATTCCTGCTTCAGATCTGTTTCCTTATAAAGGGAATTGTTTTTTAACGGTTCATTTTTCATGGCGAAGCTCCTCCTTTAGACTTTTCAAGGCCGAACGCAGTCTGGACTGTACTGTCCGCAGCGGCAGCTTTAACACGTCCGCCGTTTCGCGAAGGGTCAGATCCTGCCCGAACCGCAGCAGAACAATTTCCCGCTGGTTTTCCGGCAGACCGGCCACGAGCTGTCTCAGTACCATATCTGACCGGACGGCCTCGAAAGCCGGTTCAAAATAATAAGGATCGGCCGCAGATTCCTCCAGCGAGATATCGGGACGGCCGTATTTTCTCTGCATATCAATGCAGGTATTCGCGGCGACCCGGTAGAGAAAAGACCTAAACTTTCCCCTGTGGGTATAGCGGTCAAAATAGCGCAGCGCTTTTAGAAAGGTTTCCTGCACGGCGTCCTCCGCGAGGGAGCGGTCTGGGGCATGCCAGAGGCAGTAGCGGAGAATTTCCGGGTAGTACATGGCGATCAATTCGTCCGCAGCACTGAGATCTCCCTGCTCGATTTTCTGTATCAGTTTATCTTCACGCGTCAAGATGGTTCCTCCCGGGGATGTCCCCTCACTAGTATATAACGAAACCGCCGGTTTCAAATGATTGGCTTTTCACAAAAAATTTTTCATCAAAAAGATCTGAAAAAGAACGACGTTTTCCCTTGCCAAACAGAGCGGAGTATGGTATCATACCTTCGTTGGGGCTCCATGGTCAAGCGGTTAAGACATCGCCCTTTCACGGCGGTAACACGGGTTCGATTCCCGTTGGAGTCATTGTTTTACGGATTTCAGTGTTACGGACCTTTAGCTCAGTTGGTTAGAGCAACCGGCTCATAACCGGTCGGTCCTGGGTTCGAGTCCCCGAAGGTCCATTTCTAATTTAATATTTTTGGCCCGGTGGCTCAGTTGGTTAGAGCGCCGCCCTGTCACGGCGGAGGTCGTGGGTTCGAGTCCCATCCGGGTCGTTCTATTTCCTTTTTATACACAGGTTTTGCCGGCGTGGCGGAACTGGCAGACGCACAGGACTTAAAATCCTGCGGGACTAACCTCCCGTACCGGTTCGATTCCGGTCGCCGGCATTATCGAAAAAGCGGTACTACCTCAGCATTTATGCGGAGGCGGACCGCTTTTTCCTTTATCGCGTGAACGTGCCTTTTTATTTTTTTGCATGAAACGCTAAAGTCCTGTGGAAAATAACCGATACCTATTATGTAAGATATTGAATGAGGTTATCTCTTATGGGGATGGACCTTGGGAGGAAGGAGGAAATTCGTATGCGTATTGAGGCTTATACACAGGTGCAGCAGGTCTATGGCGCGAAGAGCCGTGCCAAGACGCAGAACGCAGCCAAAAGTGCGAATTCTGACCAGATTCAGATCTCCAGTATCGGTAAGGATATCCAGACGGCAAAGAACGCGGTTGCCGCGGCAGAAGATATCAGAAGCGAGCTGACGGCTCCCATCAAGGCGGGCATCGCGAACGGCACATATCATGTGAGCGGTGAGAGCTTTGCTGAGAAGCTGATGAAGCGGTATGAGGAGATTGAGAGTCTCTAGTAACTATTGAAAGGTAAGGGTTTGACGTGGCAAGCTTGATGGAAGCCTTGATTGAGGTTTTGAAAAAAGAAAATCAGGAATATAAGAATCTGTTAGAGCTGTCCATGAAAAAAACACCTGCCATTGTATCTGACGATGTAAAAGCTTTAGCCCAGATCACGGATGAGGAGCAAATCATCGTAAGCAGAATCAATCATCTGGATAATCAGAGAAATGACGCTGTTAATGATATTGCGAACGTACTTAACAAGGATGTTACGAAGCTGAAGATTGCGGATTTGATTAAAATGCTGGCGGCTAGGCCACAGGAACAGGCGGAACTGGCATCGGTATTTGACGAACTGCGCAGGAATGTCCATGCGGTAAAACGGGTCAACGAGCAGAACAGGGAGTTGATCGAGAGCGCGCTTGAGATGGTGCAGTTTAACATGCAGGTTTTACAGTCCATGAATAAAGCGCCGGAGACGGCGAATTATAACAGGGGCGCCTGCAGTACCGGTGATGTGATCGGCACGGTCAACAAGGCTTTTGACGCCAAGCAATAATTGTTAAGGACGGTGGAGTATGTCATTATTTGGAAGCCTTTATATAGGCGTATCAGGATTGAGAACATCAGATAATGCGCTGAATACCACGGCGCATAACATGTCTAATCTGGACACTCAGGGGTATACCAGACAGCAGGTACAGCAGGGTACGAGAAATTATGTCACGCACTCGAGGGATACTGCGCGCAACTGGATACAGACGGGTCTAGGTGTCAATTATACCCGAACAAGACAGGAAAGAGATTTTATACTGGATAAAAACTATCGCCGCGAATCGGGGCGGCGGTCTTTTTATGATATTTCGTCGTCGGCTCTGGAAGAGATAGAATATATTCTGGGAGAATCCAACGAGGGGCACGAGTTTTCCACGGCGCTTATCGGCGATCACAATGATGCGAACACGAAGGAAGGACTTTGGGGCGCGGTGCAGGAGCTGGCGAACGATCCGACTGCTTCGGTGAACCAGAACCTGTTCGTGACGAAGGCATATGAGTTCATCACGAAGGCGCAGAAAGTATACAACAGCCTTTGCGAATATCAGGATAATATGAACCAAAAGGTCAAGAAGGACGTTGATAAGATCAACAGCTACGCGCAGGAAATTGAAGCGTTGAACCGTGCGATTGTGAGAGTGGAGGGTGGCCCGGAGCACGCGAACGATCTGCGTGACCGCAGGAACTACCTTCTGGACGAGCTGGCGAAGCTGGGCAATATCACCTACTCCGAGGATGCTTCGGGTTATGTGAGCGTCCGCTTTGAGCAGGTGGATCTGGTGAAGGGCAGTCTGGTCAACGAAATGAGCCTTTATCAGGATCCGCAGACAGGTTTTTACACGCCTTACTGGAAGAGGCTGGCGCACTTTGACAAATTTGACAAGGACGGCAATCCCATTGTTTCCAAGGAGAATATAGAGGGGGCTGAGGTTTTTGACCTGACCCAGAAGATCTCCTCGCAATATAATACGGACATCGGTTCGCTGAAGGGTATACTGCTGGCGCGTGGCGACCACAGGGCAACTTACAGGGAACTTGACAATATCAATCCTGACGGAAAGTACGAGGAGGGCTGGTACAATACGCACGTCGAGCAGTCTGTCGTGATGAACGTGCAGGCGCAGTTCGACAAGCTTGTGCATATTGTTGCCACCAAGATCAATTCGGTTCTTGCGGACGCGGCGGAAAGGGCGACGGCGCTCAATCCCGATTCCACGTATATGCGGGATGAAAACGGCAATCCTTATCAGCTTTTTGAACTGATGGTAGCGGAGGACGGAACGGCGGAGACGAGCTGGACGGTGAGAAATATCCTGATCAATCAGGAGCTCCGGCAGAATCCATCCCTGTTGTCTTTCCGTCTGGGTGAGCATTCCGAGGACCACGAGACAATGGAGGCTTTGAAGAAAGCTTTCGAGGAGACGATTTACACATTAAATCCCAACGTGCAGACGCCGTTGTGCTTCAAAGATTATTATAAGAATCTGGTATCCCAGATTGCAAACACCGGATCGGTGTTCCGGGCGGTGCAGGATAACCAGAACGTAGCTACGGACGCTTTGCTGTATGCGAGGGAACAGATCGTGGGTGTATCCTCCGACGAGGAGCTGACCAATATGATCATGTACCAGAACGCTTACAACGCATCCAGCAGATACATCAACGTAATCAGCGAAATGATGGATCATCTGCTTTCCACACTGGGACGCTAATCGGTTAAAAAAGAAGGGATAATGATATGGCATCTACATTTTTTGGACTGACAATTGCATCATCGGGACTGCGTGCCGCAAACGCCGCGCTGAATACCACAGGCAACAACATCAGCAATGTGCAGACGGCAGGCTACAGCAGGCAGGAGGTAAAGACGGAGGCGGCTAACGCGCTGCGGGTGTTTGCCACATACGGCTGTGCCGGCGCGGGCGTGGAGACGCTGGCGATCGAGCGTGTGAGGGATCTTTTCTACGATCAGAAATACTGGGCTAACGAGACGAAGCTCGGCGAGTATGATGCGAAACTCTACTACTGCAATATGATTCAGGAGTATTTTAAGGACGACAACAAGACGGGGTTCAAGACGCTCTTTGACCAGATCGGTGTGACGCTTCAGGAAATCACGAAAAATGTCAGCACCGAGAATAAAGCGCAGTTTCTGGGCGCGGCGAAGGCGCTGACGGATTATTTCAATAACATGTACGGGGATCTCAGGGATCTCCAGTCGGATGTGAACGACGAGATCAAGATCCGGGCGGATCAGATCAACTCCATCGCGCAGGATCTGGCGACTGTGAACAAGCAGATCAATACGATCGAGCTGACAGGCAGTCTGGCAAATGAGCTCCGGGATAAGAGAGACATGCTGATCGACGAACTTTCCGCGATTGTGGACGTGCAGACGCAGGAGCTGCCGATTGTGGATCAGGAGGGTAACCCGACGGCGGCGCACAGATACATAGTAAAGATTGCCGGCGGGCAGACGCTGGTGGATATGGACCAGTACAGAACGCTGACCTGCGTGTCCCGCCCGGACGACGAGAAGGTGCACCAGTCCGACGTGGACGGTCTTTATGATATCATGTGGAGCGATGGGATAGAATTCAGTCTGTACAACGCTTCCATGGGCGGCATACTCCGCGGCCTGATCGAGATGCGCGACGGAAATAACGGGGAATACTTTAAGGGGACGGCTACAAACGTGGCTTTCCATAAGAGCATCTCCACGGTGACCATCAAGACGACGGAACCCTATCTGCAGGATATGTCGAAGTGTAATCTTTCCGATACGGGCGGTGTGATCAATATTGGAAACCAGCTTTACTATTATACAAAATGGGTTTACAACGGCAATGGCGAGTATACCTTTACCATTGACAATAACAAGAGCGATATGCCGCTGACACAGGAAAAGACATGGTCGGAAGTCTCCATAGGCGGCGAGATGAACTATCAGGGCGTGCCTTATTATATAAGCCAGATGAACGAGTGGGTGCGTGAGTTTACGAAGAAGGTAAACGATATTTTCAAGGAGGGCCTGACGGCGGAGGATCCGCCGAAAAAAGCGGATATCCTCTTTACCGCGGACTACGTCAGACAGGATGGGCAGTATACGCAGAAAGAACTGGATATGTCCGCGCCGAACGGGGAGAATACCGGCTACTACAATATAACGGCGGGCAATATAACCCTTCTTGACGCTGTGGTGAAGAATCCGGACCTTCTGGGAACCAGGAAGGACATTGACAAAAACGACGGCGTCGGTACAGATCAAAACACGACGCCGCCGGGCGACGGGGTCGATGAGATAGAGGGCAAGGAGCAGTGCGATCAGGTGTGGGCGGTGATTTCCATGCTGACAGACAAGAACCAGTTTAGCTTCCGGGGCAGGGATGCGGGCGGTTTCCTTGAGTGTGTGCTGTCGGATGCGACGCTGAATGCCAGCAATGCCGAGACTTTCTATGCGACTTATTTCAGCTTGGAGACGAATATTGACAACCAGAGGACTTCCATCTCAGGCGTTGACGAGGACGAAGAGGCAATGAATCTGGTGAAGTATGAAAACTCATACACGCTGGCATCCAAGATGATCAATGTGCTGACTGAAATTTATGACAGACTGATACTGCAGACGGGTGTTTAATTGTTAAGAAAGAGGGCTGTAACTTATGAGAATGACAAATAAGATTATGCGGAACAATTCCGCATACAACATCAACCAGAACAAGATCTTACAGGATAAGCTCACCAACCAGATGACAACCCAGAGTAAGATCGTGCGTCCCTCCGACGATCCGGTAGTGGCGATCAGGGCGCTCCGTCTGCGGAGCAATGTGACCGCGGTAACGCAGTATAATGACAGGAACGCGAAGGATGCGGACCAGTGGCTGACGCTGACGGCTGACGCGATGAAGACGGTGGACGGCGTGCTCGAGGATCTTTACAAGCAGGCAATGACCGCGCCGAACAAATACCAGACGTCGGATGAACTGCGGATTCTGCTGTCCCAGATGAAGCAGATGACCGCGGAGTTTTACACCTGTGCGAATGTGGACTATGCTGGACGCTACATTTTCTCGGGATACAGAACGGATCTTCCGGTGACTTTCACCGATGAGGACAAAAAGGAGATGGATTTACATCCGATTTCCTATAATATCAATGAATCGTTTGGTTTCCATGATATCAGTGAGATCAGCTATACGGGTTATGAGAAACTGAGTGAGAACCTCAATGGAAATCTGACGGGAACAGGACCGGCAACGGCGCCCGGCATTACCGATACGAATTCATACGAGCAGAACGTACAAAACGATACGTTATACCGCTTTAGGATTTCTTATAATAATCTGGATTCGCTGAGCGGTACGGATATGGAGGGTAATCCCCAAAAGCTGACTGTCACGCTGCCGGTGTATACGGATGCTGCTACAAATAATGTATACAGGAATGTCAAGGTGGAGATAACGGCGCAGGCTGGCGCTACACCGGGCGCTAACGGCGGGCTTAAGGCGCAAGTGAAGGTGTTGAGCGCGACGGATTCTGCCGGTAACGTGCTGGAGCCTGACCCTACGGCGACCCCCCCGGTTACCCTGCCGGCGGACCTGCTGACAGCGGAGACAGCGCTTGATGTGCAGGAGTTTCAGGATCAGGAGGAGGCATATAAAGCCATCTCGGAGGGCACCTGTACAGGGATTGCTTATATTCCCACCAGCGGAGAACTGGCGTTTTCCAAAGACTTTTATGATAAAAACTTCAGCGAGACGGCTTTTAATGACAGTACGGGAGGTTTCCAGATAAACTATAATAAGTCCAGCTGGCAGAGTGGGGACATCAACCCGGTACATTATTTCAAGTGTACAGAGACCCTGCGGACGACGGGACCGAACGAGAATCCGCCCCAGTATCGGAAGACTGCATACAATACCCAGCGAGACGAGGGCAGGGATCAGGATATCTATTATGATGTGGGTTACAACCAGCAGATTCAGGTGAATACCCGCGCGGATGAGATATTCACCCATAACGTGCAGAGGGATATGGACGATTTTGAGCACTATATCAAGCAGCTTGAGGATATCGAGACGTTAGAGGCGGATCTGGAGAAGAAGCGCAAGGAGTACGAGGAGGATTCCGACGAGTATAAGGATCTGACGCTGCGTCTGGAAGGTGTGAGCAAGGCGAAAACGTATATCCGTGACAGCATTCAAACCAAGTTTGAGAACCAGATGACAAAGTACCAGCAGTATTCGGACGATGCCCGGGTGGCGATGACAGACAGCGCTACGAGAGGAAGCCGTCTGGAGTTGATTTCCACCAGGCTGACGAACCAGAAGGCAACCTTCAAGGAGCTGCAGCAGGACAACGAGGGCATTGATATCACGGAGGTGGCTGTGGAGCTGACTGCTTCCGAGCTGACCTACAATGCTGCGCTCATGGCAACCGGAAAGATTATGCAGACGAATTTGATGAATTATATTTGATAAGCAATGAGTCGGGCAGATTTAGGGTGAAACAGTAGAAAGGAAAAAGGTATGCAGATTACAACGAGGGTATTCGGAGAGATTACGATTGATGATGAGAAAATCATACATTTCCCCGGCGGGATTATTGGATTCCCGGACCTGCAGGATTTCGCACTGATACATGATGAGGAGAAGGGTACGGATACGATTCAATGGATGCAGTCTCTGCAGGAACCGACGTTTGCCATGCCTGTGATGGATCCGTTGATCGTGCGTCCCGACTATAATCCGGAGGTGGATGATGAGCTGCTGAAAAACATCGGCGAGCTGCAGCCGGACGAACTGCTGGTGATGGTGACGGTGACGGTGCCGAAGGATATTGAGAAGATGACCGTGAATTTGAAGGGTCCCATCGTGATCAATGCGGCACAGAGACTGGCGACACAGGTGATTGTGGAGGGAGACGACTATACGGTTAAATATCCCATCTATGATATCCTCAATGCGAATAAGAAGAAGGCAGGTGAGTAAATGTTAGCTTTATCCAGAAAAAAGAATGAGGCGCTTGTGATTAACAATAATGTGGAGATCACAATTCTTGAAATCAAAGGAGAGCAGGTAAAGCTTGGCATTAGTGCACCGAGAGAAGTGCCTGTGTATCGTAAGGAAGTTTATATGCAGATTCAGAATGCGAATAAAGAAGCCGGGGATGTGGACAGCATGGAGGCGCTGAAGAATTTGTTGGGATAAAATAATAGAGCGCGGGGCGGGGATTATCTTTGCCCGCTCCGCGCAGCTACATAGTTACATATTATCATTTCATAGCTTCAGTAAGTTTCTTGAGCATTTGAGCTAATCTTATCTCGTATGTATGGTATTTTGCTACCGTTTCGTATCCGTTGATAGCGATCTCAACCCGTTCTTCGTCGTGAGATAAATAATAGCGGACTTTCTCTTCTAATTCCTCCATGGATTCATAAGTTTCAAGGTCGCGCCCGATCACGAAATAGTCCGGGATTTCCGCCTGATAGTTGGTGAGGAGGAAACCGCCGCAGCCGAGGATGTCCCAGACGCGCAGGGAGAGACCGGTCTCTATGGGGCGCATGGTCATGTTCAAATTGATTTTGCTCGCCTGAAAGACTTTTGGCATTTCGGTCAGCGTGCTGACACCGCCTTTACAGTGCACTTTGGGGAGACGGGAAACGTCGCTTCTGGTGTGGAGGGTGACGTGAAAGTGCCTGGCGAGACGGTTTAAGGTGCGCTCCCGCTCCACGGCGGCAAGTTTCATGCCGATATACTGGTGCGCCACGAGGTAGCGGGACATATCGGCATATGCGTCTTCACTTTTATAGAAGGCGGAATCGGCTTCCGAGATTTCACGGATTACCTCCTCCGTCAGACTTTCCGGGATAAAGTTGCAGCCGTATACCTTGAGCTGTGCCTCGATCATTCCGTCCACAAAACCGCGGGTGTGGTCGGAGAGTGTCAGCCCGTCATATTTGCTTTTTTCCGTATAGAGGGAGCCGATAAAGGAAACGTCTGCCCCGTAAGCGCCATAATCTTCTTCTGTCATGTCAAGTATGATTTTTTCCCACTGTTTCACATTCGTGGCGAGTGGCAGGTGAAAAATGCACTTCGGGTTGATTGGGGAGAAGAGCCGGTACTGCGCCCGGTCAAACAGAAAAATACGGTTGTATGTATTTTTCAGGGCGTTGGAAAAAAGTTCGGGTACAGGAGAATCCACGCTCCAGCACACATACGGTACCTTTAATTTCTCACACGTGTAGGAGACAGCGGGGAAAAAGTTAATGCTGAATACAAAAGCGAGGGGACGCCGCAGAATCCAGCCGGAAACTTTCTCGGCGCATTCACGGGGAGTCGCCCGCTTGTTGTGCATCTCCAGCTCCTCCGTGTGCACCGTGATGCCGAAATTTGTGAAGACCTGCAGGATGTCAGGCTCGCATATGCTGTTGTAGCGGTAAAATAAAATTTCCATGGCGGTATTCTCCTCATTGGAACTCCCGCTCAACGGCGGCAAAAAAGAGTTCCGACGATTGTGTCAGTTTTTCCCTGTAAGAGGTCAGTTCACACTGACGTCTGATTCCCCCATAATAATTGAGAATGCATTCCTTTAGAGCGTTTGCGTTGACAGGCAGCTCGTCATCCTCCAGATAGTCGTACAGGGAGAGAAGGATTTCCTCTGTCTGCTGTAAAATCGTTACGGCAATAAAATAGGCGTCGCCGGGCAGAGGAGTGCCCGTAAGCATGGCGTGAACCAGATTCTGCAGATCGTTCGCCCGTTTCAGCACTTCTTCCGCACGGGAGAGAATCGCATTCTCGGAGCCGTTTGCGAGGGCAAGTGCAGAGAGGGATTCATCTATGGTGAAGACGTAGACCGTACAGTGGGCGAAACAGTCTTTCTCAGCGTGCACGCACAGTTCGTTGAGTCCTGCGGGCAGCGGTTCTTTTATGGTATAGAGCAAAACGAGTCCTCCCGGTCTTACTTTACTGATGGCATCGCAGACTGCAGGCAGGGAAGGAAACACATCCAGACAGTAGAGGAAAGCATGACAGGAACTCTCCTTGAGGGCTGTGAAGGCGTATGAGCTTTGTGACAGTGCTGTCAGGGCACTCCCCTCCTGCAAAAAGGTCATAAAGTCCTGAAAGACACGGTATACACCGCAGTCCGCAGGCGGACCGTAGGAGACCACATTTTTGGGCTGGCTGGAGGAGAGCAACAGGGGGCAGAGCCGGCGGAAAAGCAAAGCATAACAGCCGTAATAGGGATCTTCGTGACAAAAATCCGCCAAAAGTTCCGTGCAGACCTGTAACCGGGACCAGATCGTTGCGCCGTCCCCCAAATAGATAGAAATATAAGGTCTTGCGGTGACGTTCTGATAATTCGGAAGGGCCGGCTTTTCAAAAAGAAGGAAAGATTCCACGCCTTCCCCTAGAGTGATACAGGTGTCAGTGATCTGTATGTTCATGAGTGACTCCTCTTCAATGATTGCAGTTGTACCAGCATTTGGAGCCGGACTGCCAGATGCTCATAATCGAAAAATTCCTTCATGTAAGACCGCATTTCGTGAAAGTTGCGTGCCAGATAGTCTGGATTGAGACAAAGTGCGGCAAGCTCTTTGGCGAAGCTGTCAAAGTCTTCCGTGTCCAGGGAAATTCTGCCGACACGACCATTGTCGGTCATGTCCGGAGCAGCGTCCACATTGGTGGCAATGACAGTGCATCCGAAAATGGCGGCTTCCGAGAATACATTGGGGCTGCCGCCCTCTCCGCGGGAGGGCAGGGCAAAAATTTTGGCTTTTTTATAGTATTGGTGGAGCGTCCGCTTGTCCGTGATATTTCCTGTCAGGCGGATGTGGGGAGCCAGGGGAGGAAAACGTCTGCAGAATTCCTCATACTCCGATTGAAATTCAGGGGTGACACTTCCCACCATTACAAGATCCCACGGCTCTTTAAGCTGCAGGAAGGCAAGAGCGTAGGCATACAGCAGAAGCAAGGTGTTTTTCTGGGCGGTGCCCAGCCTTCCTACTGTGAGAATCATATTTTCCTTTTCCTCAAAACAGACGCTGCCGGCTTCAGGATAGAGGGGATAATAGACGCCGTTGGGGATATACTCGACGGGACGCTGCCATTTTTTATAGAGAAAGGACTGGAGCCGCCTTGCCTCGCAGCTGATGATGTCGCAGTCCTTTAAGAAAATGGAAAACTGACTATCATGAAGGGGGTAAGCGTTTGCCCAGTCGATGTTGGTATCCAGCTTCAGATAGATGATGCCGTCGGGACGCAGGGATTTGTAGGTGCGTGCAAGTTTCATGTATTCGCCTCTCGCGCCAAAGAGAAAGAGGAGATCAATCTCTTCGGCATGTTCGGACATATAACGTACCGCCGCCTCCATGTGGGGCTGGTCTTCCGGCAGGGGAATTAAATCTACCCCTTCAAGGTAGGACAGGTAGGGATAGTCTTCCGTGCATTTAGTGACGAGACGCAGACTTTCCCCGAATGTGCGGTAACAGACGTAGGGGAAAATTACGCGGTCTTTTAAAAGCTGCACGTTTTCCAGCGGATAAGCCGGGATCATGCACATTTTATAGTTGCTCATGGACTCAGGTCTCCGATCTGCTTACTGGGTTGATGGGATTATTATATAGGAAATGCGGCACAATTTCAAATTTTAAAAGTTATTTTAACTATTTTTCTGGTTTTCCTAAATTTTTGCGTGTTTTTTCCGATATAGATTACAAGAGATTGCGTCTGTCTGTACGCCTGCGGCGGACGTTATCGTGAGACGATTCCATAATTTTTTACAAATATCACACGGAGGTGATTGACGATGGCAACAATTGAACCATTAAACAGTGCTATGACTTACCAGGCACAGGCAGCATCCAAACCCCAGGTAGTGGCACCGGTGAACACGGAAGTTCCGGAGGATGGGCAGACGGTTAATGTCGATGAGACGACCGCGTCCGTGACGAGATCGCAGCCGGAGGACGATAAGAGCGGCGAAGAAGCAGGAAGCCAGCAGCAGGCGAATGCGAAGACACAGCAGCAGACGAACGCCCAGCAGCAGGTGAACACCAAGCAGACGCAGCAGAAGTCTGAGCAGCTTAAAAAAGCGATCGCGGAGATGAACAGAAAGATCAACAACAGCAACGAAGAGGCTGTTTTTGGCGTTCACGAGGACACGAACAGGATTATGATTAAGATCATGGATAAGGAGACGAAGGAGGTTATTAAGGAGTTTCCGCCGGAGAAGACTCTTGACATGATCGCCAAAATCTGGGAAATGGCAGGTATCCTTGTGGACGAGAAGCTATAGACAGTTAGGAGGAGACGACAATGGCTATCAGAATTACGGGCATGTACTCGGGACTTGATACCGAGAGTATTATCAACGAGCTGGTTTCGGCACAGAGCTATAAGAAAAACAAACTGGTAAAGGAACAGAAGAAACTTTCATGGAAACAGGACGCATGGAAGTCTCTGAACACGAAGATTTACAGTTTCTACCAGAAACTGGATGATCTGCGTCTGCAGTCTTCTTATCTGAAAAAGAAGACGGTTGTGTCCAATTCCAATGCCCTCATGGTATCAGGCGGCAATGTGGACGGCGCCCATAAGGTGTTGGTGAACAGGCTTTCAAGGCAGGCTTCCCTGACCAGTGGAAGCTTGGCGAATGGGAACACACATTACACGGGAAATGTCACTTTGAAACAGCTTAACGGGGGCACTGATTTTGGTTCCGGCAGCATCCGGCTCAGTGACGCAGCAGGCAACTTTGTGGACGTCAACGTCAGCGCGGATATGACAGTCAACGATTTTGTGAAGGCGGTCAACGATAATACGGCGCTGAAAGTCAGTTTCGATCAGGATAACCAGCGCATTTACCTTAACTCATGGGCGTCCGGCAAGGAGGGAGAGTTCTTCCTGACGGGAAATGATGCGGCCGGCATGGAAGCTTTGAAGACATTAAAGCTGATGTCTGCAAGCGACTTGGAAAAACTGACGGCGGAAGGCGGAGAGTATGCTGTCTGGTCAAAGTATGCGAACGATTTTACGGGAGGTCTTCCGAATTATACTGGAATTACCGATTATGAGACGGCTTTTGGTTATTCGGATGAGTACAAGAAACTGATCGAAGAAGAGACGCAGAGACGACTGAAGGCGCTGAAAGCGGAGAACGATCAGCTGAAGAAGGACAATGAGAACTGTGACAAGGCGAACCAGAAGAATCTGGATACCCTGAAGGAAATCAGTGAAAACGCAGGTAACAAATACGACGATTATCAGGCCTATCTAACGATAAGCGGCTATAACAGCGCGTGGGATAAAGATGCCGATCAGGCTGCGATCAAGGCCGCGGGAGAAAAGCTGTATAACAAGATCTATGGCGAGGAGACGACGACGCAGGCAAAAGATGAGGAGGGAAACCCCAAGTTTGATAAGGATGGCAATCCGGTTTATGAGCGTGCGGGCGGTCTGATGCAGGAACTGGAAGCACGGCAGAAGACTCTGAGTGAGAAGCAGGAGGCTTTGAAGAAGGTACAGGAGGATCTTGCCAACAATGTTGCAGGCGTGACGCAGGCGGATGTGGACGCGGCGGCGGCGGATGTTGTAAATGCTTCCAAGGATGTCAGCGACAAACAGTCCGAGATCAACAAGGCAAAAGAAGTCTACAGCGTTTACAGCGCCTTTGACCAGAACGTAGAAAAGAAGAAGGCAAATACGGATAAGTTCAATGCCAATGCTGCAAAGTTTGACTGTTCCACGGATAGCAACGGTAAGGAGATTTATAGGGAGAAAGATGCATCCGGCACTGTGGTTGCAGATGGAAGCCCGGTTGGTGCGGGTGTGGTGAGCGCGGCGGTTGCCCAGGAGTTTGACAGGAGGGTGGCTGAGGCGCAGAAGATGATGGCTAAGGTGGAGCATAAGCCTGATGGAACGTTTGAAATCAAAGATGCCGCGTTGAAGGAACAGCTTGGGAATGACAAGAATGGCGGAACCAAAGTTTCGGGTGAGGACGCTGAAATTGTGGTAGACGGCGTTAAATATACATCTTCCACCGATACGCTGACCGTGAACGGCATGCAGATTACGGCTCTGGAACAGACCGATAAGGAAGTCACCGTGTCAACCAAGACGGATACGGACGGCGTCTATGATATGATCAAGGATTTCATCAAGACGTACAGCGATCTGATGAACGAGATGGATGCGCTTTACAACGCCGAGTCTTCTTCGGGATATGAACCGCTTCTCTCCGAGGAGAAAGAGGCACTCTCCGATAGTGAGATTGAGGAGTGGGAGAAGAAGATCAAGGACTCTCTGCTGCGCAGGGATTCTACGTTGAGTAACGTATCCTCCGCTTTGAGAATGGATATGATGATGACCATGAATATCGGCGGCAAGACCGTGTCTCTCGCGGATTTCGGTATTGAGACGCAGAGTTACTTCAAGGCGAAGGACAATGAGAGGAACGCATACCATATCCTCGGGAATAAGGACGATCCGCTCAGCTGGGAACCCGAGGCAGGCAAACCCGACCTGAGAAGTATGATCGAGTCAGATCCGGATGCGGTGATGAGTTTCTTCACGAAACTGACCGGCAACCTGCATGATACGATCGCGGAGAAGATGTCTCCCACGAAGATGAGCAGTGCGCTCACCGTCTACAATGACAAGAAGATGAAAGAGGACTACGACGAGTATACCAAGAAGATCAAGGAGCAGGAAGAAAAACTGAACGCTTACATGGATAAGTGGTATGCGAAGTTCTCGGCTATGGAGACCGCGCTTTCCAAGCTAGAATCCAAGAACAATTCGCTCTCCAGCCTGTTTGGAGGCTGATTTCCGTAAGAAATGCGACAAAGACCGCAGGAGCCTGACGGATGTCACGAGGGTTACGCTCCGCTGTTTTGCGGCGGAGCGTTGACTTTTGAGGGGCATATGTCTTACAATAGGTGGCAGGTAGGATCAAGGAGGAGAAAAGCTATGCCGGCACGTAATCCCTTTGCGGAATATACAACCAATAAAATTTTGACGGCTTCCCCGGCGGAAGTGACATTGATGCTCTATGAGGGGGCGATCAAATTTGTTAATATCGCTATTGTTGCCATAGAACATGGCGAAATCGAGAAAGCGCATATAAACATCAAAAAGACGCAGCGTATTATCGAGGAATTCCGCAATACCCTGGATCACAAGTATCCGGTGGCAGAAGATTTTGACAGAATTTACGTGTATCTGCTCCAGCGGCTGTTAGAGGCAAATATCAAGAAAGACACAGAGATTCTTGAGGAGATCAATATGCACCTTCGGAGTGTCCGCGACACTTGGAAGGAAGTCATGCGGAAGAATAATCAACACACGTAGAGAGGTGGAAGCATGGGTTTGAGCAGTGCACAGGTTCTGGTAGAAAGTCTGGAGAAGAAAAGCCGGATTCTCGACGAGATCATAAAGGAGAATGAGGCGCAGGAAACTCTGCTTAGGCAGGATGAACTGGATCTGGAGGCGCTTGATGTTTCCGCGGACCGTATGGGCGAGCTGGCGGAGAAACTGGAACTTCTCGACGAGGGATTCGAGGCGGTGTACGATAGGATCCGGGAGGAATTGATTAAGAACAAGTCGGTTTACCGTGGGGAAATCAGGCGGATGCAGGAGCTGATTGCCGAGATCACGGAGAAAGTGGTGGGCATCAACGCAGCCAGAATGCGCAACAAGCTCCAGGCGGAGAAACAGTTTAAGAAGAGCAGGCAGCGGATCGGCAAAGCGACGTCCAAGATGAAGGCAAGCCAGAACTACTATAATAATATGAACCGCTTAAACTTTGTCGATCCACAGTTCTATGATAATAAAAAGTAAAAAAGACCCCCGAGAAAAAATTTAAAATTTTTTTCTCGGGGGTCTAAAGTATATCGAATTCCCACCGATATATATAACAAGTAAAGTAAAACATTTACTTGAAGGCAGTGGCAAGACCGATGTCAGCGGACGGGACGGAGGAGGAGCCACAAAAACAAAAAGGCGGCAAGGATGCCGCGAAAAATTCAAGGAGGAATATAGTATGATAGTAAAACACAATATTACAGCGATGAACTCTAACAGAATGTTAGGACTGACCACTTCTTCTCAGGCTAAGTCTACAGAGAAGTTATCTTCCGGTTACAAGATCAACCGTGCAGCAGATGATGCAGCAGGGCTTTCCATTTCCGAGAAGATGAGAAGACAGGTAAGAGGTCTTACCCAGGCTTCCGCTAACGCACAGGATGGTATCAGCGTAGTACAGACCGCTGAGGGCGCTCTCAACGAAGTTGAGGATATGCTCCAGAGAATGAACGAGCTGGCAGTTAAGGGTGAGAACGGAACCCTGACCACTTCTGATCGTGCTTCCATCCAGGCTGAGATCGGTCAGTTGATGAGTGAGGTTGACCGTGTACAGAGTACCACGACCTTCAACGAGATGAACCTGTTAGACGGTAAGTTCATCAAGGGTATCCAGGTAGGCGCTGAGGCAGGTCAGCACATCGACATCTCCATCAAGAACATGAGTATGGTAGGTCTGGCAAGCTACATCGGTACTTGGGAGAATGGTAAGTCCGAAGACAGTAAGCTGTATGGCGCAATCACTTTCAATGCGTTAACCGCTGGCACCACGAATGTACAGGTTACATCTTATCAGGTTTCCGGTTCTGCTGGAACGATTCAGGGTTCGGTATCTGCTTCTCCTACGACATCCTTCAGCACGGTTAACAGCGGCACCAAGACCTACAACATGAAGGCTATGGATTCCACGATGGCTACGAAGCTGGTTACAACCTTCCAGAACCTTGTAGGCGGTGATGCTGCAACGGTTGCTTCCACCAAGGACTTCAACTCCCTTAATGCATTCATCAAGGGCGCTCTGCAGATCGTATCTTCTCAGAGATCTGACCTTGGTGCTATCCAGAACCGTCTGGAGCACACCATCAACAACCTGAACAACATCGTAGAGAACACCCAGTCCGCAGAGGCTGCTATCCGCGATACAGATATTGCTACGGAGATGGTTCAGTACTCCAACAACAATATCCTTCAGCAGGCAGGTACCTCTATGCTGTCTCAGGCAAATCAGGGCAACCAGCTGGCACTGTCCTTACTTGGCTAATCGCTGTAACAGGATTACGAGTGAAACTATCAAAAACCCCATCCGAGAGGATGGGGTTTTTTATGGTGCGCCCACATATGGAAGTTTGCTGTTTCACAGCATGCGGGCGGCGCGGCGAGTAGGGCGAAAATCTTCCCTACTTGGTTTATTCTTTAATTTTGTCAATGTCTGACATATTTACGCCTAAGCTGCTAAGCAATGTCTTTAAAGAGATATATTTATCCTTTAATTTGGCATATGTTTTTGTAGCCCCTTCTTCTTTTGCCAGTATCATATAGTCTTGTACTTCCCGAAATTCTTCAATACCCCTTTGTATAATTTCGCCATTATTCATTTCCAGCACCTCCATTCGTTCACCGCCTTTATTCATTGAAACAGTTATTAAATATCATATTTATTATAGCGTGTTGGCTAGTGGCTGTAAAGTCTGTTCAATTATTGCAAGAAAGCCGTTTCAGTGCCTCCACGGCGGGCGGATACGCACCGCAGTTTTCGTAGTGGGTGCGGGCGATATCACGCTTGCCGAACATTTCATAGATCAGACCGATGTAATAGCTGGGTGTACGGGGATCTGCGGCGATGCATTTCGGGGCGCTCAGTGCTTCTACAAACTCGGGGAGAGCTTTGAGGGGCTGTCCAAGGCATAGATAGATGCGTCCGGATAGACAGAGGAAGTCTTTAGTGTCTGCGAAGGAATCACGGTAAGAAAGAACATTCGCGGCTTCTTCCGCCTGCTTGCTATCCAGCAGGATACCTGCGTAATTACAGAGAAGAACGAGGGTATAGTCTGCCCCGGGCGTGGGCCGCAGCTTCATGGCTTTGCGAAACCAGGGAAGTGCATTCTCTTCATCCCTCATTAACATATAGCTCTGTCCCAGCTGAAAGTGAAGGTAGGGGTTTTCGGGATCATTTACAATCTCAGCGGAAAGCATCGAGATGTCACGTTCCGCCTTTTCTTTCAGCTTTTCTTCCGAGCCCTGGTAGCCTACGTGGTCTACGCTGACTGGCGCGTCATAGGAGGAGGACTCCATAGAGCCGAGGGGAACGAGAACTTCGTGAATCGGATTGACAAAGTGGTAGAGGCGTCGGTCAAATAGCCGTGTCAGCCTTACGACCTGCTTTTTGGTTTCTCCGCCCACGTCGAAGTAGCTGAACAGCTCTATGGAGCCGAGGCTATGCGGATGCTCTTCCAGAGCTTTCTGAAGAGCGTTCCAGTCAAGGGGGCGGAGAAACTCGTCGGTGTCCAGAGACAGGATGATATCGTTTGTGGCATGGCTGACACAGAAGTTTCTGGCAGCGGAAAAATCATTAATCCATGCAAACTCGTAGACATGATCCGTGAATTGTCCTGCGGTTTCCAAGGAGTTATCTTCTGAACCGGTATCCGTCACCACGATTTCAAACGGATAGGGTTTTAACGCTTCCAGACACCTCTGTAAATTTTCTGCTTCATTTTTGGTGATGATACAAACAGAAATCGGAATCATACGCTCCCCCGTTCTTCCATAGTTTTTCTCACTTCTTCCAGTTTTTCCAACGCCAGAGGGTAGCCTTTTTCGGCTGATTTCACTAAAAAAGAAGCGGCTGCGGGGAGATTCCCCAATAGCTCGTTGGCAAAGCCTATGCTGAAAAACGCCATGCCGCTGTAATCTTCCGATTCCGAATCGGGAGTGCACTGCAGTGCCTTCACAAACTCCATTACCGCCTTTAAAGGCTGGGGCGGATCCTGATTCAAATAGAGAGCGCCCATGCTGCAAAGGAACTGCTGGCTGTGCGCGTAATCATTATAAACAGGAACGTAGAGTTCCAGTGCCTCTGCAGCTCTTCCGGTTTGTACCATTACGTTGATGAAGTTGTTTGCCATCACATGAACCCATTCATTTTGTAGAAGTAAGGGCAGTTCGAATGCTTTTTTATAATAGATATAAGCATTTTCATAATCATCAATCAGGTTGTAGGACTGCGCCACCTGAAAATAGAAATAAGGTTCCTCCGGTTTCCGTTCAATTTCTTTGAAGAGCAGAGCGTTGTTGCGTTCCGCCTTGAGGCGTTTTTCATCATTGGTGCCGACGTAGCCCACATGATCCACTTCCACAGGTATGTCATAACGCTCGTAATCGGTGCGGTCGGTTTTGATGTCGGCTACCTGCTCATGAATTAAATAAATGTAATGAAAACTGCGTTTATGGAAGAGACGATCCACTCGTTCCAGCGAATAATCTTTTCTATATTGGGTATCAGAGAAACTTTTTCGCAGAATCTGCCCTACGCTACCGCGGGGATGCGTCTCAATCGCTTCGCACAGCCCGTCCAGATCCAGATCGGTCAGATATTCGTCGCAGTCTATGACGAGCACATAGTTGTGGCTTGCCTTTTTCAGAGAAAAGTTTCTGGCAGCGGAAAAATCGCCGATCCACTCAAAATCATAGATATTGTCAGTGTACTTTGCGGCAAGCTCCTTCGTGCGGTCGGTGGAACCGGTGTCCACATAGATAATTTCAAAGGGATAGTGTGTGAGCGGTTCCAGGCATTTCTCGATATTTTTTTCCTCGTTTTTTCCTATGATACATACTGAAATGGGAATCATGTGGTTCCTCCTCGTTTCTGCGCGGTTCATGCGCCGGATATATTTGTTTCCTGTGTCGGCTGCCATTTCATGGCGGGAAGCGGCTCTGGATAGCCAGTATTGTCAGACGCCGTTCCAATCGGAGAGCCGTTCTAGGGCAGGTGCAAAACCCAGATCAGCCGCCTTCTGGTAAAAGGTAAGGGCGGAATCCTGGCTGCCCAGCATTTCGTTTACCAGCCCGATATTGTAGTAGGGAATGAAACTGTTGGCTCCTTTTTCCCTTGCGTCAGGGCAATGCAGCGCTTTGACATACTCCGCCATGGCACGGAGGGGCTGAGGCGGGTCCAGATTCAGGTAGATGTTGCCCATGCTGCAGTAGAAATTTGCGTCCCCCGAAAAGTGCTCGTAAATCGGCTCAAAAAAAGCCTGTGCCTCCGCGGAACGCCCCGTGTGATTCATGGCGTTGATATAGGCGGTAGCCATGATCTGTACCCAGGGTTCACGGAAGATTATCGGGAGCGAAAAAGCTTTTTTATAGTAAGTATAAGCGTTTTCGTAATCGCGGATGCCGTTGTAGGACTGCCCTACCTGAAAATAGAGGTAAGGATCATTCGGCGTTCTCTTTATTTCCCGAAAGAGCAGCGCGTTGTTGCGCTCCGCTTTTTGGCGCATGGCGTCCATGCCGCCGCTGTATCCGGCGTGATCCACGATCAGGGGGATTTCGTAACGCTCATAGAAAGGGCTTTCGCTGCCCTGCCTGACGACCTGCTCATGGATAATACCTTTATAATGGAAGTGCTTTTTGGAAAAAAGCCGCTCCACGCGGTCCGGATAGTTGGTCTGCGTCCCGTTTGCCTCGTAGTAATTGTTGCGCAGCAGCAGACCGACGTCCTGTGGGTGTGCTTCGAGCGCGGTGAAAAGAGGCACAGTGTCCAACTCCGTCAGATATTCATCACAGTCTATAAAGAGCACATACTCGTGAGCGGCTTTTTCGAGCGCAAAATTTCTGGCGGCGGAAAAGTCGTCGATCCATTTGAAATCGTATATTTTGGCGCCATACTTTGCGGCAGTCTCCTTCGTGCGGTCGGTGGAACCTGTGTCCACGTAGACGACTTCAAAAGGGAGGGACGCAAGGGGAGCCAGACAGTTTTCCATATGCTGCTCCTCATTTTTTCCAATGATGCAGACGGAAATAGGAATCATAGTAATCGTCCTCACTTCTACACGGCTCATGTGCTGAACCTGCAAATAAATGATGTAAACTATAAGCTGACAAAAACAGGTGGCTTCAGGATGTCTTCAACGCTGCCAGCCGCTGCACAGCCGGGGCAAAGTCTCCGCACTGTGCATAGAGCGCACATGCGCTGTCCGTTTCTCCGAGCTGCTCAAAGATCAACCCGCACTGATAAAGCGGCAGGAAAGAGTTTGAGCCGTTCTGCCGTCCGGGGGGCATTTGCAGCGCCTTCTGATACTGTGTAAGAGCCTGCTCCGGCATGAGGTTATCTTTGTAGATGTTTCCCATCAGATAGACGAAGTCCGTCACGGAAGCAAACTCGTCGTAAATGCCCTCAAAGCCAAGGGCGTTTTCCGCCTGTCCCGTGTGCAGGAGAGCGTTGCCGTAGGAAACCACCATCGCCTGCACGTAAGCAAGTTCCGGGTCGAGGTCAAACTCCAGCCCCTTGTCATAGTAGATGCAGGCACGCGCAAAGTCCTCCAGAATCTCGCAGCTTTTCCCGAGCTGATAGTACAGATAGGGATTTTCGGGATCCTGCGTCAGCTGTTTTTCCAGCAGCGTGAAGTTTCGCTTATATTTTGCCTTACGTTCTTCCGGCGTCATGTCGTAGCCAGTGTGAAGCAGGGTCGTCTGCAGCAAAAACGCCGAAATTTCATGCCCGCGGATGGGCGTGAGCTGTTCATGGATCATGCCTGTGTAATGATACAGCTTTTTATTAAAAAAACGTTCTGTGTAATCCACGTTATTCAGCGTAAGGACACCGTTTTCGGTCACCAGATTTTCACGGGACACGCTGCCAACACTGTCGGAGAGGTGTTTGCGGAAATAGTTCAGCTCCTCTACGTCGATTTCTTTCACGGTTTCGTCGCAGTCGATCATAAAGATCCAGTTGTTGGAGGCCTCCCGAAGGGAAAAATTTCTGGCGGCGGAGAAATCGTCACACCATGCAAAATCAAGCAATTTATCCGCATATCTGGCGGCGATTTCCTTCGTCCTGTCTGTGGAACCCGTGTCTACGACCACAATTTCAAATCCGCAGGGCTTGATGGATTTCAGGCACTGCTCGATGCGCGTTTCTTCATTTTTGGCGATGATGCATACAGATATGGGATGCATGGAAGACTCCTTTAAAGTTAGAATAATAAATTTATTTTATCATATTTATGGTAGACAGGCAAATTCCATAATTGAATCAGTATATGAAAAGTGTTAGAATACATTTGAATAAATATGGTCTGAACATTTGCGAATATATGTTATTACAGGAAAATGCGATATGGGAGACAGGGATGGAGTTTAAAGGTGAAATAAAAGAAAAAATTAATGAGTTGAAGGGGTATGCAGAAAAAAACGATAACATTATCTGGTATGACCGTGTTGTGGACATCTTATATGATAAGGACGATTCTGTGACAGATGAAATGATAGAACAGGTTATCTGTAAACTGGAAGAGGACGGGATCAGTGTAGAGAGAAGGCCGAATGAAGATTATGCAGATGAAGCCAGTCAGGCCAGCCATTTTATTCCGGCGGATGTAAATATTGCGCAGCGTCCCATGAATATATATAACCTTATGGAAAGACTGGAAAACCATGAGATTAATATGGCGCCTGAATTTCAGCGTCATAGTGATTTGTGGACAAAAGAACAGCAGAGCAGGTTGATTGAGTCGCTTGTATTAAAGATTCCCATTCCAACCTTTTATTTTAATGCTGTTGATGATGGAAAATGGATTGTTATTGACGGGTTGCAGAGGATGACGGCATTTTATCATTTCCTTGTAGGTGAAAAGAATAAAGAAGGGATAAGGGTGAAAGAGAAATTCTGCGGCTTACAGTATATGGAAGATTTTAATGGAAGAACTTTTGACGATTTGCCAAGACAATATATCCGAAGGATAAAAGAGACGCCGATTGTGGCATACACGGTAGAGAAAGGAACGCCGGACGGCATTGTCTATAATATTTTTCAGCGAATCAATACAGGCGGAGTTAAATTGGAACCACAGGAAATCCGTCATGCAATGTACGGCGGAAAAGCAACTGAGCTGTTGCAGAGACTGGCAGAGAGTGAAATATTCATAAAGGCGACCCAACACGCAATTTCGCCAAAACGGATGGAGGATAGAGAATATGTTAATCGTTTCATTGCGTTTACCGAATTAGATTATAGTAAAGAATACAGAGGAAATATTGATGATTTTTTACGAGATGCCTTAAAGGCAGTGAATCGGTATGATGATAAAGATATTGTTCGTGTAGAAGAAAATTTTTATCGTGTGATGCAGGCATGTAAGACAATTTTTGGGAAATATGCGTTTAGAAGATATAATAATGAGACAAAGAGACGCAGCGCGATCAATAAGGCGATATTCGAAGCGTGGGGAATTGTGCTTTCTGAGTTGAAGGAGGATGAAATAATTGTACTGGAGCAAAGACGGGAAGAACTTATAGTTAAATTTGGTGAAAGAATGCAGGAAAAGGAGTTTAATTTGGCATTAAAGGGCGGGAAACCGTCTGCATTGAAAAAGCGTATTGAGATTGTCAGGGAAACAGTTGAGGAGGTTTTATGATCACTGGTTTAGAATTAGAAAATTTCAAATGTTTTGAAAAGCTGCAGATAGATTTGAAATCCGTAAATATATTTACCGGGGTCAATGGGGTAGGAAAATCGACAGTCATTCAGGCGCTATTATTGCTATTTCAGTCTTCGGGAGAAAGTAGAAGACTTACATTAAATGGAAAATATACAGAAATGGGTTATTCACAGGATGTGGTATATGATAAGGCGCAAGAAGATTTTGTAAAAATCGGGATTACGGGTTCTGAGAAAAAAGAGTATATGCATATTTTCTCCTATGAACAGGATGTAGATTATTTAACGGCTGTGGAGACGCCTGCTGATTCTGCATTTCTGGCAGAAGAGAAATTTATTTATTTGTCAGCGTATCGTATTAAACCGCAGGAACGATATCGTGTAATCAGCGAGAAAGATTTGAAAATGAGGCGTTTTGGGAATAATGGGGAGTTTGCGCTGCAATATTTAGGCATGTATGGGGATGATGATGTAAAAAATCGGTGTGTCGTAGAGGAAGATGAGAAGGGAAAATCATTACTCAATCAGGTCAGAATTTGGCTGGACAGAGTGTCACCTGGAGTGTCGCCACAGATTAAGGTAATGATGGAAAGCAGAGCTTCCGAATTGTCATTTGACTTTATTGAGGGAAAAGAAAAGACGAATTCTTACAAAAGCCTTAATGTCGGATTTGGGATTACCTATATTCTTCCGGTTATCATAGCTTTGCTATCCTCCAAAGAGGGTGATTTGATTATCATAGAAAATCCTGAAGCACATATTCATCCGGCAGGGCAAAGAATGTTAGGCGAATTGATTGCCAGAGCAGGAGCTGGCGGTGCACAGATTATTGTGGAAACACATAGTGACCATATTATAAATGGGGTGCGCATATCAGTAAAAGAAAAACATCTTGCCAAAGATGATGTACAGATTGCCTTTTTCTTTAAAGATGAGTCCAGAGAATATCGCCATACTTATCAGAAACTGCAAATTTTTGAAGACGGCAAACTAAGTACATGGCCGAGAGGTTTTTTGGATGAATGGGAGAGGGCTCTCATTGATTTGTTATGAGCATTTATGACGTGCGAAAGATGAGGAAATCATGAAAATTGCAATTAATGATATAGCTTTTATGAAAGGGTTTAAGATACCTCATGATGCTCAAAAGGCGCTTGTGTGTTTTGCAAATGTTGCGATACGATTGAGAGATGAACGAGTAAGCCGCGTGGATACAACGGTAGATATTGTAAACAGCAAAAATGTGAACAAATCTACGGAACTTGCTCCGCAATATTCCCTGATTCACGCTTTGAATGATATACGAAATGGATACAGGGAGCAATATTTATGGATGTTGCAGATGCTTACAATGGTTGGGGAAGGGGAAGAGGAAACCGATGAGAAATTTTGCCTGCTGGGATTTCAGTCCGAGCATTGTGCCAGATATAAAGAAGACTTTCTGCTAAGCTTAGTATCAGATCCGATATTTGCCCAAAAAACAATACAGGGTGTATTAACGGATAACAAAAAGCATAGCATTAGAAACATAGCGGATGAAAGTCATATAGAATTTTATTGGGATGAATTGGGGTTTCGAGAATATGAGATCAATCCAAAACATGGCAGACGCGAGTACATTCGGGCAGGAGGTAAGAAAGTTGGGATAGCGCCGGAAAGCGATGAACTTGGGCAGATGCTTTTAAACCAGGCAATAGAATATAAAGGAAAGCTGCTCTCGGTCGATATAGAGAAAGACAATCGTATATTTGAATTTCGCCGTTCATACGCAAATAAATTTCATGGGTTTTTGCAAGAAAACTTGGCAGAGAATGACAGGCATAACGTGATAGAATTTGTGGACAGACAGAATAGAGGAGAAAGACAATGAAATATGCATTAATCGGCTGTGGCCGTATTTCACCAAACCATATAGCGGCGGTGCGCTAATGAACCAGTGCATCCACAACATTGATCTTCTGCGCTGGATGATGGGCGGCCAGTCTGTCAATGTGATAGAAGAGTGGTGGTTTTCGGATTTTTTGGACAACCCGGAGGAAGTGAAGGCGAAATTCCACGAGAATCCGCCGAACGTATACGGTTATGGACATACGCCGCTGTATGCCGACATGATTAACGCCATCGCCTAGGAGAGACAGCCATATGTCACAGCTATGGATGGAAAGAAAGCGCTTGAACTGGTTCTGGCGCTCTATAAGTCCGCGGCGGAGGGATGCAGCGTGAAGTTTCCGCTTACGGATACAGATTTCCGAAACCCTAGATGGAAGATAGGAGCGTTCAATGGGGAGGACAGCATAAATGGGACAGGAAAATAACGGGATGCAAGAGTATTTCGTACATGAGAGCAGCTATATTGACGAGGGGGTAATCATTGGGGCGGGAACGAAAATATGGCATTTCTGTCATGTACAGGCGGGTGCGGCGATTGGTGAAAACTGTGTGCTCGGACAGAATGTGAATATTTCCAGCCATGTGAAGATCGGAAACGGCGTCAAAATACAGAATAACGTTTCCGTTTATGAGGGCGTGGAGCTTGAGGACGATGTGTTCTGCGGTCCTTCCTGCGTGTTTACAAATGACTTGACACCCAGGGCGGCTTATCCCAAGGGGAGAGAAAACTATAAGAAAACGTGCATAAAAAAGGGCGCCAGCATCGGTGCGAACGCAACGATCGTATGCGGACACACGGTGGGAAAATATGCGATGGTGGCGGCGGGAGCCGTTGTGACAGAGGATGTGCCAGATTATTGTCTCGTAAAAGGCGTGCCGGCAAGAGTCTGCGGAAAGGTGGACGAGAGGGGAAATTTACTGTAGACTGCGTCCGGCATGAAGCGGTAATGGGAGAATTAGTATTTCTCACACTAATCAATACAAGTAAGGAATATGACAGGAGATGCGGTTTTACAGACCAGCCAGCATTTCCTGCACACGATGACGGTAAGTATGCGCAGCGGCGACTTTATCGTGACCGTTTTTTGCGATCGCAATTCTTTCTTCTTCGTGGGTCAGGTAGTAATCGATCTTCTGCAGCAAGTCTTCTTCGCTTTCATAGCAGTCAAAGTCTACCCCGGGGGTAAAGTTTTCGAGAAAATCTTCCTGATAATTACTTAACAGAAAACCGCCGCTTCCCATAATGTCGAAAGCGCGCAGGGGTATGCCGCTCTTAATGCTTCGCAGGGAAATGTTCAGATTGATCCGGCTCTGCTTGAAGACCAGAGGCATTTCTGCGTAGTAGTCCGCAGTGCCGTGGTTGCGCAGGTTGGGCAGAGAAAAGGTGGGATCCAGGGTAAACAGATCCAGCGTGTGTGTCTGCGTGACTGCCGTCAGCAGGCGCAGCCGTTCCAGCCCCGTAAGCTTGCGGTTGATGACATATTGGGCGTAGAGGTACTCTCTTGTCTCCACGCCGTCGGGATTGGGATCCATGGGAAGAGACTGATATAACTCTTCCATGATAGGAGATAATGACTCCTGGATAAAGTTACAGCCCTGCACATGCATCTGTGCCTCCATCAGTCCTTCCAGATATCCTTTCGTATATTCGGAAAGATTTTCCATGCGGTCAAAAAAGTTATGGGACTCGGTGTAAAGCGAGCCCACGAAGGAAACGTCGTACAGGTACGGACAGCTGGGAATCTGGGGTACGGCATGTGAGCTGCGGGCATCGGAAGCCTGCGATACGGCATGGATGCTGTCAGTATCGTGTATTGCAGGATTTGTCAGAAACGAGTCGAGGCGGTCCAGCCGATCTGTGTTTGCCGCCATGGGCAGGTAGCGGACGGTTTTGATTCCAGCCTCGTTAAATTCCCGGCAAAGCGCCCGGTCGAACACATAGATAGTGTTGCATGGATTGATAGCGGTGTAGGAATAGAGCATGACGTAGGGGCTGTCATAGATCCATGAAATATAGGGCAGACCCTCGCGCTTACACACATTGGAAACGAGGGGAAAATAGTTGAAGGAAAAGACTGCGTCAGGCACAGTCTCGTGCAGACTGCCGGTGAGAGCGGACTCAATCTCGGTGTCCCTGCGGGCATCTTTATTGGAAAAAGGAAAACAGCTGACCTGATGTCCCTCTCTGGCAAAGGCGTCTTTTATATCGGCATTGCCGAAACTTGCCCATTCGATAAAAAGTATTTTCATGGCATTCCTCTCCGAATCGAGCGCGCTGGCGCCCGATTTATTAACGTTCAATCTGTGTTGAGTATATCACAAATCATTTCGGGTAACATCCATATATTTTTAAATAATGGTTGACACTGGAAAATTTCTAGTGTATTATCATTTCATATTAATCATATCAAAATGGTATGAAATAGAACGCGGTGTTCTGCGACCAAAGACAACAAGCGGGGCAGAGCGTGTAAAAGGGAGGAAGAAAAATGGCAGACATTAAAAAGAGCGCATCGGAGCTGATCGGGCATACGCCCCTTTTGGAGGTGACCCACTACGAGGAAACTAACGGCATCACAGACGCCACGATTCTCGTGAAACTGGAGTATTTTAACCCTGCAGGTTCGGTGAAGGACCGCATCGCCTTACATATGATCGAGGTGGCGGAGCGGGAAGGGAAACTGAAACCCGGCGCGACGATTATCGAGCCGACCAGCGGCAATACGGGCATCGGGCTGGCGTCCGTGGCGGCGGCAAAGGGTTACCGGGCGGTACTGACGCTGCCGGAAACCATGAGTGTGGAGCGGCGCAAACTGCTGCAGGCATACGGCGCAGAGCTGGTGTTGACGGATGGCGCGCTGGGGATGAAGGGCGCCATTGCCAAGGCGGAGGAACTGCAGGCGCAGACGCCCGGTTCGATCATTCTCGGTCAGTTTGAAAATCCGGCGAATCCGGCGGTTCATAAGGCGACCACAGGACCGGAGATCTGGGATGACACGGAGGGAAAGGTGGACATTTTCGTGGCAGGCGTGGGTACCGGCGGCACGATCACGGGCGTCGGTTCTTACCTAAAGGAAAAGAACCCCGCCATACAGGTAGTGGCGGTGGAGCCGGAGAGCAGCCCGGTTCTCTCGGGCGGACAGCCGGGTGCGCACAAGATTCAGGGAATCGGCGCAGGCTTTGTGCCACAGACGCTTGATACGGATATTTACGATGAGATTATAAAGGTTTCCAATGAGGACGCTTTCACGGCGGGCAGGGCGATTGCCACACAGGAGGGTGTGCTTGTGGGCATCTCTTCGGGAGCGGCGCTCCACGCCGCGGCTGAGCTTGCGAAGCGTCCGGAGAACAAAGGAAAGGTGATCGTGGCGCTCCTGCCCGATTCGGGGGACCGGTATCTGTCTACGCCGCTCTTCGCGTAAACGAGTTCAGCTGCGCCTGTTCGCAAAACCTTGACATTTCGCGGGATTCATACTATAGTGAGCAAGGATAAAATCGTTACTTTTCACACGTGCCATGCACTTGCTGCATAGCGTCGGAACCAGCGCCAAAATGCCTGTATTTTGGCATTTTGTGTGCATCATTGCTGCAATTCACACGGAAGAATCGTAAATTGATGCGAAATCTGGCATATGTGTGAATTGTAGCATAAAAGCGGGAGGAGAGTACGGAAATGATCGAGGTGCGGGATTTAAGCAAGACCTTTGAGACCGATGACGGGAAAGTGGAGGCACTGCAGCATATCACGCTGTCCATTGAGGCGGGCGATATCTATGGTATTATCGGCATGTCGGGTGCGGGCAAGAGCACGCTCGTGCGGTGCCTGAACTTTCTGGAACGCCCCACGTCCGGCACGGTGGAGATCGGGGGAAAGGATCTGGGAGCGATGACGGAAGCGCAGCTCCGGGAGACACGCAGGGAGATTTCCATGATCTTCCAGCATTTCAATCTGTTGATGCAGAAGAATGTGATTGATAATATCTGCTTTCCGCTTGTGATCGGGGGAATGAAGAAGAAGGACGCAAGGAAGCGTGCGAAGGAGCTGCTGGAGATCGTGGAGCTTTCGGATAAGGCTTCGGCATATCCGTCCCAGCTTTCCGGCGGGCAGAAGCAGCGGGTGGCGATTGCAAGGGCGCTGGCGGCGAACCCGAAGATTCTGCTCTGCGACGAGGCGACGAGCGCGTTAGACCCGCGGACGACACAGTCCATTTTGCAGCTTTTGAAGGATATCAATAAAAAATACGGTATCACGATAGTGATCATTACCCACGAAATGTCGGTGGTCCGGGAAATATGTTCCCACGTGGCGATTATCGGCGAGGGGCATCTGGTAGAACAGGGGCGCGTTTCGGATATCTTTGCGCACCCGAAGACGGCGGAGGCGAAAGAACTGATCCTGAAAGGCAGCGGCACGGACCGCCGCACACTGGAGGACAGACAGAAGGAACTGATGAAAGGGAAATGCTGTGTGCGTATAGTATTTTCCGTGAACTCTTCCTTTGAGCCGGTGATTGCAAATATGGTGTTAAGGTTTGGGCAGCCGATCAACATTCTGCGGGCGGATACGAAGAACGTGGAAGGAATCGCCAGAGGCGAGATGATTTTGAGTCTGCCGGACGACCGTAAGGTACAGGAGGAGATGAAGGCTTACCTTGTAGAGAGAGGGTTGGCAGTGGAGGAGGTGAACGGCTATGTGGACTAGTGATCTGACACTGATGATGCTGGAAGGTGTGCGGGATACGTTGTTTATGACATTGCTGTCAACTTTTTTTGGCTATGTGCTGGGACTTCCCTGGGGCATTGTGCTTGCCGTGACGGATAAGTCGGGCATCCGACCGAACGCCGTGGTTTACAGGGCGCTGGATGTAGCGGCTAATATTTTGCGGAGTATTCCGTTTCTGATTCTGCTGATTCTTGTGCTGCCCCTGACGAGGGCAATTGTGGGCAAAAGCACGGGGGCAGCGGCAACGATTGTACCGCTGACCATTGCGGCGGCTCCCTTTATCGGACGGATGATCGAATCTTCCATCAAGGAAGTGGATCACGGTGTGGTGGAGGCGGCGCAGAGTATGGGCGCAGGCACGTTTACGATTATATGGAAGGTGCTTCTGGTGGAGGCGAGAACGTCGATTCTGGTGGGTGTGACTATCGCCATTGGCACAATTCTCGGCTATTCCGCAATGGCGGGCGTGGTCGGCGGCGGCGGACTTGGCGATATCGCCATGCGTTACGGCTATTACCGTTACGAGACGCTGATTATGATTGTCTCGGTGGTGCTTCTGGTAGTGCTGGTGCAGATTTTCCAGACGCTGGGGATGCGGCTGTCGGTGAAGCTGGACAAGAGGAAGTAAATAGCGGTACTAGGCTCGAAAATACTTCGCCAAGTACCAACGTCCTGCAAGGGTCTGCTTATGATTATACTATTTGTACAATTATGGCAAGGTTGTGATGAGTTTTGCAATTGACTAAGTAATATATAATGGAGGAGAAAGTTATGAAAAAGAAAATTGTGGTAACGGTTGTGACCGCGGCACTGGCGCTTGGTACGCTCGCGGGCTGCGGCAGTAAGAAGGATGACGGCACGATCACGGTGGCGGCTTCGGCGACGCCTCATGCGGAGATTCTGGAGCAGGTGAAGCCGATTCTGGCGGATCAGGGCTACACGTTGGAGGTGACAGTCTTTAACGATTATGTACAGCCCAATCAGGTGGTGGAGAGCGGTGAGTTTGACGCCAACTATTTCCAGCACATTCCTTATCTGGATTCCTTTAACGAGGAGCAGGGGACGCATCTGGTAAACGCGGGCGGCATCCACTATGAGCCTTTCGGGATTTATCCCGGCACGAAGAGTGATCTGTCAGAGATTGCTGAGGGGGACGTGATTGCGGTTCCCAACGATACGACCAACGAGGCGAGGGCGCTTCTGCTTTTGCAGGACAACGGCATTCTGACCTTAAAGGCGGGCGTAGGTCTGGAGGCGACCGTGCGCGATATCGAGGATAACCCTTACAATGTGGAGATTCAGGAACTGGAAGCGGCGCAGGTGCCCCGCGTCAAAGAAGAGGTGGCGTTTATGGTCTTAAACGGCAACTATGCGATGGAGGCGGGCTTCTCCGTGGCGAAGGACGCTGTGGCGTATGAGCAGTCCGATTCCGAGGCGGCGCAGACTTATGTGAATGTGATCGCGGTGAAGGAGGGCAATGAGAACAGCGAAAGGATCAAGGCGCTTGTGGCGGCGCTTAAGTCCGATACGATCAAGGAGTACATCAACAATACATATGATGGAGGCGTGATACCCTTCACAGAGTGAGAAGTACTTCTAAAGACGTCCCGCCATAGGACGGGACGCCAAGAAGTACTAAGTCTCACTCGGGAGAATGACTGAAAAACGGCATTCTCCTTATATTATGGGAGAGGCACTTTCCGATTGGAGGGTGCCTTTCCTTGTGCTATAATTGAGGCAGAAAGGAAAGATGCCCATGTCCCTGCAATTTTATTTCGGCGCGTCCGGCGCCGGCAAGAGCCGGAAACTGCATGATTATATCATAGAGGAATCACAGCGCCACCCGGAGAAAAACTATCTTCTGATTGTGCCGGATCAGTTCACCATGCAGACGCAGATGGATCTGGTGGTGGAGCATCCGCGCCATGCGATCATGAATATCGACGTGCTGAGCTTTGGCAGACTGACCCATCGGATCATTGAGGAGGTGGGCGGAGAGGAACTGCCGGTTCTGGACGACACCGGAAAAAGTCTGGTGCTGCGCAAGGTGGCGGGGCAGGAGCGGGAAAAGCTGACGGTTCTCGGCAGCCACCTGCACAAGATCGGCTATATCCACGAGGTAAAGTCGGCGCTCTCCGAGTTTATGCAGTACGGCGTCGGGGAGAAGGAGCTGCAAACGCTGATCGATTATGCGAAAGAGCGGGGCGCGCTCTACTATAAGCTTCAGGATCTGCGGCATTTGTACCGGGCGTTCGGGGAATACATACATGACCGCTTTATCACGACGGAGGGGACGCTGGACAGACTGCGGGCAGCGCTGCCGGAGTCCGAAATTGTGAGGGGCAGTGTGATCGCCTTTGACGGGTTCACCGGGTTTACGCCGATACAGAACCGGGTGATTCAGGATTTGATGGGATTGACTGAAAAGGTCATTATTACACTCACCATGGACGAGCGTGAGAATCCCTACCGTGTGGCGGGTGAGCAGAAGCTTTTTTACCTGAGTCAGAAAACGGTGTCGGTTTTAAAAAGGCTTGCCGGGGAGGCGGGTATTGCGGAGGATGAGCCTGTCTGGTGCACAGAGAAAAAGGAAGGGCGGCTGCCCCGTTTTGCGGATAATCCGGAAATCGCCCATCTGGAGCGGAATCTGTTCCGCTATCCGCCCTGCGCTTACGTGGGGACTGTGGAAAGGATTCACCTGATCGAGGCGTCCACGCCCAAGGAAGAGCTGCGGCAGACCTGTATAGCCATCCGCAGGATGCTCATGGAATCGGGGAAACTCTGTTACCGGGACATTGCCGTGGTCACAGGCAACATGGGGGTGTACGGGAAAGAGGCGCAGGAGGTTTTCGACCGTTTTGACATTCCTGTCTATATCGATCAGACAAGGGGCATTTTGGGCAATCCCTTTGCCTCTTATGTGCGCAGTGCGCTGCAGATTAGGCTGCAGGATTTCAGTTTTGATGCGGTCTTTCACTATCTGCGCACGGGGCTTGCGGGCTTTACCGGGGAGGAAGTGGACAGGCTGGAAAATTATGTGCGCCGTTTCGGGATCAGAGGGCGGAAACGCTGGAGCGAGGTATTCACTTACAGGGAGGAGGAGCCGGAGGGCGAGGAGGCGTCCCTGGCGTCGCTTGCCGCCTGCAATGCCATGCGCGAACGGCTGATGGAACAGATGCAGCCTTTCATGGCACCGTTTAAAACGGCGGGGGATATGGTGCGCGCTCTCTATGATTTTCTTGTGGTAAACGGGGTACAGCAGAAGATTTCGGATTTTGAGAAAGGATTTCAGGAGAGGGGAGAGCTTGCCAGAGCCAAAGAGTATGGTCAGATTTATCCGCTGGTGATTGACCTGTTAGACCAGATTGAGGGGCTTCTTGCGGATGAGGAGCTGACGCTTAAGGAATTCGCGGATATTCTGGATTCGGGGCTTGCGGAGATCACGGTGGGGACGATTCCCCAGAATGTGGACCGCATTCTCGTGGGAGATATCGAGAGAACCCGGCTGAAGCAGGTGAAGGTGCTCTTCTTTCTGGGCGTGAATGACGGCAATATCCCGAAAGGGTCCGGGGGCGGGATCATTTCGGATCTTGACCGGGAGTTTTTGCGGGAGTCGGATATCGAACTGGCGCCTTCTCCCAGAGAGCAGATGTACATTCAGCGGCTCTATCTGTATCTGAATATGACGAAGCCTTCGGAGGCGCTTTATCTGTCTTACGCCAGAGTGGGGGAGGACGGCAGGTCTTTGCGCCCCGCCTATCTGGTGGAGCTTCTGCAGGGGCTGTTTCCCGGGCTTGCAACGGAAGCGCCGGAGCGGGATGCGGTGGAAGAACAGCTTTTGTGCGGCGCGGACGGTGTGGGATTTTTCACGGACATGCTGCGGGAGTACGCGGCGGGGCGGCTTGAGGAAGAGGAACGACGCAAGCTGGTCACATTTTACCGATGTTACGACGAAAATCCGCAGTACCGGGGACAGATCGGGAATCTGGTGGAGACGGCGTTTGCGAGACATGAGGATACACCGCTTTCCAGGGCGGCGGCGACGGCTCTGTACGGTGCGTCCCTCTTAAACAGCGTCAGCCGTCTGGAAAAGTATGCCGCCTGCGCCTATGCCCATTTCCTGCAGTACGGGCTTCGTCTGCGGGAGCGGGGCGAGTACAGCTTTGAGGCGGCGGATATGGGGAACCTGTTCCACGGCGTGCTGGAGGGTTTTTCCGAGAGGCTGAAAGAGCACGGTTATACGTGGTTTGACTTTCCGAAGGAAGAGGGACGTAAACTGGTGGCGGAGACGCTTACCGCCTGCGCGGCGTCCTACGGGGAGACGATTCTCTACAGCAATGCGAGGAACAGACATCTGCTGGCACGGATGGAACGGATTTTAAACCGCACGGTGGACACGCTTCAGACACAACTGCGGAAAGGACAGTTTCTGCCTGAGGCTTTCGAGGTTTCCTTCGATGTATTGGAAAATTTGGATTCTCTGAATATTGCCCTCAGTGAAAAGGAGAAACTGCGTCTGCGCGGCAGGATTGACCGGGTGGATATCGGAGAGACGGACGAACGGGTTTACGTGAAAGTCATCGACTATAAGTCCGGCGACAAACGGTTCGACCTGGCGGCGCTCTACTACGGGCTGCAGTTACAGCTTGTGGTTTACATGAACGCGGCAGTGGAGCTTGTGCAGAAGAAATACCCCGGCAAGGAGGCGGTGCCTGCGGCGATGCTTTACTACCGGGTGGCTGATCCCGTGGTGGAGGGCGAAGAACTTCCGCCGGAGGAGATAAACAGCCGTATTTTGCAGGAATTGAAGATGACCGGAATAGTGAATGAAAACAACGAAGCTGTCAGAATGCTTGACAGAGAATTTACGGATAAGTCCGATATTCTACCGCTGGAGCGGAAAAAGGACGGCAGCTTATCGGCTGTCTCCAGTGTCATATCGGAGGAGGATATGCGGGTGGCTTCGAATTATGTAAACCATAAAATCCGCAGGCTGGGAAGGGAGATTTTGGATGGGACTATATCGGTCAATCCCTGCGAGCTGGGCGCGGAGAATGCCTGTACTTACTGCGCATACAGGCATGTCTGCGGCTTCGACGCCGGGGCGGCAGGTTATCAGCCGAGGAAGCTTGTGAAATTAAAGGCGGAGGAAGCGCTTGAGAAGATGCGGGAGGAGACGGTGGTTTCAGAGGCAGAGAAAACGACAGATAAATGAAGCGCGGCGTGCAGGAAGTACATTAAGCGCAGGCAGCGTGCAGACGGACGAGAAGAGACGGGAGAAATAAGAGGTCGGACAGAAAAAGGGAGATAACATGGGAATCACATTTACAGACACACAGAGAAAGGTGATAGAGACAAGGGGCTGCAATCTTCTCGTCTCCGCGGCTGCGGGCTCCGGTAAGACGGCGGTTCTGGTGGAGCGGATCGTGGAGATGGTATGCGGCGGGGAGAACCCGGTGGACATTGACAGGCTGCTGGTGGTGACCTTCACCAACGCGGCTGCCGCCCAGATGCGGGAGCGGGTCAGCCGTGCACTGAATGACAGGCTGGCACGGGATCCTGGCAACGAGCACTTACAGAGACAGACCACGCTGCTTTACAATGCGCAGATCACCACCATAGACAGCTTCTGCCTTTTTGTCCTGAGAAACCAGTTTCATACGATCGGTTTAGACCCCGGCTTCCGGATTGCGGAGGAGGGGGAACTGAAACTTCTGCGCGCGGATGTGCTGGCGGAGGTGATTGAGGACGCTTACGGGAAAGAAGACCCGGCTTTCCTGCACTGCATGGAATATTTCAGCGTCGGCAGCAGGGATGACGCGGTGGAAAAAGAGGTGCTGAAACTCTACGACTTTGCCATGAGTATGCCGTTTCCGGAGGAGTGGCTTGCAGCGCGGAAGGGAGACTACTGCCTCGGGGCAGAGGGGGAGGACCTGCTGTCGCTTCCGTGGGCGGCTTTTTTTATGGAACATACCCGTTTTGTTCTGCAGGGCTGTGCGGTTAAACTGGAGACGGCGCTTCGTCTGTGCGAGGAGCCGGACGGACCGTATTTTTACGGAGAACTGTTAGAGAGAGAGCATGATATGATAGAGAATCTGCTGCGGATGTGCGGCGGTTGTGAGGGCGTGGAGAAAGAAACTTACGATACTTTCTGCGCCGCTTTTGGCGCGGTGGTTTTTGAAAGACTTCCCTCCAAGCGGGATGCCTCCGTCTCGCAGACGAAGCGTGAGGCGGCGAAAAGCCTGCGGGACGGTGTGAAGGAAGCGCTTTCTGAATTGCGGACACAGTTTTTCGGCGGTTCGGCGGGGCAGGTGTGCAGACAGATGGAAGGGTGTCAGGCGGCGGTGGCGGCGCTTGTGGATCTGACTCTTGCCTTTAAGGCGGCTTTTGACGCGGCAAAGCGGGATAAAAATATGCTGGATTTTGACGATATCGAGCATTTTGCCCTGCAGATTTTACTGCACAGGGAGGGGGAAGGCTATGTGCCGACTGAAACTGCGCTCGCCTATCGGGACCGCTTCCATGAAATTCTGATCGACGAGTATCAGGACAGCAACATGGTTCAGGAGTATCTTCTTTCCTGCATCAGCGGAGAGTCTGAGGGACGGCACAACCGCTTTATGGTGGGGGATGTGAAGCAGAGCATCTATAAATTCCGTCTGGCTAGACCGGAGCTGTTTCTGGAAAAGCAGGAGGCTTACGGCAAAGGAGAGAAAAACGCGCAGCGGATCGACCTGCATCAGAACTTTCGGAGCCGGAGGGAAGTGATCGACAGCGTAAACGCCGTTTTTGCGCGTATTATGGGAAAGGAAATGGGCGGGATTGCCTATGACGAAAAGGCTGCGCTTCACGCAGGGGCATCCTATCCGCAGCGGGAGGACGGGCTTTCGGAGGACGTCTCGAATGTGACCCAGCTGCTTTTGTTCCGGGAGGAGAAGGCAGCCGTGGAATCTTTCGCGGGAGCCGGGAACGCGAAGGCGGAGCCGGCTCCTGTATCTGGCGCGGGGGAGCGGACGGCGGGAGAGGGCAGAGTTACGGCGGCGCTTTCCGCCAGGGAACAGGAGGCTTACGGTGTGGCGGCGCAGATCAGGGCGCTTCTTCGGGAGTTTCAGGTGACGGACAAGGAGACGGGAACGCTGCGGCGTGCCTCCTACCGCGATATTGTGATACTGCTGCGCACCCTCTCCGGCTGGGACGAGGTTTTTAAGCGGGTGCTGGAGGAGGAAGGGATTCCCGTCCATGTGACTTCCCGAACCGGGTATTTCGCGGCTGCGGAAGTACAGGAGCTTCTGCATTTCCTGCGGGTACTGGATAACCCGCTGCAGGACATCCCCCTCTACGGGGCGCTGCATTCCTATCTGGGCGGCTTTTCCGAGGAGGAGATCGCGCTCGTGCGTGCGGCATGTCCGAAGAAGAAATATCTCTACGACGCGCTTGTGTCGTGTGCCGGGCAAGAAGAGGAGGACCTTGGATCACAGCGAATCTGCGCGGCGCTTCGGGAGAAAATCGCGGGGTTTCTCGACAAAATAGCCGCGTACAGAAACATGTCCGTCTATATTTCGGTACACGAACTGCTGCAGGTCATCCTGCGGGAGACCGGGTATCTGCATAACGTGGCGGCAAGACCAGAGGGCAGCAGGAGACATGCCAATGTGGAGATGCTTCTGGTGAAGGCGGCAGATTATGAGAAGACAAGCTACTTCGGGCTCTACCATTTTTTGCGGTATATGGAGCAGATGGAGAAGTACGAAGTGGATTACGGCGAGGCGGGTATGCAGGATGAGAATGCGGACGTGGTGCGGATTATGAGTATCCACAAGAGCAAGGGTCTGGAATTTCCCATCTGTTTTGTGTCGGGACTGGCGGCAGGCTTTCGAAAAAGGGAGGGCAGCGGGGTTCTGGCGGTGGATGTGGACGCCGGGATCGGTGTGGAATTCGTAGACCCCGAAAGGCGGGTGAAGGGTAAAAACCTGCGGAAAAATACCGTCGCACTGAAGCTGCGTCGGGACAGTCTGGCGGAGGAACTGCGCATCCTCTATGTGGCGATGACAAGGGCGGAGGAAAAACTGGTTCTGACCGCGCTTGTTAAAAACCCGGAAAAGACGGCGGCGGCGCTCCTTCCGCTGCGTCGTCGGAGACACAGCCTGCTTTCTTACGACGTTCTTATGGGGCAGGACAGCTTTTTGGCGCTGCTGCTTTCCGCGCTTTCCGGCAGCCGGTGTCTGGACGGCTTTTACGAGGCGTGCGGGATGGAGCCGGATCCGGCTGTTTCGGAATATGCCGTGGATATGGCGTTTGCGGTAAAATTGACCGGCTGGGATCATATAGTGGAGGAAAAGATAGCGGAGACAGTTCAGGGGATGGAGGCGAAGAAAAGACTCCTTTCCGCCGCCTCCGCAGAGGCGGTGGACGAAAGCCTTATGACCGAGCTGTCACGGCGGTTTTCTTACGAGTATCCGCACGGAAATCTGCGTGATCTTTATACAAAGACCACCGTGTCGGAATTGAAGATTGCCGGTATGCAGGAGACGGATGAGGCGGCGGCAAAGCTCTTTGAGGAGAAACCGGCGGTTCCCTATCTGCCGAAATTCTTAAGAGGCGACGAGACTGTCAGCGGTTCCATGCGGGGAAGCGCTTTCCATAAGGTGATGGAGCTGTTTGATTTCCGAGAACTGACCGATAAAGTCAATGCGAACCGGCATGCCGCGGAGGCGCTTCTGAGGGAACAGATGGAACGGATGCTGCGGACAGGCAGACTGCAGCAGGGCTACTATGAGGCGGTGTCCGTGCCGAAGCTTGTGGATTTTCTGACGTGCAGCGCTGCGTTCCGCATGGCAGAGGCGGCGCGGGCGGGGAAACTTTACAAGGAGCAGCCTTTTGTGATGGGACTTCCGGCAAGTCGTCTGGGCGACAGTTTTCCGGCGGAGGAAACAGTGCTGATCCAGGGTATTATAGACGTCTTTTTCGAGGAGGAGGACGGTTTCGTGGTGCTGGACTACAAGACGGATGCCGTGTCCAAGGCAGAGGAGCTGGTGAAACGCTATCAGGTGCAGCTTGCCTACTACAGCGAGGCGCTGGAACAGATTTATGGCTATGAACCGGGCGTGGACGGAAAACCCGTGAAGGAGCGGCTGATCTACTCTTTTAAGCTGGGGGAGGAGATTTTAGTCTAAGACGGTTTCCGGTCGGATAACGACTAATATAGGAGTAACGGATTTTGCGGTATCATCAACGATAAACATCTTGACCGGGTTCTCCGCTTTTCTTATAATTACTTTAGAGTGGGAGCCCGGAAGGAGGAGGCATAATGAAGGGAGAAGAGATTATGGGAATGACAGATAATCAGTGGAAGGACAATCTGAGAGGACAACTGGAAGACTGGGAGGAGGTAGAAGAACTTCTGAGAGCAGGGAAAACAGAAGAGGCGTTAAAGAAGATCGAGAAAGTAAAATCAAGAATTAATAAAGGATTGCAGGATTAAAGGCTCCCGGCAGGAGAATCTTTTTCTTGAAAAGCGGTGGGTAATCCTTTATAATTAATATGATATAGGTTTTTTTTGCATGATAAAAGATAATATGGGGTATCAACTTTGGGACTGGGATAGGAGAAGAGCGATGAGATTAGTGACACGATCTGATTTTGACGGACTGGCATGCGGTGCGCTTTTAAAGGAAGTAGGTCTGATTGACAGCTGGAAATTTGCGCATCCGAAGGATTTGCAGGATGGTCTTGTGGAGATCACCGAGAATGACGTGCTGGCAAATGTACCTTTTGTGGAGGGATGCGGGCTTTGGTTCGACCATCACTCCAGTGAGCATGAGCGCAACGAGTTAAAGGGCAAGTATAAGGGGGAGAGCCGTATTACACCTTCCTGCGCGCGTATCATTTACGAGTATTACGGCGGTCAGGAGCGTTTTTCCCATTTTGACGATATGATGGAAGCCGTGGATAAAGTAGATTCCGGCAATCTGACCATAGACGAGATTCAGAATCCGCAGGGATGGATCCTCGTCGGATTTCTGATGGATCCCCGCACGGGGCTTGGCAGATGGCGCAATTTTACGATCTCCAACTATCAGCTGATGGAGAAACTGATGGAGTGCTGCCGCACCATGAGCACGGAAGAAATTCTGGAACTGCCCGATGTGCAGGAGCGCATAGCCGTTTACCGTGAGCAGGATGAGAAGTTCAGGGAGATGGTGAAGGCGCACACGAGGGTGGAGAAAGACGTTATCATTTCCGATCTGCGCGGTGTTGACCCGATCTATTCCGGCAACCGCTTCCTGATCTACAGCATGTACCCTGAGCAGAATATTTCCGCGTGGATCGTCAACGGAAGAGGCGGCCTGGGCTGTTCCGCAGCGGTGGGCTACAGCGTATTAAACCGCACTTCCAACGTCAATGTGGGAAGCCTGATGCTCAAATACGGCGGCGGCGGCCACAAGGCGGTGGGAACATGCCAGTTCTCTGACGAGACCATGGACGAGCAGCTTCCGAAACTTCTGGATGAACTGGTAAACTACGATACATATTACCAAAAATAATTTGAAAGTCCTTTAGGAAGCTTTGAAGAATAAAGAGTACGATAAGGCTTCACAGATGACGGAAAAATTGATAGATGACACACAGAAAGGCATCGAAGACAATTAAGAATAAGAAAGAACAACAATTACATGTTAGGACAGAAGCCCCGGAAAGAAAATTTTCGGGGCTTATGTTTCTGCCTGTCTTTCTGACGGCGGTCAGCATCCTGTTTACGGTGCTGATGGCGGGCTATATCCTGTGGTTTTATAAGGGGAGTTTTCAGGAGGAGACGGCGGGAGAGACTTACGACAGATATTACATGATGATTACGCGGGAGGGGAAATCCGTTTTCTGGCAGTCTGTGTATCAGGGCGCTTACGAGCGGGCGCTTCAGGAAAACGTCTACGTGGACTGGCTGGGAAACGACCGCTTTCAGGACTACAGCGTCGAAGAACAGATGGAGATTGCGATCGCTGCCGGCGTGGATGGTATCATCGTGACAGCCAGCGAAGAGGAGGAAATGACGGCGTTAATCGACCGGGCGGACATGGTGGGGATTCCCGTGGTGACGCTTTACGGGGATAATACCCAGAGCGCGCGCTGCAGCTTTGTGGGTGTGGGCAGCTACAATCTTGGCAGGGAGTACGGCAGACAGGCGCTCAAGATTATGAGGGAGCGGATGAGCGGTTCCGCGGACCGCCCGGTCCGGGTAACACTTCTGGTCAATTCCTACGCGAACAGTCTGGACCAGAATATCCTCTATTCCGGAATTCAGGAGACAATCGAACAGGAGCGGGGGGAGATGGCTGTGGAGCTTTCCCTGCAGTCGGTGGATGACACAAACGCCTTTTCGGTGGAGGAGTCTGTCCGCGATATTTTTATGGGCGAAGAAATTCCGGATATCCTGATCTGCCTGAACGAGCTTAACACCACCTGCGCATATCAGGCGGTGGTGGATTATAATAAGGTGGGCACGGTCAGCATTCTCGGTCATTATGTTTCCGACACGATTCTCAATGCCATTGACAGAAGTGTCATATATGCTACCGTGGATATCGACACGGCGCAGATGGGGGCATTCTGTATTGACGCTCTGCAGGAGTACCACGATCTGGGGTACACCAGCCAGTATTTTACGGCGGATATCAGTCTGATTACCAAAGAGAATGTGGACGAGTATCTGCGGGGAGAGGAGCCGGCATATGACAAATAAGATGCGCAACTTCTCCCTGCAGTTTAAGATCAGCAGTATTTACATTGTGACGAACATCCTCGTCGTGATGGTAAATATTTTCCTGATTATCGGCATCAACAGCATGTCCGGCAGGTTGGATATGGTATATCAGGACAACCGCCACCTGAATCAGTTTTCTGACGCGGTAAACGCCTTGCAGAGCAACATGACGGATTATCTGAATGTGAAGACCAGCGATTCCCTGGAAAACTATTATCGGAGTGAGTCGCTTTGCAGGAATATGGCGGCGGATCTGAACGAGGAGGTGACCGGCCGTTCTTTTGACCGGATGGAGCGCAACATCAGGCATATGACGGAAGGGTACCTTGCGGAAGTGGCACAGACCATCGAGGCAAAGCGCGGAAGAAATGTGGAAAAATACCGTTTTCACTATGAGAACGCCACCAGAATGTACGATTATATCTGCACGTATATTTCCAATCTGAACATGGAGCAGTTCCGCAGCAACTCCGAGCGTTACAGTGAATTGCAGAAACGGTTCCGTCTCTTTGAGATCGTGTCCGTCGTTGCCATTGTTCTCGTGATGTTCAGTAATGTCTGCATTATCATCAGCTTTGTGGGCGCGCTGATACGCCCTTTGAAGAAGCTTGCAGGGCAGGCGGACGAGGTGGCGAAGGGGAATTTTGAGATCGAGCTTCTGCCGGTGGAGTCGCAGGACGAGGTGGGTGTGGTGACGGGCGCCTTCAATTCCATGGTGGTCAGTATCGGCAGGTATATTGAGCGCATCAGGGAGAGCATGGAGGCGGAGCGTGCACTGAAGGAGCGGGAACTTCTGATGGAAGGTCATTTGAAGGACGCGAGGCTAAAGTACCTGCAGGCACAGATCAATCCGCATTTTCTGTTTAACACGTTAAATGCGGGCGCGCAGCTTGCCATGATGGAAGGGGCGGACAGGACCTACGACTATATCCAGAAGGTGGCGCAGTTTTACAGATATAATATGAAGAAAAGCGAGGAGACGGTGACAGTTGCAGACGAGGTGGAGATGGTGGATTCCTACATCTACATTCTGAACGTGCGGTTCGCCGGGGACATTCATTACGAAAAGCATATCGACGAGTCCCTCCTGCACACGGAAATGCCCGGCATGATTTTGCAGCCCATTGTGGAAAACTGTGTCAACCACGGCATACGTGAGATGGGAGACCGGGGCGTGATCCGGCTTTCCCTCTACGGGGAGGATGGGCAGGTCTGCATCAGCGTGAAGGACAACGGTGTCGGCATGAGCGCGGAGATCATTGAAAAGGTGCTGAGCGGCACTTACAGGGATGAGGATATGGCGTCGGGCGGAAACGGCGTCGGCATGGACAACGTGATTTCCCGTATGCGGCTTTTTACGGGAAATGAAAACGTGATGACGGTGAAGAGCGACGGGGAAGGCATGGGGACGGAAGTGTGCATTTACCTGTAACGGCGCGGGGTCTGCGGCGGGGCGTGCAGGAATGCCCCGGGAAAAGGAAAGGATGAAACAAGATGAGCCACTATAAGATTATGCTGGCGGACGATGAGGGGATTGTGATCGATTCCCTGAAATTCATCATAGAGAAGGAGTTTGGCGACCAGTGTACGATTGAGTTCGCGAAGACGGGCAGAAGCGTGATCGAGCTGGCGGAAAATTTCCGCCCGGATATTGCGATCATGGATATCCAGATGCCGGGTATCAACGGTATTGAGGCGATGCGGGAAATTCGGGAGACGAACACAAACGTGGTCTTTATTGTGATGAGCGCCTACGACAAGTTCGATTACGCGAAGGAGGCGATTAAGCTCGGCGTTCTGGAGTACATTACGAAGCCCATGGAAAAGACGCGGATCATTGCGGCGCTGGGGAAGGCGATGGAGCAGATTGACAGGGAGCGCAGCAAACGGAGCAACGACCTGATGATCCGGGAGAAGTTGGAAACCGTGATGCCCATCATAGAGAGCGGGCTTCTCTATAATCTGCTATTTCAGGAGTATTTTACGGAGGACATCGAGAACTACAAGCAGCTTCTGGGAATTGACCAGAATTATGCCTATCTTCTGGCGGTGGTCTGTGGGGACACACAGGAGGGGAACCATATGACCAACGCGGTGGGCAGCAGCGTGAAAATGCAGCAGTACGGCGACCTGCTCCGGGAGTATTTGAAGGAGGCTTATCCCGGGATGATTCTGGGGATGTCCATGGCGAATAAACTGCCGGGGCTGGTGCCCTGCGAGGAAACGCAGATGTCCTATGAGGAGAGGATTGCCCTTATTGAGAAATCGAGGGAGCTTGTCCGGGAACTGAAAAGGCGGACGCAGATCAGTTTCCGCATCGGCATCAGCGCCATTGCGCCGCTGGAGGAGGCGAGGGTGGCTTACAAGGAAGCTATAAACGCCCTGATTATGACAAACGGCAGCGTGGCGCATGTGGACGACCTGCCGATCGGCTGCGCCCATGAGGAAACCTATCCCGTCGATCTGGAGAAGAAGCTTTTCGCGGAGGTCAAAGGCGGGGATGCGGAGCATGCCGTGGCAACGGCGGAAACGTATTTTGACCGGATTGCACAGATGCATGGCGATTATCTGATGAATATCCGGCTGAAAGTGTTGGAGTTTGTTCTTTATGCGGAGTATATTGCCTATAATTCCGGCGGTATGACCTATGAGTTCCGGGATCGGGCGGACTATCTGCCGACGGTGATGGAAAAGGATGATATTACATCCATAAAGGAATGGTTTATGGAAAAGATGGAGACGGCGAGCAGGAACGTCAGCACGAAGGCGTCTGAGAAGTCTCTGGGAGCGGTGGAGGCGGCGAAGGCTTATATTCAGAATAACTACAGCAAAGATATTTCTCTGGACGAGGTGTCCCAGGCGGTCAATATCAGCCCTTACTATTTCAGCAAGATATTTAAGGAGGATGTGGGCGAGGGCTTTGTGGAGTATCTGACCAAGATCCGCATGGACAGGGCGAAGGAGCTGCTCACAACCACGGAGTATTCCATGAAGGAGATCTGCTCCATGGTAGGGTACGCAGATCCCAACTATTTCAGCCGTTCCTTTAAGAAGAATGTGGGCGTAACGCCGACGGAATATAAACAGCTTTGATCATGGTCGGGGTGGATTCATTTAGCGATATATTATATAATAGAGGATGACAAGGTTTCATTTAGAAAACAATCGGAAAGGAGAATGAATGGTGGATATGGGAATGACAGACAAACAGTTTAATGGTTTTGTAAGACTTTTGCTGGATGCGCTGAAAGATGCAATAGAGGAGAAGGAAAGCGAAAAGAAGGATGAAAAACTGACAAAAATTGCGGAGAATCTGCAAAAGACATTGGAAGATTAACATATGGAGAAAAAACAATTTGTATGTTTTGCCGCGGCACTTATTGTGGTTCTTACGCTTTGCGGCTGCGGGAAGGCGGAAAGCAGCAGGGAGGACGACGCCGGGGAGGAAGAAAAAATCCAGATCGGCATGAGCTTCGACTCTTTTGTCATAGAGAGATGGCAGCGGGACCGGGACATCTTTGTCTCGGTGGCAAAAGAGATGGGGGCGGAGGTCAATGTGCAGAACGCCAACGGCGTGGTGGAGGAGCAGAAAAAACAGATTGACTACTTTATTCAGAAGGGAATGGATGTGATCGTCATTATTGCAATTGATCCGGCATCCCTGCGGGAATCGGTGAGGAAGGCGAAGGAGGCGGGAATCAGGGTGGTTTCCTACGACAGGCTGATCGACGACGCAGATGTGGACCTGTATATTTCCTTCGACAATGAGATGGTGGGGGAGATGATGGCGAGGGCGCTTCTGGCGGAGGGGCTTGACGAGGGCAATGTGATTATGATCGGCGGCTCTCCCACGGACAATAACGTGCCGCTTGTGGAGGGGGCGTTCAGGCGGGTGATGAACAAGCATCATGTGGGCATTCTGGATTCCATCCATGCGGATAACTGGCGGGCGGAGGAGGCAGCAGCCTATATCTATGCCAATCCGTTAAAGGTTGCCCAGGCGGACGCCATCATGTGCGGCAATGACGATCTGGCAACTCAGGCCGTACGCGCGCTTGCGGAGACCAGACAGGCTGGGAATATGCTGGTGGTGGGACAGGACGCGGACCTGGCGGCATGTCAGCGGATTGTTGAGGGCACGCAGGTTATGACGGTCTACAAGCCGGTGGAGCGCCTCGCCACCCGGGCGGCGGAGGAAGCGGTAGCGCTCGCGAAAGGTGAAGAGATTGCGGGGGACGATGTGACGCTGATTGACAGCGGTTCGTACAGAGTGCCCTATATCGGGCTGGAGCCGATCAGTGTGAACAGGGACAATATCGATGAAGTCATTATAGGCAGCGGCTTCCACCTGAAAGAGGATGTGTATCTGAATGTGCCGGGGCAGATGCCGGAGTAGCGTGTGCGCCTGTACAGTCCATGTTGTTGACTGGATGGGACAAAGAAATAGCATTTTTTTGCGAAAAAGATTGGGAGGGGCAAAAAAATGCTAGTACAATTTGCACATAAAATTCCGATATGGTGAAAATGTACAGAATGTCATAAATTATTCCTATTTTCTTTGTGGTATATTGGAAGTGCGAAAGAAATTCGCAAAATATTTATCATTTAAAAAGGGAGGAAAACTAAGACATGAAAAGAAAAGTATTAGGCATGGTACTTGCGACTTCAATGGTTGCAGCTACACTGGTTGGCTGTGGCGGAGGCGACGCAGCTCCGGCAGCTACAGAGCCCGCAGCAGAGACGGAGGCTCCTGCAGCAGAGGCTGAGGCTGAGGCTGAGGCAGAGGCTCCGGCAGCGGACGCAGAGGCAGAGGCTCCCGCAGCGGACGCAGCAGCGCCCAGCGGCAATAAGGTTGGTGTGGCAATGCCCACAAAGGATCTGCAGAGATGGAATCAGGACGGTTCCAACATGCAGGCAGAGCTTGAGGCAGCAGGTTATGAGGTAGACCTTCAGTACGCTTCCAACGACGTAGCTACTCAGGTTTCCCAGATCGAGAACATGATCAACGGCGGCTGCTCCGTACTGGTTATCGCTTCTATCGACGGCGAGTCCCTGACCACCGTTCTGGAAGGCGCAAAGAGCAAAAACATTCCGGTTATCGCATATGACCGTCTGATCAAGAACACCGATGCGATTTCCTACTACGCTACTTTCGACAACTACAAAGTAGGACAGACACAGGGTCAGTACATTGTAGACGCACTGGATCTGGACAACGCGGAAGGTCCCTTCAACATGGAGATCACCGGCGGTTCCCCGGATGACAACAACGCAACATTCTTCTACAACGGCGCAATTGACGTGTTAAAGCCTTACATGGACGCCGGAAAGATCGTTGTTCCCTCCGGACAGATCGATTTCGCAACCGTTGGTACGCCTGCATGGGCTACCGAGACTGCACAGGCAAGAATGGAGAACATCCTTTCTTCCAACTACTCTGACGGTACGACTCTTCACATTGCACTCTGCTCCAACGACTCCACCGCTCTCGGTGTTGAGAACGCTCTGGCAGCAAACTACACAGGCGATTACCCTGTTGTTACAGGTCAGGACTGTGATATCGCAAACGTAAAGAACATGATCGACGGCAAGCAGTCCATGTCCGTATTCAAGGATACCCGTACTCTGGCATCTCAGGTAGTTAAGATGGTTGGCCAGATCCTGAAGGGTGAGACTGTAGAAGTAAATGATACCGAGACATATGACAACGGCACAGGCGTGATTCCTTCTTACCTCTGTGAGCCTGTATTCGCAGATGCGAACAACTACAAAGAGCTGCTGATCGATTCCGGTTACTATACAGAGGCGGATCTCCAGTAACAATGTGAAGGAAATCACTAAGTTCGGAAGAACCTCACTAAGTGATTTCAAGCTTCACATGAGAGAACGCAGAAAGCGCGTTCTCTGTGGGTTGAGAAAGAGTTTCGTCAAGAAATTCTAAGTCTCAGACAAGAGAATGCAAAGAACGCATTCTCCGCATATCAGAAATATGATAGAATAGTAGTAAGTGAAACCGGCAGGCGGGTTTTCCCGCCTGCTGATTTTAGAGAGAGAAGTGGGTAGCAGATACAAAAAATGTTGGGAGGAATACACTTTGGCTAAAGTTTTACTGGAAATGAAAAATATTACCAAAACGTTCCCCGGTGTCAAGGCGCTCGACAATGTAAACCTGAAGGTGGAGGAAGGGGAGATCCACGCGCTGGTCGGTGAGAACGGCGCGGGAAAATCCACGCTGATGAATGTCCTGAGCGGCATTTATCCCTATGGTACATATGAGGGCGACATCGTCTACAACGGTGAAGTGTGTAAGTTTGGTAAGATCAAGGACTCCGAGGAGAAGGGAATCGTCATCATCCATCAGGAGCTGGCGCTGATCCCTTACATGACCATCGGAGAGAATATGTTCCTTGGGAACGAGCGGGGAAAAAGCGCGGCGATCGACTGGAACGAAACTTATGGGGAAGCTGACAAATATCTGAAGATGGTAGGTCTTTCGGAATCGTCCAAGGTGCTGGTCAAAGATATCGGTACCGGAAAACAGCAGCTTGTGGAGATCGCCAAGGCGATGGCCAAACATGCGAAGCTTTTGATTCTGGATGAGCCGACATCCTCACTGAACGAGAAGGATTCCCAGGCGCTGCTCGATCTTATGTTAAAGTTTAAGAAAGAGGGCATGACTTCGATTATTATATCTCATAAGTTAAACGAGGTTGCTTATGTGGCGGATAAGATTACGGTTATCCGTGACGGTTCCACCATCGAGACGATGGATAAGCATACCACGGAGATTTCAGAGGATAGAATTATTCAGGGGATGGTTGGCCGTGAGCTGACTGACCGTTTCCCGAAACGTCACAATGTAAAGATCGGTGACGTGAATATGGAAGTGAAGAACTGGACGGTGCATCATCCGCTCTACCCGGAGAGGAAGGTGTGCGACAACGTGTCCATCAAGGTGAGAAAGGGTGAGGTGGTAGGTATCTCCGGCCTGATGGGCGCGGGGCGTACCGAGCTTGCCATGAGTATTTTCGGGCAGTCCTACGGCACCAATATCAGCGGACAGCTCTATCTGGACGGAAAAGAAGTGCACTTAAAGACCATCAAACAGGCCATCAAGAATAAGCTCGCCTATGTGACGGAGGATCGGAAGGGCAACGGGCTTGTCCTTACCAACCCGATTAAGATCAACACCACTCTGGCAAATCTGGACAGCATCAGTCCTCGGATGATCATTGACAAGGATAAGGAGTACCAGGTTGCGGAAGAATACCGGGGGAAACTTAAGACCAAGTGTCCTACCGTGGAGCAGAATGTGGGCAATCTTTCCGGCGGAAACCAGCAGAAGGTTCTTCTGGCTAAGTGGATGTTTACGGATCCCGATGTATTGATTCTGGATGAGCCTACCAGAGGTATCGATGTGGGCGCAAAGTACGAGATTTACTGTATCATCAACGATCTGGTGGCGGCGGGCAAGTCCGTGGTGATGATCTCTTCGGAGCTGCCTGAGGTGCTTGGCATGAGCGACAGGATTTATGTGATGAACGAGGGTAAGATTGCCGGGGAACTCTCCGCTGAGGAGGCATCCCAGGAGAAGATCATGTCCATCATTGTAACATCCGGAAAGGGGGCGTAAGGGGATGGAAAAGACGAATGCTTCTACATTCTTAAGAAAATATACCATGATTATCGCCCTTGTTCTGGTGGTGATTTTCTTCAGCATTACGACAGAGGGAAAAATCCTTTTCCCGCAGAATATCAATAACCTGATCTCCCAGAACGCGTATGTGTTCGTGCTGGCGACAGGTATGCTGCTCTGTATTCTGACAGGCGGCAACATCGACCTTTCCGTGGGTTCCGTGGTCTGCTTTGCGGGCGCGGTGGGCGCGATGATGATGGATAAAAAGGTGAATGTTGTGGCGGCGGTTCTTGCCATGCTGGTAATTGGTATTCTGATCGGTATGTGGCAGGGATTCTGGATCGCTTATGTGAAGGTGCCGCCCTTTATTGCAACGCTGGCTGGTATGTACGCATTCCGCGGACTTTCCAATGCGGTGCTGCAGGGTATGACGGTTTCCATCAAGAGCGAGGCTTTCATCAAGGTATTCGGCGGCGGCGCGGACTGCTATGTGCCTGATCTTTTCGGTGGCGAAGGTTTCAATATGACCTGTATGATCGCCGGCTGTATTGCGGTAGCTGCTCTGATCGCGGTGCAGTTAAAGAACCGCATCAACAATAAGAGCAGAGGTTATGAGACAGCGCCTCTCGGCAGTACCATAGCAAAGCTGGCTGTAATCAGTGCCGTTATTTTATGGATCAGCTATAAGCTGTCATCCCACAAGGGAATCCCCACAGCGCTCATCTGGATTCTTCTGGTACTGCTTGTTTACGGTTACCTGACCACGAAGACCAGAATCGGCCGTTATCTGTACGCGGTGGGCGGCAATGAGAAGGCGACCAGACTTTCCGGTATCAATACGAAAAAAGTGTACTTTATCGCTTATGTGAATATGGGATTCCTCGCTGCTCTGGCAGGTATCCTCACGATTGCGAGACTTACTTCCTCACAGCCCACTTACGGGCAGGGGTATGAGATGGACGCCATCGGCGCATGCTTTATCGGCGGCGCATCCGCATATGGCGGCGTCGGCTCCGTGGCTGGCGTGGTGGTCGGCGCAACTCTGATGGGTGTCATCAACCAGGGTATGAGTATCATGGGTATGGACGCAAACTACCAGAAGGTGGTTAAGGGTCTTGTGCTCTTAATAGCGGTTGCCTTTGACGTACTGTCCAAGAGAGAGAAGAAATAAAGGGGGAGGATGAAAATGAATAAAGCAATGGAAATATTTAGAAAACATACCATGAAAATAGTCCTTGTCCTGATCGTGATATTCTTCTCGGTGATGACAGAGGGACAGATGTTTGCGGCATCCAGTTTTCAGGCGCTGATCGCGCAGAACGCTTATGTGTTCGTGCTGGCGACAGGTATGTTAATGTGTATGCTGACAGGCGGTAACATCGACCTTTCCGTTGGTTCCTTTGTCTGCTTTGTCGGCGCAATCGGCGGACATATGATGGTGCGCGGCGGCATGTCGGTGCCGGTGGCAATGCTTCTCATGGTAGGTGCAGGCGTGATCTACGGCGTTGTGGAAGGTTTTCTCATCGCTTATATCAACATTCCGCCCTGGATTGCAACGCTGGCAGGCTACCTTGCTTTCAGAGGCTGGGGTACGGCGCTCTTAAACGGAGCGACGATCGCGCCCATGCCGGAAGGCTTTATCAAGATGTTTAACGGCAGCATACCCGATGTTTTTGGCGGCGCGGCGCTGAATATTACATGTCTGGTTGTCGGCGTGATCGCGTGCGTGCTGTTCGTGGTTTTACAGTTAAAAGGCAGAAATGACAAGGTGAAAAAGGGTTATGAGGCGGAGACCATGACCAGTGTGATCGTACGCTGCGTGCTTGTCAGCGTGGTGATCCTGCTGTTTGCGTGGAAGCTGGCACAGGCGGGCGGTATCCCGAATAATCTGGTCTGGGTGGCAGTGATCGTTCTGATTTATAATTTCATCACCTCCAAGACGACCATCGGCCGTTATTTCTACACCATCGGCGGCAACGTGGAAGCGACCAGACTTTCCGGCATTGACACAAAGAGGATTTTCTTCCTGGCGTATCTGAATATGGCGGTGCTCACCGTGATCAGTGGGTGGATGACGATGGCGAGACTGTCTGCGGCGACTCCCACAGCCGGAACCAACTACGAGATGGATGCAATCTCCGCCTGTGTGGTGGGCGGCGTGTCCGCATACGGCGGTTCCGGTACCGTGTTCGGTATGGTAATCGGCGCGACGCTGATCGGCGTTATCAACCTTGGCATGAGCCTTATGGGTATCGATGCGAACTGGCAGAAGGTGGTTAAGGGCGTTGTGCTTCTGGCGGCGGTTGTGTTCGAGATTATGAACAATAAAGAGAAGACGAAAGACTGACAGAATGTTAAAACAGTAATGAGAGGGAGGGCTGCCCGGGAGGCAGCCCTCTTTTGCTTGTCTGTGAACATTTTGTGAAAAATTATGAAAAGTTCGGAAAGCCGTTGACATTAATTTTTTAATGTAGAAAAATAGAAAAAGACAACAATAAGGGAGGAATGACAATGATTAAAACCCTTGCGGCACAAATCAAGGAGTACAGGACGGTTTCCATCATAACCCCCATTTTTATGATTCTGGAGGTCGTTTTTGAGATGCTGATCCCGTTTCTGATGGCGTCCATCATAGACGATGGCGTGGAGGCAGGGAACATGCAGCACATTTACGCGGTGGGCGCGGTGATGGTGGCGGCGGCGCTCTGCGGGCTTTTCTGCGGCGTTATGGGCGGTAAGTACGGCGCCAGGGCGTCCACGGGCTTTGCGAAAAATTTAAGGCAGGCGATGTTTGAGAATATTCAGACTTTTTCCTTTGCCAGCCTTGACAAATTCAGCACGGCGGGGCTGGTGACGAGGCTTACCACGGATGTGACAAATATGCAGATGGCGTACCAGATGATTCTGCGGATCTGCTTCCGCGCGCCTGTCAGCATGATCTGCGCCATGGCGATGGCTTTTCTGATCAATGCGCAGTTGGCGGGGATTTATCTGGTGGCGGTGATTCTGCTTGCCGCGGTGCTGTTCTTCATTATCAGGGGCGCCATGAAATATTTCAAGCAGGCTTTTCCGAAATACGACGAGCTGAACGCCTCCGTGCAGGAGAACGTGAGCGCGATCCGCGTGGTGAAGGCTTATGTCAGGGAAGATCACGAGACGAAGAAGTTTAAGAAGGCAAGCCAGGGTATCTACGATATTTTCAGCAAGGCGGAGAAGCATGTGGTGCTGAACATGCCGGTTATGATGTTTACCGTCTACGGCTGTATTCTGCTGATCAGCTGGCTGGGCGCGAAACAGATCGTGCAGGACACGCTGACCACGGGCGAGCTGATGAGTCTGCTTACATACTGCATGAATATTTTGATGAGTCTGATGATGATGGCAATGATCTTTGTTATGATGAGTATGAGTATTGCCAGCGCGGAGCGTATCTGCGAGGTGCTTAACGAAAAGAGTGATCTGACTAATCCGGTCGATCCTGTATATGAAGTGCCAAGCGGTGATATCGAATTTCGTCATGTGCGGTTCGCATACAATAAAGAGAGCAGCGAGGCAGTGCTGCATGATATCAATTTGAAGATACATGCCGGGGAGACGGTCGGCATCATCGGCGGCACCGGCAGTGCCAAGACCAGCTTGGTCAATCTGATCAGCCGCCTTTATGACGTGACTGACGGTTCGGTACTGGTAGGTGACAGGGATGTCAGGGAGTATGACATTGAGACATTGAGAAACGAGGTGGCAGTGGTTTTACAGAAGAATGTACTTTTCTCAGGCACGATTCTGGATAACCTGCGCTGGGGTGATGCGGATGCCACGGAGGAGGAGTGCAGGAGGGTATGCAGGCTCGCCTGTGCGGATGAATTTATCGAGAAGATGCCGGAGGGGTATCACACGTATATAGAACAGGGCGGCACAAATGTTTCCGGCGGGCAGAGACAGCGCCTCACTATCGCGAGGGCGCTTTTAAAGAAGCCGAAGGTATTGATTCTGGACGATTCCACCAGCGCGGTGGACACGGCGACGGACGCGAAGATACGGAAAGCCTTTGCGGAGGAGATTCCCGGTACGACGAAGCTGATTATTGCCCAGCGCGTGGCGAGTGTGATGAACGCGGACCGCATTATCGTGATGGACGACGGGAGGGTGCACGGCTTCGGCACGCACGAGGAACTGCTGCGTGACAACGAGATTTACAGGGAAGTTTACGAGTCGCAGACAAACGGTGGCGGGGATTTTGACGAATAACAACGCGAGAAGGACTTCTAATTGCTCGTCAGCAAAGGCATCCTCGCAAAGAAGTGCTAAGTCTCGCGTGGGAGTTCGTGTCTGCATGGCAGCCACAAACTCCGTAATAATAATAAAGTAGAGTAGGGAGGTATAAATATGCCGGGACCACATGGAAGAAGAATGCAGGGTGGAAAGAGAATAGAGAATCCGGGGAAGGTGTTTAAGCGCCTGATGGGATATGTGGCAAAGGGTTATGGGCTTCATCTGGTGATTGTGGCGGCGCTGATTTTTGTGAGCGTGCTGGCGAACGTGCAGGGCACTATGTTTATCCAGAGTCTGATTGACGATTATATCGCGCCCATGCTGACGCAGGATGTACCGGACTTTTCGCCTCTGGCGGGAGCGATCGCGAGAGTGGCGTGTCTGTATCTGATCGGTGTGCTAGCGTCCTATGCGTGGAACCGCATTATGATCAATGTGACACAGGGCACTCTGCGCAATGTGCGTGACGATCTGTTTTCCCATATGGAGTCGCTTCCGATCAAATATTTTGACTCGCATGTGCATGGAGACATTATGTCAACCTATACAAATGATACGGAAACGCTGAGACAGATGATCAGCCAAAGCATGCCGCAGGTATTTAACAGTGCGATTACTATTGTCAGTGTATTGATAAGTATGATAATATTAAGCATACCTCTGACAGCGGTGACACTTGTCATGGTGGCGGTTATGCTTGTGGTGACCAAGAAGGTGGCAGGTTTGAGCGGACGCTATTTTCTGGAGCAGCAGACGAACCTCGGCAAGGTCAACGGCTTTATCGAGGAGATGATGAACGGACAGAAGGTAGTGAAGGTGTTCAACCATGAGGAAAAGAACATTGAGGACTTTCGGAACTTAAACGACGCGCTTTTTGAGAGTGCGGACAGGGCAAACTATCTGGTCAACGTGGTTGGTCCCGTGAACCAGCAGCTTGGAAATGTGAGCTATGTGGTATGCGCCATTGTGGGCGGCGCGCTTGCACTCTCCGGGGCGACGGGTTTAACTCTGGGAAAACTGGCGAGTTTCCTGACCTTCAACAGAAGTTTTAACGGTCCGATTAACCAGGTGAGTCAGCAGTTCAATTCGATCGTCATGGCGATGGCGGGCGCGGAGCGTATCTTTAAGATGCTGGATGAAACGCCCGAGGTGGATGACGGCTATGTGACTCTGGTCAATGTAAAAGAGGAGAACGGAACGCTTACGGAAACGCCGGAGCGCACCGGCCGTTGGGCGTGGAGACATGAGCATCAGGCGGACCACTCCATAGATTATGTGGAACTTATGGGTGATGTGGTTTTCGACGGGGTGGATTTCGGTTATAATGATGATAAGATGGTGCTCCACGATGTGAAACTTTACGCCGAGCCGGGACAGAAGATTGCTTTCGTCGGTTCCACGGGAGCGGGCAAAACTACGATTACCAACCTGATTAACCGATTTTATGACATTCAGGACGGAAAGATCCGCTACGACGGCATCAACGTCAACAAGATTAAGAAGGATGACCTGCGCCGTTCGCTGGGGATCGTGCTGCAGGACACCCACCTCTTTACCGGGACGGTGATGGAGAATATCCGCTACGGGAAGCTGGACGCCACCGACGAGGAAGTGCGCGCGGCAGCGAAGCTGGCGAACGCGGACAGCTTTATCCGGAGACTGCCGGAAGGGTATGACACCGTGCTTTCCGGGGATGGCGCAAACCTGAGCCAGGGACAGAGGCAGCTTCTGGCGATTGCGCGTGCGGCGGTCGCGGATCCGCCGGTACTGATTCTGGACGAGGCGACCAGTTCTATTGACACACGCACCGAGCGCATTGTGCAGGATGGTATGGATAAGCTGATGAAAGGCAGAACGACTTTCGTGATCGCCCACAGGTTGTCCACGGTCAAGAACTCCGACTGTATTATGGTGCTGGAGCAGGGACGCATCATTGAGAGGGGCACCCACAACCAGTTGATTGAAGAACGCGGCAAATACTATCAGTTGTATACAGGAAATGCAATTACCGCTTAAAATCAATTTAACTTAATTTGTAGTATGAAGTTGACAGATGGCGAAAAAAATTATATATTAAAATTGACTACAGGCAATAGTCTCGCAGAGACGGGCTTGTAGTCGGAAAGATATGGGAAGAAAATCACATGAAAAAAATTTATGACATGTCTGCAGCAGAAATGGAGGTTATGGAAAAACTCTGGGAGCATGAGGAGGGAATTAAGCAGGCGGAGCTGCTTGCTTTGTTTGAGGAGGACGGAAAAGAATGGAAGAGGCAGACCCTCAATACTTTTCTGTCCCGGTTAGAGAATAAGGGACTGGTAAAACGGGAAAACAGAATAGCGAAACCTGTGTATAGTCGGGAAGAGTATAGCAACATTCAGATGAAGACGGTGATTGATCATGTGTATGGGGGAAGGTTGAGCAATTTTGTGGCGTCATTCGCAAAGAAAAATTCGATTGCAGACAGTGATGCCAGAGCGTTGATTGACTTTTTGGAAAACAGCTAGGAGAAAGAGAGATGGAATACCTGCTGGTTCTGACTATTTCCGGCAGTACGATTACGGCTGTTTATCTGTTGCTGCGGTGCTTGTTGAAGCACAAAATCTGTGCAAGGTATTTTGATCTGCTCGCCAGGGCGGCGATTCTGTATTATCTTGTTCCGTTACCTTATTTGAAGAAATGTTATTTGGTGGTGCTCCGGCGGCTTCTGCCGGAGAGCCCCGTGTTAATTTCAAAGATATCACTGTCGCGGAGAAATCATATTGTTTACGCGGAAGATGCATTGCATGTGAATATCTATGCCGGTGTACAGATGGTGGCAGCCATTTTATGGATTTTGGCGATTGGTATTTTGCTGGCGGTCTGGGTGATCGAGTATGTGCGGCTGGCTCGTATAGCAGCAAGGTATGCGGACATGGCAATGATGCCGGAATGCAGAGCCTTTCTCGAAAATCTGAAGAAACAATATAAAATCAGGCGGCATGTATATCTGTATGAAGCGATGGCTGGTGAGAATACCATTACTTTCGGATTTTTCAAGCCAGTGATCATCTGCAGCAGAGCGACGACAAGCCCGGAAGCGGAGCTGCTTGTGAGACATGAACTGGTACATATCAAACGCATGGATGTGCTTTGGAAAATGCTCATGGACCTGGCAAGGATGATACACTGTTACAACCCGTTGGTGTGGATACTATACAGCAGTTTCGAACAGGTTTGCGAATGTTCCTGTGATGAGATCGTGATGCAAGAAAGGGCAGATGTGGAGGTGAAAGAGTATCTGCGCCTGATGATCGAGGAGGCGCGGGAAAAGGAAGAAAAGGAAGTCTCCTTGCGGTGGAAGTCCGGCTTTGGAGACAATACACAAAAGATGAAGGAAAGGATGGAAAATTTGATGAGAAAGAAGAAATGGAACCGTGTTGCGGCTGTAGCGCTGGTGGCGGCGTTGACCTTTGCAAACTCTATGACGGTGTTTGCGTATAGAGAGCCTGTGGAAAGAGAATTGCCTGAGAATACTTCGCAGGAAGAGATAGAAATAACGATGCAGAATGATATGTTTATGTTTGTTCCGGAGGAAGCTGACGAGGAAATAGTGCAGGAGTTTAAAGAATCGGAAGTGATGAAGAGTACACAGGAACTTCTGTATGACAGGCAGTTTGTGGATGAGGCGGGAAATGTTTATCCGATCATGGAGGATGAAGGAATCGAACCTTACTGTAACCACACCTTTGTATCAGGAACAGGGTATGATCATACTAAATTTTCGGACGGCAGCTGTTTAGTGAGAGAATTTTACGCGCAGAGATGTAGCAAATGCGGTTATGTGATACAGGGTGATGCGATCAGTAGAACAACATTTACAAAATGTCCACATTGACGGAGGTAACAGGGAAGATCATATTACAATTCGCAAACCGATAGTTCCGAACTGTTTCGGATCATCGGATAATGACAAGGTAATGTCGCGGTAAGAAGGCGGACCACTCAGGGTCATGGGTTTTCTTCTGCGTTCATTATAAGCACTGGGTACAGTGTAAAAGGGGATAGGATACGGGTGGCTATGCAAATAGCCGCCCGGCCTGTGTTTTTGGGGAGAAATAGCTTGATAGAAATGCGGCGAGGGGATATGATATTGGTATAAGGATGTGTGAAACGGAGCTTAGAGGAGGGGATACGGCTATGACAAGACAGGAATATATCTCTGATGAAGCGGTTGTAAGACGTGCGAACGCTGCGGTAAGAATTGAACTTGAGAAAAAAAGAGCGATGGATATTCCGGTGGTGACGTATGACCGGGAGACGCAGACCATATATCGGGAAAACAGCGATGGAACGAGGACAGAGGTCGGTAAACGGATCAGGAAGGGGCGTTACAGTGAGCGTATTGCGGAAAAAGCCTGAAATTAAGACGAATTTGAAATGTTCTGACCTTGAAGCGGCGCAGCTTGCGGAAAAGCAGCGTTAATAATGGAAATAGCAGGAAATAGGCTTGCAGTTTTCTGCAAGCCTGCTATAATATCCAATAGAATAGTAAACCGATAGGAATTATATATAAATGGAGACGAAAAGATATGGGTGAAAGAATTTATTTGGACAACGCAGCAACCACAAAGGTATCCGAGGAGGTATTGCAGGAGATGCTGCCTTATTTCCGGGAAACCTACGCCAACCCATCCGCCATCTACAGTTTTGCGGGGGAGGCGAAAAAGGCGGTGGGAATTGCCAGAGAGCGGGCGGCGGCATTGATCGGCGCAAAGCCGAACGAAATTTATTTTACGGCGGGCGGCAGCGAGTCCGACAACTGGGCGGTCCGCGCCGTGGCGGAAGGGCTTTCGGACAAAGGCAGGCACATTATCACGAGCAAGATCGAGCACCACGCCGTGCTGCACACCTGTGAATATCTGGAAAAGCGCGGGTATGAGGTGACGTATCTGGATGTGGACGGGGAGGGGATGATTTCGCCAGCGGCGCTGGAAAAGGCGATCCGCCCGGACACCGTACTGATTTCCGTGATGGCGGCAAACAATGAGATCGGGACCATCCAGCCGGTTGCAAAGATCGGGGAGATCGCCCATGCGCGGGGGATTTTCTTCCACACGGACGCGGTGCAGGCGTACGGGCATGTGCCCTTAAATGTGGGGGAGATGCACATTGACCTGCTTTCCGCCAGCGGGCATAAGCTGTATGGTCCGAAAGGCGTGGGGATTCTCTATATCCGGGAAAATGTGCGGCTGCAGCCACTGATCCACGGTGGCGCGCAGGAGAGAGGGCGGCGCGCGGGCACCTTGAATGTGCCCGGCATCGTGGGCTTTGGGACGGCGGCGGCTCTGGCGGGAGAGACCATGCAGGAGAGAGCGGCAAGGGAAACGGCTCTGCGGGATTATCTGATTGACAGGGTGCTTGCGGAGATTCCGTATACGAGATTGAACGGGCACAGGCAGGAAAGGCTGTCTAACAACGCCCACTTCTGTTTTCGTTTTATAGAGGGGGAGTCCCTGCTGATTTTGCTGGATCAGCGGGGCATCTGCGGCTCCAGCGGGTCGGCGTGCACCTCGGGGGCGCTGGATCCGTCCCATGTGCTTCTCGCCATCGGTCTGCCCCATGAGATCGCCCACGGGTCGCTCCGGCTGACGCTCTCGGCGGAAAACACGAGAGAGGAACTGGACAGAACCGTGGAGGCGTTGAAAGAGATCGTCGGGCGGCTGCGGGACATGTCGCCGTTATATGAGGACTTTGTGCGTAAGGCATGAGCAGTGCGCAGATGTAAGATGGAAAAATGGCAGACAGAGGAAAGGCAGGAGGAAAAATGTACAGCGAAAAAGTGATGGACCATTTTAACAATCCCCGGAATATGGGGGAAATAGAAAATCCCAGCGGCGTCGGCACGGTCGGCAACGCCAAGTGCGGCGATATCATGCGCATGTATTTGGATGTGGACGAGGCGGGCGTTATACGGGATGTGAAATTTAAGACATTCGGCTGCGGCGCGGCGGTGGCGACCAGCAGCATGGCGACCGAGCTGGTGAAAGGAAAGACGGTGCAGGAAGCTTTACAGGTGACCAACAAGGCGGTGATGGAGGCGCTGGACGGTCTTCCGCCAGTGAAGGTGCACTGTTCCCTTCTGGCGGAGGAAGCGATCCATGCGGCGCTCTGGGACTATGCGAAGAAGCAGGGGATTACGATTGAAGGCTTGAAGGAGCCTGTGGCGGACATTGATGAGATAGCGGAAGTATAGTCTCGGCAATGGGCAGATCACGGCAAAAAATGACCCACGGGGCTGATTCCCCGCGGGTCGTAAAAGTGTCAATCTAATTATTCGATGCAGCGCTTTCCGATTTTGCCTCCCGCACCGTCGTGACCTTCCGCACGCCGGGCAGCCGGCTGATGCGGTCGCGGACAGCCTGCGTGTCGGCGCTCATGCGGACGCTCACTTGGTAGTTAAAGGAGTCCGCCAGAGGATTTTCGCCAAAGCCTTCGGTCAGTTCCGTCATCTCTTCGCCATTCTCGTCAGTAAAATAGGCGGCTTTAAACTCTTCCCATGCCTCGTCTCCGCTGACATACTGCAGGGAGACAGACTGGCAGTCAGAGATCTCGCATATCCCGGCGATTTCCTGACCGATACGGTCAATATCTTTCTGGGACAAATCCGCATCCATAAAGACCGCAAGCTGTTTTTCCTGATAGATATTGTAGGCGAGAGAGGTGGAGCTGACCGCAAAGATACAGAACAGCGCGGCGGCGGCAGCGCATATCCCGCGGTAACGGCTGGAATGGATGCGGCGGTCAAAACAGCCGGTGCTGCCGGCGGAGCAAGCGCGCGGCGAGAAGCAGCGACGGCCCTCGTTACGCCTCACGCGAGCCGTAACCGTTTCCTGCAAGGCATCCGCCATCTCGGACGGCATGGCGAGGGATTCTCTTATCTTAATCATATTTTTTTCATTCATAGCGTGACCTCCTTGTATCTAATGAATTTTTGTTGATATTTGCAAAACTCATCTCAGCGTAAATTAATCCATTTGTGCAATGCCAATAACTATAAAAGAGTTTCGCACCTGTTTTATTCCTCCATCTCCAATCGCAGCGCCTCCCGTGCCCTCTGCAGCCGCTTCTTGACGGCGCTTTCGGACAGCCCGAGGATTTCCCCTATCTCTTTTACCGAATACCCCTCAAAATAGTGCAGAAGGAGCACGGTCTTCCATTTGGCAGGCAGGGCGTACAGCTCCTGTACATGCGCATGTTCCTCTGCCAGAAGACATTCCTGGAGCGGTTCTAAATCCAGATAGGAGTGCCGTCTGCGAAAGCGAAGACAATCCTTACAATAGTTCGACGTAACCCGCAGCAGCCACGCCTTTTCGTGGTCCGAAGAGACAAACGCGGGCGCTTTTTCCAGATAGCGCAGCAGTGTCTCCTGCAGGGCGTCCTGTACATCATGGGGATTGCCCAGAAGCAGATAGGCGGTGCGGTAGAGCATGTCGCCGTAGTCTTGCAGCACGCGGCTGATCTCAGACTCGCTTTTTCTGTTCACAGTGGATTCCCCCTTTCGCTGCTTATAATGATAAAGAAACACGCGGTAGCCGGAATCTGATCGCAGCCGGGTTTCTAGGAGAGCTCTCACCCTATATACGGGCGCGGGGCATAAAAGGTGACAAAATTTTTGCGGGCATATAATTTTTATTTTATGGGAGTTGACAGAAGGGGAAAATAATCGGATACACCGGAAATCGCCGGGCGTAAAGAAAAAATGGTTTCGATATGAAGGAAATTGCAGTATTGGTCGAAACGATGAACAGGCGGGATCGGACGATCAAAATCCCGCCATAATCATTGCCATAAGCTGATCGCGCTGTACGGCATCTTCCGTGCCTTTGATGCCGGAAACCATACCGTCGAGTTTAAGTTTGCTGTTGGCGGCGAGCATCAGTTTTCTCTGGAAATCTCGTTTTGCAATCTCCGCTTCCTCAGCTCTGCGTTCGGCACGCGCCTGATTGCGCAGCTTCACGGAAAGCTCCATGGAATCTAAAATCTGCTGCATAGATGTCAGTCCGTTTGTGATCTGGCTCATACGAATCCTCCGTGTCAGAACGGTTTCGAGCGTTCTGCTTCTTTCTTTATATAATAATTATCGGCAGACTGGCGGATGTTCAGAAGGGCAGACTTGTGAAAAAGCGGGATTCAAAAGAAAATATAATGCAGCCAGTGAAATTCGGATCACTATATAGTATAATTGCCGTAGGGCAAAATCTGGGCGGCGGAAAAGGGAAGAATGGACAATAGGAACGCTTCGGCTGCTGACGGATGGGAAAGGATGGAAAATAAAATGGAGATGCAGGAGATCATTGCGCTGGTAAAGGAGACGAAAGCCTTTGTAGACAACAGGGAGAGGGCCGGGCACGTGAAGGTCAAGGGGCTTGCGGACTATGTGACACAGGTGGACACCGATATCCAGAGCTTTCTGGCACGTGAGCTTGGGAACCGCTTTCCCGATATCCAGTTTCTGGGGGAGGAAGAAGGGCTGCATGAGATGTCCGGGGACACATACTGGATTCTTGACCCCATAGACGGCACTACCAACCTGATTCATGACTACCAGCACAGCGTGGTGTCGCTGGCGCTCTATGAAAAAGGGGAGATTACGTTGGGAATCATCTATGATCCTTTCCGGGAGGACGTGTATCATGCGCAGAAGGGTACGGGCAGTTTTCTGAACGGCGTCCCGATTCATGTTTCGGATGCTGAAACTTTGAGTGAGACGATCATTACCGTGGGAACCTCGCCCTACGACAGGGAAGTGGCGGACGAGAATTTTAAGCGCATCCGGCGCGTGTTCGATCACGCGCAGGATATCCGCAGGACGGGCACGGCGGCAATGGATCTGGCATATGTGGCATGCGGGCGCACGGGGGGATTTTTTGAGCCGAAACTCAGCCCGTGGGATTTTGCGGCGGGGCAGCTTCTGGTGAAAGAGGCGGGCGGCAGAGTGACGGACTTTGCGGGGGAGGAACTGGATTTTCTGCAGAGAGGCAGCGTCGTGGCTTCCAACGGAAAAGTTCACGAGGAGCTGCGGGGGTTGCTGTAAAGGTAGTGGATGCCGCACCCTGCTTTGATAAAATTATGGCTGCTTGCTGATCGGATTCCCGGAGTCCCTGTACTTTTTCCATGCCTCTTCAATCTCATGGAAATTATATTCCAGATGGTTTCCGGATTTCAGTTTGTCAGCGATTAAGCGGACTTCCTCAAAACCGGGTTCATGCTCCATCTCTTCCATCCATCTGCGTTCCAGTTCACTACCAGCAGGAATGCCGGAGGATACGGAAGCTCCTGAACCGAGAATGAAGCAGAAGCGCTCGGAGCAGCTATTTACTTCCCTGATTGCCCTGACAAGCTGTTTCGTCGATATAATCCGATAGTCGTCAATGATTTGTGTACACATGTAAAATTTCCCCTTTTGTAATGATAGTTACAGTCTATCCTATTTTTGATGCGGTGTAAAGGAGAGGCAAAGTCGTCATTTTGTAGGGCAATGGTGTAGTAGACATTCAGTATAGGAAGCGGGTATGATTGTAAAAATTGAAATGTGTTATAATTTGAACAGGTGATTGGGATTGCGAATCCCTTATAAATACTTTTTCAGATTATTCAATACAACTTGATACCCATTAGCATACATGTGAATTCCTTCCACAGTAAACTCTTTCCTCAGTTTTCCACTTTCATCTTTCAAACCCTCATTCACATCTATAAAGCAGCATCCCATCTTCTCTGCCAGTCTCTCCACAGCAGCATTAGCAATGCATATTCTGTTATTTGTCTTGGTTCATCAAAAGTCGTCATTTTTTGAGAAAATGGTGTAGTAAATGGTGTACCGGATGAATGACAGGAGGGTGTCTTGGGTATAAGTGATTTTCGATTCTGATTTATGCTATTTATGTTGGGATTTCAGTAACAGTTCAGCTCAGGTCTGCGCATTTACTGCGCTGACCGTGACAAAATATAGCGGTTTATAGTATCCGGCTCATCGCGTAGCGATTTAGGATGGCCGGATACAGTAACAGGAAGCCGAGGGCTGAACTGTTACTGGTTTCAGAAAAATCAGATTGTGAGTCCTTGCACGATAGGATATAATAATAGTAACTGAATGATGAGATGGCAAAAGAAAAGACAGTCAAGAAGGCGGTGATCAGGTGGCTGGAGAAGAAATACGGCAGGATAATAGGACTGTAGAGCAGATTGTTGACGGAATGAGTTTATTCGATGACGATCTGATGTCTATGGTGTTTGATGGTAACATAGAAGCAACGGAGCTTCTGTTAAAGATTATACTGAGAAAGGACGATATTCAGGTTATAAGCGTTGTAGGGCAGAGAGAATTGCAGAGTCCTATAGTCGGCGGGCGGGACATCCGTCTGGATATTTTGGCAAAAGACAGTACGGGCAAGCACTATAATGTGGAAGTGCAGAAGAAACCGAAAGGGGCGCATATCCGTCGTGCCAGATTTAACAGCAGTATGATGGATTCCCGGATGCTGAAAGCAGGGCAGGATTTTTCGGAGTTACAGGATTCGTATATGGTGTTTATCACCCAGACGGATATCTTTGGACATGGGATACCGATCTATACGATCAATCGCCATTTTGAGGAAATTGACGAGGCGTTTGATGATGGTTCTCATATTGTGTATGTGAATGGAAATTATAATGGAGACGATACAGTCGGTAGATTGATACATGACTTTGGCTGTAAGGAAGCGAAGGATATGTATTATCCGGAACTGGCTAAAGGGGTAAAGCATTTTAAGGAAGAAGGAGGTCGAGAGAGAATGTGTGAAGCGGTTGAGAAATATGCAGATAGAAAGATGTTGGATAAGCAGATAGAGCTGATAAAAAATTTGATGGATTCTATGAAATGGTCTGCGGAACAGGCTATGACGGCTATGAAAGTATCGGATGCGGATAGGGCTATGCTTTTGGAAAAGCTGTGAGGCGCGGATAAAACCAGGACGGAGAACGAAAGACTATGTGTGAAGCGGTTGAGAAGTATGCGGAAAATGTAAGATTGAATAGTCTGTTGGAGTCCGTAAGAAAGCTTATGGCAAATATGAAGCTAGGGGCAGAGCAGGCTATGAACGTGCTCGAGGTCAACGAGCATGACAGAGAGATTTTGCAAAAAAGGTTATAAAGTTATTAAGTATAATTGATGCGGAAAGCAAGGAGTATTCTGAATGGAAAGGATACTCCTTGCTTATTCCTATGTGTCACCCATGAAAACCTTGTCTGTATAGTAGGACATTTATTTTATAGAAACGCTTTTGGGATTATTGGAATTATCAATAGCAATATGAGTATAAGCCTATGCTTGAAGAAAAGGGGGATACTGATGTTTGAGATGAAGGCATATGTATCCATATTTCAAAGGAATGGTGTTAAAGAGGCAGAGCATTATAGAATGGATAATGCACCCAAAAAGATATATAAATTTATCCCTTTTTTGATAATGGGAATTCAAAAGTAAATAAGCGAAATATTGAAACTATGGAAGAAAAAAAGGTGTGGGCTTCAAAATATTTTTCTTTAAATGATCCATTTGAGTTTAATGGAATGTATTTAGATGAAGAAAAGATATCGGCGTCAGGGAACGATGTTGAGACATTTTATGAATATTGGAAATATATTACGGATTGTTTTATTAGGGTTTGTCAAGTAAAGTGTGTAAATTAATTTGATTTTTTTCGGCGGTCTTAATTGACCGCCGTATTTATTGTATGAAACTCAGTCAAATGGCAGTTCCTCACCATTACGGTAAGCCTCATATAAAAGCAGCATATTGTGCTCTTTCAGGTATTGATAGCAGGTAAGGAGTTCATTCATAACTTCATATTTGACAACGGCGTGCATATGCTGGACTTTTCCTATGAGGGTACGGATTATTCCGTGACGCTCGCAAAGGTGGTCGTCTGCCCGCAGTGCTATTCCGCAGTCGCTTCCAGACTTGGGAACATGAAAGGCGATTACCTGGTCGTGGATATCGGGAGCAAGACAACGGATGTGGTCTATGTGCAGAACGGGTTCCCGGTGGAGAGCAGATCCATCACGATCGAAAAGGCTATGGTCAAATGGATGAAGGAGATCCAACGGGACATGAAGGTGCAGACGGGGAAGGACATACCGGAGCATGAGGTGATGAAGATGCTGTTAAAAGAAGAGAGCCACCTTCCCCCTTACTGGCAAAGTACGGATATCGAAAGATAAAATTTGTGAAACATAAGTTTGTGATGTATCGCTATATAGATATAAGGAGCGGCAAACGCCAGACGATTTATGCGGGAGATCTGGCGGAACTTAGGGCGAAGGAGAAGCAGCTTGCAAAGGATCTGGATGATAATATACTAATAGATGGCAGCGCGAAGAAAATGACGGTCAATTCCTTATTCGACTATTACATGGCAACAAAAGAATTAGCGGATTCCACGCGAGGTAATTATGTAAAAATGTGGAATAGCCATGTAAAGGATGAGATTGGGAATTTGAAGGTAGTACAGCTTCTCCCGTCACATATCAAGGCGTTTTATGCAAAGATGTCACGCGCAGGGTACGCTTACTGCACGATCAAGCTGATACATACGCTTTTAAATCCGGCTTTGGAGATGGCAGTAGACGATGATATTATACGGAAAAACCCGGCTAAAAACGCATTGTCCAGCGACTATGGGAAACCATCGGAAGAAAAGGATATATTGACATTAGACCAGCAGAAGAAATTAGTTTCGTTTATGCAGGGAAGCAATGTCTACAATGTTTACGAGCCTATGTTTACTGTCTTATTGGATACAGGCTTAAGATGCGGGGAACTGATCGGTCTGACTTGGGCGGATGTGGACATGGAGAACAGGGAACTTTCCATAGATCATCAGCTTATCTATAAGGATTGGGGCGAAGGTTACGGATTCCGGGCATCCATACCTAAGACGAGGGCAGGCATACGAACCATCCCGTTTACAGAAAGCGTGTATAAAGCCTTCTTGGAGCAGAAAAAGATCAATTTTATGCTCGGACGGCGCAGCACAGAGGAGATTGACGGATATTCAGATTTTATCTTTCTGGCAAAAACGGGAAGACCGTTGATGCCCAGCGCAGTCAACAACGTGATTTACAACGTGGTAGATAAATATAATTTAATTAAGGAAGAAGTCAGCAGGGCAAAGAAAGAGCACCGCAAGGCGGAACTTCTTCCGAGAATCTCAGCCCATAACCTACGACATACCGCCTGCACCAACATGGCAAGACAGGGCATGAACATCAAGGTGATGCAGTATCTCATGGGACACGCCCACAGCGATGTGACGATGGATGTATATAATCATATCGCGGGCAGAGAGGATGTCAGGGAGGAAGTGGAGCGGTACTCACTGGCAGTAGGTGGCTGAGTGCTTACACCAAACAGTCAGATACTTCGTAGCAAGCTGCGATGTATTTGACTCTCGCGGCATTCGCAAAATACTCGTGCAAGCACGGTGCTTTGCTCATTGCTTGCGGAAATAAAAAAATGGTGTAAATTTGGTGTAAAACACCTGTTATCTTTGAAAAACAGAAATTTTGGGACACGCAAACCCGCATAAATACAGGGCTTGCAAAATTTTAATAAAATAATTAGCACTCACCTCTTGACAGTGCTAACAATAAGTTGTATTGTGATAGTGTAAATAGAACAGATTGACACAATGCATCTGCACAGGCAGGGAGGTGTATGTTATGAACTTAACGAAATTTACGCAGAAATCCATTCAGGCGGTAGAAGGGTGCGAAAAGCTCGCCTACGAGTACGGCAATCAGGAGATCGAAGAAGAACACCTGTTATACAGCCTGCTTACGATTGATGACAGCCTGATTCTCAAGCTGGTTGAGAAGATGGAGATACAGAAGGAGTACTTTACGAACCGCGTGGAGCAGGGACTTGCCAAACGGACGAAAGTGCAGGGCGGGCAGATTTTCATCGGACAGGACTTGAATAAAGTTCTGATCGGTGCGGAGGACGAGGCGAAGGCGCTGGGCGATGAGTATGTGTCCGTGGAGCATCTCTTTCTGGCAATGCTAAAACACCCGAATAAGGAGATCAAGGAGATTTTCCGGGAGTTTGGTATCACGAGGGAACGCTTTTTGCAGGCGCTCTCCACAGTGCGGGGCAACCAGCGGGTGACCTCGGACAATCCGGAAGCGACCTATGACACGTTGGAGAAATACGGGCAGGATCTGGTGGAGAAGGCGAGAGACCAGAAACTTGACCCGGTGATCGGCAGGGACACCGAGATTCGCAATGTGATTCGAATTCTGTCAAGAAAGACGAAGAACAATCCCGTGCTGATCGGGGAACCTGGCGTGGGCAAGACGGCGGTGGCGGAAGGGCTGGCGCAGCGGATCGTCAGAGGAGATGTGCCGGAGGGGCTTAAAGATAAGAAGATTTTCTCACTGGATATGGGAGCGCTTGTCGCGGGCGCGAAGTATCGTGGCGAGTTTGAGGAGCGTCTGAAGGCTGTTCTGGACGACGTGAAGAACAGCGATGGGCAGATCATTCTCTTTATTGACGAGCTGCACACGATTGTGGGTGCGGGTAAGACCGACGGCGCCATGGATGCGGGAAATATGCTTAAACCCATGCTGGCAAGGGGAGAACTGCACTGTATTGGTGCGACGACGCTGGACGAGTACCGCCAGTACATTGAGAAGGACGCGGCGTTAGAGCGGCGCTTCCAGCCGGTTATGGTGGAGGAGCCGACGGTGGAGGACACCATTTCCATTCTCCGTGGACTGAAAGAGCGCTACGAGGTTTACCATGGGGTCAAGATCATGGACAATGCGTTGGTGAGCGCGGCTGTGCTGTCAAACCGCTATATCTCCGACCGTTTTCTGCCGGACAAGGCGATTGATCTGGTGGATGAGGCGTGTGCACTGATCAAGACAGAGTTGGATTCCATGCCGACGGAGCTGGATGAGCTGCGCCGCAGGGTGATGCAGCTGGAGATCGAGGAGACGGCTCTGAAAAAGGAGGACGATCATTTAAGCAGAGAGCGGCTTGCCAATCTGCAAAAAGAGCTGGCAGAGTTGAAGGAAGAGCTGCAAAACCGCATGGCACAGTGGGAGAATGAGAAGGCTTCCGTGGAAAAACTTTCCAAAATCAGGGAGGAGATCGACGAGGTCAACAGCCGTATCCAGATCGCCCAGAGAGACGGAGATTATGAGAAGGCGGCGGAATTAAGCTATGGTAAGCTGCCAGCATTAAAGCAGCAGTTGGAGATTGAAGAGGACAGGGTCAGCGCGGAAGAGCTTTCGCTTGTACACCAGAGCGTATCCGACGAGGAGATTGCAAAAATCATTTCCCGTTGGACGGGCATCCCGGTGTCAAAGCTGACGGAGAGCGAGAGGAACAAGACGCTGCATCTGGACGAGGAACTGCACAAGAGGGTGATCGGACAGGACGAGGGCGTGACAAAGGTAACAGATGCTATTATTCGTTCCAAGGCGGGAATCAAGGATCCCACAAAACCTATCGGTTCTTTCCTGTTCCTCGGTCCTACCGGCGTAGGAAAGACGGAACTGGCAAAGGCGCTGGCGGCTTCGCTGTTTGACGACGAGACGAACATGGTCCGTATCGACATGAGCGAATATATGGAGAAGTATTCTGTCTCCAGGCTGATCGGAGCGCCTCCCGGATATGTGGGTTATGAGGAGGGCGGCCAGTTGACGGAGGCAGTCAGAAGAAAGCCTTATTCGGTTGTGCTCTTTGATGAGATCGAGAAGGCACATCCTGATGTATTCAACGTGCTTCTGCAGGTGCTGGACGACGGCCGGATCACGGATTCTCAAGGGCGGACGGTGGATTTCAAGAATACGATCCTGATTATGACTTCCAATATCGGGGCGGAGTATCTGCTGGACGGGATTGACGCGCAGGGAGCAATCACAGAAGAGGCGGAGAAGCTGGTGATGGGTGACCTGAGGAACCATTTCCGACCGGAGTTTTTGAACAGGCTGGATGAAACCATTCTGTTTAAGCCTCTGACGAAGGAGAATATCGGCGGCATTATCCGTTTGATTGTGGATGACCTCAACAGGCGGTTGGCAGACCGGGAGCTTTCCATCGAACTTGCGCCAGAGGCGGAGGCGTTCGTTGTGGAGAATGCCTACGACCCGGTGTACGGTGCGAGACCTTTGAAACGGTATATCCAGAAGTATGTGGAGACATTGTCCGCAAAACTGATTCTCTCGGATCAGGTGAACGCAAAGGACGTGATTCTGATTACGGTAGAGGATGGCGCGCTGGCGGCACGGAGAAAAGTGTGAAGAAAAACAGGTAGAGAACAGACTCGGCGTTGGAGTTGGAATACAAAAATGCCGGGTCTTTTTCTGTGCCGGAGAGGAGTCGGAGGGCGGAACAGGCTGGCAAGTTGTCTGCAAGTGTGGTATGGTAGGAGAGGAGGCGGATCCACGATTGGCTAAAACAGTTTATTGGAGCTGAAAAGGGGTGCTGCGAACCGCCTGAAAACATAAAATGTAAACAGTTAAAGCAGGATTTAGGGAAATATAAAGGAGAAAGGGCAAAAATAGCAAAAAAGTTGTGGATAAGTCGCCGCTTTTTAAAAAGGCTAAATCATAATTTAGCAAAAATGACAGAGCGCTATCGCAAATGTGCGCGAAAACGTCGGGCTTTTTTGCATAAATAAAAAGAGAGGAAACGGGAGGTCAGTATGAGATATCCGGCATTTTTACAGGAAAAGGGGACAATCGGGTTTGTGGCGCCGTCTTTTGGCTGCGCGACAGAGCCTTACAAAAGCGGATTTCTGAACGCGCAGAAGAGATGGAAAGAACAGGGATTTCATTTACAGCCCGGACCGAACTGTTATGTGGAGGAGGGCGTGGGAATCAGCAATACGCCGAGAAAGTGCGGGGAGGAGCTGACAGCGTATTACTGCGATAAAAATAACGACTGTCTCATTTCATGCGGGGGCGGAGAGCTGATGTGCGAGATCCTTGATTACGTGGATTTTGAGCAGATCGGACAGGAGGCTCCCAAATGGTATCTTGGCTATTCGGATAACACGAACTTTACTTTTCTGTTGACGACCCTGTGTGACACAGCGTCTGTGTATGGACCGTGCGCGGCAGCGTTTGGTATGGAGCCGTTACACCTGTCATTGAATGATGCGATGCTGCTTCTGCAGGGGAAAAAGCTCACGATGCAGGGCTATGACAAATGGGAGAGGGAATCTTTGAAGGATGAGGAGCATCCTTACGAGTCTTACAACTTAACGGAAACATCTGTGATCAAATATTATCTGCCGGACGGCAGGACGAATGTGGAGAGCCTGCGGCGTGCGGCGGAGACAGGTGAAAAACATGGATCAGACGGAGCGCGGCGTGCGGTTCAGGAAAAGGAGGAGGTCTGCGCCGGGCAGAAATGTGCGGGGGAAAATGTGGGGATCAACTTCGCCGGTCGTCTTCTGGGAGGCTGTATGGATTGTTTGGTTAACCTGCTCGGGACGAAATATGATAAAGTGACGGAATTTACGGAAAAATACCGGGAGGACGGGATCATCTGGTTCCTGGAGGCATGCGATCTGAACCTGATGGGCATACGACGAGCCATGTGGCAGATGGAACATGCAGGGTGGTTCAAATACTGTAAAGGGTTTCTGATCGGCAGACCGAGGCTTGGCATGGGCGTGGAGGAGTTTGGCATTGACAGTTATCAGGCGGTCTGCGAGATGCTCTACCCTTATCATGTGCCAGTGCTGATGGACTTGGATATCGGTCATATGCCGCCGTCCTTGCCGCTCATTTGCGGCAGTATGGCGAATGTGGTCAGCGACGGGAAGACATACCGCGTGGAGATGGCGTTGAAATGACGGGGCGGTAAAGGAAGAATATGGTAAGAGCCTACGAGAACATATATAGGTTGAGAGTTACAGAATATGAGATGGCAGGACTGGCTGGAATAGAACGGTTAAGAAAATGGATGAACCTGATATTTGTTCTGAAGGCATGTATGAAAGATAAGATTGCGCATGAAAGTGATGGAAAGGATAAATTAGAATGATGCCGAAAGACCCTGTAATGTTGCTAAGTTATGTAAACTTAAAGCTCCGGGATTTTTATACGAATCTGGATGCGCTCTGCGAAGACATTGACGCGGACCGTGATGAGATAGTCGAAAAACTGGCTGGAATTGATTATCATTACGATGAGGAGAAAAATCAGTTTGTCTGAACATATAAAAATTACAGTTGTTATGAATGACGAAAAACTGAATGCCCAAAAGGACGGCGAACCTGTCGGAAAAATGATGCTGACGCAGGAGTCAGCCTTGACACTGATGCCGCTTTTACTGGGAAATGGATTGATGGACGGCAGTTTTTGCGGCGGAAGGGGAGACTGCGGGCGGTGTGTCGTTCAGTTTTTGAAGGGTGCGCCTCTGCCTACAGGGCTTGAGAGAAGCCGTCTGGAGCCAGAAGAACTGCGGCAGGGCTACAGACTGGCATGTGTGACCAGACCAAAGGCGGACTGTACGATCAGAGTTGTCGAAACAGCGCAAGCAGAGACGCCCATTGTCACGGATATGAATCTTGTGTCGGCGAATATTAACTTAGATAGTCAACAAAAAAACTTGTCTTGTTATATCATTGCGGTCGACCTGGGAACCACCACCATCGCAATGCAGCTCAGGGATGCGGAGACGGGGGCTGTGGCGGATACTTATTGCGAAATGAATCCCCAGCGGAAATATGGTACGGATGTGCTGGCACGGATACAGGCGGCTGTTGACGGGCAGGGGGAGGAGCTGCGCAGACTTGTCTGCGGAGTGATTTTGAGAGGATTGGGGCAATTCGCGAAAAATTTGCTAAAAAGAGCGGACGAGGGAACTTTGTTGGACGGATCGTCTCATGTGAATGAGAATGGGAACGCAGGAAAGATTCTCTGTATGTGTATCGCCGGAAATACGGCGATGGAACATCTGCTGCTCGGATTGGACGTATCTTCTCTGGGGAGGGCGCCCTTCGTGCCGGTGGAAAAGGGGCTTCAGAACATAACGGCGGCACGCCTTTTCGAGGGAATGGAGGAGCAGCCGGAAGGCTTGCATATGGCGGACGGCGGGGCATTTTTCGATATGCCGGTCTACGTTGCGCCCTGCATGAGCGCTTTTGTGGGGGGAGATATCGTGGCGGGGCTGTATGCGTTGGGGCTGTTTGCTGCCAAAGCGTCGGAAGTTAGAGAAAAATCGAAGAAAGTACGTCATGCTGCCCTGCTGATTGATTTGGGGACCAACGGTGAGATGGCGATTACCGACGGACAGCGCATGGTCGTGACCGCCACGGCGGCGGGACCGGCTTTTGAGGGAGACGGTACGATGTTGGGGACAGATCGGATTGCGCTCACAGCACAGCTTTTGCGGAGAGGAATATTGGATGAGACGGGGCTTCTGGAGGAACCGTACTTTACGGAAGGCGTGCGGATAGAGGGCGCGAAGGAAGTTCCCGTGGCAGGAAGACAGATAAAAAACGAATGCTATTTTAAACAGAAAGATATTCGCAGTCTGCAGATGGCAAAGGCGGCGGTCCGTGCGGGTGAGGAGATTTTATGGGAAGAGATGGGGCGTCCCAGGATAGAAAAAGTTTTTCTTGCCGGAGGTTTCGGCTATTATCTGGATGTGGAGGCGGCAGTTGCCGTCGGTCTTTTGCCCGCCCATATGCGCGGCAGAGTGGAGGCGGCAGGAAATACGTCGCTTGCGGGAGCGTATGAACTGGGACGGGATCTTTGCGGGAACCGGCTGGATGCAGCCTCGCTGGAAGAGAGGACCTGTCTGGCGGAAAGCATAAATCTGGCGGAGATGGAGCAGTTTGAGCTGCTTTATCTGAAATATATGAATCTGGGGGAGAATTAGGGAGGTGCGGTTTAAGGTTTGGTTAAGACGGCACCTCTTTTCTTTTAAGGAAGGCATGTTATGCTGATATCGTAAGCAGGAGGACACCCCCGGTGCCGGGGACACCAGATAGAAGGAGGAAACAAAACATGTGGACGAGAGGTAAGTTAAAGGAAGCTGCGAAAGCAGCCCTGCATAGGAATTACTGGAAGATTGTGCTGGTATCCATGATTCTGATGCTGTTAGGCTGTGAGACGGGCGGGTTAAGCTTTCACAAAACCGTCCGTAACGGCAGGACGGACACGGCTGTAGAGGAATCCTATGAAAGCGGCTCTCTGCCGACCGGAAAGAGGAGTGTTGTCTCAGTTAAGAAGCGTGCCGATTCGGATAAGGTGACGGTAGAGACGATCGATGACGGAGAGTTTGCAAGTGAAGAAGTGGAGATCAGCTTTTTTGAGGGGTTGATTGTCGGATTCGTGGCGGTGATTGTCGTTCTTATTATCTTTGCGATTGTCTTTGCGGTTATTCTGGCTCTGGACATTTTCCTGATCAATCCGTTCAGCGTGGGCGGCAAGCGTTTTATGGTAAAGAGTGTGGAGGATATGGCGCAGGTAAAAGAGATAACCTATGGTTTCGACCATTCCTACAAAAATATCGTCAAGGTAATGTTCCGCATGGATCTGAGTATCTTTTTGTGGACGCTGCTGTTTATCATACCGGGTATTATAAAAATGTATGAATACTATATGGTCCCCTACATCCTGACGGAGAACCCGGACATGGATTACAGGGCGGCAATGCAGATGAGCCGCGACATGATGGAAGGAAACAAGTGGAAAACGTTTGTCCTTGGGCTGTCGTTTATTTTGTGGCATATACTGGGCACGCTCACGCTGGGGATTGTGGAGGTGCTTTATGTACAGCCGTATCGGAATCTGACCTTTGCCGCGCTGTACTGCCAGCTTAGAAATACACGTGTTATGGATCATGTGGAAATACCGATATACGGGCAGTATGGAATGGACGGAACGGCAAATGGACAGTATGGTATAAGCGGAAATGGCAATGGACAGTATGGCATGGACGGACAGTACGGAACAAATGGAGATGGAAACGGACAGCAATGGTAGACTGCAACATAGAAAAATATGAGGAATAAAATGGCTTACAGAATTTTGGTGGCAGACGACGAGGCGGAGATACGGGAAGTACTCCGCCTGTATCTGGAAAAAGAAGGATATGAGATTGTGGAGGCGGCGGAAGGCACAGAGGCGGTAAGACTGATCAGGGAGGAGAAGATTGATCTGGCGCTTTTGGATATCATGATGCCGGGGATGGACGGATATCGGGTGTTACGGAATATACGGGAGGAAAACAATCTGCCTGTGATCATGCTTTCAGCTAAGAGCAGTGACTCCGATAAGATTCTGGGACTGGATCTGGGCGCGGACGATTATATCACGAAACCATTCGTCCCGCTTGAGGCGGTAGCGCGGGTGAAATCAAATCTTAGGCGGTTTTATGCGCTGGGCGCCGGGGATAGCGGGAAGGGACAGGATGCGGCGCTGCAGGTGGGGAATCTGCGGCTGGAGCCGGATTCCTGTCTGCTATATCGGGACGGGGAGCGGATTGAACTGACTTCAGTGGAATTTCGGATTATGAAGCTGTTTATGGAGAATCCTGGCAGGGTATTTACCAAGCAGCAGATTTTTGAGGCGGGTTGGGAGGAGGCGTACATGGTTTCCGACAACAATGTGATGGTGTGTATTTCCAAGCTGCGTGCCAAGCTGGAGAAGGATGGCAGAGATTGCATCCGCACGATCAGGGGTCTGGGCTACCGTCTGGAAAAGAGTGAGGACAGCCTTAGATGAAAAAGAGTGTAAAATGGTTTCTGGTACAGCGTTTTCTTTTGATCCTCTTCTGTATTTACTGGAGTGTGGAAGCGGTCAACTTTCTTTACCGCGTAGTGATTATTCCGGCAGCTCGGGCTTTTCTGAAAAGCCAGCAGATCGAAATAACAGGGGACAGCAATATGGTGGCGTGGCTGCTACAGATGTTATTTTATTGTGTGGCTGGACTTCTGCCGCCGGGAGTCGGAGAGTGGGTGCAGGGACAGATTGAATATACGATGGGCAGTACCATGAGCGTTCAGGTTACTTCACCGCTCTACAGCGGCGGGTGGGGAGTGGCGCTGCGTATTCTGATCATTGGAGGAATCATCGGTCTGCTGTTTATCAGGATACTTCCCTATCTGGTGGGCGCTTTCTGCTATTCACGGATTGTGACCCGCCAGTTTAATGAACTGCTCGCACAGGAGGAGTCGCAGAAACTTGCCAGGGACCAAAGGCGGAATCTGATGCTTTCGGATATCGCCCACGATATCAAAACGCCGATCACCACGATCTGCGGGTACAGTAAGGCGCTTTCCGAGGGTGTTGTGGGTGAGAAGGACAGGCAGTCTTATCTGGATGCGATATACGCGAAAGCCATGCGGATGGATGAGCTGATTACGCTTCTCTTTGAATACGTGAAGCTGGAGAGCGAGGGTTTTACTCTGCACAGGGAGCCGGGAGATCTGGCGGAGCTTACAAGGGAGATGGCAGCGCTTCTCTATGCGGATTTTGAAGACAGGGAAATGGAGCTTGTGCTTGAGATACCGGAGGAGAAAGTGCCTTTTGAGATGGACAGGCTGCAGCTTGGGAGGGCGGTAACCAACCTGCTCACCAATGCGGTCCGCTACGGGAAAGCAGGAGGAAGGGTGCTTGTGCGTCTGCAGGAGTATGAACTGACAGTGGCGGACGAAGGGGAGCCGGTTGATCCGGAATTTGCGGCGCACATTTTTGAGCCGTTTGCGAGAGGAGACAAAGCGCGATCTTCGAAGGGCGGCAGCGGGCTGGGGCTTGGCATCGCCCAAAGGATCGTGGAGATGCACGGCGGGAAGCTGGTTTTGAACCAGAATTTCGGGGAAGGGTATACCAAAGCATTTCAGATCCGCCTTTCGGTATTCTCCACATTGGGGGGAAATTGAATCTGAAGAAAACATCCGGCATATATATGGTAGAGAAAAGAGGTTGGCGGGTGTTGTCTTTTGATAAAGGTAAGAAAAGGAATGGTTTTAGCCATTGTACTTGCGGCTGTCGTGATTGCGGGCAGTATGGGTATGAGGGCGGGAAGGGCTGATCCTGTGGATGCGATTGAATGTGAAACGGGTGTTATTAATGAAAAAGAGGATGTGGACACGCCAAAAATAGCGATTACATTTGATGATGGACCGCATCCGTACTATACGGAGCAGCTTTTGGACGGGTTGAAAGAGCGGGGCGCCAAGGCAAGCTTTTTTGTCATGGGAAAACAGGCGGAGGCTTATCCGAAGCTGGTTTTGCGGATGCATGAGGAAGGGCATTTGGTCGGCAACCACACTTACAGCCATATACAGCTTGGAAATAATAACAGGGAGGTTTTCAAGGCGGAACTGGTCAAAACGAACGAGGTGCTTTCGGGCATAACGGGGGAAGAGCCGCAGTATGTGCGTCCCCCTTACGGGAGCTGGGATAAAAGTTTTGAGACGGAACTTACGATGATTCCCGTGCTCTGGACGATCGACCCGATGGACTGGTGCAGCAGCGATGTGAAGGGAATCGTCGGTAAAGTCACGAAAAAGGCGGAGGAAAATGCTGTCATTTTAATGCATGACGAGTATCAGTCAAGTGTGACGGCAGCCCTTGATATTGTGGATATTCTGCAGAAGCAGGGGTATGAGTTTGTTACAGTGGATGAGATACTGTTCGACTGAAAGATGTGAGTCTGCAAGAAAGGTATTGGACTTTTTCTTCCTAATCGTGTAGTATAATACAGAAAGGCAGATGTCCGGCGCTGGACTTAAGTGTGAAACTGTTACATAATGGGTGCAATATGGCGGACAAATCAGACACGTCAGGGCAAAAGGAAAAAGGGAATACATGGGAACAACCGACAGAGCGGATGAAGAGAACGCTTCCGTAAAGGAAGCGGCAAAAGAGCGTGCAAAAAGAGGGAAAAAGAAAAGAAGACGCACCATTGACAAAACGAAGGTGGCGGAAAATAAGCGGAAAATAAAGGAAAAGAAAGCAAGACACAGAGCGGAGCAGACACAAAACGACGGCACCGGAAACGGGAAAAAGCGGTGGATTATTGTGGCGGTCTGCTTTGTTGTGCTTGCGGCTGCCAGTGTTGCCGGCGGGTATTATACGCGGCAGCATGTGGATATGCTTGCGGCAGAAAGCGCGGCTGTGGAGGCAATGGTACATACGGAGGCTATGAAGTTAGCCGAGTACACCAAGACCCAGCACAGAAAGGACAGTGTCAGGCAGAATGCCGGCAAGGATACCACGCGGGCGCTGGTGGATGCCGCCCGTTATATGATAGAAGGAATTAAGAACCGCCCGAAAGAAGTCGAGATTACCGAGGAAAATGCGGCTGACTTTGCCAATATTGAAAGTTGTCTGATCAACACGGAGACCGGGAAGATCGATATCACCATGAAGGCGAAGGATCTGGCAATCAGCGACGACGGGTATTACTACCTTTTTGAGGAAAAGGCATACCAGTCGGAGCTGACAGGCAGCGAGTATATCATAGAAGATCAGAAAGACGTTGATTTGACTTTTTCAGTCAATTTAAATTACAATACCACAAGTTCCCGGCTCTTTTCCAAATTTGTGGTGGCAGTGAAGAAGAACGGCGGTTATATGGCGATCACAAAGCCGCATTATATCACGAATCCGGAGGCTATAGCAAAATACAGCCCGTCCTTTGTCGCCACGTCATCCAAGAAAGGGCTGCTTGTGGATCCGGAGAAACTGCAGAGTTCGGAGCTGGATGACCTGGGTGTGCGGCATGCCGCCTACAATATCCCGTTAAGCCGGATTCTGGGGCAGACGAGCAACGAACATTATCCTACAGTTTACTATACTTATAATGGAAAAAACTATGCCTTCAACGGGCAGATCATTGCGGAGTACGACTATATTTTTACCAACCTTACCAACCGGGGAATTACCACGACGGCGATTGTCTTAAATGACATTTCTTCACATCCGGAGCTGATTCATCCGAAGGCGCGTTCCGGCGGACATGCGCCCTATTACGCATTCAACGCCGCGGATGAGAGTGGGACGGAGACGATCGCGGCAATTGCCTCCTTTCTGGCAAGCCGTTATTCCGGTACCGGGCACGGCAAGGTGATGAACTGGGTGATCGGCAACGAGATCAATGCCAGAAGCGAGTGGAACCACATTGAACATATGAGCACGCCGGACTATGTGGACGAGTATGCGAGGGCTTTCCGTATTTTCTATAATGCCTTTTTAAGCATCAACGGCAACGCCCGGGTATACATATCTTTAGACCAGCAGTGGGGCAAGAGCCTTTATTCCAAGAACGGGTACGGCTCCAAGGAGATTCTGGATGAGTTTAACAGGAATTTGAAAGCGGAGGGGAATATCGACTGGGGACTGGCGCAGCATCCCTATAACTATCCGCTGACAAGCCCGAAAGCATGGCAGAGCAACGCTTCCTACGTGCAGGAGAACGAGAACACGCCGGTAATCACGATCAAGAATCTGCATGTGCTGACGGATTATCTGCAAAAACCGGAGATGCTGACGGACGACGGCGAGGTGAGACACCTGATTTTGAGCGAGATGGGGTACACATCCTCCAAAGGGCAGGAGCTGCAGTCAGCTTCCTTCGTCTACGCATATAAGACGATAGAGGCGAACCAGTACGTGGACAGCATGCTCTTTTCCAGAGAGACGGACGCGGCTTCCGAGGTGGCGCAGGGACTGGATCTCGGGCTCTGTACGCTGGGCGGCGGCAGGAAATCCATCTATGAGGCTTTTAAATATGTGGATACTTCGGAATCGGCAAAGTATACGGATTTTGCCCTGCGGGTGATCGGCATATCAAGCTGGAACGAAGTGATTAAGAGTCATTAGAACAGGGATCAGAATAGCTGGGAGATCAGATACTGGTAGATGATTTGGTTTTTCTTCTGCCAGTTGGCACAGATCGCGGCGGCAGTATCCTCATCAGGGACGGACAGGGTGATATCCACCACTGTCACGTCCTTTTCTTTTACGAGAAGATGCGCTTCAAATTCGCCGGACGTGGACTTATAGTAGTCCGCGCGGATGGCGGACTCACTGCGCATGTCCATCTCATGGTCGGCAAAAAAGGCGGCGATATCATCCTTGATGGAGTCGTTTATGCGATTGCCAAAATAGTTGAGCGTGTTTCGCCCTTCCTCCGTAATCTCCAGATAAGTCCGATTGCGAAGGGATTTGGCACGGATCAGCTCCGCGTCGATCAGTTCCGCGATCACCTGCTGCAAGGTCAGGAAGTTCGTGTAGTCGTGTCCGAGAATAAAATCGCCGATCTGCGCTTTCGTGAGCGGAAAGGAGACCCGGTCCAGCATGTAGAGCGTTATCAGTTTATAGAGTGTTAAAGGATCCTGTGCCATAATGTCTCCTTGATAATAGTGTGAGAAGTACTTCTAAAACGCAGCAGCAAAGGCTGCTTCGCGAAGAAGTACTATGTCTCACACAGGAGAATGCCTGAAAAGCGGCATTCTCCGCGCTAATTTTTTATATGTGACTTGACGGCTTCTGCCACTACCTCCGCCACCTTCGGGTCGAAGGCTTCGGGCATGATGTTGTCCTCGTTCAGCTGATCCTCCGGGACGAGTGCGGCGATTGCCTGTGCGGCGGCAAGCTTCATCTCCTCCGTGATCTGTGCGGCGCGCCCTTCCAGTGCACCCTTGAAAATGCCGGGGAAAGCGACCACGTTGTTGACCTGATTGGGGAAGTCGGAGCGCCCCGTTCCCACAACACGCGCGCCTGCGGCTTTCGCGACGTCCGGCATAATTTCCGGCACGGGGTTTGCCATGGCAAAGAGGATGGAATCCCGGTTCATGGAAGATACCATATCAGGTGTTACGATATTGGGGGCGGATACGCCTACAAAGATATCCGCTCCTTTCAGGGCGTCCGCCAGCGTGCCGCTCAGGTTGTCGGGGTTGGTCACTTCCGCCATTTTCTGCTGCATCCAGTTCAGCCCCTCGGTGGTTTTGCCGATGATGCCGACTTTGTCGCACATGATGACATTGGGGAAGCCGTAGGTCAGAAGCAGTTTGGTGATTGCCACACCCGCGCTGCCCGCGCCGTTTACAATTACTTTACAGTCTTCTTTCTTCTTTCCCACCACCTTTAAGCCGTTGATGATACCGGCAAGCACCACAATCGCGGTACCGTGCTGGTCATCATGGAAAACGGGAATGTCCAGTATTTCTTTCAGACGCTCCTCAATTTCAAAGCAGCGGGGGGCGCTGATGTCTTCCAGGTTGATGCCACCAAAGCCCGGAGCAAGGTAAGTCACAGCCTTGATGATCTCCTCTGTGTCCTGCGTGTCCAGACAGATCGGCACGGCATTGACGCCGCCGAATTCCTTAAACAGCACCGCCTTGCCTTCCATTACGGGCATAGCCGCGTAGGGACCGATATTGCCGAGTCCCAGAACCGCGCTGCCATCGGATACCACTGCCACGGTGTTGGATTTCCATGTGTAGGTGTAAGCGGCTTCTTTATTCTCCGCGATGACTTTACACGGCTCCGCCACGCCGGGCGTATAGGCGAGGGAGAGAGCCTCGCGGGTTTTGACAGGGGTTTTGGAGACTGTTTCCAGCTTACCCCGCCATTTTTCATGTAATGCAAGCGCTTTTTCGTTGATTGTCATAAAATTACCTCATCTTCTCTGTGTAGAATGTTGTTTTTCCATGCGACTATTATCTTATAATATTTAATATTTCTCTGCAATATCCATCCGCCTTTTTTATTGGCTTTTTACAATTACTTATATTTCAGAAAAAAGTCTTTTTATTTTGAAAAGGATGGTGTATAATAAGCAAATACAGACATAAAATCATTTTCTGAGTCGTATCAGGCACGAAATCCCCGGACGAAAGAGCTGTATAGATATAGATGTGACAGACATTCTGTAGTTATTAAATGATAAGTAATTTGCTTGCGCAATGACAATATAACATAACGTGGGAGGAATTTATGAGAGAAAAGTATGAATCGCTGGCGCTTACGGACTTGAAGGAGATCGCGAAATCCAGAGGGATCAAGGGAACTTCTACCATGAAGAAGGCACAGATCGTGGAGGCGATGCTTAAGGAGGATGAGAAGGACAAGGCGGCAGGGAAGGAAGTGGCTGTCAAATCTGTGGTGACTTCGAATGCACCTGCAAAAAGGGCGGATTCCGCGGAGGAAGAGAAATTTCCGGCAGAGCTTGACAGCGGTATTACCGCCAGTGGCATTCTGGAGGTTATGAGCGACGGTTTCGGCTTTATCCGCTGTGAGAACTATCTGCCCGGCGAACACGACGTCTATGTGGCGCCCAGCCAGATCCGCCGTTTCGGTCTGAAAACGGGAGACATTCTGGAGGGTAATACGAGGATCAAGACGCAGAACGAGAAGTTCAGCGCGCTTTTGTATGTGAAGACAATCAACGGGTATCCGCCGGAAGTGGCTATGCGCCGGGTGACTTTCGAGAATATGACGCCGATTTTCCCGGATGAGCGTCTGAAACTGGAGACGCCGGGCTGCACGGTGGCAATGCGGATCATGGATCTGATGAGTCCGGTGGGTAAAGGGCAGAGAGGTATGATTGTGTCCCCGCCGAAGGCAGGTAAGACAACCTTGCTTAAGGAAGTGGCGAAGTCCATTACCAGAACCGCGCCCGATTCGCATCTGATCATCCTGCTGATCGACGAGCGTCCCGAGGAAGTGACGGACATCAAGGAAGCGATCGAAGGTCCGAATGTGGAAGTGATTTACTCCACTTTTGACGAGCTGCCTGAGCATCACAAGCGAGTGTCCGAAATGGTGATTGAGCGCGCGAAGCGTCTGGTGGAGCACAAAAAGGATGTAGTGATCCTTCTGGACAGCATTACCCGTTTGACAAGAGCTTACAATCTGGTCGTGCCGCCCAGTGGACGCACGCTGTCCGGCGGTCTTGATCCGGCGGCGTTACATATGCCCAAGCGGTTCTTCGGTGCGGCGCGTAATATGCGGGAGGGAGGCAGTCTGACGATCCTGGCGACGGCGCTTGTGGAAACCGGCAGCAAGATGGACGATGTGATTTATGAGGAATTTAAGGGCACAGGCAATATGGAGATGGTGCTCGACAGAAAACTCTCCGAGAAGAGGGTGTTCCCGGCTATCGATATTCCGAAATCCAGCACCAGAAGAGAGGATCTGCTCTTAAATCCTGACGAGCTGGAGGCGATCAACGTCATCCGCAAGGCGTTCAACGGCATGAAGGCGGACGAGGCGGTTGAGCGCGTCGTGGATATGTTTGCCAAGACCAGAAACAATCAGGAATTTGTGAATATGGTCAAAAAGATGAAGTTCATTTAAATTATAGGGAAATTAAATGAAAAAGGGCTTGCATACCCGAAAATCCTATGCTAAAATGTAAAAGCTGTGTGACTGTGAACCGAAGCTATAACCGTAATAAGGCAGGCGGTTCATGTCAGAACTTGAAGCAGGGTTGAAAGAAACATGCTTTCAACGGCAGATTTACGCGCAGGGCGTAAATACACAGGCTGAGAAAGGAGTATGATATAGCGATGAGAGAAGGAATCCATCCCCAGTATTATCAGGCAACGGTAACATGTAACTGTGGCAATACCTTTGTGACAGGTTCCACCAAGCCCGAGATCCATGTGGAGGTTTGCTCCAAGTGCCATGCGTTCTATACGGGACAGCAGAAGACGGCACAGGCTCGCGGCCGTATTGATAAATTCAATCGGAAGTACGGTGTGGAAAACAAATAAATGTAAGGTACGAAAAAGGTTGAGGTTATCTCAACCTTTTCTCATACTATGCGCAGACCTGCATTCGGAAATCGGCTGCCAAAGCGAGGCATGAAGACTGTGCAGAGAGCAGGGAGACATTTTTCCTGCTTGAATGAAAGGTGAGTACAATGGCGAAAAGAAAATTAAAATATTCCGGGATCGGCGGACAGGCGGTTCTGGAAGGCATTATGATGAAAAATAAGGATCAGTATGCGGTGGCGGTGAGAAAACCCGACGGCGAGATCGAGGTGGAAGTGGAGCACTACCACAGCGTGATTCACGGCAGCAAGCTTCTGGATATTCCCTTTATCAGAGGCGTATTCCAGTTTATTGATTCCCTTGTTCTGGGGATGCGCTGTCTGAACTTTTCCGCGTCTTTCTACGAGGATGAGGAGGCGAAGGAGACGGCAGCGGATAAGGCTTTTAACAGAATCTTCAAGGATAAGGCGGAAAAGGTGTTTAGTGGGATTGTAATGATCTTCTCACTGGTTCTGGCGATCGGAATCTTCATGGTGCTGCCTTATTTTATCACTTCCCTGTTTGAGGAGTACATCAGAAGCGCTTCCTTTATGGCTATTTTGGAGGGTGCGCTGCGGATTGTGATTTTTGTCGGGTATGTGCTGGCAATTTCCCTGATGAAGGATATCAGGCGGGTTTATATGTACCACGGTGCGGAGCATAAGTGTATCAACTGCGTTGAGAAGGGGGCGCCGCTCACAGTGAAAGAAGTGATGCGCTGCTCTAAGCAGCACAGACGCTGCGGCACCAGTTTTCTGCTGTTTGTCATGTTTGTCAGCGTGATTTTGTTTTTCTTTATCCGGGTGGAGAATCCCGTTTACCGCGTTTTGGTCCGGGTGGCGCTGATTCCCGTGATTGCGGGGATTTCCTACGAGATCATACGGCTTGCCGGAAAGAGCAACAATATGCTTGTGCGGATTATTTCCGCGCCGGGCATGTGGCTGCAGAGGCTGACCACGAAAGAGCCGGACGAGAGCATGGTGGAGGTGGCGATCGCTGCGGTGGAGGCGGTCTTTGACTGGAAAGGGTATATCAAAGAGACGTTTGGGTATGAGGTGGATGAGAGCTGGATGGAGGGGTGAGCGGCGAAGCAATTTGGCGATTCGGACGCGTGGGCGGGGCGTCATATCTACGTCGCCGCGCTTCCGCTCCGTGAAACGCGTAGCAGTACTAGGCTCGTGAAGAAACTCGCCAAGTGCTGACGCGTTTCAAGGGGCTCCTTAAGATATGACGCCCCGCCCGCGCTGGCGAATGGGAAGAGGACGCTGCGCTTCGCTCGCTGGTTTTGTGTGATGGGAAGGCGGGAGGTAGTGGGCGGGGGACGCGGACGCTTCGCTGCGCTGGTTGTGTATGACAGAAAAGTTGACTCTGTGGGGATGTAGGAATGGATGGGAAGCTGACGTATTATGAGGTGTATCGGGAAGGTGCGGCGCGGCTTGGGGAAGCTGACATAGAGGAGGCGGAACTGGATGCGAGGCTTCTCCTGGAGTTTGTGTGCGGGACGGATCGGAACACGCTGCTTGTGCATGGGGAACGGGATGTTTCTGAGGAAGAGTATGGCAGATACTGCGGCTTAATCGAAAGGCGGGCGGTGCATGTGCCGCTGCAGCATCTGACAGGCGAGCAGGATTTTATGGGGCTGACTTTTTTAGTCAACAAAGATGTTCTGGTACCGAGGCAGGATACGGAAGTGCTGGTGGAGGAAGCGATGAAGCATCTCCACGACGGGATGCGGATTCTGGATCTGTGCACTGGCTCTGGGTGCATTCTGCTGAGTCTTTTGCATTATTCCAATGACTGCGAGGGCGTAGGCGTGGATTTGTCGGCGCGGGCGCTTTCGGTGGCGGGGAAAAATTATGAGATTCAGCGGACTCAGCGCCCGGATATGAAGGCGCGGTTTCTGGAGGGGAACCTCTTTGAGGGGCTTGAAGACCGATTTGACATGATTGTGTCCAATCCTCCTTATATAAAAACGGATGTTATTGATACGCTGATGCCGGAAGTACGGGAGTATGAGCCTGTGATGGCGCTTGACGGCGGGACAGATGGTCTTGCCTTTTACAGAAGGATAGCCGGGGATGCCGGGGCTTATTTAAACGGCGGCGGCATGCTGTTTTTTGAGATTGGCTGTGAACAGGCGGCAGATGTTTGTAAGATTATGGAAGCGGCGGGCTTTCGTGAGGTTGAGGTTGTGAAGGATTTTGCCGGGCTTGACCGGGTTGTGTACGGGAGCTGGTTTGGTTAGCGGTACTCCTGACATTGATAAATAACGAGCGTTATAAATACTGGAATGTTTTAGTAAATGATGCAGCAGGCAGCAGAAGGAAGCTGAAGGCGGACCTGCATTTGGCAAAGAAGAATGGGAGAATAGCTGTTTGACAGCCGGAGGTAGTTATGTTTGATAAACTGGAAGATCTGCTCAGAAAATTTGAGGAGATTATGAATGAGCTGAGTGAGCCGACCGTGGCGGATAACCAGGAGCGGTTCCGGGCGCTGATGAAGGAGCAGAGTGACCTGACTCCTGTAGTAAACGCTTATAAAGAATATAAAAAATGCAATCAGGACATTGAGGACAGTCTCGCAATGCTTGACGGGGAGTCCGACGACGATATGCGGGAGATGCTGAAGGAGGAACTTGCCGAGGCAAAGAAGCGTGTGGAGGAGCTGGAGCACGAGTTGAAGATTCTCCTTCTGCCAAAGGATCCCAACGACGATAAGAATGTGATTGTGGAAATCCGCGCGGGTGCGGGCGGCGACGAGGCGGCTCTCTTTGCGGCGGAGATTTACCGCATGTATGTGCACTATGCGGAGGGACGCCGCTGGAAAGTGGAGACCATGGAAGTGGAGGAAATCGGCATCGGCGGCATGAAGAGCGTGACCTTTATGGTGACGGGGCAGGGCGCGTACTCCGTTTTGAAGTATGAGAGCGGCGTGCATCGGGTACAGCGCGTGCCGGAGACAGAGTCCGGCGGGCGCATCCACACATCCACCATCAGTGTGGCAGTGATGCCCGAGGTGGACGACGATATTGATATCGTGATTGAGGATAAGGATATACGGATTGATGTAATGAGGGCGTCCGGCAACGGCGGACAGTGTGTCAACACTACGGATTCCGCGGTGCGCCTGACCCATTATCCCACGGGAATCGTGGTTTACAGCCAGACGGAGAAGTCCCAGATACAGAATAAAGCGAAGGCGTTTGCGCTGCTGAAAGCAAAGCTCTACGATATTGAGCAGCAGCAGCGGCATGACGCGGAGGCAGAACTCCGCAGAAGCCAGATCGGCACGGGCGACCGCTCCGAGAAGATCAGGACCTACAATTTCCCGCAGGGGCGCGTCACCGACCACCGTATCAACCTGACCATCTACAAGCTGGATAAGGTGATGAACGGAGACATTCAGGAGATACTGGACGCGTGCATTGCCGCCGACCAGGCGGCGAAGCTTGTGAAGATGGGGGAGAACTGAGGCGCCGGTTGTGACCGAAATCAGAGCTTACCGGATCGGTGTTGAAGGGGGAGATTATTTCCAGACATACGAATCCTGAAGGTCATTTACAATTTGGAATGGTGGGCGTGTTAGGAAGCAGTATACAATGAAATGGGATAATACAAGGCAAAGACCTGTGGTTATCTTAAATAATGGGCTTATTGAAGCGGCCGGGCAGGTTTAAATTTGTGTGTAAAATAGGGCAGATTGCTATTTGCACAGAAGCCTGAGTTGGTGTACAATATACGATATGGTTAAAACGCATTCTTGCAGGCTGGCAAGAAAATAAATCGATTTGGCAAAGGCGTCGTAAACGCCTGAGCGGAGGAGGATGACGTGAAGACTGTCGCGTGGAACAGGAGATTTGAACTGGGGGTAGATTTTATTGATAAGGAGCATAAGCAGCTCTTCGCTACTATCAATAAACTGTTGACGCTCAGCGAGAATGAGGAGAAAAGAGAGTGGGTGTGCAAAGAGGGGATTAAGTTCCTAAAAAATCACACGATCGAGCATTTTCAGCATGAGGAAGCATACATGCGATCCATCGATTACGCGGATCTGGAGATACATAAACGCCTGCACGACGATTTTCAGAATACCACGCTTGTTTCTCTGGAGGAGGAGCTGGTGGAAACGAATTATTCGGAGGAATCCATGCGCCATTTTCTCGGCGTCAGCATCGGCTGGCTGATAGCGCACACGCAGACGGAAGATCTGGCAATTGCGGGGAAAAAGATGAGCAAGTGGAATAAACTTCCGCATGATAAAGAGATCGACGCGCTGGAGCAGACGATTGTACAGCTTATTTCGGACGTATTTCAGCTGAAGGCGAAAGCCATCAGCAGACAGTATGGCGGGGAAGATATCGGAAAGGTGATCTGCTGCCGCTTTGTATACAAGGGAAAGCAGAAGGAAAAATGGGAGATTGTGATGTCCTATGAGGAAACGCTGCTTCTCAAGGTGATCAGTGAGCTGATGAGCACGCAGTACCTGAAAGTGGACGATATGGTCATCAATATCACCCGATATCTTTCCAGACAGCTTTTGGAGAAGATCAGGGAGTGTTTTCCCGACATGCAGATGTTTGAGCTGGAAGGTGAATCCCTGCTCACGCAGGAGCAGCTTGTCAATTCTTTTGACCGGGTGCATCCCGCCTGCAGTCTCCTGTTTGACACGGGTGCCGGGTATTTTGCGTTCAGCGTGACCACCGACGATTCCATGCAGGGGAAGATTGTATCTCCGATCAATGCGCAGAATGCCATGGGACAGATCAAAAAATATCTGGACGGCGAGATGCGGAAGAAACAGATACTGATTGTGGACGACTCCGATTTTATGCGGAGCAATATGATCCGTCTCCTGGGGAACGACTACGAGATGCTGGAGAGCAATTCCAGTATTGCGGCGATTAAGAAAATTATGGTCAACAGACCGGATCTGATTCTGTTAGATTATGAGATGCCTGTCTGTGACGGCAGACAGACGCTTGAGATGATCCGCTCCGACGAGGAGATAGCGGATATCCCCGTTGTCTTCCTGACGGGCAGGGGCGACGCCGAGAGCGTGAAAAAGGTAATGTCCTTAAAACCCAAGGGATATTTGCTGAAGTCCATGCCGGAGGAAGATATCAAGAAATATATTGATGGGATTCTTGCAAAGAAATAACGGGCAGAGCAAAAGAACTGTGTGCAAAGATTCTTTGCGTGACTTTTCGGGTTAAAACTGCTATGGTCAGGAAAAGACAGAGTAAAAAGAGTCTGATCGGAGGGGACTGACATGGCAGAAGTGGGAAAGAATATAAAAAAGATCAGAAAAGAAAAAAATCTGACGCAGGATGATCTGGCGGAACGCTTGTATTGTACCAGACAGACCATCAGCAATTACGAAAACGGAAAGAGCGAGCCGAATATTGCGCTTCTGGTGGAAATTGCAAAGGTGCTGGAAGTGGAAGTAAACGACTTGATTTATGGCCCGAAAAAGAAGGAGAACAGAAGAGGGCAGAAAATTAGGTCGGCGGCTGCGTTTGCGGCGGCATGTACGCTGCTTGTGGCGATAGAGATTCTTACGCCGTTCGCGAAGCAGTATGGATGGAAAAATTTTGAGATAGCGCCCCTTTACCTTCTGCGGTATGTGCTCCGTCCTCTCGTGCTGGCGCTGTTTGGATGGGGTATTGCGGAGGCGGCGGAAGCGTTTGCCGGGATTCGTCTGTGGGAAGGCAGAACGGAACGGACCGTGAAGGCAGTGCGGATTGTTTTTTGTATAGCGGCTGTTATTTTGACAGCGTTTGCCGTACTGGCGTTGTGGACGGCAGTGGACTTAACGTATATCTGGTGGCTGTCGGAACGAATGCTGAGGGTGCAGGGCAGTTTTGACTCTTCGGCGGTTCCACATCTGATGCCGGGACAGCTTCAGAATCTGTTTTTGCGGCTGAACGTGTTTGGTCGTCTCGGTGGCGGTGCCCTGTTTCTGGGTGCGGCGCTGGGGTTTTGCAATGTGAAGAAAGAAGTAAGGTAAATATCATATAGATCAGGGAGGATAGAAGGATGGAAATGGAAGGGAAAGAGAGTGTTACAGCGCAGAACGCGGGAGAGGCGGAAATCGGGACCACAGAGACCATGAAGGATTATGAGCGTGAGCTGGAGGCCTCTTTCCGAAAGATCGAAGAGGGCGATATCATCAAAGGAACGGTGATCGACGTGAACGAGGAGGAAGTCATCCTCGACCTGAAATATTATGCGCAGGGCATTATCAAAGCGGAAAACCTGAGCAACGACCCGGATTTCCTTGCGGCGGGCAAGATCGCTGTAGGGGATGAGATCGAGGCGACCGTGATTAAGATGGACGACGGGGAGGGCAATATTGAGCTTTCCAAGAAAGAGGCGAACGACGTCCTCGCATGGGGTAAGCTGCAGAATATGATGGAGCAGGAAACCATTGTGAAGGTCCGCATCAAAGAGAGCGTGAAGAGCGGCGTAGTTGCTTTTCTGGAAGGCATGAGGGCTTTTATTCCCGCATCCCAGCTTTCCACAGATTATGTGGAGGATGTGGAGTCGTGGGTCGGCAAGGAGATCGAGGTCAAAGTGATCACTGTGGATCAGGAAAAGCAGAAGGTGGTACTTTCCGGCAAGGCAGTGGCGCGCGAGAAAGAGGCAGAGGAGCGCAGACACCGTATTTCCATGATGGCGCCTGGCACTGTAATGGAGGGCGTGGTGGAGAGTCTGATGCCCTACGGCGCGTTTGTGAACCTTGGCAATGGCATCAGCGGTCTGGTACACATTTCCCAGATCAGCCAGAGAAGGATTAAGAAGCCGAGCGAGGTTTTGAAAGAGGGGCAGAAAGTCAAAGTCAAGATTCTTAATACCAACGACAACAAGGTCAGTCTCAGCATGAAGGCGCTGGAAGAGGTCATGGAGGATGTGGAGGAAAACAGAGAGCCGCAGGAGTACACGTCCGGGGAGTCGGTTTCCACAAGTCTGGGGGATTTGCTTTCCAAGCTGAATCTGTAAAGTGATTCATAATCAGGATAAAATGCTGTGACAGTGTAAGGAACTGTAAAGGAAACGTAGTCGATATGGAGGAACGGTTTGTGAATACGCTTTATGTTACAGATTTGGACGGTACGCTGTTGAACAGTAATGACCAAATAAGTCAATATAGTATCCAAACAATCAACGGGCTAGTGGCAAAGGGCATGCAGTTTACTTATGCTACAGCCCGTTCTCTCGTGTCCGCGTCTGTGGTGGCGAAAGGATTATCTACGACCATCCCGGTCATCGCTTACAACGGCGCGCTGATTATCCACCCGGATACAGGCGAGGTGATTTCTTCGCTTTCCTTCTCGGAGGAGGAAGCGTGTTATGTGAGAGACGTTTTGCAGGCAAATGACGGCAATCCCCTTGTTTATTCCTATGTGGACGGCGTGGAGCGGGTGTCCTATGTGACGGGCAGGGAGAATGAGGGTATCCGGTATTATCTGGACGCCAGAAAGGGAGACAGGAGATTTCGTCCGCTTTCGGATGAGACGTGCCTGTATCAGGGCGAGATTTTCTATTTCACCTGTATTGCGGAGCGGGAAGAGCTTGTTCCTCTGTATGAAATTTTTGCCGGTGACGGGCGGTTTCGCTGTACCTTGCAGCAGGAGCTGTACCGCCCGGAATATTTTTTGGAAATTATGCCGAAGAAAGCTTCCAAGGCGGAGGCGATCAAACGGTTAAAGGAAATATGGCGTTGTGACAGGGTGGTGTCTTTCGGGGACGCCGTCAACGATATTCCCATGTTTGAAATTTCTGACGAATGCTATGCCGTGGCAAATGCGGTGCCGGAGTTAAAGGCGTATGCCACAGGCGAGATTGCTTCCAATGACGAGGACGGGGTGGCGAAGTGGCTGGCTCAGTTCGGACGGATATCCCGTGTGTGAATAGTTCGGCACGGATGAAGATTTATAATGTGGTATCTCGTTAAAGAGTAAAGAGGTGTCGGGCGCGGTTTGTGTCAGAGGATTACAAGGACATGATAACTGCGCTGACAAATGGTTACGCACCTTGAATACGGTTGGAAAGGGAGAATGAAATGAAAACAGGGAAAATGATTTTGACTATTGTAGTCAGCGTTGGGTTTCTGCTCTTTGCCTCGGTGGCGCAGGAACTGGTGATGATGCTGCTTTCTGCGGCGGGGATTCCCGCGTGGCTGTATCATATTGTGGGAGGTTTTCTCTATGCGGCTTTGGCATATTTATTGGTGCGGCTTTACTGCACTAAGGTTTTGAAAGAGGAGCTGGCGGCATTCTGCATCCCAAAATGCCGGGTTCAGATAAAATGGGCGGTGGTGGCGGCGCTTCTGCCGGTGTTTGTCAGCGCGGTCTATCTGCTTTTGCCCGGAAATTATGAGACCATTCCGCTGGATGCAGGGGTGAAGGCAGCGTTTGTGACAAGAGGCATTTTTCTTGCGGGCGTTGGAGCGGGTGTCACGGAAGAGCTGTTATTCCGCGGGCTTCTGATGAATGCGGTGATCAAAAAGTGGGGCAGGCTCACGGGTATCCTTGCGCCGTCTGTGCTCTTTGCATCGCTGCACATCATTGGCATGAATTTCAGTCTGTTTAGCTGTGTGCAGGTGATGGTGGCGGGCACCATGGTCGGCGTGATGTTTTCCCTGATTGCGCTGGAAGGACGCTCTGTATGGAACAGCGCCATTGTACACGGGGTCTGGAATATGATTATCATAGGCGGCGGGCTGACCATTGGGACGGAGATCAACGAGTATTCCGTCTGCAGTTATGTGCTTGAGACGCGGGCTTTTCTGTTGACAGGCGGCGAGTTTGGCATAGAATCGTCGGTGGTGGCGATCATCGGCTACATAGCGGTGAGTCTGGCGGCGGCGTGGATGATAAGACGGGAGCAGGGGAAGAAGGTTAGAACTTCATGAAAGTGACGGATTGAGAAAACGGTATTTTGACGGATCGGAAGGATGTTGCAGGAGGTTAGAAAGACAGCAAAAGTGTCCGGGCAGCCGGATGAAACGGAGAAAAACGGGGAAGGAGAAACGGGTTATGGCAAGAAATGTTTTGGCGGTAATTGATATGCAGAACGATTTTATTGACGGTGCGCTCGGCACGATAGAAGCGGAGGCGATCGTTGACAAGGTGGCGGCGCAGATCCGGGATTTTGACGGCGAGGTGGTCTGCACGAGGGACACCCATTTCGAGGGATATCTGGGCACGCAGGAGGGAAAGAGGCTACCTGTGCCCCATTGCATCAAAGATACGGAAGGGTGGCAGATTCGGACAAAGGTGAGTCAGGCGTGCGCCGGGGAGACAAGGGTCTTTGACAAGCTGACCTTCGGCTCCGTGGAATTGGCGGAATATCTGAAGAGTATGTCTGATCTGGAGAGCGTTACGCTGATCGGACTATGCACCGACATCTGTGTGATCTCTAACGCGCTTGTCATCAAGGCGTTTCTGCCGGAAGTGACTGTGCGGGTCAATGCCGACTGCTGCGCCGGGGTGACGCCGGAGAGCCATAAGAATGCGTTAGAAGCGATGAAGATGTGTCAGGTGGAGGTTGTGGGCGAGAGGTGAAGGTTGAAAGAAAATCTTTCAACCTTGATTTGAGGGTCAAATGAACATACAAGCATGTTCGCTTGACCCATGGAGGCAAAAATGGCATGAGAAAGAAAGAACTGGCTCTTGCAGTCATTGAGAGATTGAAGCAGGAATACCCGGACGCGGGCTGCTCTCTGGAATACAACGAGGCGTGGAAACTGTTGGTCAGCGTGCGGCTTGCCGCCCAGTGCACGGACGCCAGAGTCAATGTGGTGGTGGAGAAGCTGTATGAGAAATTCCCGGATGTGGACGCGCTGGCGGCAGCCCCGGTGGAAGAGATTGAGGTGATCGTGCATCCCTGTGGTCTCGGGAACAGCAAGGCTAGGGATATCAGCGCCTGTATGAAACAGTTGCAAGAGGCGTATGGCGGGCAGGTGCCGGATGATTTTGACGCGCTGCTTGCGCTGCCCGGCGTGGGCAGGAAGAGCGCCAATTTGATTATGGGGGATGTGTTCGGCAAGCCCGCCATCGTCACGGACACTCATTGTATCAGGCTGTGCAACCGTATCGGTCTCGTGGACGGGATTAAGGAGCCGAAGAAGGTGGAGATGGCGCTGTGGAAGATTGTACCGCCCGAGGAGGGAAACGATCTGTGCCACCGATTTGTCCTGCATGGCAGAGAGGTTTGTACGGCGCGGACGAAGCCTTATTGTGACAAATGCTGTCTTGCGGATATCTGCAAGAAGAACATATGACTGATGTGTGCCTCTGCTGCAGGCAGATGATGGCTGCAATAGTGTGAGAAGTATTTCTAAAACGAAGCAGCAAAGGCTGCTTCGTTAAGAGGCAGGTGAAGAGGGCTGAAGGCTCAGAAAAGCGTGTAACATAGGAGGGCGGCATATGGACGAGACAAATTACTTTCAAAACGCGCTGTCAGGTTTCGTCACGGAAGCCGCCTGTGGCGGCGCGGTCAGACATTTGACAGATATTGGATATACACTGGACCAGATTGTTGACCGCCTGGATTATCCGGCGCCGCGTGCCAAGGTGCAGCGGATTATGATGACGTATCTGTATGAAAGCCGTGTGCTTTTGCTGGAAGAGCCTTCGGCGGAACTGTTTGCGCCGAAGGAGCAGTTTGTGCAGGAACAGGGCGGCTATGGCAGACGCAGTTTTCGGAAAACAATAATTGACTATAAAGGTCAAAATAATATGACAAACGCGGCAGATTTGACGGTGGCGTCACAATGGGAAAAAGCGGTGCAGACGCAGGATATTTTATGGAAGGAATCTGCGTACAATCCGAAGCGGGATGGAAAACTGACAGAATTGTTACATAGAAAGTGCGAAAAAAGCGGAGAGGCATACAGTTATATATCCTGTCCATTCAGGGGACTTATAAATGATCAATTTAGTCAAAATGGAAAAAGGGAGCAAGGCGGACAGTGTGAGCCGGGCGGAGCGAGTGCCGTTTGGGAAAAAATGAGCTGCCTCAACAGCAGACAGCGGGAATATTTACAGGGCATCCGCTGGGAGAGGCATGTTGTGTATCACAGACTCAACCGGCGGATGCTTGAAATAATCGGTAAACTGTATGAAGCGGGAGCTTACAGCGGCGCCTGCTTTTTTGTCACTGAGCAGGAGAAACTGACGATACCGGCAAGGTGAGAGTCAGGCAAAAAATGCCTGCACGAGCATAATTCCCAGAAAGACAAGGCAGTAAAGTGCCATTCCTGCGTTCAGAATCATGGTCTTAAAACGCTGCCCCTTTTCTATGACAATTTCACCCGGGCTTACTGTCATGGCACGGCGTTTCACGATGAGTGTTACAATGCCTGCGATTGCCATCCCGAAGACGCACAGGGAGTAAACCGCCGAGATGATGACGGTGGAGGGTTTCGCCTGATCAAGCTGCAGGAGGATGCCGCCCAGAACGCTTCCAAAAAAGTTTATCGTCATATGCAGCAGGATCGTATATTTCAGTCTGCCGGTCTTCACGTAGATGAAGGCGAAAAAGCAGCCTAAAAAGAATGCGTAAAAGAATTGGTTAAAGTTCATGTGGAACAGCCCGAAGATCAGTCCGGAAAGTATGACCGCGCAGCCTTCCCCATATTTGATAACCTTGTCGCAGATCAGTTTGCGAAACAGAATTTCCTCGAAAACCGGGGCGCACAGCACCGTGAAGATGGCGGTAACCCAGATGGAACCGTCGGTTATGACGTTCAGGAGTGCATTTTGCACAGGGGTGCCTTTGATCAGACCGATACCTGCGGTGAGCCCGAGACCGATCAGGTTGCCGATGATCATAAGGCCATAGCTGATCAGAAAGGAAACCACGAGCTGTCCAGCGCTCATACGATGCTTTTCTATGGCGGGCACGTCCTTATTCCGCATCAGGACAAAGGAAATCGGGAAACCCAGCACATAGAGCGGCACCATGGTTACGGCTAACAGGATGTTGTAATTTTCCTGCCACTGGGGAAAAAGTGCTAGGGCAAATGCTTGCGTGCCGATCTGGAGCAGGATGATGACTGCCGAGCTGATGAGCATACGGATGCAGATACTTGAAAAGTCTTTTTTGTAGGTGTTTGTGTTCATTTGTTTTCTCTCTCCTATATCTTTTATATTTTATGAGTTGGTTTATCGTCTCCATCTTCTTCCAGGTGTCTTCTCCTGCGGCGGTAGAGCGCGGAACAGACGGTAAGTGTGACAGAAATCACTATGCTGAGCATGAGGAAGTATACGATAAAGACGCTAAACGCGGCGGTGGCGTCATGGTAATTGCGGTAGGAGACAATGGCGTTAAAAAGACCTGTCACCGCTGCCGCAAGCAGACTTAAGCCGATATTGACTGCTGGAGTCGCTGATAAGTGTCTGCCCCAGATGCCGTTGCGAAGACATTCGGCTATCAGGTAAATGCCCATGCAGAGGAATACGATGAACTCACCGGCATACACTTCTCTTGTATTTTCTGAACCATATATAACAATCTGCACAACGATGGAAAGAAAGAGACCGATAAAGCCGAGCCAGAAGCCTCTGCTTTCTAATTTTAAGAGTTTTAGCTCCTGCATTTCATCTAAATTATTCTTCCTGTTAAACCATTTCATTGTCATTATCCTCCCAGAATAAATCATCTAACGTTTTGCCAAGTTCTTTACAGATTTGTATACACAGATTTAGGGTCGGGTTATAATCGCCGGATTCCACCATGCCGATGGTCTGCCTGGTGACGCCGACACGTTTCGCTAACTCGGTCTGGGACATATCTTTTTCCATGCGTGCCAGTTTCAGCCTCAGATTTTTCATAGATAGACACCTGCCTCCTTTCCCTGACCTTTCAACAGACAGGGGTTGTTTCCATCTGTAGTTCACAGGATAGCACGATGGGAAATGAATGTCAAGTATATTTTACATAAAGTAATTATATTTAACTTTAGGGTGTTATATATTACATGTCACTAGAGAAAAAACAGCCGGCAGAGAGATACGGCTGTTTTAAGAAGGTATAAATATACAGGTGGTGAAAAGAGTTACAGGAAGTAGGACATTGTGCCGCGTTCCGGCTCCTGATGCAGCACTTTGTGCTTCCGATAGTATGTGGGCGTACAGCCGAGAAACTTTTTAAATAGTTTATTATAGTAGCTGGTATTGTTGAAACCCACGGAGAGAGCCAGGTTGGCTATGGAACTGAAATCCTGCCCGGGATCCATCAGCTTTTTGGTGGATTCATAGATCCGATATTTCATCAGATACTCGAAGGGGCTCATTTGCAGAGTTCGCGCAAAACAGCGGCAGCACTCGCTTTTGCTGACATGGATGCTGTCGGCAATTTCCTGCAGCGTCAGTGGCTCTGCGTGATGGGTCCTGATATAAAGCATGGCTTCCTTGACACGCTGTTCATCCGGGGATACCCGCGAGGGCATGACAGCTTCTTTCTGTGGGAGCTGCCGCAGAAGCTCTGCCCAGAAATGGCACAGGTAGCCTTTGGTGGAGATTTCGTAGCCAAAATTTTTCGACATGTTTACTTCAATGACTTCCGTCAGTGTCTGCAGCATGCGTTCATGCCAGGGTGCGCTCTCGTCCAGAAAGAAAACCTTAAAAAGCTGGTTGTTTTGCAAGGGAAGCAGATACTGCGTCTGCAGATAATTGTTTTTATGGCCGAAAATAAAATCCGGGTGGAAGACCAGGGAATGAAAGGTGCACTGTTTCTTGTCCTGTGCATGAATACAGTGCATGACATTCTGGTTAATGATGAGCCCCTGACCCGGCTTGATCAGGTAAGAGTCGTCATCGGTAGAGACAACGGCGATCCCTTGGTCGACAATCAGAACTTCCATTTCTTCATGCCAGTGCCAGCGAATCCAGTTCAGGTAAGATTTACGCAGATCAAGGTAGCGGGCGTTGACCGGGTAATCCAATGTGCCGTAGTCCTTTTTGGAGTAGAGGCTGTCATAAGCTTCCGGCGTGACTTGTCCGGCAGTTTCTGTGTCAGCGGCGTTTTCAGGTATCGTATTATGTATCGTATCCATAGGTTCTCCTCTTATGTGCATCGGTGGGGAAACCTCCCATAACGGCGGCGGTTTCGGTGTTATTTGTATCCATCACGCAAGGTGACTATAAAAATATATTAGCATGTATGTGGATTGCAGTCAAACTTATATCTTCTGTAATACTATATAATAAAACTATTTTAGCGTGAAGAAGATGGATTCTCAGAAAAATGAAAACCTGTTAAATCTGGCGCTCGACACGGCACCTGTGGAGCGTGAGCGTTCCCTGGAGTTGAATGTTGGTTACAATATGGAGGAAAAAACCTGGGAGGTGATTGTAAAATATCACGGTTCCCTGCAGGCACTGGCAGAATGGGGAATTACGGTGGAAGAACTGATTGCGGGATATGCCATTCTTACTGTCCCGGAATCGGAGATGGACCGGCTGGCGGAGTTGGAACAGATTGAGTATGTGGAGAAGCCAAAGCGGCTCTTCTTTTCCGACCTTTCTGGCAGCACGGCATCCTGCTTTACACCGGGCAGTCAGCTCTATGAAGGACTTACGGGAAAGGGAGTCCTTGTGGCGGTGATAGATTCGGGGATCAGCTATTATAACCAGGATTTCCGGAATGCGGACGGTACTACCAGAATCAGGTATCTGTGGGATCAGGTGCTGGGCAGGGAATTTGATGCGGCGCAGATCAATGAGGCGCTGATGACAGGCAGCCGGCAGGAGGCGCAGCAGCTTGTGCCAAGTATCGACACGAGCGGACATGGAACAGCCGTGGCCGGGATCGCTGCGGGAAACGGCGGAGAAGGCGGCCCGGCCTATGCGGGAGTTGCCAGGGAGAGTGAGCTTATCATAGTGCGGCTCGGATCACCGAGAGAAGACTCTTTTCCCAGAACAACGGAGCTGATGAGGGCATTGACTTATGTGGTCAGAAAAGCAGTAGAACTGGCCATGCCGGTTGCCGTCAATCTGAGTTTTGGAAATACTTACGGCGCACATAACGGAACCTCACTGCTGGAGCGTTTCCTGGATAATGTCTCGGAGATCGGGAGAAGCGTTATCTGTGTGGGCAGCGGAAATGAAGGGGCATCCGGCGGTCATGTGGGCGGGAGTCTGGGGCGGCAGGAAATAGGAGATCCGGGATTAACTGATTTGGTCAATCAAACAGACATGACTGTCACTAACCGGGGTAGGAGAGTGGAGATGACGGTAGGAGCCTATGAAAGAGGTCTGAATGTGCAGATGTGGAAAGAGTATGCCGACCGCTATTTAGTGACAGTCTTGTCGCCGTCCGGGGAGACGTTTCAGGTAGACACTGACCGACCCGGTAAACAGACTTATCGGCTGCAGCAGACGGAGATTTTGTTCTACAACGGGGAACCGGCTCCTTATATGACGGCGCAGGAGCTTTATTTCGATTTTCTTCCGGCGGATGGCAGCCGGTATCTGGATCGGGGTGTATGGACGTTTGAGCTTCGTCCACTGCGTGTCATTACCGGGAACTACACCTTTTATCTTCCCTCCGAAGCCGTCCGCAGTGCAGATACCCGTTTTGTCAGAACCACCCCGGATGTGACGCTCACGATTCCCTCCACGGCGGTCAAGGTGGTGACGGTGGGGGCTTATGACCCGGTGTATGAGTCTTACGCGGACTTTTCCGGCAGGGGGTATCTCTATCAGGATCAGGTAAACAGCCGCACTTCGGATACATTTGTGAAGCCGGACCTGGTGGCGCCGGGCGTAGGCGTTCTGGCTCCCAACAGGGACGGTGGATATTCGCCTGTCACGGGCACCTCGTTCGCGGCGCCTTTCGCGACCGGGGCCGCGGCATTGCTGATGCAGTGGGGGATAGTGATGAAAAATGATCCGTATTTGTACGGGGAGAAGGTGAAGGCGTATCTGAGGAAGGGCGCAAAGCCGATCCGGGGCGTGGCGGAGTACCCGGATTCGAGGGTGGGGGCTTATGGTATAATAGTGTCAAGTTAGCAAGGAGCTAGTAAAACCAAGGGTTTCCGCTGATTTAGTCCTATGAAAAGAACTGCTGCGAAAGTATTTTTGACATGTCGAAAATAGCAGAATTGGATAAGGGTGGGTCTGTTTTTAACCAGAAAACCGAAAATCAAGCAACTTGACACTAATATACCACAAAGCCGAGTGGTGTTGTAAAAAATGTGCCTAAAAGGGGCGGTAAATGACAATTTACACTGGTTTTGTGATTAATCTATCGAAAATTACACGGAATTCATACGAAATATAGACGAAAGAAAAAGTTAGTGATAGTAATTTGCGCCAGTAATGATATAATATAAAAAACGCATAGGATTCTGTGAGTTTGGAGGTAGAAAAGAATGTCAACTTTGGAAAAAACGATAAACCTGTTACATGCCCTGCCGGAAAGTCAGGTAGAAGTGATATACAGCTTTGTACAGTTTCTCAGTTCACAGCAGAAAATAGAAAAGCCGGTCGTGGAGGAATCTCTGGATGATATTTTTCAAAATCTGGTAGGCGTTTTGCCGGATACGGGGAAAACGCTGGAAGAATACAGGGAAGAAAGGATACGGGAAAGATATGAAACTGCTGATTGATACCAACGTGATCCTTGACATGGTTTTTCATAGGAAGGGCTGCGATGATTCCATGAAACTGTTCAGGAAGATCAAGGATTATGGGTATGTCGCATATATAACGGCATCTTCCGTGACAGACCTCTTTTATATTACTTGCAAAGTACTGCATGATACGGAACAGACATATGCGGTGATGGAAAATATATTTAAGCTGGTAACTGTCTTATCCGTGACGGAAAAAGATATCATGGATGCATTTGGACAGAAGTGGAAAGACTTTGAGGATTGTGTACAGTATATGACTGGAAAAAACAGTGGGGCAGATTTTATCATTACGGTGAACAGGGGGGATTTTGAAGATGTCTTGCTGCCAGTAAGAACACCGGCTGAATGGCTGGAGGAAGCCGGAATGTGATAAAAATTTCATATAGGAACTGCGGTCAGGATGCTTAGAGTGTAAAAACCAGAGCATCCTTTTTTACATCGGATAAGAAATGACCAGAAGGGTTGTTTTAATGCAACAGGACGGGATTTTGCGGTAGCGCATTTTGCCGGGGATAGCGATATTCGTAAAGAATTTCGGAGGGAAAACATGCAGGAAAGCATCTGCCGGATTTCTTACGGGATGTAAGACCTGACGCCGCAAGTCTTTTTTCGCTGCATTCTGATGAATGGGCGGCGTTTGCGGCGTAAGGTGTTCCATCCCGCTGGTATATAGGGGGACAGATTTTTGTGATAGGACAGCCATAACGGGAAATAGAATATAGAAAGGCGGCCAGGGGGCAGGATATGGAACTGACAAGGGAAAAGTTACAGGAGATGGCGGCTGTGGATATACGGAGCGTGGATATTAACAGCCTGACGGATTTAAGGGATATTGTGGTTGACACGAAAAAGCCTGTCGCCCAGAAGCTGGCTTCTTTTGCGGCGCAGACGAATAACGTATACGTCCACCGGATCGGGGACTATATCGTGAAAGTGCGCTTTATGGAAGAAGGGCCGACTATTGACGATAAGATGGAGGAATATTTAAGGCGGCTTGCGGAGATACACATTTGAAGCAGATTCTCCTTGAAAGAAGGGAAAGTTATGTTAATCTAAAGACAGGACTTGATTCAGTGGAAGCCCTGGCTTTTAGGTATGAGCGGGATAACGGCTATCCTTGTTAGCTAATATAAAGTCAGGGGTGATACAGTTGAAAGAAAAACAATTCTATGCGGCCATGTACCTCCGTCTTTCAAAGGATGACGAGGACAGGGGCAGTTTCAATAAGTCCGAGAGCAACAGCATCGGAAACCAGAGGGAACTTATCAAATCATTCTTAAGGGAGCAGCCGGACATAGAGCTTTACGACATCTATGTGGACGACGGCTTTTCAGGGAGCAATTTCGACAGGCCAGAATTTAAGAGGATGATCGGCGACATTGAGGCAGGCAGGGTGAACTGCGTGGTAGTGAAAGACCTGTCCCGTTTCGGGCGCGATTACATTGAATCCGGGAGGTACATACAAAAGACTTTCCCGGCTCTTGGTGTGCGATTCATTGCGCTTACCGACCATTTTGACAGTGCATTGGCGGATACGGGGGAAAGCTCTATTGTCCTGCCGGTCAAAAATTTCATAAACGATTCCTACTGCCGGGATATTTCCACAAAGGTAAAGAGCCAGCTTGCGGTAAAGTATAAAAATGGGGAATGTATTGCCGCTTTTGCCGCCTACGGGTACAAAAAAAGTGACACAGATAAAAACAGGCTTGTTATTGATGAATATGCGGCGGAGAATGTGCGGCGGATTTTCGCATGGAAGATCGAAGGGATGGCGATGTCCGCGATTGCGGAAAAACTGAACAGCCTCGGCATCCTCTCCCCGAAGGAATATAAAAAGTCTATGGGGCTTTCCTATCATGGCGGCTTTTCCGGAACCGGCAGAAGCGGATGGGGAAGCACAACCATAAAGCGGATATTGACCAATGAGGTCTATCTGGGCCATATGGTTCAGGGAAAAACGGAGAAGGTTAATTATAAGGTAAAGAAGCATACCGTGAAACCGAAAGGGGAATGGGTAAAGGTGGAGAATACCCATGAAGCAATCGTTTCCGCTGATGATTTTGGGGTAGTACAGCACCTGCTCAAAGCAGACGGACGCAGAAGCCCGGATTCGGGAACGCCCAGCCCTTTCATGGGGATACTGTTCTGTGGCGACTGCGGCCAGCAGATGGTAAGACGGGTGATACATTATAAGGATACGGCAAAAGTTTATTACATCTGCTCCACAAAGAACCGTGGGGAAGGGTGCAGCAGACACAGCATAGAGGATAGCGCATTGAAAGAGATCGTCTGTGAGAGCGTCCGAAAATTTGCAAATTCCTTCCTGAAAGAAAAGGAACTTTTTGACCGCGCCATGCAGTATGAGACTAACTTTGAAGCGGTTGCCCGGTATGACAGGGAGATCGGGCGGCTGAAAAAAGAGCAGGATAAATATTACTCCCTCTGCTCCGGCTTATATGAGGATTTGAGGGAGGGCGTTGTCACAAAGGAGGAATTTGAACGCCTGCACAGCGGCTTTTCGCAGAAAGGGAAAGAACTGGAGGTCGCCATGCAGAAGCAGGAGCAGCTCATTAAGGAGATGTTCAAAAAGGGAGCGCTTTCTGCGGGTCGGCTGAAAACTTTTCAGGATTGTGTGGAATTGAAAGAGATAGACCGCCACACGCTGAGCAGCCTTGTAAGACGGATCAATATTTTTGAAAATAAACAGGTTGTGATCGACTTCTACTTTATGGATACGTTTGCTGTCATGGCAGGGATTGGCCGGAAGGTCTTGACGGACAGGGCGGCGAAAGCACAGACAGCGGAAAGTGGAGCGCAAAGTGAAAAATCGGGGATTTTTCACTTAGGAATTTGTGCTGCGCCCAAATTCCCGGTGTGTTCGGAGAGGGGAGGAGCCTGATGGGGAGAGTGTCAAAGAGGACTTTTGTCCCCGCTGTGGCAACAAAAGAGGTGGAAGTATGTTACAGGGCAGGCATTTACGCAAGGCTTTCATCAGACCAGGACAGGAAAAAGAATGAATCCGTGGAAGTGCAGGTAAAGATCGCGGAAAAGCATATCGAAGAACTGAACCGGGAAGGGACAGAGCGGATAGAGATCATAGACCGTTATACAGACCTGGGGAAGACGGGGAGTAATTTTGAACGTGACGAGTTTCAGAGGCTTATGCAGGACATACGGCTGGGTGACATTGACTGCGTGGTGGTCAAAGACCTTTCCCGGTTTGGCCGTAACTATCTGGAAGCGGGGAATTATATCGAGAAAATCTTCCCATTCCTGGGTGTCCGCTTCATAGCGGTTGCAGACGGGCTTGATACGGGGCACAGGGGAAGCAATACAAAGCAGATGGCAACGGAGATAAAAAACCTTGTCAACGATATGTATGCAAAAGACTTTTCCGTAAAGGCAAAGCAGCATTTAAAACTAAGGCGGCAGGAAGGCTCCTATGTGGGAGGGCCGCCGCCCTACGGCTATACAAGCGCAATGGCAGGCGGAGCCTGCCATGGGGATAAGAAAATACGGAAGCTGGTGCCGGATGAAAATACTGCGGGGATTGTAAAGCATATTTTCGGGCTGTTTATTGAAACGGGAAGCTATGCGGCGGTGGCGGATGACCTGAACAGGAAAAAGTGCAACCCGCCGTCTATGTATAAAAAAACCGGAAACGTCTTTTTTGACCCGGAACAGGGGGAATACAAAGGCTGGGATAAAGGCGCAGTGGAGCGTATCCTGAAAAGTGAGACATATATCGGAAAGCTGGTGCAGGGACGGATTTCCATCACCGCAAGGGATGAAAAGAACCGTATCCACAAAGCGGAAGAAGAATGGGTAGTAAAAGAAAACGCCCACGAACCTGTTATTGATGCGGCGGTGTTTGCAGAAGCGGCAAAAGTGCGGGAAAGGCTTCAGGAAAGGATGAAATCCCATGCCCATCCGACAGAAGGATGTCCGATCGGGGAGAATATTTTTGACAGGGTGCTTTACTGCGGCGTATGTGGCAGGAAAATGACACGGCATAGTTATGTCAAAACTTATGCGGACAGGAGCAAGACAAGGCTGGACGGATATTTCTGCATAAACGGCGGGCAGACAAAGGTGGAGAGCTGCCCTGCATCAAACCGTATTTCAAAGGCGGAACTGGTGGATATCCTGTTGCCGCTCCTTAAAACAGAGTTTTCCGTCTATCTGGGGAAACCGAAAAAGTATACGGAAATTGTGAAAGAACAGCTTTGGGCGGCGGGGACGGGAATTGATGCAAAAATCAGGAAAACAGAAAGGGATATTGCCGCCGCAAAAGAGGATGAACGGACAAAATATGTGGAATACCGGGAGGGTATTATCACCCAGAGTGAGTATGTTGCTTATAAGATGCGGCAGGAGGGCAGGCTTAATGACTTAAACCGGCAGAAGGCGGAACTGGAAGCTGGCAGGAAGAACCTGGACACTGTATCAGGGAAATATCTTGCGGCGGCCCGTGCCCTGCTCCGGTTAAAAAGCGGCAGGGAACTGACAAAGGAAATGGTAGAATCCCTGATCCGCAGGATTTACGTCTATCCGGGAAAACGGATAGAAGTAGAGTTTGCCTATACAAATGAACTGCTTGAGGGGGTGCTTGCAAATGGATAAACTTGCTATTTATCTGCGGCTTTCCCTGGAAGATACGGACGATAAGGATGAAAGCAACAGTATCAGCAGCCAGAGGGCCATGCTCCACGCTTACATACGCAGTGACGGGGAACTGAGGGAAAAAGAGGTTTTAGAGTTTTGTGATGACGGCTATTCCGGTACAAGCATGGAAAGGCCGGGGATGCAGAGGCTCTTAAAAGAGGTAAAGGACAATCAGATCGGGTGCGTGATCGTCAAGGATATGTCCCGTTTTTCAAGGGACTATATCGAACTTGGAACCTATATGAACCAGATATTCCCTTTTATGGGAGTGCGGTTTATCGCGGTAAATGACCATTACGACAGCCGCGGCCATGCAGGAAGCACGACACCTATTGACACAGCTTTCCAGACACTTTTGTATGACTTATACAGCAAGGACATATCCGTAAAGGTCAAGGCTTCGGTTGAAAATAAATGCGGCAATGGGGAATATGTTTTCGGACAGGTTCCCTTCGGGTATGAAAAAAGCCGGGAACTGAAAAATACGGTTGTAGTGAATGAAAAGGAAGCGGAGATTGTGCGCTGCATCTTTGCCCTTGCCCTTGACGGGAACGGCAGCACACAGATCGCAAGGATTCTCAATGAGAAGGGTATACCCACCAAAACACAGATGCGCCACCCTGAGAGGGCAGGGAAAAGCGGCAGGATGCAGGCATGGGATAACGTCTCTGTCCGGGCTGTCCTGAATAACCGCTTTTACTTAGGTGAGATGACCTATGGGAAATCAAAGCGCAAATTCGTGGGCAGTAAAGGCAGTATTGCTGTGCCGGTGGAGGACTGGAAAGTGATACCAGACCACCATGAGCCGCTTGTTTCATTGGAAGATTATGAAAAGGTATGCCTTTTCCGTAAAGGGGCTGACACTGCCAGAAAAGGGGAGAAAAACCCGCTTGTGGGGAAATTATTCTGCGGAGGATGCGGCTATTCCATGACTTACAAGCCCATACGGGGGAAGAATAAATACCGCAGGTTTGAGTGCCGGAAACATGCTGTCCTACAGATACCGGAGTGCTGTACCTATTTCCCAGCCGATCTGCTGGAAGAAACCGTGCTGACTATGTTAAGCAGGGAACTGATGGTGCGCGGGGATGCCGCAAAGGAAAACAGGAACCTTGTTTCTTTCCAGAAGTCTTGTATTGCAAGGCTGGAAAAGAAGATAACAGAGTGCCGGGGAATGAAAAAGCAGCTTCAGGCGGAGGCGGATGCCCTGTATGAAAGCTATGCGCTTGGCACCGTCCAGGCGGTATCATACAGGCGGAAAGCGGACGGCATAAAAGAGCAGGTTGCTTTACTGGCGGCAGAGGAAGAAACATATGGGAAAGACCTGGAACGGCTCCGGGAAGAATACCGCAGGGCAGAGGAAGATATGAAGCAGGTCATACGGTATTCCCATTTAGAAGCGCTGACACAGGAAGTGGTTGATATATTTATTAAGAAAATATACGTTTACAAAGACAAAAGAGTTGAAATTGTGTGGAATTTCCGCGACGATGGAAAGGAGACAGAATGAAAGCAGTAATATACATGAGGGTGGGCAATCCGGATCAGGTGACAGCCCAGCATCGGAAAGAGAAACTGCCGGGGCAGATTCAGGGTACGGTTGGAGACAGTTCAAAGAGAGATGGCTTTGTTGGTAATAATATTCCCAGCCTACAAGAGTTTTTACAGGAAATCAGGGGATATGACCGACACAACAACTTGACAATAATTCACCGTCAATTTTGCCCTAACTTAGCATTAGCGAACCATACGCCCCACGAAGTTATGCGGGTTTCAGCGATTTTCACTCAAAAAAAGTGAAAAAAGTTTGTGACATTAACTTGACATACGCGGGGTATGGGGCACTGTGTTTAGCCTCAAGCCTTACGTCCTGAGGCAAAATAGTCTGCTGGGGTAGAAATGAGGGGAATTTTGGGATAATAAGCACTTTATTTTGTGGTATATTGTGTCGAATAAAGTGCTTATTATGCATTGCTTTGATGTTGTATTGACAGTTAATTGTTTCAGAGGAAAATTTTGGCGATTATATTTGTATTACTGATATTGCAAAAGCCAAAGCTGGAGAGTCCAGAGGAGCAGATGTTATCAAAAACTGGATACGAAATAGAGTGACATTGGTTCGATTCCACATCGAGCCATTTTGAAGTTAATGAAAAATAAGTTATTGTAAATACTTCCTTATCACCGTAAAATCAAGGCGCACAGGGTTTTTCAATTAATTTTTTGTATCAGCCTGCTTTTACTTGTCAGGGAAATATTTCATCCCTATCATTGACGGGATTTTCTGCTATAGGGAAGTTTTGGGAGTGGCAATTCCATAAATAAACCTCAAAATGCGTCTGATTCCGTTTCATATTTTTTCACATGAAGGGCAGTTTGAGGTGTATAATAATGAACAGAGACTGAAAGAACTGAAAGCAAAGTACCAGAATATTCTGGAGAGACGTTAAGCAGCATTTGCATAAGCTTAATAGACTGAATCAGGAATTGGAAGAGTGCCTTGCTATAACAAGCGGGATTCCACCACAATATAGATTGGACAGTTCTCGAATGTGTCCCTATATTTATAGCGGCAGAGAAGGATATTCGCACTGGAATCTGGCGTTTCGATATGGAGAATGCCCAGCGTGGGAGATCAGAGAGTATTGTGAACATTACATAGAAGAAAGTGAAAGGGTATTCCAATTTAGTAGCGGGATTATCGCGGGAGGGGTTTGAGATGGTTCATTATGACAAAATTTTGAACATTGCTATACAAATAATAGAACAATTATGGGAAGAGGAAAAAGAGGCTGTAGCATATGTAATTCAAAACGTGTATGGGAAGCTTCAGGTATATATTGTTGAATGAAAATAAGCTATAATTCTGCATAGAAAAATAGTAGCAGGCTGCTGTGCATGAATCCGAGGTACAGCGGTCTTTGCAGATAATACAAGGAGTACAGAAAATATGAGAAAGATCAATCGGGAGGATATGCTGGAACTGACAAGGAGAATGACTTTGAAGCGGAATTGCTTTGACCGCATTGCAGGGGCATACATGGACGAAGAGGGATTTGTGGACGGGACATTCAATAAGCATTTCCTGAAATTATCGACAAAAGACCAGCAGACCAATCTGGATATCGCAAAAACGATTCCCTTTTCGGAGACAAACGTGCAGTTGCGGGAATATGTTTTCGGGGAAGCGGACAGGAAGCCGGGAAGTGTCTGGCAGCTCTTGATGGCACTGAAGGAATGCGGGTTGAAAAATGACGCAATGATGGACGTGCTTTATGAAGAATTTGGCAGCAGATACCATGCCGATGGAAGATATGCGGTTTACTTTTTCCATGGAAGTTATGATGTGCCGCTGAAAGCCAGTGACAAGGAGAGCCTGTGGGAATCGGAAGAGGTCTATCAGTTCCTGATCTGTGCAGTCTGTCCGGTAAATGGCGATTATGAGCCGGGTGTGCCTGAATGTGGGTTCCTTTTCCCGGCATTTAAGGACAGAAGCAGTGATACGGAGAGGATTGATATTTATGCGGCGGACGGAGATTCCCGGAGGGCGGAGGAGTTAAAGCAGATTCTGTTTGGGCGTCCTTAAACTGTAAATATGGGAAAAATGAGAATGGAGGCGGCAGGCTGGCACTCTTTTATTGTGCGCTTACATATGAAGAGGTGAAAAAAGACTTTCTGGAAATTGTAAAAAAGAGGGACGCTCTGTCAGGCAGGCGTCCTCTCAGCGACTATGGACAGCGCTGATGTCTTTCCGGCGATAGAAACAAGTCCATGAATTTCAATGCAGCTGTCCGTAACTTCTAAAACACCAGTAAAGTCATTGTGCTCCATCATATAAAGCGCGGTTTCATAATGATCGAGAAAATCGGAATCAATCACAATCTTCTCGCCGCTGTACGGCACGGAGCGAAAATAAATCCGGGGCGGGTATAACGCCCAGCTCCATTCACAGCCGTCATCTTCCATCAGTTCGTCAAAAACATCGTCGTTCCCGTTGATTTCAAGAGTGAGCAGATCGTTTTCGATCGAAAGCGAAATCTTTCCTATTCCAAATTCTGTTTTGCCAATCTTAAATGAGTTCATAATTAATCTCCCTTCAAATCTGAAGTTGCTGTTATTGCCAATACAAAAATGATAACATAATCTTGATTGGATCGCAAACGAAAAGTTATGTAAACTATAAACCTTAAAACTACGAATGAAATATGTTATGCAAACTAATAGGCACAAAGTATACCCCAAAAACGACAATGTATACCAATGACATTCCGTTATCCCCTGTTTTCCGCTACAATAAATCAGATACTTTTGCGGTTAGTTCCACTGGAGGAGGGGGCAGAGGGTATGAAGACAAAGAAACTTAGTATTGCAGCGCAGCTTTTTCTTTTTATTTTAGGATCAGCCATTATAGTAGCGTTGATCGTTGGGAGCGTGGCATATTCAAACATGGACAGTTTTCTGCAGAAGAAATGCAAGGACGACGTGATGGAAATTGCGGTGATTGCCGCGGAAAATGTGGACGGAGCAGTTTTCGCGAAGGCTATGGAGGGAGACGAAGCGTCGCTTCTTTCGGTGAAAGACAGTCTGAGTTTCTTTCTGGTTGGAGATTCGGTTACCTATGTTTACACATTGATGCCCAAGGATGTGGGCTATTTTCAGTTTGTGGTAGACACGGATCCGGACGATCCGGGGGAATACGCGGAGGACTACGAGGCGCAGGATGCCATGTTTGAGGCGATGAAGGGACGATCTTCTGTGACCAAAGATCCGTTTACCGATGAGTGGGGTACTTTTTACAGCGGGTATGCGCCGATACTGCTTGACGGTAAGGTGCTCGGCATCGTGGCGGTGGATTATGAGGCGTCCTCCATACAGACTTCGTTAAACAGCCTGATACGCAATATTTTATTTGCAGTTGGTGCGGCGCTTATTTTTGCCGCTGCGGCAGCGCTTCTGGTTGCGGTCAGAATGCGCCGCAATTTCATGAAAGTAAACGACAAGATCCTGGAAGTTGCCTCTGACGACGGGGATCTGACGAAGGTGTTAAACATTACTTCCGGGGATGAACTGGAAGTGATCGGAAACAGTTTAAACTGCCTTTTAGAGAAAACGGCAAATACGGTGAGGAAGATCAAGGGCGGAACCGACAGCATCGAGTCAAAGATGAGCAATATTAACACGCATGTATCGGGATCGGCGGCACAGGTGGCTGGTATCAACGACACCATACATTCTATGGTGGCGGCGTCCGAGGAAATTGCGGCGTCTGTCGGGACAGTAGGCGAACAGGTGGATTTTGTATACAGAGACATACAGAACATCGTTGAGGTTGTGGCGGGAAATACGATCGGACTGCAGGAAATCAACAAATCTTCAACAGAGCTGAATGATACAGCGCAGACTTCCTTTGCGGGAATCGGCAAAAATGTCGAGATGATGTCAAAAATGCTGCAGGAGGAAAAGAAAAGAGCGGAGGCGGTGCTCCGGATCAAAGAGCTTTCGGAGACGATTCTGGGGATTTCGGGGCAGACAAATCTGCTGGCGCTAAATGCGTCGATTGAGGCGGCAAGGGCAGGAGAAGCGGGGAAGGGCTTTGCCGTAGTGGCGGGAGAGATCGGTGCGCTTGCGGGCAACACCAACGAAGCCGCCAACGAAATCCAGAAGATGAGCAAGGAGGTTGTGGAGGCAATTCAGGGGCTTGGCGCGCTGGCGGGCAGGATGCTTCAATTTCTGGAGAAAGAAATATCCGAGGATTACCAGAAGTTCGGCGGGCTGTCCCATGGGTTTGCGGAAAAATCCGATGAAATCAGGGTGTCCATGGAGCAGCTTCTGAAAAATATGGAAGAATATGCCGGCGGCCTCCAAAAGATCAGAACGGCAATGGAATCCGTTGGCGGTGCCTCTGAGGAAAACAATGCGGAGATTATTCAGCTTTCGGAACTGATTTCCGCCATAGACGAAGAGATGAAGAGCATCGAGACCACGACTGCGGACACATTTTCAGATATTTCGGCTATGAACCGTGAGCTGGGCGGTTACAGGGTATAACGGGATATCAGTTAAGATTGGACCGATGTCTGCTGACAGTTTAAAACGAATTGAATCGTCGCGCATATAATTTATTAGAATACGAATTTTCTGTAATTTCAGTGTATAAGCGAGGCGATTCTATATGAATAATTTCAACCTGAACTGGATGTTTAATCCACCGCCACTTTTCGGTATGGGGATGTCAAACAGAAACAGCGGGCAAAATGCGGTTCCGGCTTCGGAAGAACATATGCATGAGGAAGATGCCGCTGAATCGGTGGGGTGTCCGCAGATTTATACTGCGGAGCCGGAAACCGCAGGGGTTTGCGGGGAGCCGGGACTGCCGGACTTTCCAGGAGAGTGCGGCGAAACGGGTTCACAGGAACCGAGGGGAGAACCGGGACCGCCGGGGTGTCCGGGTGAGCGAGGAGAGACGGGACCTCAGGGACCGAGAGGAGAGCCGGGACCGCCAGGCTGTCCGGGCGAGCGAGGAGAGACAGGACCGCAGGGACCGAGAGGAGAGCCGGGACCGCCAGGCTGTCCGGGCGAGCGCGGCGAAACGGGTCCGCAGGGAGTTACGGGACCGCAGGGACCACAGGGGGAGCGCGGACCGATGGGTCCCAAAGGAGAAACCGGCGAACGTGGTCCGATGGGTCCTGCCGGCTATCCGCAGAACAGCATATTTGCCACTTTTTCGGGAGAGGGGCTGTCCATGTCGGAGCACGCCAGTCTGCCGTTGAAAATCCAGATCCCAGATATCACGCAGAATATCACTCTGTGTAACGGCACGTCACTTTCACTTACCCCGGGGTACTATGCCATCAGCTATTATATTTCCGCATCGGTGAAAAAGCACGGATTTATCTCCCTTACCCCCATGTTTGACAACTGCAGGCAGACGGCATACGCCGCGTATGCGGAGGCGGGAAACCGAGAGGGGATACTGATCTTATCAAGACATTTTATCATGGAGGCACCGACCGCTTCTACGTTGTTCTTTTTGTGGACTTCTTCCGCGGATGATTCCGGAATTGACATGAATTTATGTATAGAAAAAAAGAGTAGGGGTTAGAGGAGGGAGAGCCATGCCGACAATAAGTCTTTGTATGATTGTCAAAAATGAGGAGGCAAATCTGGCGTGCTGTCTGGACAGTGTGGCTGATCTCGTGGATGAGATAATCATTGTAGATACCGGGTCGACGGACCGCACAGTAGAAATCGCGTCGCGGTATACGGAAAAAGTCTATTCGTACTCGTGGAGGGATGATTTTTCGGATGCCAGAAACGAGTCTTTTTCCAGGGCGGCGATGGACTATTGCATGTGGATGGATGCCGATGATGTTTTGGAAGGGACGCAGAGGGACGGCTTTTTACAGTTAAAGCGGACCTTGTCGCCGGACGCGGACATGATAATGATGCGGTACCACACAGCGTTCGATGAAGAAGGCAGACCCACGTTTTCCTATTTCAGGGAAAGGTGGATCAGGAACTGCCCGGAGTACCGCTGGGAAGGCGAGGTGCATGAGGTCATTGCGCCAAAGGGTAAGATCATTTATTCCGATGTCGCGATTTCACACAGGAAGACGGGACCGGGTGATCCGGACAGGAATCTGAGAATCTATCGAAAAATGATTGCGGACGGGAAGTCTCTGGAACCGCGGCAGCAATATTATTATGGACGGGAGCTGTACTATCATATGCAGTATGAGGAGGCGGCTTCCGTATTAGAACGGTTTCTGTGTGCCGAAGGGGGATGGGTTGAAAATAAAATAGAGGCATGTTCTGTCTGTGCCGACTGCTATAGCCGGATGGGGAGGGAGGAGAAAGCGCTGGAGACGTTTTTGCGCAGCATGTGCTTCGATGTGCCGAGAGCAGAGATATGTTGCGAAATCGGCAAGCATTTTCTGGAGCATGAAAATTATTCAGCCGCTATTTACTGGTATGAAACTGCGCTGGACTTACCGAAAAAGGAGTACGCTGACGGCTTTGTGCAGCCGGACTGCCATGATTATATTCCTCTGATGCAGTTATGTGTGTGTTACGACAGAATGGGAAATCGGGAAAAGGCAAAAGAGTACAACGAGAGAGCCGGAGCCTGCAAACCTTATTCGCAGGCATATCAATACAACCGGCGGTATTTTGACAGCCTGTAAACAGGAAGCGGTGTGCTGCGGCATGCCGCTCCTTCTTTTGTGTCAGGGAATTTTGACCATTTATTCGACAAATTGTGACAAAGTATACATCCATGCATAAGATATGGTAGAAAAGATACTCAGGATGAGTTCTTACAGATTATATAAGGAAGGGTGTATTCAGATGAATCAAAATAATGCATGTAACTGCTATCCAAATTCATGCTGTCCTCCCTGCTGCGAGCGCGGACCGGCGGGTCCCAAGGGGGATCAGGGTCCGATGGGGCCACAGGGAGTCAAGGGTGATACCGGCTGTCCCGGTCCGAAAGGCGACAGAGGAGAACCGGGACCTATGGGTCCGCAGGGTATTCCCGGTGCGCCCGGTGCAAGGGGACCGAGAGGAAACACGGGACCGGTAGGTCCTACAGGAAACACAGGACCGAGAGGCTGTGCCGGTCCGAGAGGGTATGCCGGTCCGCAGGGCATACAGGGTATTCAGGGTGTTCGTGGCGACATTGGTCCAAAAGGTGATCCGGGCTGTGAAGGCCCGCAAGGCGACATAGGTCCACAGGGACCGGCAGGTCCCACAGGCCCGATTGGTCCGGCAGGTCCACAGGGTGATGTCGGTCCACAGGGTCCTAGAGGGATTGCCGGTCCTACAGGTCCTGCCGGTCCTACAGGCGCTATGGGTCCGCAGGGCGTTACCGGCGCGCAAGGTATTCAAGGTGTAACAGGTCCGATTGGCGCGCAAGGTCCGAAAGGATGTCCGGGCGACGAAGGTCCGACAGGAGCGACCGGTCCGACGGGGGCGACGGGAGCCACAGGAGCCGACGGGGCGACCGGTCCGACGGGGGCAACGGGAGCCACAGGAGCTGACGGGGCAGCAGGAGCGACGGGAGCAACGGGAGCCACAGGAGCCGACGGAGCAGCAGGAGCGACGGGAGCCACAGGAGCCGACGGAGCAACGGGAGCAACAGGGGCGACGGGAGCAGCAGGAGCGACGGGAGCCACAGGAGCGACGGGAGCCACAGGAGCAACGGGAGCCGACGGAGCAGCAGGAGCGACGGGAGCCACAGGAGCGACGGGAGCCACAGGAGCAACGGGAGCCGACGGAGCAGCAGGAGCAACAGGGGCAACGGGAGCCACAGGAGCCACCGGCGTGGCGGGCACAGGCGCAATCATTCCGTTTGCGTCAGGTCTGCCGGTTTCCCTGACGACAGTCGCCGGAGGCCTTGCAGGATTTCCCGCTTTTGTCGGATTCGGAAACAGTGTGCAGTTTCTTACGGTGCTGGGATCTACAATCGACATCACAAACGCCAGCGGAACGCTGTCCAACTTCGCTTTCCAGATGCCGCGCGCGGGGGTTATTACCGGGTTCAGCGCCTATTTCAGCACCACGGCGGCACTCTCCCTGATTGGTTCCTCCGTCACGGTGAATGCGCAGATCTACCAGTCCCCGACGCCCAACAACGTGTTTACGCCGATCGCCGGAACGCTGATCAGTCTGTCACCGTCCCTGACCGGGGCGCTGTCTATCGGGACACAGTTAAACGGTGCGCTAACAGGGCTCAATATTCCGATAACTGCCCAGACACGTCTGATGCTGGTATTTTCAGCGACGGCGAGCGGGCTGTCCCTGCTTAATACGGTTACAGGCTATGCAAGCGCCGGGTTAAGTATCAACTAACGGACAGTGTTTACGGGTAAAAACAAAAGCACGGTAAAGGTCACGGATTGCATTTCTTGCAGGGGTCATAACCCTGGGAGATAATGCTTTCCCGGCTCTCCGAGCTGTCCTGCCTGTTCGTGGTGGGCAGGGAATGGCAGGTGGGTCTGTGGAATTTTTTCGTTTTGACATTCAGTACATAAGTCAGTCCGTTGGTGACGGGCGGTGCGCTGTCCTGCGGTGCCTCCTCCACGGCTGGCGCGGTTTCTCTCTGAGGCGGCGCGGCGGGCTCTGCGGTCTGCCCGGCATCGGCTGGCGCCTCTATCGGTGACGCTGCGGTCGGAGCCGTTTGCTGCGTCTGCGCAGAAGATGTCGTTTTTGCAGGAGCTGTTGATTTCGCGGAAGAGCCGGAACCGCCGCCAGTCGGTTCGCCAGCCTTCCAGCTTTCGGATGCGGGCACGTTGAAGGAGATTGACTTGCCGTCCGTGGAGGCGATAATTGTGCCGGACTCGTCCGTTCGGTAAACCATGACGCCGCTTGTGCGGAGCGTGTTCAGTGTTTCCGCATGGGGATGCCCGTAAGAATTGTTTTCCCCGCAGCTGATGACCGCATAAAAAGGATCAACTGCATTGAAGAAATCTTTCGAAGTCGAATATTTGCTGCCGTGGTGCCCTACTTTATACACATCAGCGGAGATATCAATGCCTGTCTTTAAGATATCTTTCTCGGCATCCTCACCGGCATCCCCCGTAAACATAAAGGAACGGGTTCCATTTTTTAGAAGTAGGGCGATGGAGGCATCGTTGGGGTTATCGTAAGATTTGCCCGGAGCCAGTATGGTAATGCTTGCAGTGCCCAGCGTGTACTGAGAATTGACTCTTGGAGTTAACGCTTTGATCTGTTTGTCGTCCAGCGACTGAATCAGTTTCTGGTAGGTTTTGTTATCTTTCTCAAAGTTTGAGACAAACACCTTTCCGATATCAAACTTTGTGATAATTACGGGTGCGCCGCCGATATGGTCAGCGTCCGGGTGGGTCAATATCAGATAATCCAGTCGGGTAATTTTCTGTTTCTGGAGATAGTTCTGGATCGCTGTGCCTTTGGTATCGTCCCCCGTATCAATCAGCATGGCGTGTCCGCCGCAGGTGACGAGCGTGGCGTCCCCCTGTCCCACATCCATAAAATGGACGTCCATCTGATCGGGGTCAGCAGCGTTGACCGGGGCGGGAATGGAAAGAACGAATCCGAGAAGAACGGATACGGTCAGAAGCACATACAAAACTTTCAGGGTCATTTTTTTCATGGCAAAGCTCCTTCATAATAGATTGTCTGTCAGGCAGTTGCGAAATACACTTATCATTGGCGCAATCGTGCAGATAGGATGATTGACACGGATGCGCTTTCGCAATTCCCTGTATTGATTTTTAAAATATGGGATGCATCAAGTATATCATATGAGGAAAGCTAAGGCGACTAATTTATCCCGTGTGCAGCATTTATCAAAATCGGTTGCGCGATTATTTCGAATCTGGTAACCTAATAAAAAGCAACCGCTTGCGCAGCCAGACATCTGCCGATAACAGGAGAGTTCATTATTGCGGCAGCCGTCACATGTCATCAGGCGGCTGCATGGCGTGATGCTCACGGAAAAACGGCTTGAAAAATATCGGGTCGGAAGGGAACTGATTTTATGGAAGAAAGAAATCTCACAATCGCGGATATCGCGCGGGAACTTGGCGTGTCCAAAACTACGGTGTCCAGAGCCATGTCCGGTAAGGGAAGGATCGGGGAGGAGACGCGAAAAAGAGTGCAGGCGTATATTGAGGCGCATCATTACAGCCCGAACGTAGTGGCGAAGGGGCTTGCGCAGAGCAAGACATTTAATTTGGGATTGGTGCTGCCCGGGGATTATAATATAGTGGAACTTCCCTTTTTCCAAAAATGTATGATGGGAATCAGCCGTACCGCATCCGCAGCGGGGTACGATGTGCTGCTTTCCATGGTGACCGCTGAAAAAATAACACAGCTTGAGAGGGCGGTGACGAACCGCAAGATCGACGGGGCGATTCTGACAAGGACGCTGACGGACGACGCGCCTATGCGGTATTTGCAGGAGAGCGGTGTACCTTTTGTGGCGATTGGCAGTACCGATGACGCGAGGACGGTTCAGATTGACAATGATCACAGGGGAGCCTGCAGCGAACTGACGGGTAGACTGTTAGACGGGGGTATTCGGAGTCTTGCGCTGATCGGTGGCAGAGAAGAGTTTATTGTCACGAAAAACCGTCTTCTTGGATTTGAAGATGCCTTTGTGAAACGCCCGGACTGGAACGGCAGCAGACAGACTTTTCTCAATGTAGATACTGACCGGGAAGTGGAAAAAATCGTGGAAAAGCTTTTGGCGGAGCAGACGGAGTGCATCGTATGCATGGATGATTTTCTGTGCGGCTGTGTGCTGAACGTCATGCAGACGAGGCAGGTTGCGGTGCCGGGGCAGGTGCAGGTGGTTTCCTTTTACGACAGCTCCCTGCTGGCGAACAGAACCCCGTCGGTCACCTCCATCCGGTTCGACGTGGAGGGGCTTGGGAAAACGGCATGCGGCACGCTGCTAAAGATGCTGGACGGGGAAGCGGCGCAGGGGCGCACGCTTCTGGGATATGAGGTGCGGATGCGGGAATCGACGAAAAGTTTCCCGAGGTCCTATTGACAATGTATATGCTAACTTATATGATGAGGATAAGGATCTAAGGAGGTGAGCATCTGTGCGGATGAAAAGATTTTTTGCATTTGGGGCGGCAGGGTTACTGATGGCAGGAATGGTCGTTATGCCTGTGTCGGCTCATGGACATCATGGTCAGGCAGGTGCCGCGGTGAAAGCGGTATGTTCCGTGTGTACGGTGGAGGGTTGTACGAGAACCGGGCTGCACACACATGACAATACAACCTATTGTGGATACGCTCATGCAGGAGGCTATTGCGACGGTTCCTGCGGCGCGGTCAGCGTATGTGCGGTGGAGGGGTGTGCGGAGATCGGATACCACCTTCACGATAACCAGACTTACTGCGGGTACAATCATGCATGCGGTTATTGTGACGGCTCCTGCGGTGTGGTCGGGGTCTGTACGGTGGAAGGCTGTACAGAGACGGGATTTCACACCCATAACAGCCAGACGTACTGCGGCTATGCCCATGAACATGGCTATTGTGACGGCTCCTGCGGCGTAGTCGGGGTCTGTCATGTGGAAGGATGTACATTGAGTGGGCATCACACCCATGGAAGCCAGAGCTATTGCGGTTATAATCATGCGAACGGCTACTGCGATAATTCCTGTGTGAGGCAGAGCACGAACCAGAATGTGGGACAGGGTAGCGGAAATGGTGCGAACCAGTCGGGAAATTATTACGGCGGACATCATGGTGGACACCACGGAAGGCATCACTCTTAATTTAACCAGGCGGGATAAGGACTGATTTACGGGCAGCACTATGGCAATTCATATGCTGCCCGTTTTGTACGCATAAGGTTATTTTTTACACCCGCACCATGCACTTGCTGCATGGTGTCGGAGTCAGCGCCAAAATGCCTGTATTTTGGCATTTTGTGTGCATCGTTGTTGCAATTCACACGGAATAATCGTAAATTGATGCGAAATCTGGCGTACGTGTGAATTGTAACTGCATAAGTAAAATACCATTATTTAGGAAAAATATGCATTGACAAGTTCTGTGCAGTTTGTTATCATTTGAATGTGAACAACCGATTGCGCAAAGTAAAAACCACCAACCGTACAGCGAGATAGAAGTGAAATGGTGAAGCCGAAGGGTTAATAGTTACAGCGAAAATGGCGGCGAAACAATAATTTATGAAAAATGGAGGGCAGGGCACATGGATAAGTTTATTGTAAACATCATCCATCGTCCGGAGATGGTACCTGAGTACGCGGAAAAGGTGACCGGACACGGCAAGGAGGAAGATATCGGAAGGAAAGAGCTTCTGACGGAGTCTCTCGATATTTTTAAGACACAGCAGGCGATTGCGCACAAGAACGGATTGAAGACGACGATCCAGATGACTTACGCTTCTTTATTTAACGACGAGGCGGTGGCTCTTGCGAAGGCGGACCATGAGCAGTTCGGCGATGAGATCGCGCTGTCCCTGCTCGGGCTTCCCTGCGAGGAGTTCCGCGAAAAATACAAGACGAAGGATTTCTGTATCTGGATGTTCTCCATGGAGGACAAGAAGTCGATCGTGGACGATGTGTTCGGTAAATTCCATGACAGATTCGGTTTTTATCCGGAGTCTACAGGTTCCTACTACATGGATGCCGACCTGACTAACTATATCAAGGAGAAATACCCCATGGTGAAATGCGCCGTGGCGACGTGCTGGGAGGAAGGTCCGAAGGCTTACCACACCTGCAACAATTCCTGGTATACGTTTATGGACGGAGGTCCGTGGGCACCCTGGATTCCAAGCAAGCAGAACACTCATGCACCTGCGGCGAACGAGGCGGAGGATTCCGGCATTGTGGCAATTCCGCATCTGTCCCGCGATCTGATCGCGTGCTACGACGGCAACGGCTCCAACTTTGGGACGCACCCGCAGAATGTCCTGCGGAGTATGTGCTACGATTCCAAGACATGGGAGTATCCTTACCTGTACAATCTGATTGACCAGTTCAGGGCGCTCGCGAAATACAACAACGGTTACGCCTACAACATGATGTTCGTGGGTCCCGGCTGGATGAACAAGATGGGACGCTGGGAGGCGCCCTACGAGCTGCTGCTGAAATCTTATGAGGATGGCATGGCATATTATGGAAAGCTGAAAAAGGAAGGCAAGTTAGAGGATATGACCATGGCGGAGTTCGCGGACTTTTACCGTGCGAACAGAAGGCTGACGGAGCCGGAGTGCGCGCTGTGGAGAGATATTCTGTACGGATCGGACAAGCAGCTTTTCTGGTACTGCGACCCTTACATGAGAGTGTGCGCGAATATGGACCAGGGAGGCGCGATCGTGGATCTGCGTCCGTATGCGGCGAAGCTGGAGTGGCCGGTGGGTATCGGCACGAAGCATGTGACGGACGCATCCTACCCGTTCTTAATTCAGGAGAAGTACCGTGCGGGTTACTTTACCCACTATGCGGGTGAGGGCACGGTGAGAAGCGCGAAGCTGACCCACAACGGCGAGGAGGTTGACCTGTGCCTGTGCCGGACAAAGGCGCATTTCTCACAGGAAGGCAGCACGAGAATCCTGACACTTGATCCGGTGGATATTGAGTTTTATGATCTGACGGTGAAACTGCAGACGAAGATGTATTTTGAGGAGGGCAGCTCCCGTATCAGGATCGAGAGAACGATTCTCGAGATGAGCGATCCGAATGCCGAGGTGGAGATCAACGAGTACATGGTGGCATGTTACGGCACGACGGAGTATTCCGAGGACATGAGCAATGTGAAGCTTTCCGTTACCGACGGTGCGAAGACGGAGAAGATCGATTACGCTTACAAGTGCCGTGAGGCGCAGATGCAGGGTGCGGCGGAGGCAGTGGCGGTGGTTCCCGAAATCGGAACGAGAGTGTCCATAAGCTGCGAAAAGAAAGAGGCGGTCGGCTACATTAAGGAAGGGTATGCGTTCTCTCCGATGTTCACGTTAGGCTACACCACCCAGTTAAAAGATAAGGAGGTATTTGCGACATGGCTCAATCTGGCAAAGGCAAATTAAATTACAGGTGTCCCTCCTGCTTTATGAGAGACTTGGATATTGATATGTTTTATGACAAGGACAAGAAAGAATACCATTGCATCCGCTGTCAGTATGTGGGGACGGAGGAGGATGTGCTCGCAAAGAACGAGCTTGTGCGGTTCCGTTACAAGGATGCGATGAAGCGGTTTACAAAATTTGATTTTGACTAGAGTGAGAAGTACTTCTAAAGACGTCCCGCCATAGGACAGTAACAAAGTAAGCAAAGCTGACTTGGAAGTATTAAGTCTCACTCGGGAGAATGCCGGAAATGAGGCATTCTCCGCATCAGTTTGCCTTATAGCAGAGAAAAGGAAGACAAAATATGAAGTTTTACAAGGGCATGGATCTTTCCACCATCAAAGAAGTGGAGAGCCTCGGCGGAAAATTTTATGATCACGGAGAAGAGAAGGACGTCTTTGAAATCCTGAAAAGCTGCGGGACGAATGCGGTCAGGCTCCGCCTGTGGAACGATCCTTACGCGGAGGACGGCACGCCTTACGGAGCGGGTACGAACGATCTGCCCACGGTCATTGAGCTGGCGAAGCGGGCGAAGTCGCACGGGATGGAAGTGCTGCTCTGTATGCACTACAGTGATTTCTGGGCGGATCCTGGTAAACAGCGGGTGCCAAAGGCGTGGCGCGGGATGGATGCCGCACGATTGACCGAAGCAGTCTATACCTATACGAGGGATACCCTGTTGACCTTGCAGGATGCGGGGGCGTACCCGGATCTGATTCAGATCGGCAATGAGCTCACCAATGGGATGCTCTGGCCGTCTGGAAAGCTGGCGGAATGCGGCAATTATGACAATCTGGCACAGTTTGTCAGCGCGGGCATCCGGGCGGTGCGTTCGCTTGATTCGGACATGCCGGTAATGATCCATCTGGACAACGGCGGCAATGCGCCGATGTATCGTGACTGGTTTGATCATTATATGGAGAGAGGGGAGGATTTCCAGATCATCGGACTTTCTTACTACCCGTTCTGGCATGGCAGTCTTTCGGACCTGCAGAAAAATATGAATGATCTGGCGGTGCGTTACGGCAAGGAGCTGGTGATCGCGGAGGTCTCTATGGGCTTTACGATGGAGGATTACGGCTCATACGAGAAACTGGCGGCGGATGAGCGAAAGGGTTACGCTACAAAGCCGGCGCTGGTGGAAAAACTGCCGTTTCCCATGTCGAAGGAAGGGCAGGCGGATTTTATGAGGGCGCTGTTTGCGGTGATTGACCAGGTGTCGGGGAAGAAATGCCGGGGATTTTTCTATTGGGAGCCGGCCTGGATTCCTGTGCCGGGATCAGGCTGGGCCAACGAGGAGGCCCTGAAATATATAGAAGAAAAAGGGCCTGGCGGTAATGAGTGGGCAAATCAGGCGTTGTTTGACTATGATGGTCAAGCTCTGCCGGCTTTGGAAGTAATCCGCGATTATCTTCCCACAGATGCGTCCGTATAGGCAGTAAATACGCTCCTTATGTCAAAAAAACGTTTTCCGTATTGACAGGGGGTATCAAATAATGGTAAATTTAACGTGAACACGGTGCGAAATTTTTGCAGAAAGGACTAGTCCTTTCTCTATTTCCTAATATATTAGGAAATAAAAACCCTGACTGCCACACGGGCGCGGCGCCCCGGGCGGACGGGTAAACAGACGGTGAGCAGTGGTATCAAATGCGGAATTACGATAGTTCGTGCTTCGGTTCTGCATTTTGTATACAAACAAAAAATGACTTTTAAAAAGTCGAAAGGAGAGAGTTCAATTATGAAAAAGAAAGTATTGGCAACATTACTGGCAACAGCGATGACAGTCGGCTGTCTGACAGGCTGTGGCGGCGGCGCGGCTGAGACGCCTGCGGCGGAAGCTCCGGCAGCAGAAGCGCCTGCGGCTGAGGAACCGGCAGCGGAAGCGCCTGCAGCAGAGGAGGCTCCGGCGGTAGAGGCTCCCGCAGCGGCGGCAGAGGGAACAGACCCGATCGCAAACCTGATTGCGGCAACGACAGGTACGGTAACACTTAAGGTATGGGCTTCCGAGGAAGACCAGGATCTCACAACCAAGCTGCTGGACGAGTTCAAGGCGGCATATCCTGACGTAACTTTTGATATTACCCTCGGTGCAGAGAGTGAGTCTACCGCGAAGGACACGGTTCTGACGGACGTAGAGGCGGCAGCGGACGTGTACGCATTTGCGGATGACCAGATCAACGAGCTGGTAAAGGCGGGCGCACTGCAGGAGGTAGCGGCAAACTACACCTTCGATGTAGTGAATGAGAATGCAACCGGCGCTGTGGAAGCAGCTGCTGTGGACGGAAAGGTATATGCTTATCCGATGACGGCTGATAACGGTTACTTTATGTTCTATGACTCTTCCGTATTCTCCGAGAGCGACGTACAGTCCTTAGATAAGATGGTTGAGGTAGCAGGTGCGGCAGGCAAGAAGATCGCGATGGATATTTCCAATGGCTGGTATATTTACGCATTCTTCCAGGGCGCAGGCCTTGAGCTGACACTGAACGATGACGGTCTTACCAACACATGTACATGGAATGCAGCAGGCGGTACGGATGTGGCGCAGGCGATCCTTGACCTGACAGCATCCAACGTGCTTGTAGATATGAACGACGAGGATATGGCTACCCAGATTGCAGAGGGCAATGTGGCAGCATGTGTAAACGGTACATGGAGAGCAGAGACGGCAGCAGAAGCATGGGGCGACAACTATGCGGCAACCAAGCTTCCTACCTTCAAGGCAGGTGGCAAGGACTACCAGATGTCTTCTTACTCCGGATATAAGCTGGTTGGTGTAAATCCGCACTCCGCTAATGTAGGCTGGTCGATGCTTCTGGCAGAGTTCTTAACCAACGAGGCAGCACAGACGGCAAGATTTGAAGCAAGAGGCCTTGGCCCTTCCAACCTTGCGGCAGCATCTTCCGATGCGGTAATGGCAAATCCGGCAATCTCCGCTCTGGCGGCGCAGGCAGCATACGCTACCCCTCAGCGTGTAGGCGCAAACTTCTGGTCTCCCGCTGAGACACTTGGACAGATTCTTGCATCCGGCAATCCTGACGGAACCGATCTGCAGGAGCTTCTGGATACGACGGTAGAGGGTATCACGGCGCCTGTTGAGTAACCGGAGTAAAAATCTTCGATTTTAACTCCCGAGCAAAGCTCAATTGCGAGGACTGCTTCGCAGCCTCGGTTCGGAGAGACGGAGGATTTAACTCCGCGAGGACTGCTTTGCAGTCACGGTATATAAAAACAGAGAGGGTGAGTGGTGTTCACTCGCCCTCTTTTAAAAAGAGAAGGTTACTTCTGGCATGGAGGTTCATATGAAGAAGGCATTAAATGCGATAAGTAATTATTTTAAAAATATTGGAATTGCCTTTGTCAGGGGAGATGTGTGGGTTAAGCTGTCAGCGGTTCTGATGGGCGCGGGCTATTTCGCGAGAAAACAGGTAATTAACGGTATTATCATGTTTTTGGTGGAAGCGCTGTTTGTCGTGCTGTGTGTCGGCTATGCGGCTCCAAACCTTGCTAAGTTCGGAACGCTTGGCACAGTGCAGTTTGAGCAGGTGTTTGACCCGCTGACTATGACCAGTACGGTCAACGACTATGACAATTCTTTTCTGATTCTGTTGAATTCCATTATGGCACTGTTCCTTATTCTTGTATTTGTTTTGTTCTGGATCGCAAACATGAAAGCGGTTTACCGCCTGCAGGTTCAGAAAGAAAACGGAGAGCGCATCAATACCTTTAAGGAAGATGTGCAGGCGCTGTTTAACGAAAAATTTCATATTACACTGCTTACCCTGCCGACAATCGGTATCATTCTGATGAATATTCTGCCGATTCTGGTGCTGGTGGCAGTGGCATTTACCAATTATGACCAGCAGCATATGCCGCCCAGCGCGTTGTTTACATGGGTTGGCTGGTCAAACTTTAAGAGTCTGTTTACGGATTCCGTGACAGTGACTTTTGGGTATTCCTTTAAGAAAGTATTGACTTGGACACTGGAGTGGGCGGTGCTTGCTACCTTTACAACTTACATCGGTGGTATCCTGCTCGCCAAGTTTATCAATAATAAGAAGACGAAGCTGCCGAAGATGTGGAGAACGCTCTTTATCATCGCGATTGCGGTGCCGCAGTTCGTGACGCTGCTTCTGGTGCGTAACTTCTTCGCAGACAGCGGTATCGTCAATACCTTCTGCACCAATGTGGGTCTGACGGACTTCCTCAAAAATGTGGGCCTTGTTCCCGCGAATCTGAGCTACATTCCGTTTCTGACAAACCCGGGCTGGGCGAAGGTGATGATCATTATTATCAATATCTGGGTCGGCATCCCTTATCAGATGCTGATTGCAACGGGCGTACTGATGAACATTCCCGAGGATCAGATTGAGAGCGCGAGAATCGACGGCGCGAATCCTTTCCAGATCTTTGTGAAAATCACGATGCCGTACATGCTTTTTGTAACCGGGCCGAGTCTGATTACGGACTTTGTCAAAAATATTAACAACTTCAATGTGATTTATCTGCTGACGCAGGATGTGTATGTCACAAGCGACCAGCTTCTCGCAAACTCCAACGCGAAGGAGATCGATCTGCTGGTGACATGGCTGTTCAGGCTGACAAACGAGTATTACAACTATAAGATGGCGTCCGTGATCGGTATTGTTGTATTTATCATCTGCGCGGCGTTTACGCTGGTTACCTTTACAAGAACAATCAAGGGAGATAAGGAGGAGGAATTTCAATAATGAAAAAGACGATTCAGGCTATTTTAAGACACGTTGTTCTGTTTCTCCTGGCTGTGGTGTGGCTGATCCCGATTCTCTGGCTGTTTGTTACCTCATTTAGCGGGTATAAGGGAATCAATACCTCACACTTCTTCCCGGAGACGTGGACATTAGACAATTACGCGCAGTTATTCCTGCGTTCGGATTCTATCGTACAGTACAACAAGTGGTTTTTGAACACCTTTGTAATTGCGGTCTTTACCTGTTTGATCTCGACCATTCTTGTGCTGATGGTGAGTTATACTATGAGTAAGCTGCGGTTCCCGGGCAGAAAGTCGCTGATGAGTTTCAGCATTATCTTAAATATGTTCCCGGGCGTGCTTTCCATGATCGCTATTTACTTTATCTTAAAGACGTTTAACCTGACAAACAGTCATATCGGCATGATTATCGTGTACTCCGCAGGCGCGGGTCTGGGCTTCTTGATCTGTAAGGGCTTCATGGACACGATCTCTGTCTCCTTAAGTGAGGCGGCAAGGCTGGAGGGCGCATCCGAGGCGAAGATTTTCTTTAAGATTATCATTCCTCTTTCCCAGCCCATCATCGTGTACACGGTGATCAGTTCTTTCCTGATACCATGGGGCGACTTCGTGTTTGCGAAGCTGATGTTAAACTCTGGTATTGCGACAGACTGGACGGTGGCGATCGGCCTGTTCAACATGTTGAGCAAGTCCATGATCGCGAAATATTTCTCTGTATTCTGCGCGGGCGGCGTGGTGATATCCGTGCCTATTTCGATTCTGTTCCTTATTATGCAGAAGTTCTATGTGGAGGGTATTACGGGAGGTTCGGTAAAAGGATGAAAAATGCGCAAAAGAGAGCTCTGGCAGGTGTTTTGTCAGCAGCGCTGCTTTGCGGCTGTGGTATGCAGGGGGAGAATATCCCCCTGCAAAACTCGTTTGGGGAGGAAAATCCCGGGGCTGTGGGCAGCGAGACGCAGGAGCAGGCGGCGAAGGACGTACCGGGAGGGACAGATGCCGCAGACAGCGGCGAGGGCAGCAGTGATGCCGGAGAACAGGCGGCGGAAACATCCGCTGCGGAGTTGTGGGAGAATAATCCGCTGCAGATCATCGACGACAATTACCGCACCTACTATGAGGTGTTCGTCTACTCCTTCTGCGACAGTGACGGGGACGGCGTAGGAGATCTGCAGGGGCTGATCTCCAGGCTGGATTATATCAACGACGGGGATGACGAAACAGATACGGATCTGGGCTGCAACGGCATCTGGCTGATGCCCGTGAACCCTTCGCCTACTTATCACAAGTATGACGTGGCAGACTATTATGCCATAGACGAGGAATACGGCACGCTGGAGGATTTTAAGGAGCTGATTGCGGCGTGCGATGAGCGGGGCATCAAGGTGATCATGGATCTGGTGTTAAATCACAGTTCGTCCCGGAATCCCTGGTTTCAGGAGGCGTGTGCCTATCTGAAAGGGCTGGACGGTGCGGAGCCGGACGCAGAGGACTGTCCCTATTTTGACTATTATCATTTTTCCAGAGAGCAGGGCGGCGGCTACTATCCCGTGGAGGGGACCGACTGGTATTACGAGGCGCAGTTCTGGTCGGAGATGCCCGACCTTAATTTAGACTGTGAACTTCTGCGGGAGGAGATTGCGAAAATCACGCAGTACTGGCTGGACATGGGGGTGGGCGGTTTCCGTCTGGACGCGGTAAAAGAGTTTTATTCCGGCGCGCCCCAGTCCAATATTGCCTTTCTGGCATGGCTGACTGAAACGGTCAAAGAACAGAAACCAGACGCTTACCTTGTGGGCGAGGCGTGGCTTGATCTGGCGGACTACGCGCAGTACTATGAGAGCGGCATCGACAGTGTTTTCAACTTCGCCTTTGCCGACAAAGACGGCGTGATATCCAAGGTGCTGAACGGTTCACCGGCAACGAAGTATGGTGCGGCGGTTGTTTCACTGGAAGAGACGTTCGGGGCTTACAACCCGGATTATATCGACGCGCCTTTTTATACCAACCATGACATGGGCAGAAGCGCGGGTTACTATGCGGGGGACAATTCCGCCGCACAGACGAAGATGGCGGGCGCCCTGAATCTGTTTATGAGCGGATCGGCCTTTCTCTACTACGGGGAGGAGCTTGGCATGAAAGGCTCCGGCAAGGACGAGAACAAGCGCGCGCCCATGTACTGGAGCATGAACCCCGACGCGCAGGGCATGTGTGACGGGCCGGCGGATATGGAAGACGTGAAGATGAAGTTTGAGAGCCTGGAGGAGCAGGAGAAGGACGAACTTTCCGTCTATCAATATTATAAGAAGGTTCTCAAAATCCGCAACCAGAACCCGGAGATTGCCAGGGGGAAGGCGGAATATGTCCTTGTGGGGGATTTTCTTGCAGAGGATACGAAGGAAACTGTCTGCGCCATCAAAAAGACTTACGGGGATTCGGAGCTTCTGCTCGTGTTTGTGACGGGGCCGGAGACAGAGGAACTGGATCTGACCAGTATTACCTTAAACGGGAAGAAGATCGGCACAGAGACAGAGATCCGTGGTGCGCTTGTCACAGGGGAAGAAAAAATCCGTTTTGAGAACGGTAAGGCTGTGATGCCGGGATTTTCGGCGCTGGTGTTGAAATGAGAGGCGAAAGAAGCAACGGGTCAGGAGGTGTGTCTCCGAGGGCGGAATGATGGGCAAAAACGTGACAACGTGCGTGAATGTGGCTTGAAATTCCAGTCGTTTTGTTTTAAAATGATAGAGGTTAGAAACAGTTTTAGTGAGAGGGTTAGAATCCTGCTATCAGTGATGGGGCATCTGACTCAATATAAACGAAAGGATAACAGGTAAAAGTATGAAAAACTGTCAAAACAAATGGGTGCGTGCCGCGATCCCGGCACTGCTCCTGCACTTCAGTATCGGTACGGTGTACTGCTGGTCTATTTTCAGTCAGGAGATCGCTGACTACATAGGCTTTTCCAAGGCAGCTACGGAGTGGGCGTTCAGCTTTGCCATCTTCTTCCTCGGCATGTCTGCGGCATTTCTGGGCAACGTGGTGGAGAAGGACATTCACAAGTCTTCGCTGATCGCAACGATCACATTCTCCCTTGGTATGGCGGGCACGGGATTCTTCATCTATTATGGAGGCACCCATCCCGGCAGCGTGCTTGCGCTGGTAGGCATTTATGTCTGCTATGGCTTTATCATGGGTGTCGGCCTGGGAACCGGCTATCTTTCCCCGGTAAAGACTCTCATGCTCTGGTTCGAGGATAAGAAAGGTCTTGCGACAGGTCTTGCGGTAGCAGGCTTTGGCGGCGCGAAGGCGATTGCAAGCCCTATCATGCAGGCGCTTCTGGCCAATCTCGGAGAGGGCGGCATCTATAAGATGTTCTACATCCTTGCGGCGGTTTATTTCGTGATGATGTTTGTGGGCCATCTCCTTCTGGCGAAGCCGGCAGGCTGGCATGAGCCGCAGAAGAAAGAAAAAGGACAGGGTATCATGGCTACCATCAAAACCCGTCCTGTCAGCAACTATGTGGGCATCTGGCTGATGTTCTACATCAACATCACCTGCGGCCTTGCACTGATCTCCCAGGAGAAGATGATCGTGAAATGTATCGGTCTGGCAGGCGTGGTCGGCGTGATCTCCACAGTGTCCGCAATCTTCAATGCGGGCGGCCGTCTCGGCTTCTCCGCGTGGGCGGATCTGATGAAGGACAGAAACACGATTTACAAGCTGATCTTTGTGCTCTCGATTATATTTACCGGCGCGGTAATGCTTACAGGCGGTATCAAGAACGGCGAGGGCAACATGTTCCTGATCGTTCTTGTGCTGGCTCTGATCTTTATGGTGAATGCCGGATACGGCGGCGGCTTCTCCAATGTGCCGACCCTGCTTTCCGACCATTATGGCATGGGAAGCATCAGCGCGATCCACGGTATCACCCTTTCCGCATGGGCGTTTGCGGGTCTTACCGGCAACCAGATCGCAACCTTGATCGTGAGCAACACAGGCAGCTTCATCGAGGATTCCCACGGCAACATGGTCAATCCTGTGGGATACCAGAACGTGCTGTATTTCACGATTGTGCTCTATATTATCGCACTGATTATCAGCCTGTTCTTTGTGAAGCCTGCAAGTACAGACAAAAAATAAACGCATACAGAATGATATCAACGGGCAGGAAGATTTTCCTGCCCGTTATGCATGCCGCAGATAAACTGTCATATGCGTCTGTGCACAGCAAAAACCCCGGAGGCTCTGCCTTCGGGGCTTTTGCTTGTGTAAAAGGGGAATTCTTCGGAATTGCTATTGCCGACTTGACTTCCGTGATCAAGTCTATAATTAATATACCGTTTTTCCCCTTGACAGTCTATAAGTATATTACAAAGGAATAACACTATATTAGCGAAACAAACCTACTTACAAAGATAGTCGCGTTGCATCTGCAGTTCCTGAGGAATCGGAGTTCCTGTGTTTTTCAACTTCTGGAACACATTGTCATAATGGTGGAGCTTCTGCGAAAGTTTAATATCGTAGCGCCCCATGGTCTCCTTGTAAAGCGGATTTGCCATCAGCTTTGTGCGGATTGCTTTGGAGAAAGGACAGTAAGTAAAAATAATATTGCGGGACACTTTATTCAATCTGGGCGATCCGGCGCCTTCATAGAGAATCCACGCTTCGTAGTCCATAATAAACATTTCCTTATAGCTGTTTTTCGCTTTTTTCATATTGAGCTTAATTTTGTCCTTGGCGTCCGCAGACAGTTCGTGGTTCTTACGGTAGAACTGGATGTAATCGAAATATTCGCTTGTGAGGGAGGCCTCCGAAATATCGTTCCAGCGGGCGCCCTGCACGCGCTTGCACATTTCCCAACGGAAATCGCCGGTCAGCCGGACCAGAATGTTGGTCAGATCCTCCAACTGGAAGATGGACACCATCATGCGGGCCGGTGTCGTACGCTTACGCCCCTCGATTTCCTGCCATGCGATGCCGCGCGTGCCCACATTGGGCATAAGAATAATGTCGGGAAGAACCTCTACGCCGACGGTTTCCTTTCCGATGCCGATGTCGGGATTGGTGTAAATGACGTCGCGGTAGTAAGCGCTGAAGTCAATGTCCCGGATCTTCTGGAAAGATTCTTCCACCTTTTCGGCGGATACAAGCGTGCCATCCAGCTCTTTCAGAACATTGTGTTCCGAGAAGATCGGGCAGAAGCTTAAGACGCGGCCGAATGTAATCTTGTTGACGGTAGGAAACATGTTGCGTATTTCAAAGAGCACCTGCTCCAGCGGGTCATTCAGCATACGCGCTTCGTCTTCGGCGGTGATATTGCCCGTCATTTTCTGTTCACGCAGGAAGGTGGGGAAGTCTGAATCGAATTCGTTACGGCTGGGTACTTTCTCACCTTTATAGATGGCGGTAAACCATTCATAGGCAGTATAGACCTTGCGTTTGGGATCGGAAGGTATTTTGTCTATGATCGAGTACAGATATGAAGCGTTCTCAGGGCCGGCCAGATTTTCATCTATATAGCCGAAATTAAAGAACATCCGGACTACCTTTGGAATGGAAGCGGTATCTTTCAGGCTCTTAACGAAAGCTTTTTCATAGATCACATAGAACTGTTTGGTGATCGTCATGCGCAGCTTTCTGGCAGCGTCATCCGAAGCGTTCTTGTCCGTCATCTTAGCAAATTTGTCGACAGATTCACGGAAAGCGACGGCGGTTTCAACGTCCACTTCGGCGTAGGAGAGAATGGTCTCCATAGAGTGCTCTATGTCAGCCACCTCGTCCATGGAAGCAGTGGATTCCTCGTCGCTGCGTTCCCCGAGATTTTCCAGTCTCGTGCGGTATTCGTCGGCTCTCTGCTGATACATTTCACGGTCAATCGAAGGCAGGTCTTCCAACTGGATCATGATGGTGGAGATTGCTGCGCTTACCGTAGTGGAATCGGTATCGTTCGCCCCGATTTTATAAAGAAGGCTTGCGTAGAGATCGAAGAAGTCCAGATGATTTTCGTTCATCAGTAAACTGGCAATCTCCGCCTTGTAATCGTAAAAAACGCGGCATATGGAAATAATGCGGTGGATATCCAGATCCGCTTTCAGGACCACCCCCGCAAGAAAGTCGGGCTTGTGGAATTTGGAGGACTTCTGAGTGACCATAAGAGTCATTTGCTCGTAGTAGCCGTCCAGCCATCCTTCCAGATCTTCCTCCAGCGTGAGAGGAGTCAGATCCTCCATGTCGGGTAATGCTCTGGGAGTAAATCCATGCTTGACACAGAATGACTTATACTCTTCATACCGGTCCATCAGAAAATGGTAAATATTTTCACAGTCAAAACGCATCAGTTCATACTGGTCATAGATCTCACGGAACTGCCTGAACAGGGATGACACGATCATATTCGCCAGATCCACACTTTTTGACATAAGCAGTGAGAGCTGTGCAGCCGTGCACGGATAAGAGGCAATCCCGGTGGGCTCCTCTGTCTCATATGTGATAAAGTGAGAACCGAAAAAGATCTCACAGACGCCGATGACATCCCCTTTTTTCAAATAGAAAGTGCCTCCCGGATAGGAGGCGCATACGCTCCCCTTAGCGATGACATGCAGGCCGGTCTGATTCTGTTCACTCTGGATCAGCTGCGTGCCTGCAGGAAATTCTTTTACAGCCATTGGATTACCCCCTTGTAGAAATAATTGCAGAAACTATGTATATATCTTATGCTTTTTGGGTGGAAAAGTCAATGAGAATGGGCGTTGTGCTTTGCTATATTGCACAAGAAGAATGACTATTTTTGTACTGTACTTTTCAGCGTTTTGTGTTAAAATTGAAAATGACAGGCTTGTCGGGACTTGGCGTTCTGCAGCCCGGCAATGGCGGAAAGCAATTTAGAAAACGGAAGCGAGTGAAAATTATGGACAAGACACAGATAGAGAAAGAAGATATCGCCTACAGACAGCAGGTTGTCAATGAATACAGGGCGGACGTGGAGAAACTTGCGCGTTATCTGTCCTGGCTTGAGAGCAAGAACGGAAAGAGCGTACAACAGAGTTATTCCGGCTCCGGGATTGCAGAACATTCGATTGCTTTCCCGGTTTATGACGGCACGCTGATGAATTTCATTAAGGAGGCCCAGCGGACGAAGCTTATGGACCGAAATTACAAGTACATCTATTCACGGTACAGGATTCGTGTTTTGGAGGACGAGCTTCTGGCGATTAAAAGGTCGGATATCCGGGAGATGGATGTGCTGAAAGGTATCCTTTCCAGATATGTGATGGAAGGCATGACAAAGGGCAGAAGATGGTCTGAGGCGGTGGAGAACGGTATTTTCCTTAAGGTGATTAAGAAGATGAAAGAAAATCTGGATTTCTGGGACCACCCCGTACAGACCAGAGTAGTCAATGCCCAAAAAGAGGAAAAACAGGAGTAAGGCGCAGGGGCATACGAACGGAAGGGTACATATTTGCAGGGAGATTAAAGAAACGATGGGAGAAAAATCGGCACAGAAAAAGAAGTACATACTCGATACGGCAAGAAAGGTATTTGTGGAAAAAGGCTTTAAAAATGTGACTATGAAAGATATTGTGGAGGCATGTGAGATCAGCCGGGGCGGTCTGTATCTGTATTTTGAAAGCACGGATCAGATCCTGATGGAAGTGCTGCAGGTGGAAGCGGACGAGACGGATGACGTTTTCACGGAGCGGATTGCCAAAGAGGATACGGCTGCGGATATTTTGACGCTCTTTTTGAAGGAACAGAAAAAGGAGCTTTTGCAGAATAAGGATAATTTGACTGTAGCGGTCTATGAATATTTCTTTGCACATAAATCGACCGACAAGAATAACATGCTGCGCAAGCAATTTGACGCAGGTGTCAGGGTAATTGAAAAGCTGATTGAGGCAGGCATTGCCAGCGGAGAGTTTTACTGTGAGAATCCAAAGGGGGCTGCGGCTAATATCATGTATGTGCTGGAGGGGCTGAAAATCAACGCGCAGACTTTCGGCATTACAGAAAAGATGGTGGATGAGCAGCTGCTCTATATTATGCAGGGGCTGATTACGGAGATATAGGGCTCGTAAGCACGGGCTTCCGAGTCTGTGTGAAGCAGAGGGAGGAGAAACGACTATGGGAAATGTCAGACGAATTTACGTGGAGAAGAAAGAACCGTATGCGGTTAAGGCAAGGGAACTGAAGGAAGAGATCGAAAGTTTTCTGGGCATAAAGAGTGTGGAGCAGGTGCGGGTTTTCATACGCTATGATGTGGAGAATATTTCGGATGAAATTTTTGAGAGGGCGTGTCATACGGTTTTTTCGGAACCGCCTGTGGACATTTTATACCGGGAGAACATAGAGATCCCGGAAAACGGGTATGTCTTTTCGGTGGAGTTTCTGCCGGGACAGTTTGACCAGAGAGCGGACTCAGCCGTACAGTGTGTGCAGTTTTTGAAAGAGGACGAGGAGCCGATTATCAGAACGGCTGTGACTTATTTGGTCAACGGAAATGTCACAGAAGAGGAACTGGCGCGGATCAAGGCTTACTGTATCAACCCGGTAGACTCAAGAGAGACCGACATGGTGAAGCCGGAGACGCTTGCGCTTGCGTATGAGGAGCCGGCAGATGTGGCTGTACTGGAGAATTTCCCTGAACGGGAAGATTTTGTGGATATGCCCGGTGTGGAGCTGAAGGAGCTGTACGATTCCCTTGGACTGGCAATGACATTTAAGGATTTTCAGCATATTCAGAATTATTTTGCGAAAGAGGAGAAGCGGAATCCCACGATGACGGAGATCCGGGTCCTGGATACCTACTGGTCCGACCACTGCCGCCATACGACTTTTTCCACGGAGCTCAAGAACGTGAGTTTCGGGGAAGGGCGTTACCGGGAGCCGATTGAGAATGCGTATCAGGATTACCTTAAGACGAGGGAAGAGATTTTCGCAGGCAGGGATGATAAGTTTGTCTGCCTGATGGATCTGGCGCTGATGGCGATGCGGAAGTTAAAGAAGGACGGGAAACTCGATGATATGGAAGAATCCGATGAGATTAACGCCTGTTCCGTGGTGGTGCCGGTGGAGATGGACTACGGCGACGGTCCGGTGACGGAGGAGTGGCTTGTCTTTTTCAAGAACGAGACCCACAACCATCCCACGGAGATCGAGCCTTTCGGCGGCGCGGCAACGTGCCTTGGCGGCGCGATCCGCGATCCTTTATCTGGCAGGGGGTATGTCTATCAGGCGATGCGTGTGACCGGCGCGGCGGATCCTACGGTACCCGTGGCGGATACACTGAAAGGAAAGCTGCCACAGAAAAAGCTGGTGCGCGGCGCAGCGGACGGTTATTCTTCCTACGGAAACCAGATCGGTCTGGCGACCGGACTGGTCAAAGAGATTTATCACCCGAATTATGTGGCGAAGCGTATGGAAATCGGCGCAGTGATGGGTGCGGCGCCGAGAAAGAATGTCATCCGGGAAAACTCCGACCCGGACGATATCATTATCCTTCTGGGCGGCAGAACCGGGCGCGATGGCTGCGGCGGCGCGACGGGGTCCTCCAAGGTGCACACGGAAAAATCCATTGATATGTGCGGCGCGGAAGTGCAGAAGGGCAACGCGCCCACGGAGAGAAAGATACAGAGGCTGTTTCGGCGTGAGGAAGTGAGCCGCCTGATCAAGAAATGTAACGATTTTGGCGCGGGCGGTGTGTCTGTGGCGATCGGTGAACTGGCGGACGGGCTTGTGGTGGATCTGGACAGGGTTCCCAAAAAGTATGCGGGTCTGGACGGGACCGAGCTTGCGATCTCGGAATCCCAAGAGCGTATGGCAGTGGTGGTATCACCCGCGGATGTAGACGCATTTCTCGGCTATGCCGCTGAGGAAAATCTGGAGGCGGTGCCTGTGGCGGTAGTCACCAGGGAGCCCCGGCTGGTGCTCAAATGGCGCGGGAAGAAAATCGTGGATCTGTCGAGGGCGTTTCTGGACACCAACGGCGCGCATCAGGAGACGGATGTTTTTGTGGATATTCCCGATGAAAAGGAAGATTATCTGAAAAAGATTGCGACACCGGCGGTGGCGGAGGCTGTGGCACATAGGGACGTGAAAGCGGCGTGGCTTTCGCTTCTTGGCGATTTGAACGTCTGCTCCCAGAAGGGGCTTGTGGAAATGTTTGACGCCTCGATCGGCGCGGGCAGCGTGTATATGCCTTACGGCGGAAAGTATCAGTTGACGGAGACGCAGGCTATGGTGGCGAAACTTCCGGTTTTGGAGGGGAGGACGGACACCGTAACCATGATGAGCTACGGTTTTGATCCGTACCTGTCAAGCTGGAGCCCATACCACGGCGCGGTTTACGCGGTGACAGAGTCTATGGCGAAGATTGTGGCAAACGGCGGAGATTACAGGACGATCCGTTTCACTTTCCAGGAGTATTTCCGGCGCATGAGCGAGGAACCGTCCCGCTGGAGCCAGCCGTTCTCGGCGCTGCTCGGCGCCTATGACGCGCAGATGAAGTACGGTCTGCCTTCCATAGGCGGCAAGGATTCCATGTCCGGCACCTTCAACGATATTGACGTGCCTCCTACGCTGGTGTCCTTTGCGGTCAATGTAAATAAGAGCGGTCATATTGTCACACCCGAATTGAAATATCCGGGCGATCGGCTCGTACGGTTCCGTATACCGAGGGATGTGTATGATCTGCCGGTTTATGACGAGGTTATGACACTTTATGACAAAATCATGACATTAATGTCAGAGTATACTGACACAGAGATCATAAACGGAATGCCTGTCAAGTTTAAAAAGAGAAAGATCGTGGCGGCTTATGCGCTGGATGCAAAGGGCGTAGCGGCGGCTGTGAGTAAGATGGCGTTTGGAAACGGTCTCGGCGTGGCAGTGGATTCTTCTTATAAAATGAAGTCCCTGTTCGACAACGGTCTGGGCGATATCGTGGCGGAGATTCCTGCGAAAGAGGTACATCAGTTAAGGACGCTGGGGATTCCCTACGAGGAGATCGGTACGGTGACGGCGGACGGTGCGTTCACCTACGGTTCCATGAAAATTGACGGGGACGAGGCGCTGCAGGTATGGCGCGATAAGCTTGACAAGGTATTTCCTTATACGGCGGGCAAGGATAAGAGCCCGGTGGTGTCTGAGCCGTATCGTGCGGACAGTATTTATGTGTGCAGACGTAAAGTGGCGAAACCCACGGTATTTATTCCCGTATTCCCGGGCACGAACTGCGAGTACGACAGCGCAAAGGCGTTCGAGAGAGCCGGGGCGGAAACAGTGGTGAAGGTGTTTAAGAATCAGAACGCGGCGGATATCAGGGAGAGCGTGGAGGCTTTTGAGAAAGCGATCGGGCAGGCGCAGATCATTATGTTCCCGGGCGGTTTTTCTGCGGGCGATGAGCCGGACGGCTCCGCCAAGTTCTTTGCGACCGCTTTCCAGAATGAGAAAATGAAGGAAGCGGTGATGAAGCTTTTAAATGAGAGGGACGGCCTTGCGCTGGGAATCTGTAACGGTTTCCAGGCGCTGATTAAACTGGGGCTTGTGCCTTACGGGGAGATCCGGGGGCAGGAGACGGATTCGCCGACACTGACCTTCAATACGGTGAACCGTCATATTTCAAAGATGGCTTATCTCAAGGTAGTTTCCAACAAGTCACCCTGGCTTGCAGGGGCGGAACTTGGGCAGACTTATGTAAACCCGGCTTCCCACGGTGAAGGACGGTTTGTGGCGCCAAAGGAGTGGATTGACAGGCTGTTTGCAAACGGACAGGTGGCTACCCAGTATGCGGACGCCGACGGCAGCGTGTCCATGGACGAGGAGTGGAACATCAACGGTTCCTACGCATCGATTGAGGGCATCACTTCACCGGACGGAAGATGTCTGGGCAAGATGGCGCATGCGGAGAGAATAGGCGACTCCGTGGCGGTAAACATCTTCGGCAATCAGGATATGAAGATATTTGAGAGCGGGGTAAAGTATTTCAAGTAATAATTGGCAGATATTCCGATTCATGTACGAGCCAGTGGGTATCTTATGAGGATTTTGAGATTGATTTCAGCGCATTCTTGAAATTTTTCAAGACCTCTTGACAGATCTTTTATCCAGTGATATTCTATAGAAAATTTAACGAGTTAAACCGTTGAAGCGGAGATAACGGTGATGATGCCTTTACAGAGAGCCTGTGCTGCTGAGATCAGGTAAGAAACAAGTCATCAAATGGACCGCTGAGGGTGCAGTCAAATGCGCGGGAGCGCAGAGTATTCTGCAACGTGTGGCATACGTCAGTTGCCGGGGATATGTCAGTATCCTGCTAAGCGCTCGGGGGTTCCCGTGAATCAAGGTGGCACCGCGGATTGAAACGATTCGTCCTTGACAAGACTCAGGTTTTGTCAGGGACTTTCTGCGTTTAGGGGCAGAGTCAGAAAGGAGCGGGCATGAAAATTTTACCTTCCATTGAAGAAGTAAAAAAGATTTCGGACACAGGAGAATAATTTTTTTTATGGTACATTACTTCATTGGATGACAGGGTAATAGAAAAACAAACGGTTTACATAATATTAGACGGTATTTACAGGGAAAAAGGGTTCAGAATGGAGGAAAGAAAAAATGATTAAGGAAGCAATCGTAAAAATTGTTAACAAGGGGGACCTCACCTACGACGAGGCATACGCGGTGATGAACGAGATTATGAGCGGGGAGACGTCCCCCACCCAGAATGCGGCGTTTCTGGCGGCGCTTTCCACCAAGAGCGCGAAGGCGGAGACAACGGACGAGATCGCCGGATGCGCGGCGGCGATGCGCGACCACGCGACCAGAGTGGAGACTGGTATGGATATCTTTGAGATCGTGGGTACCGGCGGAGATAACGCTCACAGCTTCAATATTTCGACCACCTCAGCGCTTGTGTGCGCGGCGGGCGGTATGAAGGTGGCAAAGCACGGCAACCGCGCGGCTTCCTCCCAATGCGGCACGGCGGACTGTCTGGAGGCGCTGGGCGTCAATATCGAGCAGAGCCCGGAGCTTTGCGTAAAGCTCCTGCGGGAGGTTGGCATGTGTTTCTTCTTCGCGCAGAAGTACCACACTTCCATGAAATATGTGGGCGCAATCCGTAGGGAGCTGGGGTTCCGCACCGTGTTCAACATTCTCGGTCCGCTGACGAATCCGGGCAGCCCGAAGCGGCAGCTTCTGGGCGTGTATGACGAGTATCTGGTGGAGCCTTTGGCGCAGGTGCTGATCAACCTCGGTCTGGAGCGCGGCATGGTGGTGCATGGGAAAGATAAACTGGATGAAATTTCCATGAGCGCGCCCACTACGATTTGCGAGTTTAAGAAAGGATGGTTTAAGACTTACACAGTCTGCCCGGAGGATTTCGGGTTCGAGAGATGCGCGAAGCAGGATCTGGAGGGCGGAACGCCGGTGGAAAATGCGGAAATAACGCGTGCTATATTAAAAGGTGAAAAGGGGCATAAAAGAAACGCCGTGCTGCTGAACGCGGGCGCCGCCCTCTATGTGGGAGGTAAGGCGGAGAGCATGGCGGACGGCGTGAAGCTGGCAGCGGAGATCATCGACTCTGGGAAGGCGGCGGAGACGTTGGAGAAGTTTATCGCACTCAGCAATGATTAAAACAGGATTTGATTAGGAAAAGGCTGGAAAAAGACAATGGCGAATATTTTAGAGCAGCTGGCGGAACATGCGGTGTACCGTACAGAGCAGGCAAAGAAAAAACTGCCTGCTGCGGAGATAGAGAAACGGGCGTTATCTATGAAAAAGGGAGACTTTGCTTTTGAGAAAGCATTGCGGAAACCGGGTATTTCCTTTATCTGCGAGTGTAAGAAAGCGTCTCCGTCCAAAGGCGTGATTGCGCCGGAATTTCCGTATCTGGAGATAGCGAAAGAGTACGAGGATGCGGGGGCTGACGCGATCTCCGTGCTGACAGAGCCGAAGTGGTTTCTGGGGAGCGACGCATATCTGCGGGAAATTGCGTCGGCGGTTTCCATTCCCTGCCTGCGCAAAGACTTTACAGTGGACGAATACATGATTTACGAGGCGGAGCTGCTCGGCGCTTCGGCGGTGCTTTTGATCTGTTCCATTCTAAGCGAGGAGCAGATCAGAGAATATCTTGCCGTCTGTGACACGCTCGGTTTATCCGCTCTGGTGGAGGCGCACGATGAGGCGGAGGTGGATATGGCGCTTGCGGCAGGTGCGCGGATAATCGGCGTGAACAACCGGAATCTGAAAGATTTTACGGTGGACACGGAGAATAGCCGCAGGCTGCGGGAACGGATTCCGAACGACATATTGTTTGTGTCCGAGAGCGGCGTGAGCGGACCGGAGGATGTGAAGAGGCTGGCTAAGATCGGTGCAGACGCGGTGCTAGTGGGGGAAGCATTGATGCGGACACCAGATAAGAAACGAACGTTATTGAATCTTAGGAGAGGCTGAATAAATTCTCTGTTGAGCAATTTTTTTAATAAACTGAATAAGTTCGGTCGGAATTTGTGAAGCTTCGGAATGAGGGGAAAGAACAGATGAAACAGGAAGAGAAAAATAAAATCAAGATTAAACTGTGCGGATTGATGCGTCCCAGTGACATTGAAACGGCAAATTTGCTTCATCCTGAATATGTCGGCTTTGTTTTTGTAAAAAATAGCAGACGCTATGTATCGTTGGAACGTGCCAGAACGTTAAAAGAGCTTTTACACCCGGATATTCTGGCGGTGGGAGTGTTTGTGGATGAGGAGCTGGAGACGGTGGCGGCGCTGCTTTCGGCGGGGGTGATCGATCTGGTGCAGCTTCACGGAAAAGAGGACGAGGCATATATCAGCAGACTGCGTGAGCTGACGGAGAAGCCTGTGATAAAAGCTTTTTCTGTGAGAGACGAGAAAGATATTGAGAAGGCATGTGAAAGCTCTGCGGACTTTGTGCTTCTGGACGCAGGCGACGGCGGTACAGGCACGGCTTTTGACAGGGAGTTTCTGGCGGGGATGAGTCGTCCCTATTTCCTTGCCGGCGGGCTCGATGCTTCCAACGTGGGAGAGGCTGTGAAACGGTGGCAGCCTTATGCAGTGGATGTGAGTTCCGGCATTGAGACGGACGGATTGAAGGATGCGGAGAAGATGCAGGCGTTTGTAGAGATCGTGAGGAGGACTAAAGATTATGACGAATCATAGCGGGCGTTTTGGAATCCATGGCGGACAGTATATTCCGGAGACGCTGATGAATGCGGTGATTGAACTTGAGGCAGCTTACAACCATTTTAAAGATGACGAGGATTTTAACAGGGAGCTCACAGCGTTATTCAACGATTACGCGGGCAGACCTTCCCGGCTTTATTTTGCGAAGAAGATGACGGAAGAGCTGGGAGGGGCTAAAATTTATCTGAAGCGGGAGGATCTGAACCATACGGGCGCCCACAAAATCAACAACGTGCTCGGACAGGCGCTTCTGGCAAAGAAGATGGGAAAAACCCGTCTGATTGCGGAGACCGGAGCGGGGCAGCACGGTGTTGCATCCGCCACGGCGGCTGCGCTGATGGGGATGGAGTGTGTGGTCTTTATGGGCGAGGAGGACACCGTCAGACAGGCATTGAACGTTTATCGGATGCGGCTTCTGGGGGCGGGGGTAGTTCCCGTCAAAACAGGGACAGCCACTTTGAAGGACGCGGTGTCCGAGGCGATGCGGGAGTGGACTTCGCGGATTGCGGATACCCATTATTGTCTCGGTTCGGTGATGGGACCCCATCCGTTTCCTACGATTGTGCGGGATTTTCAGGCGGTGATTTCCCGTGAGATCAAGTCGCAGCTTCTGGAGAAAGAGGGGCGGCTGCCGGATGCGGTGATCGCCTGTGTGGGGGGCGGGTCCAACGCTATTGGTAGTTTTTATCATTTCATAGAGGATAAAGGTGTGCGGCTGATCGGCTGCGAGGCGGCTGGCAGGGGCATTGATACCTTTGAGACTGCGGCGACCGTGAATACGGGGCGGATTGGCATCTTCCACGGAATGAAGTCCTATTTTTGCCAGGACGAGTACGGGCAGATCGCGCCGGTTTACTCCATCTCCGCAGGTCTTGACTATCCGGGAATCGGACCGGAACACGCCTATCTTCACGATATCGGCAGGGCGGAATATGTGCCTGTGACTGACGACGAGGCGGTGGACGCTTTTGAGTATCTGGCAAGGACGGAGGGCATTATCCCTGCCATTGAATCGGCACACGCCGTTGCCTACGCCAGAAAGATTGCTCCTGTTATGGGAAAAGATCGTATCATTGTGATCACCATTTCCGGAAGAGGGGACAAGGACTGCGCCGCTATTGCGCGCTACAGAGGGGAGGATATCCATGAGTAAGATAGGAGAAGCTTTTGCAGACGGAAAGGCGTTTATCGCTTTTGTGACATGTGGGGACCCGGACTTGGAGACGACCATGGCATGTGTGCGCGGGGCAGTAGAAAACGGGGCGGATCTGATCGAGCTGGGGATTCCTTTTTCGGATCCGACGGCGGAAGGTCCTGTGATTCAGGGCGCGAATCTGCGGGCGTTGACTGATGGAGTCACAACGGATAAAATTTTTGATATGGTGAGAAGCCTGCGGCGGGACGTACAGACGCCCATGGTGTTTATGACTTATGCCAATGTGATTTTTTCTTACGGATCGGAGCGGTTTTTCTCCGTCTGCCGGGAGATTGGGATAGACGGGGTGATCCTGCCCGATCTGCCCTATGAGGAGAAGGAAGAGTTTCTGGATATCTGCCATACTTATGGGGTGGATCTGATTTCTCTGGTCGCGCCCACTTCCGCAAATCGTATCGCCATGATCGCGAGGGAGGCGGAAGGGTTTCTCTACGTGGTGTCCAGTCTCGGGGTTACCGGCACCAGAAGCGAGATCAGGACGGACCTGCAGTCTATTGTGGAAGTGATACGGCAGAATACGGATATTCCCTGTGCCATCGGGTTCGGCATCTCCACGCCGGAGCAGGCGGCGAAGATGGCAGGTATTTCGGATGGGGCGATTGTGGGTTCAGCCATTGTGAAAATTATTGAAAAGTACGGCAGGGAGGCGGCACCTCATGTGGGGGCATATGTGCGGGAGATGAAGGCGGGGATGGCGTCCTGTTAAAATAGCATCTGTAATTATACGGCGGCTGCAGGTGTGAAAAGTAACCTGTGCGTACAGCCGCCGTATTTTTGCATGATTTGCAGTTGAAGCCGGATTCCGCCTGTGCTATAATTAGTCGATTAAGGACTTAGGGACAGTTAAAGCCGGATGAATCGATGAAGGGACAGGGTAGACGATGAAATCATTTTTAATACTGGAAGACGGCACGGTGTTTGAGGGGACGCATATAGGGGCGCGCAGGGAGATTATCAGCGAGATTGTCTTTAACACTTCCATGGCAGGTTATCTGGAAGTGCTGACCGATCCGTCCTATGCGGGACAGGCAGTTTGTATGACGTATCCGCTGATCGGCAATTATGGAATATGCCGGGACGATATGGAGTCGAAGAAACCTTGGTGTGATGGTTTTATTGTGCGGGAGCTATCCCGCATTCCCAGCAATTTCCGATGTGATATGACAATTCAGCAATTCTTAGAGGACAACGGTGTGCCGGGGATCGCCGGAATTGACACCAGAGCCCTTACCAGAATCCTTCGTGAGAAGGGTACCATGAACGGTATGATCACGACCGACGAAACTTATAATCTTGATGAAATCATTCCCAAGTTAAAAGCATATACGACAGGCAAGGTAGTGGAGCGGGTAAGCTGTACAGAGAAATATACCCTGCAGGGAACAAAGGAACTTGCCCAGAACGGACCGCTTTCCGGCAGCGCTTCCTTTAAAAGAGAGGAATTCGAGGCGGGCATCCGGGAGAAGAAGCCAAGCCTGGTGAGGGATTTGAATGGTGCGGGGCTTAAGGTGGCGCTTCTTGATCTGGGAGCGAAGGACAACATCGCAAAGTCGCTGGCGGCGAGAGGGTGCGACGTGACGGTTTATCCGGCAACGACTACCGCAGCGGAGATTCTGGCGGATCAGCCGGACGGCATCATGCTCAGCAACGGTCCGGGCGACCCGAAGGAGTGCACTATTATAATAGAAGAAATCCGCAGGCTTTATGAGTCTGATGTCCCGATTTTTGCGATCTGTCTCGGGCATCAGCTTATGGCGCTTGCTACGGGCGCGGACACTTTTAAAATGAAATACGGGCACCGTGGCGGCAATCATCCTGTGAAGGATCTGTCTACGGGCAGGGTTTATATTTCGTCTCAGAATCACGGTTATGTGGTAGATATGGACAAGCTTGACCCGCAGGTGGCGGTTCCGGCGTTTGTCAATGTAAACGACGGCACGAACGAGGGGCTTTCCTACACGGGAAAGAACATCTTTACGGTGCAGTTCCACCCGGAGGCGTGCCCCGGACCGCAGGATTCTTCATATCTGTTTGATCGGTTTATTTCCATGATGAAGACGAAAAGCAATAAATAACGGAGGTTATATTATGCCAAAGAATCCTAATGTAAAAAGAGTGCTTGTGATCGGTTCGGGTCCGATTGTGATCGGGCAGGCGGCGGAGTTTGACTATGCGGGGACACAGGCGTGCCGTTCCTTGAAAGAGGAGGGAATGGAGGTTATTCTGGTAAATTCCAATCCCGCCACGATTATGACGGACGGCGATATCGCGGACAAGGTGTATATTGAGCCGCTGACGACGAAGGTACTGGAACAGATTATCATAAAGGAAAAACCGGACTCCCTGCTTCCCAATATGGGCGGTCAGGCGGGCTTAAATCTTGGCATGGAGCTGGACGAGTCGGGATTTCTTGCGGCGCACAATGTGCTGCTTCTCGGCACCACGGCAAAGACTATCCGCAAGGCGGAAGACCGTCTGGAATTCAAGGAGACCATGGAAAAGATCGGAGAGCCCTGCGCGCCCTCCCTTGTTGTGGAAAACATTGAAGATGGCGTTGCCTTTGCGAAGAAAATCGGCTACCCGGTGGTGCTTCGTCCCGCCTACACGCTGGGCGGCTCCGGCGGCGGCATCGCGCACAGCCAGATCGAGCTGGAAGAAATTCTGGCGAACGGTCTGCGCCTTTCCCGCGTGGGACAGGTGCTGGTGGAGCGCTGTATCGCAGGCTGGAAGGAAATCGAGTACGAGGTGATGCGCGACAGCGCGGGCAACTGCATCACGGTCTGCAATATGGAAAATATTGACCCGGTTGGCGTGCACACGGGCGACAGCATCGTGGTGGCGCCTTCCCAGACGTTGGGAGATAAGGAATACCAGATGCTCAGGAGCGCCGCGCTCAACATTATTAACGAATTGGAGATCACCGGCGGCTGTAACGTGCAGTTTGCCCTGCATCCCACCAGTTTCGAATACTGCGTGATCGAGGTCAATCCCCGTGTGAGCCGTTCCTCCGCGCTGGCGAGCAAGGCGACGGGCTATCCGATCGCCAAGGTGGCGGCGAAGATCGCGCTGGGGTACACGTTGGACGAGATCAAAAACGCGATTACGGGAAAGACTTACGCCAGCTTTGAACCTACGCTGGACTACTGCGTGGTGAAAATACCGAGATTGCCTTTCGATAAGTTTATTACGGCAAAACGTACTTTAACAACCCAGATGAAGGCGACCGGCGAGGTGATGAGCATCGCCAACAATTTCGAGGGCGCGCTGATGAAGGCAATCCGTTCCTTGGAACAGCATGTGGACTGTCTGCGCAGCTATGATTTCTCGGCGCTTACGGCGGAGGAACTGTTAGAACGCATGGAGATTGTGGACGACCAGAGAATTTACATTATCGCGGAAGCGGTCCGCAAGGGCATTGACTATGACACGATCCACAGGATTACCATGGTGGATCACTGGTTTATCGACAAGATCGCGATACTTACGGAGATGGAGGAGCGGCTTTCCGGAGAGCCGTTGACGGTGGAACTCTTAAAAGAGGCTAAGCGGATCGAGTTTCCCGACAATGTGATTGCGAGACTGACCGGGAAAACCGAAGAAGAAATAAAGAACATGCGTTATGAAAACGGTATTGTCGCCGCTTTTAAGATGGTGGATACGTGCGCGGCGGAGTTCGCGGCGAGCACGCCTTACTATTATTCCGTGTTCGGCTCTGAGACGGAGGTGGCGGAGAGCCATCCGAAAAAGAAAGTGCTGGTGCTCGGTTCCGGACCGATCCGCATCGGGCAGGGTATCGAGTTTGACTACTGTTCCGTACACGCCACATGGGCGTTTGCCAGAGAGGGGTATGAGACCATTATTGTCAACAACAACCCGGAGACGGTCAGCACCGATTTCGACATTGCGGACAAGCTGTATTTTGAGCCGCTGACCCCGGAGGATGTGGAGAATATCGTCAATGTGGAGAAGCCCGACGGCGCGGTGGTGCAGTTTGGCGGACAGACGGCGATCAAGCTGACGGAGAGCCTGATGAAGATGGGCGTGCCGATCCTCGGGACAAAGGCGGAGGATGTGGATGCCGCCGAGGACAGGGAGCTTTTCGACCGGATTCTGGAGGAGACGGAAATACCGAGAGCAGCGGGCGGCACGGTATATACGGCAGAGCAGGCGAAAGAGGTGGCAAACCGGCTGGGCTATCCCGTGCTGGTCAGACCTTCCTATGTGCTGGGCGGACAGGGGATGCAGATCGCCCTTTCCGACACAGAGATAGAAGAGTTTATGGCGGTGATCAACCGTTACGAGCAGGATCACCCGATTTTGGTGGATAAATACTTACAGGGCAAGGAATTGGAGGTGGACGCGGTCTGCGACGGCACGGATATTCTGATTCCCGGCATTATGGAGCATATCGAGCGGACGGGCGTGCATTCGGGCGACAGCATTTCCGTCTATCCGGCGCCCACGGTAAGCGACAAGGTGAAGGAGACCATCGCCGAGTATTCGAGGCGGCTGGCGAAGGCGCTCCATGTGATCGGTCTGATCAATATCCAGTTTATCGCCATGGGCGATGAGGTGTACGTGATCGAGGTCAATCCCCGTTCCTCCCGCACGGTGCCCTATATCAGCAAGGTGACGGGCATTCCGATTGTGGATCTGGCGACGGAAGTGATTATCGGTAAGAAAATCCGCGATCTGGGCTACGAGCCGGGCTTACAGCCTGCGGCGGACTACTTTGCCGTCAAGATGCCGGTGTTCTCCTTCGAAAAGATCAGGGGCGCGGAGATCAGTCTGGGACCCGAGATGAAGTCCACCGGTGAGTGTCTCGGTATCGCGAAGACCTTCAACGAGGCGCTCTACAAGGCATTCCTCGGCGCGGGCATCAACCTGCCGAAGCATAAACAGATGATTATCACGGTGAAAGACGCGGATAAAGGCGAGGCGATCGAGGTTGCGAGACGTTTTGAGAAACTGGGCTATATCATCTACGCCACCAGAAGCACGGCGGCGGCGCTCAACGAGGCGGGCGTGAAGGCGAGAAAGGTGAACAAGATTCATCAGGAATCCCCGACCGTCATGGACCTGATTCTGGGGCACAGGATTGATCTGGTCATTGACACCCCGACACAGGGACGTGATAAGAGCAGGGACGGTTTCCTGATCCGCCGGACTTCCATTGAGACGGGTGTCAACTGTATCACGGCTATGGACACGGCGGCGGCGCTTGTGACCAGTCTGGAAAACGCGGCGAGTCAGGGAGAACTGACGTTGATTGATATCGCTTCGATCGCGAGGCGGGGGAAGTGAAATCCGGCGTTGATGAGAATGGTAGTGATAGAGGAAATGACTGGGTCGATGGTTTGAGTATGAAGAGAGAGGGTCTCGCTGAAAGAGGAACACGGATTGCGTTGACGCTTGGTATGCTGCTTATGGTCAGTGTCAGCGGTATGCGCGGCATCGGATACGGTTCTGTGACGGAAGAAAACGCGGGTGATGCCGGACATAGTCTTGCGGCGGGAGGCAATGAGGAAAATGTCGGGTTAGGTTCTAGGGCGGAAAAGAGCACAGGGATGACAGATATGTCAGAAATGGCAGGAGCCGTACTTTCCACAGATGATTTGGGAAAGAAAACCGCACCGGCGAGACTGGCGCAGGATGAGCCGGAACTTGAGATGCAGGGCGATGTATTAACCTATGGCGGTCTGGCTGTGACAATTCCCGATGGCATAGAAGCGAAACGGCTTGACGCGCAGGACAGCGGCAACATTTTTGATTTGGGACACTTTTTGTCTGACGGGGGCAAGGGGCGGATTCTGGACTTATGCGGTGCGCAGGAAGAGTATGCGGACCGGGTAGGGGGAGATGGCATTGAGGTGTATCTCGCCCTGCCGCCCAGAGTCCGTCTGATGCACTATCGGGCGGTATACGAAAGTGAGACGGCGCTTCTTTGCGCCTTTTTTGATCTGCTGCCGGAGGCGGCAGGACGCCGCATGTATGCGGATGAGGAGAAGAGGGAGTACGCTTACCGGCTGGAGCAGGACGGGTATCTGTATCTGTTTCTGGTGCGGGGAGAGGAAGTCTGTCTGGTGCAGGAGACTGTGGAGGAAGAAGACTGCAGTTTTGGGCAGCTGTTCTCAGACGGCATGGCACGTTGGCGGGAAGACGGCGGGACTGTAGGATTTTGGAAAAAGCCTGACGCTTTTACCTATCGGAAGATCGTGCCGGAGGAAGGAATTTCGCTTTTTTATGCCAGTGAGAGAGAGGCTGACGGTGCAAGACTGCGGCTGTACAGGGAAGGGTATTACGGGAAACCCTGTCAGGAAATCGGCGGGTATATCAAGGCGGAACGGGATATACGCGTGGGAGATATGAATTTTGACGGCTGCCCTGACCTTACTGGTTACGCTGATATCTTTCTCTGGAACCGGAAGATGAAAGGCTATGAACGGGCGCAGGCGGATATTCCCTTTTATTATCTGTATCACCGGCAGTTTCCCGAGACGGCGTCCTTTTGGGGAAATTCAACCTATCAGGCATCTAAAAATGAGGATTCGGTGCGGCAGGCAGAGGCAATTTGGCAATGGGAAGGGAATACTCTGGTCAAAAAGAGGGAGTGTGCCGTGTCTGATGTGGAGGAGGGTGTAAGAGTCCGGGCTTACGAGGATACGGGACGGGTTCTCTTTGATGAGACTTTTTCCACGGAAGAATGGGAACAGGAAGAACAGGGCAGGGTGCTTTGGCTGTACAGGCAGTTTTATGACGGCATGGTGCCCGAAGCGGTTTATGGGGTGGAGCACAGGCTGGAAGGCGGGCAAAAGCATATCCCGCAGGGGTTTCTGGATGAGATCGGCGGCATGATGGCGGCGGGAGAGGATTCGGTTGTCTTAAGTAAACTGTGGGACGGAAAGGGTGTCAGCCACCTGAAAAGTATGGAAGTCGGCAGGGCACTGACTGAGGAAGAGACGGTGTCTCTTGCCGAAAAGGATATGGCTGTCAGACAGCAGGTGCAGAGGGCGGCACGCTATAGCTACAGATATACGGTGCTGGAGGCGGACTGTGATAACGATGGCAGAAAGGATCTTGTCTGGGCGTTGGACGGTCCCTTTATCGGCGGTACATCCGGCAATGTGGAATATGTTTATTTGCAGGGGCAGCAGGACGGGTCCTACGCGGAGACAGACAGTTTCTTTGAAACGAGGGAGACCTTTTATGCCGTTTCCTATGAGGGGAAAAATTATCTGCTTTATGAGGGGATTGAGCCACTCACGATGGTCTATAACGGTTATATCGTGAGAAGCTATGCAGACGGAAAGCTGGCAGAGGAAGCGAGGGTCTATGAGGTCTTTGACCGCTATGAAAAACCGTGGGTGTGGGCGGCGACAGGGTATGAGGAGCTGACGGCGGTCATGGCAGAGAAATGTGATGCATTAAAAGGGCAGTTTGACGAAGGAGAGATGATAGAGGGAGGGGCAGAACACCGGACAGGCAGGGAATCAGAGCAGCCGTCCGTCTATGAAATGGTGTCTTACCGGTGTGACCTGGACAATGACGGAAAAGAGGAAAAATACAGTAAATGGGTGCGGGAGCTGAATTTTTTTGACGGCGGGGTGCATCTGGAGTTTGATGTGACAGAAGAGGGTGCAGCGGAGGAAGATGCACTGGAAGGGATAGAAGGCGTGGATGCGCAGGACAGCGGAGGAAACAGTGGTCTTGCCATACTTACAGAGGAACTGGAAAGCAGCACAGATACGCCTGTGGCGCTGTGGGCGGAGGAATACGGAGGGAAAAATATCGTCTACGCGCTCTGCCTGACGGGACTGTACGACTATAAGATCACGGGCTGGCTGGTGGAGGAGTCGGACTGTAACAGGGTCTGCGAGATTGCGGTTGATGCGGCATATCGGGTGCGGCAGGATAGAAAAACAGTATTTTGAGGCGGAATAAGGAATATGAATAAAGTCAGGAACTATCAGAAGGAACTGGATCAGATTATAGAAGGAATGTGTAAGGATGAAAAGTGCGCGGCGGGAGAGCTTGTGCCAACCCTTTTTCTGCACAGCTGCTGTGCGCCGTGCAGCAGTTATGTGCTGGAGTATCTGCGGCAGTATTTTCGGATCACGGTCTTTTACTATAATCCGAATATCACGGAGGATGCCGAGTACCGCAAACGGGTGGCGGAGCAGAAGAGGCTGATTGCGGCGTATAACAAAAAAGTGACTAAGAAAGTCAATGCAGATGATGGTGAAATTGGGGAGACATGCGCATATGGTGCAGGAGCGTCGATACAGAATGCAGATGGAGGCGGATATGAAATCCGAATCGTAGAAGGAGACTACGAGCCTGCCTGCTTTTTTGAGACGGCAAAAGGTCTGGAACAGTGCCCGGAGGGCGGCGAGCGGTGTTTTGCCTGCTATGAGCTGCGGCTCAGGGAGACGGCGAAACGGGCGCGGGCAGGGGGTTATGATTATTTCACCACGACACTTTCCATCAGCCCCTTAAAAAGCGCCGCGAAATTAAATGAGATCGGGGAGAGACTGGCGGCAGAGCACGGCGTGGCATGGCTGCCGTCGGATTTTAAAAAGAGGGATGGCTATAAAAGGTCGATTGAGCTGTCGAAAGAATATGACCTGTATCGGCAGGATTACTGTGGGTGTGTGTATTCTTTTGCAGAGAGGGAAAGACAGAAAGAAAAGCAGAGGACTGACGTTATGTAAATCGGACGCCGGGTCCTGCTTTATAAGTCTCTTTCCTATTTTAAACGGAATCTGGATACCAGCTCAGAAGAAACTCGCGGAAAGGAAAGTAAATGACATTTTTAGGGATTTGTGGTAAAATTGCATTGCTTATGATTAACGGCTTGCGGATTCCCTGCATATGCCTGTTGCCAGACCCGCGGGGAAACGTATTTCATGGAGGAGAACATGCAGAAAATATTGGATTTGATATCGGAGGAAATAAAAAAGGCGTTTGAAGCGGCAGGGTATGATCAGGAACTCGGCAGGGTCACCCTCTCCAACAGACCCGACTTGTGCGAGTTCCAATGCAACGGTGCGATGGCGGGCGCAAAGAAATACCACAAAGCGCCGCTTATGATTGCGCAGGATGTGGCGGAGAAGCTGCAGGAGAGCGACGTACTGTCGGAGGTTTCGGCCGTGGCGCCCGGCTTTTTAAATATGAAGGTGAAGGAATCCTTTGTGCGGGATTATCTGCAGGATATGTCCGGCGCGGAAAAATTCGGTTTCCAGACGCCGGAGTCAAAAAAGATCATCATTGACTACGGCGGTCCGAATGTGGCAAAACCGCTCCATGTGGGACATCTGCGCTCCGGCATTATCGGGGAGAGCATCAAGCGGATCTGCCGCTATGCCGGGCACGACGTGATCGGGGATATTCATCTGGGGGACTGGGGGCTGCAGATGGGACTGATTATCACCGAACTGCAGAAAAGGCAGCCTGGTCTGATCTATTTTGACGATTCCTATGGAGGGGAATATCCGGCGGAAGCGCCCTTTACCATATCAGAACTGGAGGAAATTTACCCGACGGCGAGCGCAAAGTCCAAGGAGGACGAGGCGTACAAGGCTGACGCCATGGAGGCAACCTATAAGCTGCAGAGCGGCGTGCGCGGGTATCGCGCACTCTGGGATCATATCATTGCCGTGTCGGTGGCGGATTTGAAGAAAAATTATGCCAATCTGAACGTGGAATTTGATCTGTGGAAAGGCGAGTCAGATGTGCATGACATGATCCCCGGCATGGTGGAGGAGATGAAAAAAGGCGGCTACGCTTACGAGAGCGACGGCGCGCTGGTGGTGGACGTGAAGGAGGAGACCGACACCAAGGAGGTTCCGCCTTGCATGATCTTAAAATCCGACGGCGCGTCCCTCTATAATACGACGGATCTGGCGACCATCATGGACCGCATGGCAAACTATCGTCCGGACAGGCTCATTTATCTGACCGACAAGCGTCAGGACTTATATTTCGAGCAGGTGTTCCGCTGCGCAAGGAAGACCAAGCTGGTCAATGATGATACGGAGCTGATACACATTGGTTTCGGCACCATGAACGGCAAGGACGGCAAGCCCTTCAAGACAAGGGAGGGCGGCGTCATGCGGCTGGAAAACCTGATCCGGGAGATCAACGAGGAGATGATCCGCAAGATCCGGGAGAACGCGGAGACGAAGGGGTACGAAATCGACATGGAACACGCCGTGGAGACAGCCAGAATCGTCGGACTGGCGGCGATCAAGTACGGCGATCTATCGAATCAGGCATCCAAGGACTATATCTTTGACATGGATAGATTTACGTCCTTCGAGGGAGATACCGGACCATACATCCTTTATACGATTGTACGGATCAAGTCAATTCTTGCCAAGTTTAAAGAGCAGGGAGGAAAATTGACTGACACAGTCGTCGGCGAGGCGACAAATGTGTCGGAAAAGAGCCTGATGCTGGAGCTTACGAAATACAATGCGATGATGGAGACGGTCTGTGAGGAGATTGCACCCCACAAAATCTGCGCTTACATTTACGATCTTGCAAATGCGTTCAACCACTTCTACCATGAGACGAAGATTCTCACGGAGGAGGACGGACAGAAGAGGGCGGGATGGATCGCGCTGCTTGCGTTGACGAAGGATGTACTGGAGACTTGCATTGACCTGCTTGGTTTTTCCGCGCCGGAGAGGATGTGAGAAACAGGACGGACGCCCGGCAACTTATGAAGGGGCACGTTTGAGCGGTTTCTGAAAAAATTGGCGAGACAATTCCGAAAAAGGGGTTGACAAGCTATAGGAATAAATTGTATACTAGCAGAGCGGGTTGCGTGAGTAGCCCGCATATAACGGGGTCTTAGCTCAGCTGGGAGAGCATCTGCCTTACAAGCAGAGGGTCATAGGTTCGAGCCCTATAGGCCCCATCGGGAAGCCGGAGACGGCTTCCCCGTAGTTCTACTAATTTTATATATGGCGAGATAGCTCAGCTGGCTAGAGCATACGGTTCATACCCGTAGTGTCGAGGGTTCAAGTCCCCCTCTCGCTATTCAAAAGCACCGCAGGAATGCGGTGTTTTACTTTTCCGTGTTGCATTTTGTGTTGCATAATCTGGAAAAATGATTGTTTGCAAGGTCAGCCATTTCCTTCTGTCTGTCGCTCATGGCGTGTCGGTATACAGATTTCAGCACGGCGTCAGTTTTCCAGCCGCCTTCCTGCATGATGTAGGCATCCGGGATTCCCAGAGCGTGTCGGATGGACGCAGAATAGTGCCATTACGGTATAATAACGACAAACGGAAAAAGCCTTTATTTTCAAGGGGTTTGAGCGTTTGCCGTCATTTATTCAATTCCTTTTCCAAGTTGAAATCTGACGAGAAAAATATCGAAAAAAGGAGGCTGTTTCATTAACGACAAAATTTAATAACGCCAGCGGTCCGGTGTATTGCCTGGTCGCTGATTGCCGTGGGCGTTTCACTTTTATAGGTGGACGCCCTTTTTTCATATCCATTTTCAGGAGAAAGGAGATTCACATGGAACTGAACGAAATGGAAAAGCGCCTGATCTTCCAGACGAAAGCTATGGGAAATCAGATGTCACTTATGAGCTGCGCATGTGCCTCCCCTATATACCGGACCCGGTAAAGAGGAAAACGGCGGAGGAGCTTATGCGAAAGCTGGACGCCATGCCGGAAAAAGACTGTCTGGCGCTCATTCAGGATATTCGGAAAAACTACCGGATTCCGGCAGGACCTAAGACGATGGGGGAACTACTGGCAGAGGTCAGGCAGAAATCCGGCGCGGAGAAATTGAAGGGGCATGACATCATGGCTCTGGAGCGCTTTGGCCCGGAAGTAAAGCACATGATTGTCTTTGACGTGCTTTCAGGTAATGCCCCTGTCGGCGATAAGGGCGATAGGATGCGCCTGTTCCTTACGGATGCCGGCTATCAGAAATTTTTAGACAGCCAGGAGCGGGGCGAAGTCAAACTGAAAAACCATGCGAAGGTCTCAGACGGGCATCTCCATTATGACCGCAGGGATCGCGTCTTGTAACAGGATAACCGGAGAAAGGAGGCTTTGAAATGGCTGTATTCCGGGTAGAAAAAACAAAGGACTTCACGATCATGTGCAACCACCACCTGCGCAATACGGAACTGTCCCTAAAGGCAAAGGGGCTCCTCTCGCTCATGCTGTCGCTGCCGGAAGATTGGGATTATACCACAAAGGGGCTCGCCCATATCTGTAAGGATGGCGTGGATTCGATCACTACCGCCCTGAAAGAGCTGGAGCGGCACGGGTATCTCACCAGGCAGCGTCTCCGCTATGGGAACGGACAGCTCGGAGACATTGAGTATACGATCCATGAAAAGCCTGTAAATGCTGAAAAACGGGAGTATTCACCTAAACGGGAAAATCCAAGACAGGTAAATCCAGGACAGGCAAAACCTGAACAGGCCGAACCTGGACAGGAAAATCCCACACAATTAAATACTAATCCACTAAGGACTAAAAAATCAAAAACGGATATATCAAGGACCCATCAATCAATCTATCCGGCAGAGCCGGAGGCGGCAGGCCGCCCGGATAGGATGGATCGGATAGAGCTGACAGACGCCTACCGCGAGATCATTAAAGAAAATATTGAGTATGACTGTATGGTTTCCCGTTATGGGAAAGAACGCTTAGACGAGACTATGGAGCTTATGCTTGAAGTTGTTTTGTCCAAGCGGCCATATATCCGTATTGCCGGGGATGATTTTCCCAGGGAGGTGGTAAAGGGCCGTTTCCTGAAGATCAATTCCGGCCACCTGGAGTATGTCTTTGACTGTATTGACAAGAACACCACAAAAGTCGGAAATATCAAGGCATACCTGCTGGCAGCGCTGTATAATGCCCCGGCAACAATGGACAGTTATTACCGTGCCGAGGTCAATCACGACCTATACGGCTGTTAGGCGCCTTCGGGCGTCTTTTTTCATCACAGGAGGCGGACCTGTTTGCTTACCTGCAGTTCCATGAGCCTGGGGTGCTGAAAGAACGGATCGCCGGCACGCGGACGGCGGAGCCCCGCCGTACCTCCCCACAAAAGCCGGTTTCCAAAGTCGGGCTGCTGGTGGATATTGAGGCGGCGATCCGTTCCGGCAAAGGTCCGGGGTATGAACGCTGGGCGAAGGTGTTCAACTTAAAACAGCTCTCTTTTGTTTTTCGGCGTTCTAACGGAACGCGCAGCCATTACCGCAGGTGATGATCTCAGGGGTTTGGGGATATGTCACCAACAAGCATTTTGGCAGGAATACCGGAAAGGGATTCCTGCCAAAATACGCAATCTTACGGAAGATTGCATTGCTTGCCAGTAGTTTATCCTCATTTATTGACATACTTTTGTTGACAACGCCACCCAACTTGTGCATAATGTACTTGTTCAATAAGAGCACTATAAAACAAAGGAGGGGCGTAGTGGAAATTATCATAAGTAGCAATACCAGCAAGCCAATCTATGAGCAAATAACTTCGCAGATAAAAGCCATGATTATGAGTGGTGAACTGAAAACTGGCGACCCGATTCCCTCTATGCGGGCACTGGCAAAATCCATTCATGTGAGTGTCATTACCGTCCAAAAGGCGTATGAAGATTTGCAGCGGGACGGGTTTATAGAAACAACAGTTGGTCGAGGCAGTTTTGTGTCGGCACAGAACAAAGACTTTTATCAAGAAGAACAGCAGAGATTGGCTGAAGAACATTTGCAGGAAGCGGCTGATATTGGCCGAACAAGTGGAATATCGTTAGAAAAATTGGTTGAATTACTGACGATGTTTTATCAAGAGGAGGATTAACTATGGACTCTATTTTGCAGGTTAATAACCTAACAAAACAATACGATGGCTTCAAATTAGATCATGTTTCGTTTTCGGTTCCAAAAGGAGCAATTATGGGGTTGATTGGTGAAAATGGAGCTGGAAAAAGTACGACTATCAATGCCATTCTTGATTTAATCCATAAGGACGAGGGAACTGTCACTTTTTGGGGGCAGGAGTTATCGGGATCGAAACAGCTCAAAGAGGATATTGGAGTGGTGTTCGATGGAATTAACTTCTATGAAACTCTCACCCCTGCCAAAGTCGGAAAAATCGGTAGAACGGCCTACAAACAGTGGGATGCACATTTATATCAGGAATATCTGAAACGCTTTCAGCTCCCTTTGGATAAAGAAATCAAAACTTTATCCAAAGGTATGAAAATGAAGCTGTGCATTGCCTTCGCACTCTCACATAAACCGAAGATGCTTATTTTAGATGAAGCCACCAGTGGACTTGATCCTGTAATGCGGGATGATATTCTTGAGGTGTTCCTCGACTTTGTGCAGGATGAAACACATTCTATTTTGATGTCCTCGCATATCACAACGGATTTAGAAAAAGTTGCAGACTATATTACTTTTATTCATCAAGGAAAAGTCCTTTTCTGCAAAACGAAAGATGAACTCCGTTATAACTACGGTATTATTCGCTGTGGGGCAGCTCTGTTCGATCAGTTGGACAAAGACGAAATTCTGGCCTACCGTAAAGACGATTACCAATGGAATGTTCTGGTAGCTGATAAGGAAAAGGCCAAAAGAAAATATAAAAATGCCGTAGTGGATGATGCAACGATTGATGATATTCTGCTGCTGTATGTGAAAGGAGATCAAGCTAAATGAAAAGCCTTGTTTTGAAAGATTTATTGAATATCGGTCATAATGCCAAATCTATGTTGTTCATCCTTTTGGTTTTTGCTATTGCCCTTATCCCGTTTTCTGGTGTTGAAGGTTATATCTTTGTGTGCGCCATTCTGTGTAGCATGATGATTGTAACAACTTTCTCTTTTGACGATAATTCTAAGTGGACACGATATGCCATGATTATGCCAGTTTCCAAGAAAGAATTGGTGGGCGGAAAATTTATTGTACTGGCTATCTTCTGCGCTGTTGGCAGCCTCTTTGGACTGGTTGTTGGTTCTATCGGCGGCCTTATCTCAAATAAAATCACGCTTGACCTTATAGGGATTGGAGAACTTTTATTTTTGACCTTGATTTCATGGGTAATTGCTCTGATTTTTGGTAGTATGTCAATTCCTCTTGTATTCAAGTTTGGAGCAGAAAGAGGCCGCGTCCTGCTGTTGGTATCTTTCCTTATTCCGGCAGGGATTTGTTTTGGAGTATATCAGCTTCTTGCTACATTAGGAGTTGCGCTGACCGATCAGCTTGTGTTTATTCTTCTCTGTTGCTCTCCGCTTTTGGCATTAGCGTGGTGCTATGTGATGTATCAAATCAGTTATCGTATTTTTGCAAAGCAAGAAATTTGATTTTTTTGAATAGTTAGATAATATGAAGTGACCTCACATTTGTAGCAACGTGGATTTACCTGTATACTGAGTTTTGGAACAAACAATGGTAACAGGGATTACCGCATACAAAAGGAGCTTCCTGTATAATTCAAGTATAGGGAATTCCAAGAAAGAAGGTTGAGAAAAAAATACCTCAGAGTAAAATAAGATTACTGACTTCGGATGGTTAGTAAAAATCTTATTGAACAGAGAGGTATCTAAAATGAATTGTAACACACAAAACGCAAAAATTGCATCCATAACTGAAAAAACTTTGATTGTTGGAATCGATGTGGGAAGTGAAACCCACTATGCCAGGGCATTCGACTGGCGCAACTATGAATATACCAGAAAGCCACTGGAATTCAGTAACACAGAGGCAGGGTTCCAGACATTCAAAGCATGGATGGAGGATATGGCGGCGAAACACGGTAAAACTGCTGTAATACCGGGCATGGAGCCGACAGGGCATTACTGGTTTGCCCTGGGGAAATTCCTGCAGGACAGCGGGATGAGACCTGTGCATGTGAATCCCCACCACGTGAAAAGATCAAAAGAACTGGATGACAACAGCCCCAACAAAAATGACCGTAAAGACCCAAAGACGATCGCTGCGCTTGTCAACGAGGGACGGTTCTCGTACCCTTACATACCAACCGGTATCTATGCAGAGATCAGGAGCCTGTCAAACCTGCGCTTCCAGACGCAGGAGGAGCTCACGAGGATCAAGAACCGCCTGGCCAGATGGTTCGCCATCTGCTTTCCTGAATATAAAGACGTTTATGGGGATTTGAAGGCGGTCAGCGGGAGGATGGTGCTGAAGGAGGCGCCGCTGCCGGAGGACATCAGAAAACTGGGAGTGGAAGGTGTGAACCGGATATGGAGGGACGCAAAGCTCAGGGGCGCCGGAATGAAGCGGGCAAGGACCCTGGTATCGGCAGCGGGGCACAGCGTAGGAAGTAAGGAAGCACCGGTAGCGGCAAGGATGGAACTGAAGAACCTGCTGGACGACATGGATGTATATACCTCAAGGCTGGAGGAGCTTCTCCTGAAAACAGAGGAAAAGCTGGAAGAAATCCCATATGTTGATAAACTGATGGGGATTAAGGGGATCGGCCTGGCAACAGTCAGCGGATTCATTGCGGAGGTGGGAGACATCGGACGTTTTGACAACCCAAAGCAGTTACAGAAGCTGGCGGGATA
>RAYM01000105.1 GCA_003611805.1 bacterium 1xD42-87 | reverse complement strand
GACAGAGCCGTAATACCCACAAATGCAGGACGTGACCCGAAGGGAATGTGCGGCGCAGCCGATCCGTTTGATTTGTCCAGTGGACTGGAGAACGGAAGAGGATACCGTAGCGGAGCAGGACACGACAGCGGAACGGGCGGCTTTAGTCTCGGCGGTTTCGTGAGGGATGTGCTGACAGGAGTAGTAGTAGGCGGTCTTGGCAGTGCAGGGTTCTATGGAGCCGGGAAGGCTGTGGATGCGCTCTGGGGGAGTGTTGCTGGGCGTAGAAATTTAGTTGAGACACCGTATGGAATGGCTGTTCAAAATAATTCTAAAGAAGCTAGGCGGATAAAGAAATATGTAAAACAAGGGGGAATGGTTTATAGAGGTGGAACTTATGGCAGGTCTAAAATAGCAGATGCTCAATTTTGGGCACCTGAAAGTCCATTGACAGTTGGATATGCAAAAAAGTATGGAGTGGATTTTGGACAGATGGATTACATAATAGGAGGGTATGTTAAAAAAGGAACGAAGTTCATTACACGTCCGGCACCAAGACTGGGTTCTAACAGTGGTGGTGCAATTGAAATAGTAACTCCGCCTAATAGTGTAGAGTTACAATACTTCTATATGCTAGGGGAATAGGAATGAAATTCAATCATATTGAAGATGTAAAAAGGTATATCAATTTTTTGAAGAATATTTCAAATGAAGGATCAAAATGGTATAGGGATTTAGAGTGGTTTAGTTCTGTTAATTACACTACGACATCTGAATATTTTGGTGAATTGGTAAAATTTATTGAAAAGGTAGTAGCAGATGGCGCATTTAAGGAGCAAAAAGAGGAATTAATACAGCTTCATGATACAATAAAAGCATGTTTTCAGAAGTAGTTATATTGTCTGAAAAATATAATTCTATTTGAAAATTAAGGTGTAATTTTAGGGATTAATAAGAACTCTATGGTATTCAGATTTAAAATTGGAGATATTTCGCAGATTGAAAACGGCTAAGAGTATCTCCAATTTTATTTTGGCATATTATGTTAGTATTTAGCGCAGACAGATATATTATTAACCAATGAAGGGTTGATTCGACAGATTATAAGTAGTCGAAGGATATTTCTGATTTTTGCTATATCTATACCCAGTCCAGACGGGGCACATATCTTAAGGAACGGAGCGGGAGCGCGGCGACGTAGATATGTGCCCTGTCTGGGCGTCGGATTGTATCATACACTTGTTAGAGATAAAATTTTTAGCGGTTCGCCATCATTATGAAAATGTGGTAAACTATATTCTGACAGCGCGAATTAAAGTGAGCGGTACGGGTGGTTTCTTCGGCGGGGCAGGGAATGCCTTAAGCAAGGTTCTGTATGGAACGGGTCCGATCAAGGGGGGGGGGCGCAACAATTTCACATAGATAAAGTTATTGAGTTTTTGGAGGTGAAGATTATTGGAGATTGATTCTAGAGCTATCATACAACGTGTGGAAGAAATGTACAGATACTATGAGGTGGATTTAGCATTTCTTGAAACGTTGGATGATGAGCAAAAAATGAAAGGGCTGAAAGGTGTATTGGCGGAATTAGACTTAAAGAAAAAAGTGAGTTATACACCAGATGATTTGAGTTTTATCAAGCAAATATATTCTTTGCTTTGTTAAGGTTTATAAATGGTCAAAATGTGGTTAGGGGATGTTTGTCCCCTAACCATGCATTTATGGAGGAACTGGAAATGGCTTTTAAGGAATTAATTGCAATGAAGAAATTGTTAAAACACCCAGAGGAGGGAGAAATGCTTAGCAAGGATGAAATGCTGCAGTTACGCATGTCATATATCGAAATTGGAAAGCTGGTACAAAAATATGGCGGATATGAGCGTTACAGTGTGGAATTAAAATATCTTATGAGCCAAGTGAAATGCATTGACTCAGATGAGGATGATAAAAGCAAACATCAATATCTTGTACAGGGTTATAAATGCATGGTTGGACACAAAGAAAACATAAGTGAGTTTGCTATATGCAACAGTGGTGAAGGTAAGGAGGTGGAAAGACAACTAAATAGAAAGCTAGATGAAGAATGGGGAAAAGTAGGGGCGATCATGAGGAAATATATCCCATAATTTCATTCCACTTACCAAACATTAGGGAATCTATATGCAAAAATCGGAGTGTTCGACATACTATAAGTAGTCGAAGGATATCTCCGATTTTTGCTATATCTATACCCAGCCCAGACAGGGCATATATCTTAAGGAACGGAGCGGGAGCGCGGCGGTGTAGATATTTGCCCTGTCTGGGTGTCGGATTGTATCATACACCTGTTAGAGATAAAATTTTTAGCGGTTCGCTATCATTATAAAATGTGGTAAACTATATTCTGACAGCGCGAATTAAAGTGAGAGGTACG
>RAYM01000104.1 GCA_003611805.1 bacterium 1xD42-87 | reverse complement strand
TCAAGGTGCATTTTCTACTTTTTGCCAATCTGATTGTAGATTGGCATATAAATACAATTAACTTCACGGATTCAGGTAACTATTTAATATTTTTACACCACTTTACAACTTTTTGATTAAGCCGCGTCGCGCAAACATAGATATCTCAAGGCTTTAATAACAGCCCTTGATTTTATGTGGGCTTCGATGTTCTGCAACAAATTTACATAAAATATCTGCCGTCGTATCTGCTCGCTAAGCACAAACTGGAATTCCTGCACACTGCCATTTCTGTATTGTGTGAATGATTCTTCCATATATGGCGGCAGTTTCATGGCACAGTAACTGATATTGATCAGGTTTACCAGTGTTTCAATCCCCCTCCGGCTGCGCACCATGTATGCACATAACGACCAGAATGATTTCTGCTCATAGTAACTTACTTCAATATCCCACCGGAAGGAATACAAGAGCAGAGGGATGTACTTCATCCATCCGTTTCCAACCCTGTTCAGTGGCGCCTTTTCCTGCCAAGCACAGAATATCTGAAGCTGTGAAGGAAGAATGGTGCCGAAAAACAGCCTCTTTGTGCCATTCTCTTTTCCGCTGGAAGTTACATAGGCCATGACTTCACGGGCTCCGAAAATATTGGTCAGTACAAGACGGCACCCTGTATAGTAACCACCCATCTTCTCACTGGAAAGGGGAAAGTCGCTGTCTATTGACAGGCGGCGGCCATGCTTTGCCGGTCTGCCCTTTTTCCCTGTGGGAGCTGGCGGCAGGTCATACAGGACAGAATCAGCCCTCGCGTTGCCGATCAGGTCAAGGTTATCATATTCCTCTACGATGGATACGAGGTTCTGCTTTACATACCAGCTGTCGCACAGAATGATGACATTCTTCTGTGCATGAAACTCCGGCATCACATAGCGTACCATGGCTGCGGCAAGTTCCAGTTTTGATTCCTTTTTCTGCCACATGCGGTACCTCAGGGGAACTGCAAGGTAAGAAATCCTGCGTTGATGCCATACTGGCACACGCAGCATAAGGCTGACAAAGCAGTGCCCGTTAAGGTAGTTGGAGCCGTTATGTGCTGCATGGTCAAACAGTTTTGACACATCCTCAAATTTCTTCCCGAACTTTGGAACCATGGTGTCATCTATACACAAAAAGAGAGGCTGTGATTTCAGGTCTGACGGAATCAACCGCAGTGCCAGTTTTGCAGTGAAATTCATAAAAACGGAACAGTCCACTTTTGCATAAGAGCAGGCATAATAAAAAGCATTGAGCGATTTTGTAGTTATGCCGGACAAAAAGTGTTTGTATAGGGAACGGATGGAATCAGCGGACTCCATTGCCAAAATGGCTAATACAAGTAAAAACAGGCTTTCGGCAGTAGGAACAACAAAAGTAGCAAAATAAACAGAAAAATATCGAAAAAGCCTGCCAATTATATGTTTATCGTTGTATAATAAGGTTGCCGTATGAGATCACTTCTTTCGTGTATTTTTGTGTGCAAACTTATTATACACTAAAGTATCTCATACGGTATTTCTTTTAAAAAGTTGTAAAGTGGTGTATTTTTACTATAACGAATTACTTTATTATTATTATATTGCTCGTATGTATTCCGAGTAATCACGCAATTTTTTCGACAAATATTATTTGTTACATATTGTAAATTGTTATATCCTACATTAGTGGAAAAAGAATCTGGTGTGCAATTCAAACTGATAAACAGGATGCGTTAACTGTAACATATTGCTTTGTTCACAATGGTTATCATGCAACGCACATACCGACAGACAAAAAATGATGATGCCAAACTAAATTTGCATATGTGGGATAATCATAAACTGGATTTGACGAAAACAGAAAATCAATGCGTTCTGCCTAAACTATGAAAGGTGAGAGATGCTATGTAGAAGGAAACGGCGGTCTGATAGAAACGGTGGAATGCTTTAAGACGCGGAACGACTATTATCATGAACGTGTACGGGCAGGTGAAATTTGTCGGACATGGGAAAACGGAATTATTGTAAAGACCACAGTAGTTGTTCTAAAGTCCAACAAATCGGATGTAGGTACAAAACGAATAAAACAGGTTTGAAAGGGAACGAACCTTTAGTTTATGTAAACGTTACTGCGCTTCTGGGTGCATTATAATAAAATGGAGAAATAAAGCTGACATCCATAGCATCATCTGCATTTTTGACAAATCTGTTTCAGAAGCGGATACTTTACACCCGTTTGTATCTGATTCAACATGAGAAAAATCCAAATATTCGCATAAACAGCACACACTAACTAGTGTACTGTATCATTGATAAATAGTTAAATATTGCTGGTTTGCCAAGTCGTTTCGTGATATACTAAAAAAAACGGCGGTGATTCTTATGGCAAGACCTAAAAAATATAAAATCTCATTAACGGATGATGAGCTTAAAATGCT
>RAYM01000103.1 GCA_003611805.1 bacterium 1xD42-87 | reverse complement strand
ACAGCGAATAAACAAAATGTTTACTCGCTGTAAAAAGAATCCTAACTGCAATGTTGTCCTTATCTAAATGACATTGCCTAAGGCCAGGCTGCTTTTTCTTCAAACAAACAATTTTTTCATATAGGAGAAAGGTGATCGAAAGGAACATAAAATGATATGCAGAACGAAAATGTATGCTTTTGCTTCATATATCTAAAACCGTCATAGTTGCCATAGAGGAGTTTGCAAAAGACATAAGAGAATAGTTTCGCTCAACTTAATTAAATATTTCACTCACCTTAATATAATATAGATGGCATCAAAAAAAATATTGTTTTTTTATGTATGATAATTCAATTTACTTCTTTTATTTTATATTCCATAAATACTTTTTGGTCAATTATCACTTTCTTTTCATTTCTAACTACAAAACAGCACATAAAATCTTTCTTATCTACAATGCATTCATTTATATAAGACTCTTTAGCCGTATAACGATTAGCAAACCAATAAGTTATTCTTTTATCCAAGATCCACGAAAATACATATTTATACTTATTTTTTCATAATTCCTCTATCTCTATTCTTTATGTACTAAGCAAATAATTTATAATTGAAATCATTATCCTTATCTGTTTTATTCATATTTTCAGTTGATATATTTAAAATGCAATTTATTGTTTCTCTCCAATAAACTCTTTTTTCTTTATCTGAAAGATTTGCTTCTTTTAAAATTTCTCTTAAATATTTTAGCTGCATTTCAATTTTAGGATCTTCATACTTTTTCTTTACCATTGGTTTTATATTAAACATCAATATTCCAAATGATATAAAACCATACCACTCAACTAATGCAACAATAGGAATATATGTTGCAAGTGCTGCTTTCAAAGACAATAATATTAAGCCGAACAAACAACCATAACACGTTCCCAAAACATTATATAAAAATAAAATATTTACTATTTTTAATAACATTCTCGTAATAGTATCTTTCATCTACTTTATCCCTCTCATATGATTACTTTCTCTCCGCTCGTTACTGAGACATCTTCTTGTACTTCATTTAAAATTCCTTTTCTCCCAAATTTATCTATATTATCATTAGACGACTGTTTTATGAAAAAAATTATTTCTCTAGCTTCATCATAATTTGTTCCATAATATCCTTTTCTATTTCTGTAGATTAGAAGAATTTGGTAAAATAAGATTAGCCAAATAAGCACAGTTAAAAATAAAACATATAACATATCTATATTATTAAAAAAAATGAAACAATAATTTATTATTACATATACAAACATGACTATCATTATATTATCGTTTTTTTGGGATTTCGCATCTATTACCATATCTGAAACACTATTATAGCTTTTTTTATCCTCTTCCTTATATTCATACGTCAGTTTATCTTCTACTATTTTATAAAAACTTATATATTTTTGTAGAAAAGTTTGCTTATCAAATGTAGACTTCATACTAGATTTAGAACGAGAAACATATTTTTCGTAGCTTTTTCCATTCACAAACGTATTTATTTTTCTGTCTATTGATTTGACTAAATAATAAGGGACCAATATTACAAACAATATTAATAATGCCATATACTTATAGATGTTTTTTAGTATTTTTATACTTATATTACTCCTCCAATATTTCAAAAAAACTTTTCTAATTTTTCTATTTATTTCTATTCTCCTTACCAAATAAAAAATTAATATACCAATTAAGCTTAATAACAAGTTTACCAATAATTTTATCTGCATCTTTATCCTTTCTATTTATGACAAATTTTTTATCTGGGTATAATTCATAATAAAAAGTGCTAAAATTCTTGAAAATATACTGTTTCTAAATCTTACTTATTAAATATCAAAATGATATTTTAAAATTGAATTCTACAACTACATAACCAAAAGGCTATCCTCTTATACTTCCCTCTTCCAAGAATATTGCAAACCGCGTGGTACTAAATCCATGAGAAAATGGAAGATGTACAAATATTACAGTTCCTTTCAAAATTACATTTTGACTACATCTCTATTTCAATATACCATACAATAATACATTTTTCAAATCTGCTTTTCTTTATTACTCTTTCAAATATAAGGATTGATTACTAAATCGCATTTAAAGACATTTAACATTATTACAATATTCTTCAACAACCTAAATATAACTTTAACAAAAATATCTAGTCTCTTTTAATTCATAAAATCCATCTCCAATCTCTTTGAATAGCTTTGGTTCTTTACTAAATATACAAATTCAATATAAGAAAAGCAAACATCCTTGTTATATCGAAAAATCATTCATTATCTATGCCCCTGATATATAACTTTTCTGCGTAACATGGTTAACTGTCTTAAATATTAATTAACCTTCTCTTTTCAGAAAAAGCTGTATTATTCTAGCATATAAATAAAACATAAACCTAGATTATTCACGTCACAGCCGTGAAAGTGGCTGAAAGCCACATAGTTACTGCGTTTTAACTGAATATTGCTTTT
>RAYM01000102.1 GCA_003611805.1 bacterium 1xD42-87 | reverse complement strand
CCTTTGTAGATATTATATCAGATATCGGGGCACAAATCAGTAAAATCAAGCGTTGTAGAATTAATCAGCAGACACTATGTAGATACAGTAGGGAAAAATGCAAAGAAAATACAAGAGTATATCCAGAGCCAATTAAAAGAGGATTTGGAATACGACCAAATGACACTCAAAGAGTATATAGACCCGTTTACGGGCAATGTCGTCAACTTAAGCGTAGCAAAAAAATCAAAAAATGCTTGACAGGTTGGGACTATCCCAAAGTTTGTGTAAACCTCCAGATGGATGTAAGATAAAACCACACAGTCTGGAGGTATTATGTAAAGATTAAATCTTCCAATATGAAATGTGCATTTGCCTAGATTTTTTTCAGTTTCTTCAGCGCCTCCGGCTTCTCAGGGTTGTGATAGCAGAAAACACATGATGAATTTGCCCCAATAAATGCAGAATATAAAGCAAGGGCTCCCAATAATTTTAAGATAGTAAGACTTGAGAATTTTTTAGTAATCGTATTCATTTTAATTCCTCCTAAATTATAATTATGTTACATATAAAGTTTAATATAGTTTTCCTTGGATATCTTGAAATGTTAAAAATAGGGATCTGGATGTAAAAATTACTTAGGATACAGGATGGCGGATGCCCGGAACACCCCTTCCCCATGCCGGATGACAAGATCCCCGTTATACTTCTCCACGGTCTTTCTTACGGATATAAGGCCATACCCGTGAAGGTCCCCCTGTCCCTTGCTGCTCTTTATCGTGCCGTCAGCGTTTTCCATGATCTCTCCCGCATAAGGATTTTCCACCATGATGTGCAGTGTCCCTTTTTCCAGCCTCACCACCAGTTTTACCAGCCGCCGTTCCACGGGAAGGTTTCCAACAGCCTCCAGCGCATTGTCCAGAAGATTCCCGAGTATGATACACAGGTCAGTACCTTCCACAAACAGTTCCGGAGGAACTTCTATGCGGCATTCCATCCGGATATCCCTGTCGGCAGCCAGTGAATGTTTATAATTGATCAGGGCATCCAACGTCAGGTTGCCGCAGTGGGAAACGTCGTCCCTGTACAGGCTGTTTTCAGCCAGCATGCGGCTGATCTCCCCGGCAGCCTCATCACTGCGTCCGGATTCCAGCAGCGCGCCAACCCCGATCAGCCTGTCGTTCAGGTCATGCCGCAGCATCCGTGTCTGCCGGTAAGCGGCTTCCCGGTCCTTCGCCTGCCGGTCGCACATCTCTATCTCCTGCTCATAAATGAGGTTCTTCTTTTCTGCCAGTGTGTGCGATACCATCCTCTCATAAACGTCAAAAATGATGAGGTTTATGAAAACCATCAGCAGGGAGACGACGACAAATCCGATGCCGGAGCCGTTTTCCAGGGAGCGGCTGTAGGCATCATAGATGACGTATACGGAAACCATCGGAGCGATGAACAGTTCAAGCCAGCACCGCAGCGGGAGTGGGGCAGCTCTTCCTTTCGGCATGAATCTGCCGTATGCCTGGACCGCGATATATGTAATGAGCTGCGTGATAACACTGCCAAGTGTATATGTGGCTTTTGTGTCCTCCGTTATGAAAAGCAGAATGCTGTGTACGGCCACTTCGATCGCCATCCATGCAGTGCAGAATACACCCATATGAAAGAAAGAGTTTTTCAAGTCTGTCCCATGCACCGACCTGTATAACAGGGTCATGAACAGGATGTTTCCCGTCAGGGTCACCAGCGGATAGGCAGAATCCGGGCCCAGCATCAGCGATTCGAAGCACAGATATGCCATCCATAGTGTGGCCTGCCATACAGAATGCGTTCGCAGCGGTTTGCCAAACAGGGAAATGTAGGAATGGATAATCCGTGCCATGAACAGGGCGAGCAGTATATCTGTTACGGTAATATCAGCCATCCGTTATCTCCTTGCCGTCTCCACTGGACATCATGAGGCAGAACCGCATCCTTGCATTTTTCTGGCGTTCTTCACTGATCTGCAGTGCCTGTCCGTCCATCATGACCACTTCGGAAAACCTGATAACCCGGATATAGTCAAAATTTACAAGAAACGACTGATGTATCCGAAGGAATCTGTTGTTCACCGCAGAGATCTGTTGTTCCACTTCGTTCATTTTCCCGTAGAACACTTCCGTATAATGATCCTCCGCGGCCGGCCCCGATATATGGATATATATCTGCCTGCCGCGGCTCTCAAAATACGCTATGCGGTCAAACGGCACTTTATGTAAGGCTTTTTTATAGGAAAAAGAGTAATAGGCCGACCGGCTCTGTATCCTTCGGCACGCCGCATGAAAGACCTCGCGGAGTTCCGTCTTTTTGACCGGCTTTGACAGGAAGCGGAAAGGTTCGGTACGGAACAGTTCTTTCAGATATTCCTCATGGGCGGACACATAGACAATCAGTACCGGGAGTGCCAGATCCCGCAGCTGCAGGGCCGTATGTATGCCGTTCATATCGTCCATTTCAATGTCCAGATAGATCAGGTCGAAATAGGATCGCTGTTCGGAAATCACCCCTGTAAGCGCGGTACCGCCATAGAACGATTCACAACGAATTGTGAT
>RAYM01000101.1 GCA_003611805.1 bacterium 1xD42-87 | reverse complement strand
TTTCTACCCCTGCAGCCTCTCCACCATCTTTGCCAGACCCGCAACCGAATTAAAATTCTCTTCTATGATCTCCTCATAGGGAATCGTGATGCCGAACTCCATGGTTAATGCCGCGATGATCCCCGTGATCGTAAGGGAATCCAGAATACCGTCATCCACCAGCGCGTCGGACGCTGCAAAATCAATCTCCGGGTATTCCTCATTCAGTAACGCCAAAATCTTTTCTTCCATGTCTTTCTCCTCCTAATCCTTTTTTGATCGCTGTGTAATTCCTTGATTGCTGTGACTAAAATCTGTGCGGAGAATGCCGCTTTTCAGGTATTCTCCTGTGTGAGACGGAATTGCCAAGCAACTCCTAGAACTTCTTCGCGAAGCAGCCTCTGCTGTGAGCGGCCAGAAGTACTTCTCACGCTAATATTGCATATAGGCAAAATTGCCAGCTTCTATCCCCGGTCCGTATATTCCAAATAACAGAACAAAAATGACCGAGCATGCGTAAAACGTGCACCTGGCAGCCATGTTCCAGTTAGCGATCTTCTCCCTGACACTTCCGTTTCTCTGCTGTAAACCCACAAACCAGAGAACGGCAATCATCAAAAGCATCAGGACAAACTCCTTCCAGTCCAGCCCCTGCGCATACAGTGTGTTATCTACAAGCTGCCAGAGTTTCGGGTCCGTGCAGATTTTCCGCAGTATATTTGCGGACACCTTCAGATCCCCGGGAATCGTGAAAATCCGCCCAATACAAAAGAGCAGGAACGTGCGGGTCATCTGGAAGTTCTTCCATCCCTGCCTGTCCGTATTAATATGTAATGCCTTGCCCAGTTTCTTAATTTCCGGCTCAAAGATCGTAGACAGAATGATGAGCAGCCCCCAATAAATCCCCCAAGCCAGATAAGGCATTCCCGTGCCGTGCCATAATCCGGTCAGCGTCCAGACTACGGCAAGCGGAACAACCGTCATAATGCCTTTCCCTACACGTCTGCCAAACTTTTTCCCGGCTTTCCCCGAAAACTTGATCAGACGCGGCGAAATAACAATCGGCATATAAATATAATCCTTAAACCACACGCCCAGAGTAATATGCCACCGCCTCCAAAACTCCGCCGCCGATTTTGCAAAGAAAGGATGGTCAAAATTCTTTTCCAGCGTGATCCCAAACATCTGCGATACGCCGCCCGCAATATCCATACAGGCCGAAAAGTCGCAATAGGTCTGAACCGCCGACAGCACAACGCTGAGCAAGAGCACCGCCCCACCGGAAGAAACCTCATCTGCAAACACGGCAGACGTAAAAACCGCTATGCGGTCTGCAATCACTATTTTCTTGAAATATCCCCAGATAGCCAGCTGCATGCCAAAACAGAAATTATGGTACGAAAACCGGTGCCCTTCCACAAGCTGCGGCGCAAGGTTCCTGTATTTCGTGATCGGTCCCTGCAGTATTTTTGGAAAAAACAGCAGATATAAAAGCAGCTTTAAAACATTTTTCTCCGCCTTTTCCTTTCCCCAATAGACATCCGCCATATATCCGACTGCGGAAAACGTATAATACGATATCCCCAGCGGCACGATATAACGGAATTTCCACTCAAACAGCGAATAGCACTTCGTAAATACCAGCATTCCCACCAGAGACAATACGCCTGTAAAAAGGATAAGCCTTCTCCAGTTTCTCTTGCTCCGGTCCGTCATCTCCAGAATCAGACCCACCAGATAGACAATCATGCAGGAGAGCGATACCGTAACCAGCGGGCGCAATCCGCCGATACTGTAAAACGCCAGACTGCCTGCCAGCAAGACACACCATCTGGCCTTGCGGGGCATCAGATAATACAATGCCGCCAGCAGAAAGACAAACGCAATAAAATAGAAAGAAACAAATGTTGTGCTGAGCGTATCCCACCATTCGGAAAAAATAAATGCTTCATACGGATTGTTCGTAGCCATCAGTCATCACCTCCCGCATACAGGTGCTGGACCGAAAAGCCATTCGCACTCGTAAATGCCGCCACGTCCGCGACCTGGTCTGTTACCTCGTCATACACAATCAGGATAACACCCGGCGATTCCACCGACAAATTTGTCTTCCCATTTATCGAAATCTTCCGTGCCTGATAATCCTTCTGCACCGTAACGGTATTGCTCCCCAATGTCCAGGTATTCTGATTTTCCTCCCCGTAGAGCACATCCTCCGCATCATACAGCTCATACTCTAAATCGTCCAGTCTCTCTTTTACAGATAAATACTGTTCTGACTTTTCCAAAGACATCCCGCTGGGTACCGCAATGATCTTTCTCTGGTCGCGAAGCAGTTCGTCAAAATAATCTTTATTGTCCGTGATCGCCCGCAGGTAGAGATCCTCCCTGTTTGCGGCAAACCTGTCCCAGCTTGCATAATCCGTGTCGCCCCGGTGATCCAGCAGCGTGTAATGCTCCATCAGATAGTCACCTAGGAAGGTCGTGCATTTCCGGGCGCCCTCCACATTTAAGTGGTAATTATCTGTCCAGAAATCCGCACTGGTCAGCCCGATCTCCTCATCATATAGATTCATGTCAAGGAACGGCACTCCGTATTCCTCCGCGATCAGGGTAACCGTGTTATAGAATGGCTGGTCAACCTTTCGGTTTCCATCCGGTGTCTTTAACAGCAACAGATCCCGGTCATTAGCTTCACAGTATTCTATAATCTTTCTTAAATAATA
>RAYM01000100.1 GCA_003611805.1 bacterium 1xD42-87 | reverse complement strand
TAGACAGTATTTGAAACCTGAGATTTTAATTTGATGTTTTTGTGCGGGAGACAGGAACTTTAATTTGCTGGGCGACAGCCGGTACTCGGCATAGTCTTTTTTCTTTCCTTCCAACAATGTTGCGTACTCGGCCTGCAAACTCTTGACGGTGGGCAGCTTCTTGATACCCAAATCGTCAAACGCCTGCTTTGCCGCCTTGTGGAGCAGAATATCCGCTTCATGTTCCGCTAAAAATTTCTTGGAATATCCCGCCTTGCGGTAGGCCGCATAGACCTCGCGGGTTTTCACATAATTGATGATGTGGGTCCGCAGTGCGGCAATCTCCGCCATGCGGGTTTCCGCCGCCTTGATCTGTGCCGACAGCTCATTGTGGCGGATGGTAGCAGCAGCCGCTTTTTCTTCCAAGACTGCATATTCCAACAGGCCATGCTCGGTGAGGTAGTTCATCGTCTGCGCCATCTGTTTCAGATTGAATACCTTTGCCCAGTGCGCGTAGCCAGCGCCTTTTCCAGCCTGCAATTTCTCCTGAATATCCACCAGCAGATTGACCTTCGGAGTGGGAGTTGAAACTGCGTCTTTTCTGCGGGGCGTATGCTGCTTTTCTCCGGCAAGGACCGCCCGTATTTCATCTTCGCTGTACCCTTGTCCCAGCTTTTCATCCATGCGGGCAACATTCTTCCAGCCAGGGGCTTTGCGCCGGATTGCCTGTTCCCGGTGGGAGGGCTTCGCCTGATCCCCCAGCCACTTGTTATAGCTTTTTCCATGCGGTTTTGGGTCCTCTACAATGGAATAGCCGTTCTCAACACAGATGGTATCGTTGAGCCGCCGGACCGCGCGGGTACTGCCCCAGAAGTTTCGGAATTTCCGGTCACAGTTCAGATTGACCGCGTTCCAGATGATGTGGTTATGGATATGGGACTTGTCGATATGGGTGCAGACCACAAAGGCGTGATTGCCCTTGGTGAACCGCTTTGCAAACTCCACGCCCAGCCGGTTGGCTTCTTCCGGGGTAATCTCGCCGGGGACAAAGGACTGCCGGACATGGTAGGCCAGCACATCGTCCGCGCCCCGTACCCGTCCGGTGGTGGAAATATACTCCCGTTTTGCCAGCAGAAACTCGGCGTCGGCTACCCGGCTGTCACACGCAAAGCCAGTGACAAGCCTACCGTTATCTGTCTTTTGTGGGTTGGCTACATAGTCGATAATGTCACTGACAGCCTGACTTTCGGTGCGGCCCTTACCGGTGTGCAGCGGCATGATGCGTGTGGTTACCATGATGGAATCCTCCCTTCATAACAAAACGGCCTGCATACGCAGACCGCTTGTTTCTTTTTATTCACCATTTTTATATTGGATGACCGGAATCTGTCTGACCTTTTTTCCAATGGTCCGGCGTTCTAACGCAAAAACCATATCGCTGGTGCGCTCAAAAAACCCGATGTCTTTTTTCCAGCTTATCCCACATTTACAATGCTGCAAGCCGATAAACTGCTGTTTCATTTTTCTGCCGCAGCCGGGGCAGACTTTATTACTGGTTCCCATCGTTTTTGTCATGCCATTTTTTCAGGACTGCTTCTACCTGCGCGACCAGCTGCTCCTTGTCTGGCATATAGAGGACATAGCGGGATGCAAAGATATTGTTGGACAGACCGCCCAGCGCATACTCCGCCGCAACACCGTCTTTGTCGGTACAGAGGATAATGCCGATGGGCGGGTTGTCATCATGGTCATTGACTTCCGCCGCATAGTAGTTAAGGTACATATTCAGCTGTCCGGCAGCCTCCGGCGTCAGCTTTTTTGTTTTCAATTCAATCAGCACATAGGCCCGCAGGATTTTGTTGTAAAAAACCATATCCACATGGTAGTGGGTATTATTTAAGGTGATCCGCTGCTGGGTTCCCACAAACATGAATCCCCGGCCAAGTTCCAGCAGGAATTTTTCAATCTGCATCACAAGCGCCTGTTCCAGATCGCTTTCCAGGTAAGGTTTGTTTTCGGGAATCCCTAAAAACTCGAATACATAGGGATCGCGGATAATATCGGCTGGCTGTGCGATTTCAATTCCCTTTTGAGCCAGCGAGAGAACCTTTTCTTTGTTGGCGTCGCCGCTGGATAATAAGAGGCGTTCATACAAGGAGCTTTCAATCTGCCGCTTCAGCTCCCGTACCGACCAGCCGGAATTGACAGCCTCTTTTTCATAAAAACTGCGCTTGCCCTCATCGGAGATTGTCAAAAGCTCGCAATAATGGGACCAGGCCAATTTGCCAGACGGTGTCTGGCATTTCTCATAGGCCAGATAGAACGCCCTCATATTTTGAAGATTGGAGCGCGAAAAGCCTTTTCCAAACTCCCTTGTCAGTTCTTTGGAAAGTTCTTTTAAGGTCTGCTTTCCATACTCTGCGCGGAGCTGGCTTTGCTGCTCATACTCCACAATAATCCGGCCAATGTTCCAGTAGGTTGTAAGCAGCTCGGTGTTGACCTGCTGCGCGATATTTTTTCTTGACTTTTCCCTTTTTCATCAATATCTCTTTTGCCTCCATTCATTTTTACCATTTGAAGACTTATCCCAATTTCCCAATCTGCCGGAACGCCGGGGATGCCTGCCCTGCCTTATCAGGCTGTGGCTTATTGGAGATATTCGGCTGTAGAATTTATTTCCTTCTATGCCTTGGCATCAAAGCTAATCTGCGGACTCTCCACACTCACCGCTTCTTCACCCGCCAGCGGAATGCCCCTCTTTGCATTTCCCCATGCTTCATTATAGATCATGCACATTTCCGTCTGTCTGGAAGCCTCCGCATTGGTGGTATACATCGTCCACCCATTGTTGGAATA
>RAYM01000099.1 GCA_003611805.1 bacterium 1xD42-87 | reverse complement strand
TACCATCGTTTTTTCCAAAACTTAGTATACAGGTAAATCCACGTTGCTACAAATGTGGGGTCACTTCATATTGTCCTTAAATATAAAAACGCAAGAACATCTTTCATAAATAATACGACAAGAAACGATATCGCCCAAATTTCAACTTTTCTTTTTAAATCTGCCTCTTCATTATTGATAAAGATAATCCTGCCCCGAATTTTACCGTCCACCAAAATATCTACACTGTAATCTTTATGGATAAAATCGTACACATAATCCGTTTTAAGCCCCTGTCTGGATGCCGCCACCGTCCTGCCATCGGCATCGGTTACAAGATAGTCCGTCTCATACCCCTGCATCATACTGACCGCCTGCTCCACATCCGGCCAGTATTCCCCGACAGTAAATATAATGTCATTTGCCTCAGCATTCTTTATTTTATTCTGCGGTCTGGCTGCCAAAATATAGCATAATGAGACGCAGGCAGCCAGATACAAACTGACGGTGATCACAATAAAACGCTTCACTTAATTCTCCTTTGCCAGACGGAACATATAGCCTTTTCCATATTCTGTAATAATATAGACCGGGCTGGATGGGTTATCCTCAACCTTCTCACGCAGCTTCCTTATGTGGACATTCAATGTTCCGTCCCCCACATAAGCCTCCTGCCACACTTCCTTAAAAAGTTCCTCTTTCTCAACCAGACTGTTCCTGTTGCGGATAAGATAAAGCAATAGCTTCATCTCCATTCTTTTCAGCAAAACAGGCTCCCCCTTTTTTAATAATGTTTCCTCTTCCATGTTCACCTGACATTCCCCGAAAGAAATGACTCTGTCATCCCCGGCAGAAAATCTGCGCAACACAGCTTTAACTTTTGCCAGAAGAATAGGCAGGGAATAGGGCTTGCAGATAAAATCATCGCCGCCCACATTCAAGCCTAACAGAATATTTTCTTCTTCCGTCTGGCAGCTTACAAAGATGATTGGAACCTGTGTCTCCTCCCGTATCTGCCTGCACAGGTTGTACCCGCACCCATCCCCCAGATTGATGTCCAGCAGTATCATACGAGCGGTATTTTCCCGTATAAATTCACGATATTCCTCCACACCTGATACCGCCGCCGCATTTATCCCCGAAAGATTCAAATACTTACAGGTATTTTCCGCCAGCGGCGCCTCATCCTCTATCATCAGACAATCATATACCAATTGATCCGCTTCCTTTCACACTACTATTCTGCCTTTATGAGACTGCAAGGGGCAATCTTCCTGACTTTCCATGCTGAAATAAACGCTGTCAGGCATCCTGCCGCTTCCATGCATAGGACAAGCGCAGCGATCCACGCCACAGGGAAACGGAAAGAAATCCGGTAAACTCCCATCCCATGAAACAGCCCTGCCATCACAGCATTGGAGCCAAAATACAGGAACATGCTCCCTAACAGGCTGCCCCCTGCGACATACAGCATAAATGTCACCACTGCCTGGGATATGATCTGTCCGTTGGAATACCCCAGCGCCTTCATTATCCCAAAATCCCTTTTTCGTGTCAACAAAATGGAATTTGTTACAAAATACCCCATAATGATAATGAGCAGGAACATGACCGCCATAATAAAAAACACCACGCCGGACACACTGTTTATGATCGGGGCAAGCTGGGAATAAAATACCTGTTCAAATCCCCCCACATAGGAAAGCCGGTCTGAAAAACGATCTTTAAGGTTTCGACAGTATTCCTCTGCGTCAATTCCTTCCTCCAGATAAACATGCACTGTCTGCCACTGCGCTGCGGAATCAATCAGTTTAAGCCCTTCCATAGTAAGGTAGATATCCATTCCTCCCGTATAAGTGCCCTGCGTAAGACCAACGATCAGGAACGCCCCTTCCCCTGCATCTTCCTGAAAGAGCTGAGACACTTCTACAGTATCACCGATATCCTTTCCAAGCGCCTGCGCCAGATTCCCTGAAATAGCAGCTTCATTTTCATGTTTCGGATATCGCCCTGCATAGATCGAGGGATTTTCCAATTCCTCATAATCGCTATACACACTTAACGCCGCATATACCCCATAATCACACAGAAGCCTTGAACTTCCCGGCTCAATAGCTGTCATAACTTTGCGGACACCTTCCCCTTCCAGTTCCCCCGCTATCTGCGCTGCCTCTTCCGGTCTGGCTGGCTGGACATTTACAGAATAAACTTCCGCACCCGTTATCTGCAGCATCCCTCCCTGATCATTGACCAGCCTTGCATACAGGATTACTGCAAACCCGGCAACACACATAAGGACAGATACGACAATGCCTGTCAGTAGGCTCCTTGCCCTCTCAAAACTTATCATCTTAATGATAACGGACAGGTTTACTGGGAAAGGGGTTTTTTATATGTCCATCCTGCTTTTTCTTCCGGGAATCACTTTCTCCCTTTCCTGAATGGCTTCCACAGGTCTTAACCGGAAAATTCCTCTTGCCAAAAACACCGTTACCGCCACAGTCACCAATAAAATAATCAATAGATTTTTCCCTACTTCAACCCCCAAAAATACAGCGTTCCATACAAAACCGATATCCGTCGCTATACTCTTTATAACTATCGGCATAATGCACTGTGAGATTCCCACACCGATCATACCACCAATCAATCCAAGAAACAGGAACTGTAACGCATAGGACATTACAATCTGACCACCCCTGTAACCCACTGCTTTCAATGTCCCAAGCTCCTTTAGATCCTTATCCAAAGTATTCCGCATATGGAACCCGATCACCATAAAGCAGGCCGCAATTCCTATAAAGGAAGCCGCATTTATGACCGCCACATAAATACTTAAGTTACTCAAACTTCCCACATTAAAAATGGGATTTGCTCCTTGAAAAATCAATACTTTAGCTCACAAAATAGCGCTCAG
>RAYM01000098.1 GCA_003611805.1 bacterium 1xD42-87 | reverse complement strand
TCAAGGTGCATTTTCTACTTTTTGCCAATCTGATTGTAGATTGGCATATAAATACAATTAACTTCACGGATTCAGGATCATGTATACTTTCAACGGCTATTGCAAGACCGTCATACGCTTTGCAGCTATCAACGCATGGCGTAACAGGAGCAAACGGCGGCAAAGAGAAATATCCTTTGAATACCTCACAGAAGAAAAGTTTTACCCTTAGGCACAACAGACGAATATTTTGAAGCACCCTACGAAGAACACCCTATAACGGTATGCGGTCAGACAGTTATCCTCACCAATGGGGAGCTTGCCGCCGCCCTGTTATCCCTACCACAGAAAAACCGGGAAATCATATTCCTTTACTTTTTCGGGGAGTATACACAACAGGAAATCGGGAAAATGTACGGACGCTGCCGGAGTACGACCGGGCATCAAATCCGCAGGACTTTACAGCTTTTGCACAAAGAAATGGAGGTGCTTTCACATGGGGAATCCGAACCTTTTGCCCTATGAAACGATTGTCCGGGCGACCAACGGAGAGCCGGAAGCCGTGGACGAAGTTTTATGGCATTACAGCAAGCGAATCCGAATCGCCGCCATTGAAAACGGACATATCGACAGAGATACCGAGGACAGCATAAAACAGCGGCTTGTCGCTGCCCTGTTTAAGTTTCGCTTTGATGAACAGAAAGTATAATAAATTGCTTTCATTTTGGAAGAAACGGATATATAATAAGGCAGAGATAAAACGGAATTTTCAGACGAAAGGGAAAAATATGTTATGTATAATGAAAATATCAGAAAATTAAGCTGTATGGTTCTTGTAATCGGTACTTTATTAGAATTAACGGGATGTGGAGCTTTAAGCAGAGCAGAAGATTTCACTGGAACTAACAATCAAATAAAGAAGACGTATGTGGAAAATGCCGGACAGACAGATACAGAAGACTCCATAAGAAATGCAGCAAGTGAAGCACAGGAGTCAGGCAATGAGGAAGGTTGGGAGGATACGGCGCTTTTGGAAGAATATGCAGCCTATGGCATCGTAAAAATTGAAGACTTCTATTACTATCGAGGCGAGTTAGTATATATTATCAAGGATCAGCATGCCGATAGTTCTGTTTATTTGCTAAATACAGATTCAAAAGGAACCGTCAGCATTAAGGTTACACGAAATGCAGAAGAAGAAATCGCAGGAATTTCTTATATGACCGAGGAAGAAGTGGAAAAAGCACGGTCAAAAATTTGGGGTGAAGTAGAGATAGTAAACGCAGCCAGATTTGGAAATCCAAAAGAAGTGCTGGATAACAGTGTATTTACATCAGATGTTAAAGTTAAAAAACAGGCGAAGATGAATTGTAAATTCAAGTTTGTGGAATTGTAGCAAACAGAAAATCGAATAACCGCCGTTACATAGAACGGTACACCAAGACAGGAAATCAAGAAAAGGTTTCCTGTTTTTTTGCGCCCATTTTTGGCATTTTCAAAAATCGCCAGTATTATGCCGTGCAAAGGGGGATAAAGAGAAATTCCTCTACCCTGTTTGGTAGTTTTCAAATTTTTTGTGGTGTAGGGAATGAAAAGAAAATGAAGAAATTTCCGCAAATCTCCGTCATTTTTGTTTTGCGTGGTGTTGTATGTATTAGGGGAAGAAATGTCGCCGCATAAGCTGGCAGAAGCCCCGCCCTCTCCGTCGAGGGTATCAGCAAAAGCCCACACAGAGGAAGCCGCCACTTTTTTAGAGCAAGATTCTACCACAGTACCAAATTTCGCTAATCGCTCATTTTGTCCTATGGGAATCTTGTTGGGGTTGCCACCCCAAGCCCGCCTTTTTGCGGCTTGCGCCGCTTGAAAAAATCCACCCACGAAAGGAGGTTCACAGCCATGAAAAAATACAACACGCCCCACCGCCACCGGGTAATCAAGACACGCTTGACCGGGGAAGAATACGCCGAGTTTTCCGAGCGTGTCACCCTCTGCAAAATGAGCCAAGCCGAGTTTATCCGGCAAGCCCTTATCAAGTCAAGCATACGCCCGGTCATTACCGTTTCCCCGGTCAATGATGAATTACTCTCTGCCGTTGGGAAACTCACAGCCGAGTATGGAAAGATAGGCGGCAACTTGAACCAGATTGCCCGCTGTCTGAACGAATACGGCGCACCTTATAACGCCCTCTCCAAAGAGGTACGAGCCGCTACAGCGGAACTTGCCGCCTTGAAGTTTGAAGTCTTGCAGAAAGTAGGTGAAGCCGTTGGCAACATTCAAACATATCAGCTCTAAAAATGCCGATTACGGAGCTGCCGAGCAGTACCTAACCTTTGAGCATGACGAGTTTACCATGAAGCCCACTCTTGATAAAAATGGGCGGCTTCTCCCCCGTGACGATTACCGCATAGCTTCCCTTAATTGCGGCGGGGAAGATTTCGCCATAGCGTGTATGCGCTCCAATCTGAAATACGGCAAGAACCAAAAACGGGAGGACGTAAAGAGCCACCATTACATCATCAGTTTTGACCCCCGTGACGCACAGGACAACGGCTTGACCGTAGACCGGGCGCAACAGTTGGGCGAGCAGTTTTGCAAAGAGCATTTCCCCGGACACCAAGCCCTTGTATGCATCCACCCGGACGGGCATAACCACAGCGGCAACATTCATGTGCATATCGTATTTTTCGCAGATGCCGCGGACCGTGAGCCGCCTGTGGAAGTAGTCGGAAAGGAGCATAAGGATCATGGGAAGGGAGTAAGAAAAGTATGGCACGATAAAATCCGGCAGGAGAGCGTGGGACTATCCGCAGGGGCACTGCACGCGTGGGATTTTCAGGCGGGGTACTTCCGGCTTTCCATCGGGGAAGGTGACAAGGCTGCGTTCATAGCTGCCCCTTTTTTTGCAGGCTCCTTTCGCTCCGCAGTAAGGGCAGGCTAAAAGAAACAGCGGATTGAGCTGAAGGGACTGCCGGTATAGTTTTTTGATATACAGGAT
>RAYM01000097.1 GCA_003611805.1 bacterium 1xD42-87 | reverse complement strand
TTTTCGGGAAGTGCTTTCCCCTTTTTCTCGGCATAGTAGGCTTTGGCAGTCGGTACTTTATCTTCCTTGAGGATTTTTGCTATCTGCATAGGACCTTTCCCACCGATACATAAATCAAAAATGCGTTTCACCACAGCAGCGGCTTCCTCGTCCACAATCCATAGCTTTTTGTCCGCAGGGCTTACCATGTAGCCGTAAGGCGGCTTTGTCAGATGTTCCCCCGCCTGTCCTTGCGCCCGTTTGATTGCCCGTACTTTTTTACTTGTATCTTTGGCGTAAAAATCATTAAACAGGTTGCGGAACGGGGTAAAATCGTTATCCCCCTTTGCGCTGTCTACACCGTCATTGATTGCGATATATCTAACGTCGCGCTCTACAAAAAAGATTTCCGTATAGTAGCCGACTTTCAGATAATCGCGCCCCAACCTTGACATATCCTTGACAATGACCGTTGCTACGTTTCCGGCTTCAATCTCTGCAATCATACGGTTGAAATTTGGTCTGTCGAACGTCACACCTGATACACCGTCGTCAATGAAGAAAACGGGATTGGAAAAGCCGTTGTCCGCCGCATATTTGGAGAGGACTGCTTTCTGGTTCACAATGCTGTTGCTGTCGCCCTCTAACGTATCTTCCTGCGAAAGACGGGCGTATAATGCTGTTATCTGTCCGGGCTTATATGTATTTGCTGTCATATGTTCATTCCTCCTGTAATGAACGCCCGACAAACAGTAGTGTTAAAATCATTATAGCGCATTTATCCCTGTTTGTCATTGGGCGGTTTGACGGTTTCCGATTTTATGAGCCGTATCATCTTGTCGCGGAGCCGTTCCGAGCCGCCGCAGGAGGTAGACACTTCATAGTATGTGCCGCCGATTTTGTAGCAGACAGTTTCCTCTGTCGGTTTCCCTTTTTCCGGCAAATAGCCGCTGTCCTTGATTTCTGGTTCCCAATCCATTCCTTTTCCTTCCTCCGTATTTGCGAAATGATAAGTTTCGGAGCAAGCATAGGAAACGGGTACCCATTTCCGTAAATCTGCCCGTCCGCGCTACGGCTTGCCGGACAGATTTTGCTTGTTGGGAAGAATCCCAAACCCTCTTGAAAACCCTCTCACTACCTACAACACCGCACAGGACGTTTTTGACGGAGTTTTGGGAGAAATTCTTCAAAAAGTTTTCCTTATTCCCTACTACGGGGGAAGTTTGGAAAATGCCAAACAACAAATTATGCAATTTCAAAAATTTCACTGTCATTGCAATTATTCAGAAGTCCGTATATAATTATGGCGTGTCAAGAAAAGAGATTTTGTGTCATAAAATGGGAACAGCCATATTTTTGTTATTTCCCTCAAAATAAATAGAGGAATGCGACACACTTGCTGTCATATTCCTAATGCTAAAATACACACAAGGAGGATATGAATATGCCGTTTACAGAAATATGTATTTATCAAGTCAAGCCACAAAAGGTAGAAGAATTTGAAGCGTTAATGCTTGAAGCTAAAAGCCTTTTGGAAAAACAGGAGGGACTGCTTCTGCTCCGGCTTGTCAAAAGAGGGTATCACATAGACATGGAACAAATTAAAGAGGGACTTCCACCCCTAAAAATTACCCGCATTGTAAAAAGTGTTAAGTATATGCTCTATTGGGAATTTGATACGAAAGAAAGCTATGGGGCGGCACAGAAAAATCTTTACAACAGCTATTGGAAAGCGATTGAAAAGTGTTTAATCGTTCCACATGACAAATATTTAGGGGAGGCAGTGTTTTAATGGATTTAGCATATTGTGGATTGAATTGTGGGGAATGTGCGGTTTATCTGGCTTCTGTCCGTAAAGATACAGCCGGGCAAATCAGACTGGCAGACGAGTATTCAACGGATACTTATAAATTTTCAAAAGAAGATATGTATTGTTTGGGATGTCATTCTGATACGGTGTCCCAAAAGATGTGTGGTGATTGTGAAATAAGACTATGTGGCACTAAAAAATCTTATAAAAGCTGCGCCGAGTGTGACGGATTCCCCTGTTCCATGCTTGAAAAAAATTTAGGTGATAATTCAGACAATCTGAACAGGCTAAGGCAGCTTGCCGCTGAATACAAAAAAGAAGAGTGATGATATGCAGATAGACAGACTGATTCAAATTGTGTTTCTCCTATTAAGGCATGAAAATATAACAGCGAAACAACTGGCAGAAGAACTTTGTGTTTCTACCCGCACAATATACAGGGACATCAATATACTTTCGGTTGCAGGCATACCAATTACGTCACAAAAGGGATTTGGCGGAGGGCTGTCTTTATTACATGGTTTCTCATTGGATAAATCTTATTTCACACAGGAGGAGCAAAACAATATTGTACAGGCGTTGCAGATTTTAAAATCGTCAAATTACCCCGATGCAGACAAATCATTAAACAAGGTTGCCGGACTGTTTAGCCATAATTTACAAGCTGAATGGTTGGAAATTGACTTTTCCTATTGGGGCAGTCCTGAAAAAGAACGAAATAACATTACAGCTTTGGAACGTGCGATAATCAACAAATATGTGATTACATTTACTTATTTTAATGCCGAATTGACTGTAACTCATCAGACTGTTGAGCCGTTGAAATTAGTGTTCAAATCGCATTCATGGTATCTTGTTGCTTATTCAGAAAATAAAAAGGATATTCGCACTTTCAAAATGTCCCGCATAAGGGAACTTCAAATAACAAATCAGTTATTTGAACGTGAACTGCCAAAGGATTTTTCCATTACCCCTGTCTATAAGGAAGAATACAATACGCCCGTATTCATATTGCATTTTTCAGAAAAGATAGCGTATAAGGTTTATGATGAATTTCAAGAGAAGTATATTAAAAAATTAGATGATGGCACATTGGAAGTAACTTTCAGATATCAGCTTAGCGACTGGACTTTCCTTTATCTGCTTTCTTTTGGTGAATACGTTGAAATTATCGAACCGGTTGAAGCAAGAAACATTCTAAAGGAAAAAGCCAAAAAAATATTTTCCTGAATCCGTGAAGTTAATTGTATTTATATGCCAATCTACAATCAGATTGGCAAAAAGTAGAAAATGCACCTT
>RAYM01000096.1 GCA_003611805.1 bacterium 1xD42-87 | reverse complement strand
TGTTGTTCGGCAAATTATCTGCATCTACTTTCTTCACATTAAATGCACCCGTTTTTGGTGTAGTTTAGAAGAACGGTCGAAGCTGCTGCATCTGTTTGCGCAGTTTATTTGGGACTGCTTCGGAGCCGTATTGTATAAACAATTCCTGCCGTTTTTCTTTTTCCAACGTCTGGAACCATGAAGAAAGAAAGCAGCACATGAATTGTCAGCACAATTAAAAATCGGCATGGCCAGGCACTGGACACGGATTGTACTGTTTCCGGGTACAATTCGGAAAACAGGGCATCCCATGAACTGAGGGATACCCTGTTTTCAACTGTCTATACTGAATTGTATCTCAACCGTTAACTATTCGCAAAACGTTGGATTTGCGAATGCTTACCCAAGCTGGACATCATTGATGGCCTGCATGGCAGTCTCGCCAGTTACTGTATGAAGCTCCTTGGAGTCAGCAATGAGCAGGCAGGCATCGCAGATACGGTTGATGACACGCGGCGTACCGTTGGCAGAGTTAAGGACTGCCTCAAGGGCATTTTCCTCAAAGACCATCTGCCTGCATCCTGCGCCTTTTAGTTTTTCCGTGACATAAATGCGGCCTTCTTCCTTTGAGAGGCCCTCCATGTTATAATTCATTACCAGCCTCTGGCGGAGCGGTTCATGCGCATTCAGGCGCAGGGTATTGTTTAACTGGGGCTGTCCGGCAAGGAGGATAACAGCCCGGTCCCTGGAATCCATCTCAAAGTTGAACAGTATCTTTAAGTCGCTTAAAACGGCTCCGTTCATGTGGTTGGCCTCATCGATGATGATGACCGGGGTGATCCTTTTTTCAAGGGCAAGGTAGTTGACCGAGTCCTGTATGAGCTTAAAGTTGTCTATCTTGCGGGATGCAGGTTCCGCCCCGAAGGAGGAAGCCAGAAGGCGGTAGAATTCCTGTACGGTGAGGGTGGAAAGGCTTGAATAGACCACCTTATAGCGTGAAGGGTTCAGGGAAGCAGCAAAAGAACGAAGCGCCGTTGTCTTGCCGAGTCCAGGGGAGCCGGTCAGGAGGCCGAAGCCTTTGGTCTCTACAAGATAATTCAGGCGGAAACGCACCTCGTGGGCTTCCTCATTCTCCACGAGGATTTCTTTGGAATTCTTTAGGAACGGGTTGAATTCCAGACCGAAACGTGCAATGTAATCCATTATTCATCACCTCTGCAAAGATAAGTCTTATTTCTTTTGATCATGGAGTTATCGTGTTTGTGCAGGAGCTTTACAGGCGTAAGGGAGGCGTCCTGCTCCACAACAAATATTTCTTTCAGATCGGGGGAATAGCGGAGCCGGATGCGTCTTTTTGCAAAACGGTAATCGACTTCGTACTCCGTATGGTCAATAACGATGACGCTGTCTGCGGAAACTGTTCTTTCAATTTCCAGAAGGAAAGCCCGTTCGATCTGTGCATCATCCAGCCGGCGGATATGATCAGGTTCGGAGAAGAAACGGTCCACCGGGGACTTTCCGCCGAGGGAGGAATGGGGCGCCTGATTGTAAGCATTGACAAATGCGTACAGGGAGGCACGCAGTCCGTCAAGGGAATGGAAGGTGCGCATGTCAAGGGAAGCCATCCACTGGTCCTTCATGGTGCGGAACCATCGTTCGATCTTTGCCTTTGCAGTGGGTGTGTAAGGCTGGCAGTAATTAAGTGTGGAGCCGATCCTTGCGCAGAGAAGCTCCATCTGCCTGTTCTTATAGGAACTGCCGTTGTCAAAGTTGAATGTCTTTGGCCTGCCGTATTTGGAGACGGCAGAGCGCATGACGGACATGAGGTTCACAAAGTTGTCCTGGAAAAAGATGTCAATGCCGGTGATAAAACGGCTTGCGTCATCGATCAGCGCAATGATATAGACTTTCTTTTTTCCGCTTTCCGTGATCATCCTGGGACCGACGCTGGAATCGCCGCACCAGACCTCATTGATGTGGGGCCGTTCATAGCGGCGCATATCCTTATTGTTTGTCATCCTGTTTTCAGCCATAAGCTGGTTCACAAAGCGGCTGACAGAGGATTCGGAAGCGGAAGTCCTGGAGATGAGTCCGTTATCAAGGAGAGCGCGGTAGATCATGGAAGCGGGCATCCTGGGATAGCTTTCCTTCATGTGGCGGATAAATTCCTGGCATTCATCATCCAGGCAGCGGCTCCTGCCAGAGTCAGAACGGCTTTTTGGCATGAGTGAGTCAAAACCGTTTTTTAAATAAGAGCGGTACCATCTTTCGATGGAAGCGGCGGAAAAATGTTTTGTGGAGCCGTCCGGAGCCGGATAAGACTTCGCGGCCGCCTCCCTGTAATAATCGTCAAGACTCTGGAAATCATCCTTCGTGCCGCTGACCAGAGGGGCAATAGCCCCGTAGCGCATCAGGGCGACAGCGTGTTTTTCATCCTGTGTCATGTATAAGAACCTCCTTATAAAAGTGTATGGACATAGTATAAGGGAAGGAAAACAGGCTGTCGTGTAAGGTTATGTGGTCAGTGGGAATAAGATATTCGGGGTGCGTTTAACCTGCATGAACTGGCGGCAGTAGGAGAAAAAACAGCGGGAAACGAGTTCCTTTAAGGGACAGATGGGAATGCCGCAGGAAAGAAGACGCTGCTTCCAGTGGCGCAGGTAGGAGCGCATGATATATTTGACGTTGTTCTCATCGATACAGGGAATGCGGTCAAAAAGGGAACGGAGTGCGTGTTTATCCGGGAAAAAATGGATGATATCCGCCTGGTCGGGAGCGGATACCTGTGAATAAGGGACGATGAGGGATGGGAGGAGTGCATGTGTCCTGCGGCATTCATGGCAGCGGAGACGGCAGATGCGCAGCCGGATGATGCCGTCAGGGGTCTTCAGACCACGCAGGTAATAGCCATGGACAGAGAGGCAGGCAGAATGTCCGCATGTACATGTGAGCTGGTGGAACTGGATGGAGGAAAGGATGTCATCATAGTCTTTTTGGTTTAAAGGGTTGCGTATTTCAACGGATAAGGTTATCATAAGCATGTAATAAAGCGGCGCAAGCCGCGAATAGATGATGGCAGGAGCTTAACTTTGGACGGTTGGGGCTCCTGCTTTTTTAATCGGGTCACAAAGGTATGATAACACAGAAAACGCAGATGTAAAGAAAGTGACGGATTCTCCGCCTGGCTGGATACATCCGTAGATTCAACTAATCTGGGTAAAAACGGTGATTTGGGATGTAGATAATCTAAAGAATAATA
>RAYM01000015.1 GCA_003611805.1 bacterium 1xD42-87 | reverse complement strand
CCATTGTTCTTATCAAACTCTAGTATACAGGTAAATCCACGTTGCTACAAATGTGGGGTCACTTCATATTATCTATATCAATCTGCTCTCGCCAAGCCACCCTGCCACTTTATTTGCTAAGAAAAGCAGAATAACGCCGACTAACGACTGGAACATACCGATTGCAGTACCGAGACCGTAATTGCTGTTGCCGATACCTCTGACATACGCAAACCACGAAAGCACCATCGCGTGATCCTGTACGATACCGTTGCTTAGAAGCATCTGTCGCTCCATACCTACATTCAGCGCGCCGCCGATGCCCATGATCAGAAGCACAACGATGGTCGGCTTAATACCCGGAAGGGTAATGTGCCAGATGCGCTGGAGACGGTTCGCGCCGTCCACTTTCGCCGCTTCATAAAGCCCCTGATCAATGCCTGCCATGGCGGAGAGATATACGATGGCATCCCAGCCCACCTCTTTCCACGTATTGACCAGAACCACCGTCAGCCAGAACAGCGGCGAGTTGGTACTCATCAGTCCCAGCTTCGTGCCAAACAGCGTGTCTAACATACCGCCGTCGTTTAAAACCATCTTCGCGATACTGGCGATAACGACCCACGATACGAAGTGGGGCAGATAGGAAACCGTCTGCGTCACCTTTTTAAATTTGACAAAACGGATTTCGTTTAACATCAGCGCGAACAGGATCGCCATAGCCGTCCCCACCGCAATGCCCAGAATACTGAGTCCTATCGTGTTGATCAGCGTCTGGTTGAACATTCGGTCGCCGAATGCCTTTACAAAATTCTCCAGCCCCGCAAAAGGTCTTTCCCAGATATGTTTCGACAGGTTCTTTGGTCTCACATCCTGAAATGCCATCGTCCATCCCCACAGAGGTATGTACTTAAAAATGATCAGCCAGATCACAAACGGAAGCGACATCAATAGCAGATACCGCTGTTTGTACATAAGCTGCATACTGAACTTCTGTTTGATTACTCTCTCTTTTTGCGCCTTTCTCGCACTCATATTCCGCCATCCTTTCCTCACATTTTTCGGGAAAAAATGCACCACTGAAAATGTGCCTGTGCTCATTTCCCTTGATGCATTCATTATAAAAAAAATGTAATATGACGAATACCGAACAGAATGGAGAAAAATTACAGTCATTTTTTTATCTTTTCTCATTCTCCATCTTTTTCACCGAAATCATCAGGCGGACCCTTGTGCCTGTCCCCTGCTCCGAATACACATGCAGACGATATCCCTCCCCGTAATGCAATTTCAGACGCTGGTTGATATTGTACAGCCCGATACTCTTGCTGCGGCTCATGTCCCGGATCTCAATGTCCGTTCTCAGTTTATTAAGCGCTTCCTCCGACATACCGCAGCCATTATCGTCCACATCGATCAAAAGAAGCCCGGTCTCATCGGGTGTTTTCCGGCAGACAGAGACCACAATCCTGCCGCCTTCCTCTTTCTCATCCAGTCCGTGGACAATGGCGTTTTCCACCACCGGCTGCAAAAGCAGCGGCAGAATATAATACCGCGTCAGATCAAGCCCCTCCTCCACCTTCTTTTCATAGGTGATCCTGTCCCCGAAACGCAGATGCTGGATCTTCATATATTCGTCCACATGATTGAGTTCCTCCCCCAGCGTGGTGACGGAAGTTCCCATATTCTCCAGCACATACCGCATGGACTTGCCCAGAAGCTTGATCGCCGTCGCCGCCTCTTTATCTCCAGCCGTAAGCGCCTTCATGCGGATGGTTTCCAGTGTATTATAGAGAAAATGAGGGTTGATCTGGCTCGCCAGCATCTTAAATTCCATCTCCTGCTGCCGGATCAGAAGTTCCTGTTCCTTGATCTGCGCCTCATATGCGCGCGCCTCCTGCTCCTTGATATTGCCGACCATGACCTGCAGATCCCCGAATGCCTCGGAAAGCTCGTCGCTGCCCCGGAAAGCCGGAATCAGCTCATAATCCTGATTGCTCACCTTGTGCATCTCCTGTCTGAGAAGGCGCACCCTCCCCGTAAAGTAGTTCGTGAAAATATGTATCAGAATACCGGGAATAATCAGTGCCACGGCAATCATCGCCCCGCAGATATACAGAATGCTCCGTATATGGTCATATCCGTGCTTATCCAGTGTACAGATATATATCTTTGAGCCGGACTGATAGGCGTGCAGCGTGGACACGTCGACAAAGCACTGGTGACCGTCTATCCTGATCCGCCCTGTGTACTGAAAATAGGATTCGTCAAAGGCAATCGCCACAGGCTGCGCTTTTCCGTTTCTCACCATATCGGAGCTGTAAAACACGGCGCCCCGGTCTACCGACATCACGCTGCCATACTCGGTATTATCCACCCAGACACGCAGGTAATTGGAGTCAATGTGTATGACAAGCACCGCATGGTAGGGCGAATTGACAAGCTGGATCCGTTTCACAAGGCACAGATCCCAGTTGCTGTCCCGGTAACCGTCCTCCCATGAAATTGCTTTCCAGAAAACGCCCGCCTGCTCCATCGCCTGCTGATACCATACCGTCCCTTTTACGCTTTCATCCATCTGGACAAACTGCTTATAATCAGACAGGGAAGGATTGTCTGTGTATATCTCAATCTTGGATACCTCAGCGTAGGTTGACGCGTAGCGGCTTAACACCTCGTTACTGTCTACCGCCCTCATATATTCCTGTCTGCCCTCAAAATCATCCGCAAGAATGATCCGCACACCGCTGTCAAAGGAGATATCACGGGAGATTTCGTAAACCTCTCTGGTTATATCAAAAAAGATGTTTCTCACCCGGTAATTATCTGCCTTCAATAAATCCGTATAGTAATTTTGCATCATGTGATACGTGTACATAAGCAGAAAAGACCCGATCAGAAGAATAGGGACAACCACTACCACCGTATAGATCCGGTAGAGCTGCCGCCTGATGGTAAGCCTGTTCAACCGCGCAATCAGTTTTTGTATGCCACTCATAATGTCTCCGTCTTTCCTGTCATTCCGTTTCCTATGCCATTTTCCTCTATCGTACCATGTTATCTGTCAGCGTGCCACCGTAACAAAAACTCACCCCGATTCGTATTGCTGCATCGAAGTGAGTTTTCATTAACCTTTTATCCTTTTAACACGCTCCGTAACGTCGTCCCTTACGCGTTCACAATCTGCCCAAAGTCAGGCTTCAAGGAAGCGCCACCGATCAGACCACCGTCGATGTCGGGCTTTGCAAGAAGCTCAGCCGCGTTACCAGCGTTCATGGATCCGCCGTACTGGATGCGCACCGCCTCAGCGGTAGCTTCGTCGTACATTTCAGCGATGCATTCGCGGATGCCCTTGCATACTTCCTGAGCCTGATCGGAAGTAGCGGTCTTGCCGGTCCCGATCGCCCAGATCGGCTCATATGCGATAACCATACCCTTCACCTGATCAGCGGTAACGCCTGCAAGGTCGGACTTGATCTGCAGTCTGATCCAGTCCATAGTCACGTTCATCTCTCTCTGCTCCAGGGACTCGCCGCAGCAAAGGATCGGTGTAAGACCTGCCTCCAGCGCCTTTAACACCTTCTTGTTCAGGAAAGCGTCGTCCTCCTTGAAATACTCTCTTCTCTCGGAGTGACCGATGATCACATACTCCACGCCCGCGTCTTTCAGCATGGGCGCGGAAATCTCGCCCGTGTACGCGCCCTTGTCCTCGATGTAGAAGTTCTCGGCGCCCACATGCACGTTTGTGCCTTTGACAGCCTCAGCCACAGGCACGATGTCAATCGCGGGCACGCAGTAAACCACGTCAACCGCATCGTTCACTACCAGATCCTTTAATGTCTCACAAAGCTTAACAGCCTCGCTGGGAGTCATGTTCATCTTCCAGTTCCCGGCGATAATTCTTCTTCTAGCCATTGTATTGTCTCCTTATTTGATAATTTATATTCAATCCGCAGAGTCTCGAAATTGCTTCGCAATTCCTCGGGTGCGTTGCACCCTCAAACGATCATATCCGAGAGAAAACCCGTGCAAGCACGTTCTCTCTCAGCTATGATCATTCTCGCTCTGCTCATCGCAACTTTACTTGTCGTCCGCTGCCACTACACCCGGCAATTCCTTGCCCTCTAAGAACTCAAGGGAAGCGCCGCCGCCTGTGGAGATGTGGGACATCTTGTCTGCGAAACCGAGCTGGTTGCATGCCGCCGCGGAATCGCCGCCGCCGATGATGGTGGTAGCATCCGTCTCAGCCAGAGCCTTCGCAACAGCGATGGTGCCCTTTGCCAGAGTGGGGTTCTCAAACACGCCCATAGGTCCGTTCCATACAACGGTCTTCGCACTCTTCACCGCGTTCGCAAAAAGCTCCTGCGTCTTGGGACCGATGTCGAGACCTTCCTTGTCAGCCGGGATCTTGTCGGCGTCCACATACTCTACATCAACAGGACCGTCGATAGGATTCGGGAAAGCCGCTGCCACGCCGGTGTCAACAGGAAGCAGAAGCTGCTTGCCGAGCTTCTCCGCCTTCTCCATCATCTCTTTACAGTAGTCAAGCTTCTCCTCGTCAACAAGAGAATTGCCGATCTCATAGCCCTTCGCCTTCAGGAAAGTAAAAGCCATACCGCCGCCGATGATCAGGGTATCGCACTTCTCAAGCAGGTTGTTGATTACGTTTAATTTGTCCGCAACCTTCGCGCCGCCAAGGATCGCCACGAAAGGTCTTACGGGATTCTCTACCGCGTTGCCGAGGAAGTCGATCTCCTTCTGCATCAGATAACCGACAGCGTTCTCGCCGCCCTTCTCTGTGATATACTTGGTGACAACCGCAACGGAAGCGTGCGCCCTGTGAGCGGAACCGAAAGCGTCGCACACATAAACGTCAGCCAGATCGGCAAGCTCTTTCGCGAAAGCCTCTCCTGCCTCCTTCGGCTTGGTCTCCTCTTTGCCGCGGAAGCGGGTGTTCTGTAAGAGAACCACGTCACCCTCGTTCATAGCAGCAACAGCAGCCGTAGCAGCCTCGCCAGTCACATTGTCGTCCTTTACGAAATTGACGGGCTTGCCGAGCTTCTCGGAAAGTCTCTCAGCTACAGGCGCAAGAGATTCGCCCTCGTTGGGGCCATTTTTCACCTTGCCGAGGTGGGAGCAAAGGATTACCTTGCCGCCATCCTCAACGAGTTTTTTGATGGTAGGAAGTGCTGCCACGATACGGGTCTCGTCCGTGATCTTGCCTTCCTTCAAGGGCACGTTAAAGTCGCATCTCACCAGAACGCGTTTGCCCTTCACGTTGATATCATCTACTGATTTCTTGTTTAAAGACATTTGTGTATCCTCCTTTTGATAGTTTAATCCACATACGCCTCGCGCACATGTAAAAAGAGACCCGGCCCAGCGGCCGAGCCTCTTTCATTTACTGATTATAGTTCACTGAGCGTTTACGCTTTTAGTTAAGCTCAGAGAAGTATTTGATGGTACGAACCATCTGAGAGGTGTAGCTGTTCTCGTTGTCATACCAAGAAACAACCTGAACCAGATTGTCCTCGCCTACCATGGTCTGGGTAGCGTCGAAGATGGAACCGTAGGTGCTGCCTACGATATCGGAAGAAACGATCTCATCCTCGTTGTAGCCAAAGGACTCGGTAGCTGCTGCCTTCATAGCCGCGTTGATCTCTTCCTTGGTAACGGACTTCTCTACGGTTGCAACCAGAATGGTGGTGGAACCTGTAGGGGTAGGAACACGCTGTGCGGAACCGATCAGCTTGCCGTTCAGCTCGGGGATAACAAGACCGATAGCCTTAGCTGCACCTGTGCTGTTGGGAACGATGTTCACTGCACCTGCGCGGGATCTTCTCAGGTCACCCTTTCTCTGAGGACCGTCAAGGATCATCTGGTCGCCTGTGTAAGCGTGGATGGTGCTCATGATACCGGACTTGATGGTAGCCAGGTCATTCAGTGCCTTAGCCATGGGAGCCAGGCAGTTCGTCGTGCAGGATGCCGCGGAAATGATGGTATCGTCAGCCTTCAGTGTCTCGTGGTTTACATTGTATACGATGGTAGGAAGATCGTTTCCTGCGGGAGCAGAGATAACAACCTTTCTTGCGCCTGCATTGATGTGGGCCTGAGCCTTCTCTTTGCTGGTGTAGAAGCCGGAGCACTCTAACACAACGTCAACCTTGAGCTCACCCCAAGGGCAGTTGTTTGCGTCGGGCTCTTTGTAGATCTTTAATGTCTTACCATCAACCGTGATGGAATCCTCACCTGCGGATACGGTATCAGCCAGAGCGTATTTACCCTGGGAAGAATCGTACTTTAACAGGTGTGCAAGCATCTTCGGGCTGGTCAGATCGTTGATCGCTACAACCTCATAACCCTCTGCTCCGAACATCTGTCTGAATGCCAGACGGCCGATACGGCCAAAACCATTAATTGCTACTCTTACTGCCATTTTTCGTTCCTCCTGAATCTTGATTTTTTGTTACTTTGCTATATAATTTCGTCAATCAAATTGGATAAGATTGACAAAATTTTGTCAACGACTTTATTTTACCCAATTTGTCCCAAAAATTCAAGACATAAATCAAAAATATTTGGGAAATAATCTCAAAAAATTTAATAACAATCCCGCAAATCATAAAATTCCACCGACGGCTCCCTTCCGAAGTCGGTGACGTTTCCGTAAAACTTTACGGTAAAGCCGCTGCCATCCTCGTTGACGGTCAGGTCCGCGCCCCGGTCCCGCAGGAAATAATACGCGTTTCCTACGGTTATCATGCGGGTATAAGTCGGCAGACTGACTCCGCCGCCGCTGTAAAACCCTTCCAGCCAGTCATAGGTCGGAATAAAGAACCTGCAGAGCAGTTCTCCCGAGTCCGGGTCCCGCTCCTCGTGCCACTCCCCGTCTTCATTCTCCCATTCCACGCTCCGCTCTTCGTATGCCGCTCCCCACTCCCTGTACTGCCCTGTTGTTATGTTCCATGCCTCAAACTGGAACATATAACACATGTACGCGTCCTTCAGCGCTTTGGAAAGTTCATCCGCCTCCACGGTATGCAGATCGTATACCTGCCTTTCGGCAAAAGAAAAATCCGGCACGCCGCCGTCTAAAAGCACTTGCGGAAACAGCACCGACTCCGTACAGACAGCCACTTCCTCTATAATCTGCAGTTCCTCCTGCTCCCTGAACATCTTTTCCGCACTCTCACAGAAAGCGTCTATCCCTCCGATTTCCGGATAAAGGAGCGTCGCGTACTCTACGATTTCCGGATCGGCGTAAGTGCCTTCCGTGTAAGTCACCAGACAGCCTTCCAGACCGTACTGTGCGGCATAATACTCAAAAAGCAGCTGACCGTAATCCTCTTTCACCAGATAAACCCTTTTCCCCTCCACATATCCATACTCCACCTTCGCGGTGACAGGCAGTTCCGGGTGCGCCGAGGAGCGCAGCGCATAGACGATGCTGCCGTCGTCCTCCTTGCCGGTCCGCTCCGGCTCGGAAAAGGACGTTTCCGGATATCGCCGCGCCATATAGTCGATCAGGAACAGACGCCCGTTCTCCCGCTGCCTGTGGATCGTCACGGGAATCAGAATACAGACTGCCAGAAGAGCCGCCACCGCGATGCCTATGAAAACGCGGAGGATTCTGTCATTCCTTGCCCATCTGCGCTCGTACTGTAAATCATGCTGCTGTTTCGCATATGCCGGATACAGGCTTTTATAGAGCCGCTGCCGGTCTCCCTGGTACACATTTTCCTCGTCTCCCTGAAACCCGTAAGCCTCCCAGAAGAGCATTTTCACCTCATCTATGCCGTAAAAACATTTATCGTCAATCTCGTCCGCCAGTGTCTCCAATACCTGCGCATGATAACGGATGTTCTGAAATTCCTCCGAGGACAGATATGCTTTCCACCATTCCATTGCCTCCGGGTCGTGGTAGGGTCCCTGGAACTCTTTCCAGTGGTTCAAAAACGCGTCAACCTGCTGCCCGTGTTTCTCCTGACTCTCCTCAAAGAATGCCAGAAGGCTTTCCTGCCCGGGTTCGTCTGTGATTTCATCCGTGCGCGCCGTTTCGGATTCCCCGGCAGTTTCCCCGGCTCGCGCCGCTCCGTCTTCCTCTGCCGCTTCCCCGGTGCGCGCCGCTTCTGGTTCCCCTTTATTCTCCGACGGGTCGCCCCCTGCGGTTTCGGCATCATCTTCGCCCGCGTCTTCCCATGCCCCGTCCCTGTAAAACGACGTCACGCTGCCGCCGGAGTGCTCGACCTGTCTGACATAATCCGCAAACCCGAGCGCCGCCTGATACGCCTCGTGCAGCCGTTTAAACTCCTCCGGCGCATCCTCCGGGTGAATCACCTTTGTTTTCGCCGCATAGGCTTTTTTGATGGCTTTTTTGTCGGTTGTCGGCTCTATGCCGAGTATCTTCCAGATATTCATGCTTTATCCTCCAACAGGTTTCTTGTATAGTATAACAGCGCCGCCACAACCGGAACCAGCACTCTCCCGTCATTGATCATGCTGGCTCCCCAAATGCTGATCAGCAGGATAAAAATAACCGCCGCTCCCCTGACCAGACGCTTTGTCCTCTCCTTCATCCGCCGTCTGATATGTTTCGGATGCAGATATATCCACAGTTTGTGCACTTCGCCCTGATATGCCGTCCCATCGTCTTCCTGAAATCCATACGCCTCCCACAGGAGACCCTTGATCTCATCCGTCATATAGTCTATATGGAAAAAATCATGCCGCAGACATCTCCATGCCCGCTCGCCCGCAAGCAGATGCACCACCTGCGGATGAAATCTTATATTCTGAAATTCCTCCGAGAAAAGATACCCCCTCCACCAGTCAAGCGTCCCCTGCCTTTCAGAGGATTTTCTATATGCATTCCAGTATCGGACAAACGCGTCCACATTTTTCTCCTGATTCTCACCCAAATAATCCATCTGCGCTCCTCTGTTCCTGCTATGTGTCCAAGTGGCCGAACAGCTCCTCCGCCATCCGCAGGCACTCGTTGAGCCGCCTGTCATCCCCGCTTGCGACCGCCTGTTGTATCTGCCCAAGCATGGCGGCAACCTCCTGCCGTCTCGCGCCGAGCGTCTGGGCATACAGCCGCTCCCCTCTCGCCATCACCATTTTCGCCCGGATGCCGCCGTGGGGCATCAGCTTATAGGTCCGCAGTTCCTTCAGGCGGCGCTCTATTTCCTCATCCGACAGCCGCAGGTTCTCGCTTGTCAGCACTTTTCTCTTCGCCCGCTCCACCCCGGGATTCGTGCAGTCCGTGACCTCCACCTCCAGAATGCCGTTGATATCGTATGTAAAACACACTTTCAGACGTGTCCGACCTTTTCTGACCGGCGCAATATCCATCTCGATGGCGCCCAGTTTCAGATTGTCGTTGCAGTAAAACGCCTCTCCCTGATAGATGCCCACGACGATTTTCGTCTGATTGTCACAGGCATTCGTATACCAGTCTGTCCTGGAGCAGGGAAGCACGCTGTTGCGCTCAATCACCGCTGACATAATGGGATTGTCGTCATCCACATAATTTACGACATTGACGCCCAGCGTAAAAGGACAGATATCCGTCAGTACCAGATCCCTGATATCCTGCTTCCGCTCTTTGATTCCCGCATAAATACCCACCCCCATGGCGACCACCTCGTCCGGGGAGGCAACCATGTTCGGTTTCCTTTTCAGCTGCGTCTGCAGATAGAGGGAAATCACCGGCATTTTGGAAGAGCCGCCCACCAGAACGATCTCGTCAATCTCCTCGATCGACCGGGCGCTGTCCCTGAGAGCCGTATTTATCACTTGACTAATTCGGTCAAACAAGTTCTGGCCAAGCCCTGCCAGCAGAAGATTGTTCAATGGCATCCGTTTACCTTCCGCCTCCCACACAAGCTCCGTCTCGTCCTGACAGGTCAGCTCCTTTTTGCACTTCTCGGAAAGCCGCAGAAGCGATGCTCTCTTCTGCTGATCCATGTTGTCGTAATCCATATGGTGATGTGCGCAGAAACTGCGCGCGATCACCTCGTCAAAATCGTCTCCGCCCAGACGGTTATCGCCGCTCACGGCGACAATCTCTATCACATTATCAAAATAGTCCACCACGGACACATCAAGCGTGCCGCCGCCAAAATCAAAGACGAGATAAGAGCCTTCCTCCTCCCCGCTGATCCTGCTTGTCGTCAGCGCGGCGGCGGAAGGTTCATTGACAAGCCTCTCCACATGAATGCCCGCCAGTCGCCCCGCTTCCCTGGTGGCATATCTCTGATTGTCGTTAAAGTAAGCCGGAACACTGATGACAGCCTCCGTGACTTCTTCCCCCAGATACCTCTCCGCGTCCTCTTTGAGCTGCCGCAGAACGAAAGAGGAAAGCTCCTGCGGCGTGAAGTTATTTCCGGCAAGCGTAAACACCTTGTTCGTCCCCATATAGCGCTTGAAGGAGGATGCCGATGCCTCCGGATGGGAAATCAGCCGCTCCTTTGCCACAGCGCCCACGCATATTTCCCCGTTTTCACCCACGCTGACCACACTGGGCGTCAGATTTTCCCCTAAAGAATTGGGAATCAAAACTGCCCTGCCGTCCTGACAGACACATGCCAGACTGTTGGTCGTTCCCAGATCAATGCCGATAACCGCCATGATACGCCTCCCCCGTCTTCTCTCAATTTCAGATACAGTAAAGCACCCACATTCTTTATGATTATACACCCGGCAAAATCCATAAGTCAAAAGGAATACCGACACACATTTACACTGCAAAAACGTTTGTAATTTTTTCCCGCATCAACTATACTTGTAACATAGAAACAATAAAAGAGTTTTCCGTCTGCGCGGAAAGGAGTTTCCCATGCCAATCACAGCAGATTATCACTTACATTCCTCCTTTTCGGGGGATTCCGACGCACCCATGGAACAGATGATCCTCCGGGGGATCGGACTGGGGCTTACCGAAATGTGCTTTACGGAACACAACGACTTTGACTATCCGGTGACCGAACGCGACACTCCCGGGTTTTTTGAGGTGAACCCGGACGCCTATCTCTACGACTTTCTGAAACTCCGCGAGAAATACGCGGGTAAAATCGCGCTGTTTTTCGGCGTGGAACTGGGTCTGCAGCCCCATCTCTCCAAAAGGAATGCGGCTTTTATCAAAGAACATGACTACGACTTTGTCATCGGCTCCTCCCACCTCTGTCACGGAAAAGACCCCTATTATCCCGCTTTCTATGAGGGGCGCACACAGGAGGAGGCTTACCGGGAATATTTCGAATCCATTCTGGAGAATCTGAACGCTTACAGTAACTTTGACGTGTACGGGCACCTGGACTATGTGGTGCGCTACGGTCCCACGAAGGATCAGGGGTACTCCTACGAGATGTACCGGGAAATATTTGAACAGATTTTATCGAAGCTGATTGCCATGGAAAAGGGGATCGAGATCAATACCGCCGCCTTGGCAAGGGGTATGCGGGAACCCAATCCCTGCACCGGCATTCTGAAACGTTACCGTGCGCTCGGCGGCGAGATGATCACCACGGGAAGCGACGCCCATGTTCCCGGGCAGATCGCCCATGCCTTTGACCGCGCCGCCGAAATTCTGAGGGACTGCGGTTTCCGCTATTATACGACCTTTGAAAAGAGAACGCCTTCTTTCCACAAATTATAAGCCGCAAGAATACCAGCAAAGGAATATGCCATGAAAACAAGGAAAAAACCGACCCGCAAAACCGTTATAAAAGCAGCGCTTATCGTCTACGCGCTGTTCAGCGTATATTTCACCACACGCTTTATCGACGGGCTGCTTTCCAGTGAGTATTCCGCCGTCTCACGGTATCTCACCCTGAATGACGCATGGGACATTGCCATCAATGACGACAGTTTTCAGAATGTCTCACTGGACACGTTCCGCTTCGCCCCGGTAAAGAAGGGCGATACCATCACCATGGAGAGAACTTTCCCGGCGGACACGGACTGTACCGGACATGCGCTTCTTCTGCAGATCAAGCAGGCTGCCGTCACGGTTTCCATAGACGGCGAACCGATTCACCAGTACGGTCAGGAACGGATCGAACGGAATAAAACGGTCGGCAGCGGCTATCTGCCTGTCGATCTTCCTGATGACTACGCGGCAAAAACACTGAAACTACAGTTTACCGTGGCGGAGGACAAAGCGTTCTCCAGCTTCGAGCCAATCCGCGTCTATGAGTGGAAGAACATTTACCGCATCATCCTCACCGAAAACAGAATCCCTCTGTTTCTCGGCTGCTTTCTGACTATTTTCGGGCTTGTCACCTGCTGCATCACATTCCTTGCCATGCTGTTTTCCCAGAAATTTACGCGTATTTTATGTATTTCCCTGTTCTCTGTCTGTATCGGGCTGTGGACGCTGTGCTACTACAATGTGTTACTGATTTTCACCATGCCGCTCTACACGATCAGCCTGTTGGAGTACCTTTCGCTGTATCTGGCGCCCATCCCGCTGATCATCTATATGCGCGAAGACGCGTTTGCCCTGAAACGCCCGGCTATATGCACGATATACTGGGTGCTCTTCGCAGTACAGCTCCTTGCCACGTCCGTCTTTTTGGCGCTGCATGCCATAGATCTGGTGCACTGTGCCGCCACGCTGAAATATATGCAGGTACTGATTTTATGCCACCTGATCTTTTCTGCTGTCGTGGAATTTATGAATCTGCGGATCAGCCGGCAGCTTATCCACAGGCTGTTTCTGATCGGTATGCTGGTTCTCTCGGGCAGCGTGTGCTACGATCTGGTTTTCTATTACTTTAACCGGTATCTCGGCATCGCCATCTCCTCCACAAAAGGCATCGCCTCCGTGGGGCTTGTCATCTTTATCGCCATGCTCCTGATCTCCTTCTATCTCGACATGACCCAGAAAATGATGCAGGAGAAAGAGCGGGATTTCCTGATCAAAAGCGCCTACACGGATGAGCTGACGCAGACCCACAACCGCCGTTACTGTATGGAATATATGACCCGCGTCAGGGAGATGGAAAATCCGGATTACACGGTTTTCTGTTTTGACCTGAACAATCTGAAAACCACCAACGATACTTACGGGCACGCGCAGGGCGATATCCTGATCAGGAGCGCCGCCGATGTGATTATCAATGCCTTTGAACCCCACGGCATCGTAGCGCGGATGGGTGGCGACGAATTTATCGCGATTGCAGAAACCAACAATCCCGAAGAAATCTCTGCTATGATAAGAGAGTTCCGGGACAATATCGCGCAAAAAAACGAGGAAATTCCGGATCTGCATCTGTCCATCGCCTTTGGCTATGCCTCCTGCAGTCCGAAAGAATATAACATAGAAAAAATATATCAGATCGCGGATGACCTCATGTATGAAAACAAGCAGAAGATGAAAAAATCAAGCGGCGGCGCACTCTCCAGGGAAAACGCTGTGCACACGCCCGCTTAAACGAGTTGGGTTTAGTTTACATAATAGTTCCACCGCCAAGCACATAGTCATCTTCGTAAAATACCACAGCCTGTCCCGGCGTGATCGCCCGGACGGGCTTTTTGAATGTGACGCGGATCCGGCCTTCGCCCGTTTTCTCAATCACGCACTTTTCACCCGCGTGGGCATAACGTATCTTGGCAGTCACCTCTCTCGGCTCCTGCAGATCCGCCATCCCCATATAGTTTATGCGGTCGCAGTACAGCGTATCGCCGAATACATCCTCCGCCCCGCCGATCACCACCTCGTCCGTCTCGGGTCTGATTTCCAAAACAAACACAGGTCTGCCCATCGCCAGATTTAATCCCTTGCGCTGTCCAACCGTGTAGTGGGTGATGCCCAGATGCCGTCCCAGCACATCCCCGTCCTTCGTCACAAAATTGCCCGGCTTCGGCACACGCTCTCCCGCCGCCCTGTCGATAAAGGAGGCATAGTCATTGTCGGGGATGAAGCAGATTTCCTGACTATCCGGCTTGTGCGCCACCATAAGTCCCGCTTCCGCAGCCATCTGCCGGATCTCCTCCTTCGTGTACGCCCCCACCGGCATGAGCGTATGGGCGAGCTGTTCCTGTGTGAGACTGTAGAGAGCGTACGTCTGATCCTTTTTCGCCGTCACCGCGTTTCGAATGGCATATCTGCCGTTTGCAAGCCGCACGATCCCCGCGTAGTGTCCCGTGGCGATATAGTCCGCCCCGATCTCCAGACTCCTGTGGAGCATGGCCTCCCACTTCACATAACGGTTGCAGGCGATGCATGGATTGGGCGTGCGCCCGGCCAAATACTCCGCCACGAAATAATCCATGACTTTTTCCCGAAACTCCCGTCTGAAATTCATCACATAATGGGGAATATCCAGCGTCTCTGCCACCCGTCTGGCATCCTCCACCGCGCTGAAACCGCAGCATCCGCCCTGCTCCGCCGCCGTCTCCTGCGTTTCCTCCTGCCAGATCTGCATCGTGACGCCCACCACGTCATAGCCCTGTCTTTTCAATAAAAGGGCTGCCACGGAGGAATCCACGCCTCCGGACATGCCCACCACTACCTTTTTCGCCATACTACCCCTCCTGATTCCGCTTCGCGGAATCTCAAATTCGTGCGGAGAATGCCGTATTTCAAGCATTCTCCTGAGTGAAACATAGAACTTCTAAGTCAGCTATGCTGACTTTGCGATGCAGCCATTGCTGCTGAGCTTTAGAAGTTCTTTTCACTCTATCCTTCACAAATCCTACTATATCAAATGATCGCTGTCAATCCGTCCGCTTCCCCGCATTCCGGCATCCCGCTTTCCTTCCGCCAATGATTACCCGTCCTAATCACATGTCTTTTTCCCGTTTCATACAGACAATATCCGGTCACAAAATTCTATTTTTCTTCATTCCGGCATAAACATAGACCATATCTCACACTTAGATGGTGCTCTATGACGTTAAAAAAATGGAATCACCCTTTGGTGGCCGGAACCGTTATTCTGACCGTAACCGGATTAGTCAGCCGTTTTATCGGCTTTTTTTACCGTATTTTCCTATCCAATGTGTTCGGCGCGGAGGGCATGGGCCTCTACCAGCTCATCTCCCCCGTGCTGGCCCTCTCTTTTTCGCTTACCGTGTCCGGCATACAGACCGCCATCTCCAAATATGTGGCCAGCGAAACGAGCACCCGCGATTATAAAAATTCTTTCCGTACACTCTGGGCAGGCTTTCTTGTGGCGATGGCGCTCTCCGCAGCCTGCGCGCTCGGCATCTATGTATATGCGGAACCGATCGCAGCGAATCTTCTTCTGGAGGAGCGGACTGCCCCGCTTCTTCGCATCATTGCGCTCTCCATTCCTATGGCCAGTGTACACTCCTGCATCAACGGCTATTTCTACGGCATCCGCAGGACTGCCATTCCCGCCTTTTCCCAGCTCGCGGAACAGGTTTTCCGGGTTGGCAGCGTATACCTGATCTATTTTGTCTGCCAGAAACATGGACTTACGCCTACCATCAGCTTCGCCGTAGTGGGCCTGGTAATCGGTGAAAGCGCCTCCATGATCGTCTCAGTGGTGGCAATTTTAGCCCGCGCGCACCAGGTATTTCCCGCCTGCGGACACACTATTTCCCCGGGATTGTCCCGCTTCCCGGCACAGTCCACACATGCGCCCCGGCTTTTTGGACGCTATCAGGTGTCCCGGCCGCTTCCCTCCGTGCTTTCCATCTACCGGCGCATCACGGGGCAGCTCTTACAGCTCGCCGTCCCGCTTTCAGCCAACCGTCTGGTACTGAACCTTTTGCAGAGTGTGGAGGCAATCTACATACCGAACCGTCTGATGGCATACGGCTTAAGCAACGCGGACGCCCTGAGCGTCTACGGTGTGCTCACCGGCATGAGCCTGCCGTTAATTCTGTTCCCCTCCGCCATCACCAACTCCGTCTCCGTACTGCTCCTGCCCATCGTGTCCGAAGCGGACGCCGGCGGCAACAAAAACGCGGTGCGGCGCGCCATCTTTACCTCGATCCGCCTCTGCCTCCTGCTGGGCTTTTTCTTCACCGCCCTGTTTCTGGTATTCGGCAGACTTGCCGGACGCCTGCTCTTCCACTCGGAGCTGGCGGGCAGTTTTATCCTGACGCTCAGTTTCCTGTGCCCTTTCATGTACATTGCCAGTATGCTTAACAGTATCTTAAACGGGCTCGGCAAGACCATCCGCACCTTCCTGTTCAGTGTGGCAAGCCTGCTTCTGCGTCTGTTGTTCGTATTTTTTGCCATTCCGCGTTGCGGCATACAGGGATATCTCTGGGGAATGCTCGCCAGTCAGATACTGCAGACGCTTCTGTGTACCGTGTCAGCGCTCCGCTTTTCGCGCACTTTTACTTGCGATTCTTCACGCAATATACTATAATGTAGATGCTTTTGCGAGAGAAACGAAACTATGATAAAGGCGAAACGGTAATCACGTTTTTGCCGGGAGGTAACCATGTCATTTCAATATGTAGCTAAATTACCCACCCCCGACGAGATCCGCGAGCGTTTTCCCATGCCCGCCCATCTGGTGGAGGTAAAGAGAGAAAGAGATATCGAGATCCGGGACGTGATCACCGGAAAGAGCAAAAAATTTATCGTGATCATCGGTCCCTGCTCCGCCGACAACGAGGAGGCGGTCTGTGATTATGTAAACCGATTGGCGAAAGTCAACGAAAAAGTAAAGGACAAGCTGATACTTGTCCCCCGTATTTATACGAACAAGCCCCGTACCACAGGCGAAGGCTATAAAGGCATTGTAAGCCAGCCCGACCCGGAGAAGAAACCCGATTTTACAAGCGGTCTGATCGCCATGCGCAAAATGCACATCCGCGCCATAGAGGAAACAGGACTGACCGCCGCCGACGAGATGCTCTACCCCGACAACTGGGGCTATGTGGAGGACATCCTATCCTATGTGGCAATCGGCGCGCGCTCCGTGGAGGACCAGCAGCACCGCATGACCGTCAGCGGCTTCGACGTAGCCGCCGGAATGAAAAATCCCACCAGCGGCACCCTCTCCGTGATGCTAAACTCCATCTACGCGGCACAGCATCCTCACGACTTCACCTACAGGGGCTATGAAGTCAGCACAGGCGGCAACCCGCTGGCACACGCGGTACTCCGTGGTTCCACGAACAAACACGGCAGAAGCCTGCCGAATTATCACTACGAAGACCTAAACACCCTGTTTATGCTGTATCAGGATTACGATCTGGTCAACCCCGCATGTGTCATCGATGCGAACCACAATAACTCCGACAAGAAGTACGAGCAGCAGATCCGTATCGTCAAAGAGGTCATGCACAGCCGGAGATTAAACAAGGACATTCACAGCATGGTCAAAGGCGTGATGATTGAAAGCTATATCGAGGAAGGCTGCCAGAAAATCGGCGAAGGCATTTACGGCAAGTCCATCACCGACCCCTGTCTTGGCTGGGAAGCGTCGGAACGGCTGATTTATGATATTGCGGAATACGAATAAAGCAAATAACCGACTGCTGCGCCCCGTTTTGCGGGGCGTTTATTTTTGCTTGACTTTGGTATGAAATCGTACTATAATCCCTTCATTAGTATGATTTCATACTATTTTAATGATCCCTCATACACACTGACGCCGGAAACATGGAGGACGAAGAAATGACCCCTGATTTTTCAAAAGAACTGCGACGATTCAATTATCTGCTGAGCGAAACGGAGTCCGCCTACCATGAAGCGGCATCCAGACTGGGGCTTCCCGAAAGCTCCATGATGGTTCTCTACGCAGTCTGTCACGCCGGAACTTCCTGCCCTCTCCGAGACATATGCCGCAACGCCGGCGTCAGCAAACAGACCATCAATTCCGCGCTCCGCAGGCTGGAGGCGGAAGGACTCATCTATCTGGAAAATACAGGCGGCAAAAATAAAACCGTATTTCTTACCACGGAAGGGCAAAAGCTGGCCGGACGGACCGCCGCCAAAGTCATTGCCATAGAGAATGAAATTTTTGCCTCGTGGACGAAAGAAGATGTGAAGCAGTATCTGTCGCTGACAGAACGGTATTTAGAAGATTTCCGGGAACGTTTGCGGTACTTGAAACAAGATTAGTTTACATAACACTATTGCTATATCAAAGGATGTGATTTTATGAAGAAAAGTATACAGTTATCAGACCACTTTACTTACAATAAGCTTCTGCGCTTTACCATGCCCTCCATCATTATGATGGTATTTACCTCCATCTACGGCGTGGTGGACGGGTTCTTTGTGTCCAACTTTGCGGGAAAGACCGCCTTTGCCTCCGTCAATCTGATTTTTCCCTTCATTATGATTCTCGGCGGCATGGGCTTTATGATCGGCACCGGCGGCACGGCTCTGGTCTCCCTTGTGCTCGGCACAGGCGACCGTGAAAAGGCTGACCGCTATTTTTCCATGATGGTTTACCTTACCCTGCTTCTCGGCATTGTCCTGTCTGTGGCCGGTTTTCTTTTTACACGCCCTATGGCTTCCTTTCTGGGCGCAACGCCGGAGATGATGGAGGACTGTGTCCTTTACGGACGCATTGTCTTCTGTTTTATCACCACATTCATGCTGCAGAATGTGTTCCAGAGCTTTCTGATTGCGGCGGAACGGCCGAAGCTTGGCCTTCTGGCAACCATAAGCGCGGGCGTGACCAATATGTTTCTCGACGCCCTCTTTGTGGGCGTATTCCGATGGAGTGTGGCGGGCGCAGCCCTTGCCACGGGCATCAGCCAGTGCGTGGGCGGCATGCTTCCCCTGCTCTATTTTATCCGCCCCAACACAAGCCTTCTGCGGCTCACTCCGGCAAAGCTGGAAATCAAGCCAATCCTGCAGGCGTGCGCCAACGGCTCGTCGGAACTGATGAGCAACATTTCCGCCTCCGTTGTCAGTATGATCTATAATTTTCAGCTTTTAAAGTATGTCGGTGAAAACGGTGTCTCCGCATACGGCGTGCTGATGTATGTGCAGTTTATCTTTATCGCCATCTACATCGGCTACTCCATCGGCGCATCGCCCATTGTCAGCTACCACTACGGCGCGGGAAACGACGGAGAACTGAAAAATATGTTCAAAAAGAGCGTGCTGCTGATGGCCGGAACAAGCATCGTGCTTACCGCCGCCGCCTTTCTGCTGGCCGCCCCGCTCTCCGGCATATTTGTGGGTTATGACGCGGAGTTGTTTGCGCTGACATGCCACGCGTTCCGGCTCTTTGCCTTCTCCTTCCTGCTGGCAGGCTTTAATATTTTCGCCTCGTCCTTTTTTACCGCCCTCAACAACGGCGCGGTTTCGGCAGCGATCTCCTTTATGCGGACACTGATTTTCCAGACTGCGTCCGTGCTGATCCTGCCGCTCCTCTTCGGTGTGGACGGCATCTGGTGGGCGATCACTGCCGCCGAGGTGTTCGCCTTCGCGCTCTCCGCCGCCTTCCTGTTTGCGAAACGCGGAAAGTACCATTATATATAACGCTTCCGGGTAAAACGGCTGCTCATTTTCGACACCCCTGCTTATGCGTGTGAACAGACGCAAAAAAGCACGGGGTGTTTTTGAAACAGTCCCATGCCTTCCATTGCTTGGCTTATATCACGCTGTCCATTCCATTTTGTCCGCGCTACAGCCAATCATGCCGCCCGCTGACTCCTGCCCGGTTAACCGCGCGGGTGCGCCTTCGCGTACACCTCTCTGATATGATTGTGGTTTAAGTTTGCGTAAATCTGTGTGGTGGAAATATCGGAATGTCCGAGCATCTCCTGCACGCTCCGAAGGTCCGCACCGTTCTCCACCAGATGCGCCGCAAAGGAATGACGCAGCGTGTGAGGCGTGATGTCGGCCTGAATATCCGCTTTCTTCGCATAATGCTTGATCAGCTTCCAGAATCCCTGCCTGCTCATGGGCTGTCCGGAACAGTTCGCAAACAGCACCTCCGACTTTTTATTCTCGAGCATTTCCTCTCTGGTTCCGTCCAGATATTTTGCCAGCGCGTTCTTTGCCGCCGCACCGAAGGGAATAATCCTCTCCTTGTTGCGGTCGCGGCAGAGGATGAAATTCATCTGCATATTCACATCGGACAGGTTCAGCGTAATCAGCTCCGTCACCCGGATTCCTGTAGCGTAGAGAAGTTCCAGCATCGCCTTGTCACGGATTTCTTTCGGGCTGCCCCCCGAAGGCTGTTCCAATAAACGCACTACCTCGTCCGGCGACATGATCTCCGGCGCCTTCTTCTCAATCTTAGGCGCTTTGAGTTTATCGGTGATGTCCTCCTCCACCAGACCCTCCTGCACCAAATAATGATAAAACGCCTTCAGGGATGCGATATTGCGCGACACAGTGGCAGCCGCAAACTTACTGTCCTCCAAAAACTTCACATAATCAGCCAGATCCTGCGCCGTCACATCCTTCGCCTCCTGAATGCCTCTCGCCTCCATGAAATGTGCTACCTTTTCCAGATCTCTTCTGTACGACATCTCCGTATTGCCGGAGGTATTCTTCACATTATGTAAATACGTAATAAATGCACCTATCTCTTTTTCCATTTACTCGGAGGCCCTTCCCTGTGCGTTCTCTTTATGTAAATCAAACACTGTCTGAGTATCATTATAATCAGATTATTTTAGAAAAGCAAATGGAATTTTTCTTGATTTTACGGGCATTTGCGCCCTTTTTTCCCCGAGGCACAACATATCGTCCGCATATGATTTTATGTCTACTACATCTTGAAAAAAAGAATAAGAAAATTTTTTCAAAAGATTTTCAGGACAAAATGCAGCACATTAGGATTGACATAACTTTCAAGCAGACATCCCATTATGACAACTGCCATAATGCCAACAATCTGTATGCCTTTTCTCAGATAAAAGCGGCTGCTGTAGCGCTCATATCCTTCCAGCTGCGACCCCCACGCATAGAGCGTCCGGTTTACGTCCGACGCCCAGAAAAACAGCAGGATATATGCCGGAACAAGCAGCAGCGCCTGTGGAAACAGAACCGCCGCCATAAATAGAAGCCCCCTGATCCCATAGCGGACCACAGCCACCGACAAAAGACACCCCGCCGAAAGACCCATATAGCAAATATAGGCGCAAAGAAACGGCATACCTATCAGGGTTGTGGAGACCAGACATAAAAGGCAGCCCGTAGAGAGTCTGTGCCTGAGAATATATCCCACCATACTCTCTCCCGCTGGTCTGCTGCTTTTCAGTCTGCTCATCATCTCCGTCCCTAACAGGCTGCCGTTTTTAATCCAGGTTTCATGTCCCAGATTGACAAGCAGGATTCCCATAAAAAGACCGATCATAAACAGATACGCCATGTGATAGCCGTTTTTAATCCCAAACTGTCTGCGCAAGATTGCACCGCCTCTTCCAAGCTTCTATAGGAAAGTATATGTCCGAAACGGACGAGGCATGACTGCAATCAGTGCAATTTTAGTTTACATAATATATCCTATTTTGCAAACTTATTCTTGTACGCCAAAATCGAGGACACTGTTTTCCCGTCCTGAATCTTACAGTCGTAAATCATCTGCACCAATTCGTCAAGATCGTGACTCTCCACATTTAAAAATTCATCTTCGTCCAAATGCTGACTACCGGGCTTTAAATCCGTAGCCAGATACACGTCAATCTTTTCATTACAGAAAGCCACCGTTGTGCGAAGCGTCAGGAGAAGTTCCAGTTTTCCCGCCACATAGCCTGTCTCCTCCTCCAGTTCTCTTGCCGCCGCCTCTTTCGTCGGCTCATCCACGCTGTTTAAACCGCCCGCCGGAATTTCCAGCGTCTCCCTGTCAAGCGCGTTTCGGTACTGTCTCACCATGAGAAGCTTCCCGTCATCCTTCACCGCCACGACAGCCGCCGCGCCCTTATGGTCGATCAGATCCCACTTCACCACATTGCCGTTCTCCACGCGGATCGTGTCCTGATAATAATCAATGATCGCGCCCTTGTGAATCAGTTCCCTGCCTAAACGTTCGTAATGATTGTCCGCCATGTTATCTACATCCTCTTCTCAAACTATTGCTTTTTCCGCTTCAAAAACTCTTCCTTAAACGGGCTGTCTTCCCGCTTCCCTTCAAGCAGTCTCGGCAACCGCCTCCTGCAGCAGTTTCTCTACGCTGACTAACTTCACGCAAAGCACGAACACATCCGTTGCCTGCGCCATCTCCTCCGCTGTCGGGTAAGTGGGCGCAATGCGGATATTGCTGTCCTTCGGGTCCTTTCCGTAAGGGAAGGTCGCGCCCGCGCCTGTGAGAACTACCCCAAGCTCCTTACATTTCGCCACAATCTCCTTCGCGCATCCCTCCATCGCCTCAAAGGAAATGAAATAGCCGCCCAGCGGGTTCGTCCACTCGCCGATCCCCAAACCGCCAAGTTCCTGCTCCAGAACCGAAAGAACTGCCTCAAACTTAGGTCTGATGATGTCCGCATGCTTCTTCATATGCGCGAGCATCCCTTCCAGATTTTTAAAGTATCTGGCATGGCGCAGCTGGTTCACCTTGTCATACCCGATTGTCCGCAGTGTCAGCGTTTTCTTGATATCTGCCAGATTTGCCGGTGAGGAAGCCATCGCCGCTATGCCTGCGCCGGAAAAAGTGATCTTGGAGGTAGAGCAGAACTCATAAACCATATTCGGATTGCCCGCCTTCTCACATTCACTCAGAATCTCCAAAAGCGTATCCTGCTTATCCTCATAAAGATGATGGATCGCGTAAGCGTTATCCCAGTAAATCCGAAAATCCTCCGCCGCCGGTTTCAGAGCCGCAAACCGTCTCACCGTCTCATCGGAGTAGGTGATGCCCTGTGGATTGGAATACTTGGGCACACACCAGATTCCCTTAACCGACGCATCCGTTGACACATACTTTTCCACCAGATCCATATCCGGACCTGCCGCCGTCATCGGAATCGGGATCATCTCAATGCCGAAATGCTGGGTGATCGCAAAATGTCTGTCATAGCCCGGTACGGGACATAAAAATTTAACCTGATCAAGTCTGCACCAGGGTGTAGCTCCCATAACGCCGTGGGTAACGGAACGTGAAACCATATCATACATAATAGAAAGGCTTGAATTTCCAAAGACAATCACACTATCCGCAGAAACCCCCATCACATCCGCCATCAGATGCTTTGCCTCTGTGATGCCATCCATCAGACCGTAGTTTCTTGTGTCCACGCCTTCCATGGACATCATATCCGAATCGGAAGTCAAAGCATCTAAAAGACCCATACCCATATCGAGCTGCGCCGGCTCCGGCTTTCCTCTGGACATATCAAGCTTTAGACCCTTTCCCTTCGCCTCGGCAAACTGTCTGTTAAGCTCCGCTCTCTCTGCCGCAAGTTCCTTTTTGGTCATCACACTGTACGCTTTCATAGCACCCTCCTGCATCCTTGTAATTATGCTGTTGAATAATTGTATACAATCATACACCGATACTTATTCTACTATAAGTATGCCATTTTCACAAGTATGCATATACGACAATTTTCTGTATTTCTAAAGCCATTTTATGGTTAAAATGTTAAATTGTCCGCAATACGAAGGCTTCATACGGTTTCAGCGTTATTTCCGCCCTGTCGTAATTCCCATCTGTATTGGAGATCAGGCAGGAGGCTTTCGCAAATTCCGCCGGTATGGCAAAATCCGTCTCATGGTCACAGAAGCTGCACACGACAAGAAGTTTCTCCCCGTCCATCTCCCTCATATAGACAAAAAGTTCCTCGTCATCTTCCATCAGCAGCTCATACCTGCCGTATACAATGATCGGATACTCTTTTCTGAGGGCGATCAGTTTCCTATAATAATGGAACACGGAACCGGGGTCCGCCGTCTCCGCTTTCGCATTGATCTGCGTATAGTTGGGATTGACTGCGATCCACGGATTACCCGAAGTAAAGCCTGCCTGCGGCGAATCGTCCCACTGTACCGGCGTCCTCGCGTTATCACGGCTTTTAAACGTAATGCAAGGCCAAAAAACTTCATGGGAAACCGTGCCTTCCCTGCACCATTCGCGGTAGGCATTGATACTCTCGATATCTCGGAATTCCTCCGGATTCCTGAACGGATAATTCGTCATGCCAAGCTCCTCCCCCTGATAGATATAGGGTGTCCCCTGCATCATATGCAGACAGGTGGCAAGCATCTTTGCAGACATTTCCCGGTACTGCGGACGGTCGTCGCCAAAGCGGGAGACGGCGCGCGGCTGGTCGTGATTATCCCAGAACAGGCTGTTCCACGCTTTTCCATAAAGTTCACTCTGCCAGCGCGACAGGATTTTTTTCAGCTTAGTGAGGGGCATTTTTTCATCCGTCCATTTTCCGTACTTGCCGTCCCCCTCCACATGCTCAAACTGGAATACCATATTCAGTTCATGTGCGTCCTCGCCCGCATACTGCTTCGCCTGCTCCGTGGTAACGCCTGCCGTCTCTCCAACCGTCATAATATCATATTTGGAAAGTACCTTCTCATTCATTTCCCGCAAGTACTGATGGACGTTTGGTCCATGCACGCAGTAAGGGTCAAAACTGCCGTACAGACCGTGCACCTCACCGTCCGGCATCTCCTTCGTCTTGGAGATCATGCTGATCACATCCATGCGGAAACCGTCGATTCCCTTGTCGCACCACCATGTCATCATATCAAACACTTCCTCGCGCACTTTAGGATTATCCCAGTTTAAGTCGGGCTGTTTTCTGGAAAAAAGGTGCAGGTAGTACATGCCGGTTTCCCCGTCGTACTGCCATGCCGGTCCGCCAAAGCAGGAGCCCCAGTTATTGGGAGGCGTCTGCGCATCCTTCCCCTCGCGCCAGATATAGTAATCGCGGTATTCGTTGTCCACAGACTTTCTGCTCTCCACAAACCACCTGTGTTCATCCGACGTATGGTTCACCACCAGATCCATGACAATTTTAATCCCGCGCTCATGCGCTGCCGCAAGCAGCTCGTCAAAATCGGCCATCGTGCCAAATTCTTCCATGATATCCTGATAATCGCTGATATCGTACCCGTTGTCATCATTAGGTGACTGGTACACTGGCGAGAGCCAGATCACGTCAATCCCCAAATATTTCAAATAGTCCAGCCGGCTGATGATCCCCTGCAGATCGCCGATCCCGTCGCCGTTGCTGTCCATAAAACTGCGCGGATAAATCTGATAGATCACCGCTTCTTTCCACCATGCTTTTTTCATATCTGCCTCCATCATTTCACTTTACACAATATCAAATCCGCACAAAATTTACATTTCCAATACCAGAACCTGATAGCCCTGCAATTTGACTACTCCCTCATCTTCCGTAATATCCTTATAATTGTTCAGCAGCGCCTTTTTATACATCTGAGGCAATTCGATCTCCTGCGGCTCCCTCTGGTAATTTCCGACCACCAACAGCGTCCGTTCCCCTTTCCGATAATATGCCATCAGATTGTGCCGCTCTTCCCACACCGGCTCCAGCGAGCCGTACACGATGGTTTCCTTATAACCCGGGTCTTTTCTCAGCGCAATCATTTTCTTATAAAAAGAATAGACCGAATCTGCATCCTTCACCTGCGCAGCCGCATTGATGGAAGAATAGTTGGGATTGACCTTCAGCCAGGGCGTGCCGGTCGTAAAGCCCGCATTCCTCCCATCCGTCCACTGCATCGGCGTGCGGGCATTATCGCGGCTGAATTTTGACACAGCCCTCAGCGCTTCCTCCGGGGAAAGTCCCGCTTCCAGCGCGACCCGGTACTCATCGTGGGTAGATATATCATCCACTTCATCGATGGACGCAAACGGCACATTTTCCATCCCCAGTTCCTGCCCCTGATAGATAAAAGGCAGTCCCCGCAGCATAAAATTGAGCGCCGCCAGCATTTTCTTACTCTCAGTGCAGCAGTCCCCCTCGGGAATGTAGCGGCTGACCCCGCGCGGTTCATCATGGTTCTCAATTATATTCGAAAGGAATCCGATATCCCCCGCCTTTGCCTGCGATTGAAAGCAGCACTTTTTATAATCATCCGACGTGATGGGTGCCGCATCGTACCACCCCTTTTCGCTGCCTCCAAAAATCGTCTCATTGAAATCAAACATACTGGAAAAATAGCCGTCGTCCCCGATAAAGTCCGGCACTTCCTCCGGCTTTTCATTGAACACTTCCCCCACGGTAAAGGCATCGTACTTTTTAAATGTACGGTCACGCATCTCCCCTAAGAAGGCGCCAATTCCCTTCGCCTCCTGCAGCATGGCGTGGATGCTGCACAGACCATCGTCCCTGTCCGGCTCGTAATTGTGAAACGGCAGCGCCTTCTTGATATTGATGATGGCGTCGATGCGGAAACCGCCAAGCCCTTTGTCCAGCCACCAGTTGATATTCTTATAGACTTCCTCCCTGACCTCCGGATTTTCCCAGTTCAGATCAGGCTGCTTCTTATGAAACACATGGAGATACTGTTTGTCCGTACCCGGCAGGTCATCCCACACGGGACCGCCAAAATAGGACCGCCAGTTCGTCGGCAGTTCCCCTTCCTTTTTGTCCCGCAGATAAAAGTATTTTCCGTACTTTCCATCCGGATCCTCACAGGCTCTTTTGAACCACTCATGCTCATCAGAGCAGTGGTTTACCACCAGATCCATGAGAATACAGATCCCCCTCTTCTTCGCCTCCGCGATCAGCCGCTCCATATCCTCCATGGTGCCAAACCGGGGCTCGATGTTGTAGTAATCCGAGATATCATATCCCTGATCCGCCAGCGGGGACTGGTAACAGGGAGAGAGCCAGAGAATGTCAATGCCCAGATCCGCAAGGTAATCCAGTTTACTGATAATACCGGGAATATCACCGATGCCGTCACCATTGGAATCATAGAAACTCTTGGGATAAATCTGATATGCCACCTTGTCATGCCACCATTTTCTTTCCATAACCGTACCTCCTGCCTTATGTATCACTTTTTTCAGGCAGACGGACGCCCTTTTATCCGCCGCCCTGTTGTAACTATTCAGCCTTCGGCTTCTTAGCTACTGCATCCGACCTATTCCAGTTTTGCTCCGGCAAAGAGGTCAGATTTTTCCTTCGCTGTCTCTATCATAATGACATATAAAGCAGATGTCTTACGGTTATTTGCCCAAAAATTTCGGTATTATGACTTTTAAAACATTTCTACATGTTTCCTATACTGCAACGGTGTCACACCTGTGCGCTTTCGGAACTCCTGTATAAAGTTTCCCAAATTGTTGAAGCCGCATTCCAGACAGACTTCCGTCACCTGCAGATCCGTCTCCTCCAGAAGGCGCTTCGCCTGCCTGATGCGGTATGAGTTGATGTACTCTATCGGCGAATGCCCGATCGCCTTTCTAAAAAGCCTGCAAAAATACTGCTCGTTCAGGTTTACCTGTCCGGCAAGGTCCGAAATATAGATTTTACTGTGATAATTCTCCTCGATAAACAGGAGCGCGGTCTTAATACTCTCCACACGCTTGTCGAAATTTCTTTCTACGGTCATAAAAAGTCTGTGCTCGGACAGTGTCGCAAAAATATGGAGCAGAGACGACTTGACATACAATTGACTAGTTAAGTCACTTATCGTCGACCCACAGTCTCCCGAAGAACGCGATTTCCCATCGTTCCCTTCCTCCGGGACTGCTTCTGCAATCTTTCCAAACACATGCATGATATGTAAAAAAGACTGGCGCAATGATAAAAATGCAGGATGATGCGGCGTGATACGGCGCGGAAAGAGCAGTTTCCCGTTCTGAATCGGCTTCATCAGGGAAATCTGCGCCTCGTCGCGGGAATCAAAACCGAGAATACCGGGCGAGAAAACAACGGCGTCCTCCCAGTGCCTTTCCACCGTCTCGGAGATAATGCCGTGCAGTTCTCCGGGATTGATAAAATAAAAACATTCAGATTGGATTTCAAAAGACTCCATATTGATTTCAAGCCGGAATCCACCTTCTGAAAAATAGAGGATTTCGATTTCATCATGCCAGTGATGTTTCACTAAAACGCCCTTTCCCACAGAATGCGTGCGATAAACCGCACAGGGCAGCGACTTTGTGCCATGCGAACAGATTTCTTTTAAAACAATGGGCTGCTGCTCCATGATAGACCTCCTTGATGATATTGACTCACTGTTCAATACAGGCTACAATAATATATAGGAAATATTGATTATCATTTATTAACAGAAAGGTTGTGATAATATGAATATGACAGAGGTCGCAAGACTGCTTTTGGGGTTACGTGCCGCCGGATGGACTGAAAAGGAAATCAACGATTTTGTCCTATACATTGAATCAGGCGAAGAACAATATAAGCCTACCGCTAAATGTGGGAAGACAGAATAAATCTAAGGAAAATAAGGAAAGTATTGAGAACGTTACATTCCCAATACTTTCCTTTTTTCGTTATTTACTATCCTTATTTGGCATAATGTGTAACTCTTTTCTTGAAAGCATTGATTTTAAACGCTTATAGAGACTACATTTTCTATTTTCTATATATTTGCACCAATGTTGCACCACTAAATATCGCAATTCATTTTATTCATTTCCGAAAATATTTGCTCATCAGTGACATGCACATACAAGTCCATCGTAGTACTGAGAGTCGAATGTCCTAATATTTTTTGTAAAGTTTTTGGCTGGACTCCGTTTTCAATGCATCTGGTTGCAAATGTGTGCCGCAACGAATGCATATAGCAGTGTTGAAATTCTTCGTATAAGCCATTTTGTGCATTATACTGTCGATCAAAATTAATATTTTTTACTATCCTAATCATCATTGATCTGAATGTTGACGCACCTACTGGATTGCCATTGACTGTTGTAAACACCAAACCATCCCAATAACTATTCCAATTCTTACTCTTCATTCTCAATTTACATTGTAACATTTTTTGATTATTTAGAATTGATACAGCTTCATTAGTTAATGGAATTTTTCTTTTACTCTTTTTTGTTTTAGGTGTCCCAAAATAAAACCCACCTTTTTGTGCATCCTGTAAAATAGTGCGTTGCACATTTATAACTCCATTTTCAAAGTCCACATCGCTCCATTTCAATCCACCAACTTCTCCAGCTCTTAATCCAGTTTCTAATACCAAACAATATGCATTATTATATAGTGTGTTTTTCGCATACTCTTTAAAAATTTTTTGTTCCTGTCGAGTTAATACTCTTCGCTCTTCATTATCATTGTCTCTACGCTTTAATTTCAAATTTTCTGCTGGATTTTTCTGCAAATAATCATTTTCAACAGCACCCTTAAATAATGCATGTAATGTTATTTGTGTCAACTCCATAGTTCCATTAGAATATCTTCCACTATCAAACATATTATTTAGTATTTTTTGACAATGAAGTTGCCTTATGTCTTGTAATTTTATAAGACCAATTTCATTTTTGATATTATATTCATATCTTTGTTTATAATTTTTTGTTGTATTATCTTTTACAATACCATTTTTAAAATTTTCAATCCAGTAGTTATACCATTCATCAACTGTCATATCTCCTGTCGCAGTAATGGAGTCTAAATATCTTTGTTCATTAAGCCATGATCGTGCTTCTGTCACTTTCACAAAATTTTTTTCACTTCTTTGTCCATTAAATCTTGTAAACCTAGCTTGATATCTACCATCCTTTCTTTGATTTAATCCAACACCAAGTTCCTTTCCTTTAAGGTCTTTTCCCATAAAAATATCCTTTCTAGCAAAAGACCAAGCCCTATTTATTATATCACAGTGCTTGGTCTATGTAAAATTTATTATATATAAGTGTTTTGTTCTAAGTACTTTTCAAATATTATTCTTTTAATTAGTATATTTCTACCATTAAATAAAACAAATTTACATCCCTCTTCATTTACCAATTGATATAATTTGTCTCTTCCTATATTAAAATATTGGCTAGCTTCTTCTACTGTAAGATTGAATTTTTCGCTGATAGGAATATACAATTTTGACTTTTTATTGTTTTCCTGTACTTCCATGTCCACCTCTATCTTTATTATTAAAACTTTTTACTTCATCAAAGACAATCTTCGGCTGGTTCTCCATAATGCGGAACTGGCATATGCGGTCGTTTACATGGATCTGCGTGTCACGCACTGCATAGACCGGCATAAACCACTGGTCGTTGTCTCCATTGTACGAGCAGTCAATCACACCCTGGTGATTTGTCTGTATAATGCCGAAATTTTTGAAAGTGGAGCTTCTCGGCACCACATGGGCTTCATAGCCTTCCGGCAGCTCCATGGCAACCCCCAGAGGGATCAGCTTAAATTCACCCTTCCTGAGATCAACGTCCTCCGCCGCCCGCAGATCAATCCAGTCCGACTTTCCGTCTATGTAAGCCAGTTTTTCAATTTTATCCGTAAAATATTTAATTTTGATTATCTCGTTCATTCTTTTTTCCTCTTTCCTTTATAATCACATGGAATATATTGTCCCCAAAAATACATTTTATCTTTTACTTTGCAATATACAGTCACTCTCGCCTTATCTTCATCGTCAATTATTGATTGAGGACATTGTTCACATTCACTCGTAATTATCATACTTGCCATAATACTATTTCACCCTTTTGTAATGATCGTTGAATGTCGATAAGTCTTTGATTATCGCTACCTCTGTATTGGAGAGTCAGGTCACGTTTGGAATCTATGTATTTACCATCTACTAGTACATCACATTGACAAAATATTGCCTGACGTAATGCCTCACAATTCACATTATTTATGTAACTTGTACCATATTCATATTTCATTATTTCTTCATACGTAAATCCTGTATATAACCAAACAGATTTTTTCGGACTTGAAAGACGGATTCTATTGACTAGATCTAATACATCGTCAAGGTTTTCTTCTGCCAGAGGCTCACCGCCGAGGATACTGATCCGTTTAATATATGGTCGGTTTGCTAGTTCCAAGAATTTATTTTTTACTTCTTCTGTCCATTCTTTACCACCATTAAAATCCCATGTCTCAGGGTTGAAACAGTTAGGACAATGAAAGTGACAGCCTTGTACGAAAAGGGCGACTCCTATGCCCTCTCCATTTGACAAATCTAAACTACGAATTTGTGCATAATTCATTTCTCTATAGCCTCCTCATTTTGAATCCTATTACTTCCAATCAACTCATATCGCACTCCTTCGTAATCTGATTCAACAATTCCATAGACTCTGTTATAAATAAAATTGTGTGTTAAATTATGTTCTTTTTCATATTTTCCAATGCCATATTCAATTTTTTCGCTCCCATCTTGTGAAATGACTTTAAAATAAACAGTATCTTGTTTATTATTTGCCTGTTCCTCCCATGTTGCCCATGTTATATTATCCTTCGTGTAATCCAGATTAACATCAATTCTTTCTAATGTTGTGTTATGTATTCCATATCGTTCTACATGTTCTATAAATGATTGATACATACAGTCATAAAAATCAACGAATAAAATAAATTCGTCTGACTTGATTCCTCTTCCACCATATATAGGATATTTTTCATTATTAGGATTAGTAGTTCTGTCTCTCATATTTGCCCATCTACTTCTAAATTCATCAATATATTCTTTGTTATCTATATTAAGCGAGCAATACTTATGATTTGTTCCTTTATGATTGTAAATATTTGAATACGCCATTTGTTTTATACGTCCGCATTTATTACACTTACATAGAAATAATGGTGATTTATTTTTTGAATTTGATTTCCCAATATATGAAATAATTTGAATGTCATCTATTGTTAGACCGATTTTTTCATTGTATACTTTTTCACCACAATTCTTAGCATTATGAAAATATATACATCGTTGAATATTATCAATTGGAAGATACTTTATATTTCCACATGTTTTACAACGTATTTTGTAAAGCTTTTTGTTACTTAAAGAAATATTATCTGAACTACATAAAAATTCATAATCTCCTTCTAGTTGATTTGTTTTAAAATAATCTTCTTTACAAGTTTTAACTGAATGAAAATTTCTACATCTTCTAAAATCTCCTGTTTTAATTTTTCTTTTATGCTTGCAAATATTACATTCTACAACGCAATATCCATCGCCAATCTCAATGACAGTATAATCATCGTGATTTTCACCAACATAAACAAAATTTCTTATTATTAATCACCTTCCTTGTATTTATGATCGTCTAAATGCACCCACCGATCCATAATTTCCTGTGTTCTGCCCTGATTCCAGTAATGACTACCAATGTAACCACAGGTACGCCTTGCTATATTCATTTTATCTTGATCACGATTCTTACAATTTGGACATTCCCATATGAGTTCATCATTATCTTTTACAATCTGAATTTCTCCATCATATCCGCATATTTGACAATAATCTGATTTTGTGTTTATTTCTGCGTACATGATATTTTCATATATAAACTTCATCACTTCTAATAAAGCTGGAATGTTATCATTCATATTGCTACTTTCAATATAAGAGATGGCTCCTCCAGGACTCAACTCTTGGAACTTACTTTCTATTTCAAGTTTTGCAAATGGATCAATTTCTTCTCTGACATTTACATGATAAGAATTTGTAATGTAATTTTTATCAGTTATACCTTCAACCACACCAAATCTTTTCTGTAAGCATTTCGCAAATTTATATGTAGTTGATTCAATTGGTGTTCCATATAAACTATAATCAATACATTCTTCTTTCTTCCACTGATTGCACTTATCATTTAATGCTCTCATAATCTTCAATCCAAATTCAGTACCTTCAGCATTATCAGTATGTGATTTACCAGTCATATATTTTACACATTCATATAAACCTGCATATCCAAGAGATATTGTGGAATATCCATTATGTAATAACTCATCTATTGGCTGATGTTTATTTAACCTTGCTAATGCTCCATATTGCCACATAATAGGGGCTGCGTCAGATAAAGTTCCTTCCAATCGTTCATGACGGCACTTGAGAGCTTTATGACATAATTCTGTACGCTCTTCAAACAGTTCCCAGAATCTATCAAAATCTCCTTCAGATGAAAGTGCTAAGTCTACCAAATTGATTGTAACGACACCCTGATTGAATCTTCCATAAAACTTAGGCTGACCATTCTTATCATGCCATACTGTCAAAGCGGATCTGCAGCCCATTACAGGATACATATTCCCATTTTTCAATCTCTTCATTACCTTCTCTGACATAAAATCAGGAACTAACCTTTTTGCTGTACACATTGATGCAAGTTCTGTAAGATACCAATATTTACTGTCCTCATGGATATTATCTTCTTCCAATACATATAACAACTTAGGAAATGCAGGTGTAATATAAACACCTACTTCATTTTTTAATCCTTCAATTCTTTGTACTAACATTTCATGTATAATCATTGCCAGCTCTTCTTTATACTCTTTTGTCTCTCCAATATACATGAATACCGACAAAAATGGAGACTGCCCGTTTGTATTTGTCATAGAATTTAACTGATATTGAAATGTTTGTACACCATCCTGAATTTCTTTCTGCAAATCTTTTTTTGCCCATTCAATAGATTCTTTACCAGCAAATCCCCATGATAAATATTTTTTTAGATATCTGTTGTAGCTATCTCTAACAAATGGAGCTAAATGTGTCAGTGTAATTGTTGCACCACCATACTGAGAAGAAGTAACTGCTGTAATAATCTGCGTTGCTATTGTCATAGCTGTTAAAAATCTATGAGGTTTTTCAATTAGTGTTCCGTTAATAACTGTTCCGTTCTGTAGCATATCCTCAAGGTTTATTAAACAACAATTATGCATATGTTGAGCAAAATAATCTGCATCGTGAAAGTGAATAATTCCCTCGTCATGTGCTTGTACTACATCTTCTGGAAGTAAAAATCTTCTTGTAATATCTGTACTTGTAATACCTGCCAAATAATCCCTCTGAGTCGTTACTACTGATGCACTTTTATTAGAATTTTCTGAGTTCCAATAATCATTTACACCATCAATCAATTCAAGAATACTTCTATCAGTTGTATTGCTTTCTCTGACCAGCTTTCTTTTATATCTATATTCTATATACTTTGTAGCAACATCTTTTCTTGTGCTTGCCATGAGTTTATTAACAACTTCATCCTGAACCTCTTCCACACTCATATTCTTATTCAAAGATTCTATGTGATTAGCAATGTCTCTGGCTTTTTCTTTTGCATAAGTAGTTTCTTCACCATCAACATCAATAAATGCTTTTAACACAGCTATCTTGATTTTTTCTTTATCAAATTTAACCTTGCGTCCGTCTCGTTTTTGTACTGTCAATAACCATTCCTCCGTCATCCATTATCTTTCATCAACTAATTCTTCCAAAACTCCACCAACTTCAGCTACAATAATTCCTATTGCAAGCGGAACAACCGATTTATTTAAAAGGGCAACAATACCACCGATAACCCTAATCGCTGATTTACCAAGACTAATAAATAAATGTCCTTTACTGTTCATTTTCTTTAATCTCCTCTGCAATTTTATTCGCTATAATTTCACAATCAATCTCACTGGATGTAGCAAAATTATAAGTAATATGCATTGTGCCTAACGCATTAATAATCTGTTTTCTAACTTCTAATGCTTCTTCTTCGTTCTGGAATCTTCCTTCGTCCTCGTATGTATGTTTTCTTGTAAGAAGATAGTTTCTATTCGCATATGAATTAAATACATTTAGAACAGTGCTATTAAAATCTTCTCCTAGTGTTTCGTCATTGTTATATACAATACAAAGAATCAACGGTGAATCTACCACCATGACCTGAACTTTATCTCTTACTCTTCCCATCTTGAAAGATTGCTTACCAAATAGATATTCCTGATGTTTGAATACTTCTCCATTATTTTCATACACCTTATCTTTTGCAAACTCAGAAACATACTCTGCATTTATGCCTTTTCTTTTCAACCTTGCTGTAATATCCATAGCAGCCGTACTTTTACCTGCCCCTGGCTCACCGAATAAATTTATGACTATTGTGTTCAATTAGTGTATTCCTCCGCTTATTTTTTTTACTATATTTATATAAAACTCCACCAACACCATTCCCAAGCATCAACATAATAAGTGCAATAATTTGACTCTCATCATAAATAGACATATATGCAAATGCTCCAATATCAATAATCGCCATTCCAATTACATTGATTAAAAACTGTATTTCTATCACATACTTCCTCACCCAATGAAACAGGCAATTTATTTCCAACCAAAATCCCTCCGAAAATTATGTATATCACCTTACTATGAAGCCATAATAACCGTATACTAATTCGCAGTACCTTCCTTTTATCAAAATACATGCTTTACTTTTCGAACATTTGTTTGTATAATATTTTCATACCACACAAGTAAGGAGTAACCATTATGTCATCTACAAATTATGAACCTGTTTCTATCATTGCATCATTTGATACAGAAGGACATATTCGTCCACTATATATTAGAGTTAATTCAGAATCACTCAAGGTTCATTCTTGCTGGTTAAAGCCATCCTTCCGTGGAACAATCGAATTTCAATGTAAAGTAATTGATAATGATTGCTTAAAAGATGTAAATATCATATATAGACAATCAGATAATATATGGTCGTTAGTAAAAGATTATATTACATGATCAACTATACTTCTGTGTACCTCCAAAACATTCTCTTTACATCTTCGTTACAAAACGCGTCATCAACTGTGCATCTGTTCCTGTTACAATATTCATCAACATATTTTCTAAAATTTGAATTATGCTGATACTCATTTTTTATCAAATTTTTCATGCTACTCACCTCTTCAAATTACCTTTTCCACCATCACGTAAATTTAATATCCAATATACTACAGAATCATCAATGTTTGCGTGTGTGGTTACTCTTTGTGTGTTGCTAATTACATATTCTTCATCGCCAAGCGTAGCCGTTATAAAACCATCTGACTTACTTAACAGTTCTTTGGCTAACGCATGGCTTGTATTAATTATTTCTGAAATTTTCGTTATCTCCATTCGTTTTAATTATATCGATCCACATAATATCTGTAGATGTAATCTATTGCACGTTTCATAGCATCTTTGCCAATCTCGAATCTATCAATCTGCTCAATCTTCCAAGGATGAATATTTTTTACTTCTGAATTATCATCTATAAATCCAATAACGGGTTTACCACTTATGAATGCATATAAAATTTCATCGCTTGTTCCTAATGAGCTATGTAAATCTCGAAGGTTACATAATACTATATCTGTTTCTCTAACCATTCTGAGATCAAATCGCATAACTTCAGACTCAGATTTGTGATAGTTCTTGCCAATTTCATAAAAGTCAGTTGGAGACACAACAGTAATGTTGTCATATAGTTTCCTAACATATTTCTTTGCATCATCTCTCCATTTCTTAGGATAATCATTCTGATCCGTATTGAAATAGCAAGACATTGCACCTGCAAGGTAAATTGTTTTATTCAATTCTCATACATCCTTTCTGTCTCTAAGATTTCTTTTACAACATCATTAATATTAGTTCCTTCATTATTATCAACTACAAGATTTACTTCTCTCTCTAATCCTAAAAACATTGCGGAATCCCTCTCAACTCTTGCAGCAATTTCATTCTTATCATCAAAAGTAAATTCATTGACACCACATCTGTCTATGTATCTTTTTACTCTTGTGCCAAGACTTGCATTTACAAGCACAGTGAAAATATTATCATTGGGGCAACTCTGTTTAAGTTGTCTTAATCCGTTTGGTGTAAGTACAACTACTTTATTGCCATCTGCATAATCAGATTTCAAAGTTCCATATAATCTGCCTTGCGAATATTCATCATATTCTGCTAATACACCTGTATTTATCATTGCGGTAAAAGTATTATTCTCTGTAAAATAATAGTCTTTTCCATTTTCTTCGCCAGTTCTAGGCTGTCTCGTAGTGTATGAAATAATCTTTTCAAAGCCATGATGTGTTGCTAATTCATTTTCAATTGTGGACTTCCCTGATCCAGAAGCACCTAGTAAAACAATGATCATATATGTATTTAATTCTCCTTTTTCTGTACTCTTCCACAAGATTTTTTCTCTGGACAATAGCCAATATAATCACATTTGGGAACAAACAAGTTATCTACAATCCATGCCCATTCATCAGATACTTTATATAATGCAGTACGAATATCTCCAAATAACTTTCTGTATTCGTGATATGCTCTACTACACATGCGTTGATGTGACATATCAACAAGATTACGCAAATTACGTTTATCTACAATTTTCGTAGTCATTCCTAATGGAAGTAATAATGCTGAATCCTCTCTTGGTGTTCCTATATCTTCTAACTCCACAAGTGCTTTATTAATTTGATGAATTGCTTCTGTATAAATTTCATATCTCTTTTCATCGTTTCTAACACTTTCGGGGACAACATAATTGAAACCATGCTCATAATCTATGTATCTTGTACTTGCTTGTAGGCGTGTTGGAGATCCGCCAAGATGTGTATACCATTCACGAATAACTCTTGCTGAGTATCCATCAAGTATCATTTCTACATTTACGTATTCAAGAGTTCTTCCGTGATTAGACATAATACAATCCATTCCACGTTTATAATTCTTTATATCATCAAAAATATCAGCTCCCCAGCAAATACCTGCTCTTTTACCAATCAAAGTGATTGGCTTTTTAGTTGTTTCCTCTAAAATAATTACATTTCCCATATCTATACCTCAAACTTTCTCATATCTTCGATAAACGATGAAATAACACTTCTATTCTTATACAAACTCGCCCATAATATCATTAAATCTTTTAATCTCATATGGATCGCTACTATGTATTTCTACATCTACTGGTTTAGATAAGTCGATGGTCAGAATTCCCAAGGCAGACTTGCCGTCAACCACGTATCTCCCTCGAATCACATCAATTTCGCTCAGAAATTTTGAAGTTTCATTTGAAAACTTTCTTGCCTTTGCAAAATCATTTAAATTTACTGTTAATCTTGTATTCATATTATTGATCCTCCTTCCAATATTTATAAAAATTGTGTGCACCATCTTCAAATATTTTTTTATAATTCAAAGTTTCATTGCTATCAAAAAATAAGCATTCATCAGTAGTATCACCAATCATAAAAGCATATTCACATGCAAGAATTGTATCTTCTGTTGCTTTTATATCTTTGATTGAAAACTGGTCTTCTACCAAAACTTCTGATAATAAATCAGGAAATCTTTCATGTTCTAAACGATTATAAATAACATTTACTACATTAACTTTCTGTATAAAATCATCAGAGTCTCCAATCTCTGCTTGCACTACTTTGAATAGTAAATCTAATTCTTCTTCATCAAAATAGTCATAAATAGTTTCTGGTGGATCTACTATTTCTGCATATTTTTCAATTATGCATTTATATCAAATAAACCATTCACGCTTATCTTCAATATTTGATAATGATTCCATTTCATCATAAAAACCATCCATCATTATCTGTTCTAAACTTTTTGTATCAATAATTTCTTTTGTTTCAGTAGTTACTGGTTTTTCTGTTACAAAAACAAGTTGAACTTCTTTTATTTCTGACTCATTATTTTCACTTGCTTTTACTAAAAATGGTGAAACTAAAGAAGCCAACATAAATGTCAGTAAAATAATAGCCGTTATTCTCTTTTTCATAAGTCTCCTCTAATTTGGATTTTTCGTTGATGTGTTTACGAGTTACATATACTATTTCTACATTTAAGATGTGATCATCTGAACAAATTCACCTTCGCTGATAATTGGTATTCCTAAATCATGAGCTTTCTTATTTTTGCCTGATGTACTTGCAACATCGTTATTGATTAAATATGATGTTTTAGCAGACACAGAACCAGATACTTTTCCTCCGTTTCTTTCAATAACTGAAACCAATTCTTCACGATTCTTATATGCTTTTAAACTACCAGTGATTACAAAAGTTTCACCTTCAAGCACTTGCTTTACATTACCATTATTATCTGACTCTCTAAAGTCAAATTCCCCAATTAACTCAGCAATCCATCCATAATTATCTCTGATGAAAACCTTCATTGAGTTATTCATTGCATCTCCAAAATCATCTAATTTAGTAAAGTCATAACTATGGCACCAAATATCATAAAATTCTTCTGCTTGATTATTAAATTCTTTTGCAATAACTTTACTTGCTGTTCTACCAATCAGAGGAATACACAGTCCATAAATAAATCTATCCAATGTAGTATTTCTACTTTTCTCAATGCTTTCTAAGAGTTTATCTACTGATTTCTTTCCAAAACCATCAAGTTTGTACATCTCTTCTTTATAGTCTGATAAATAATAAATATCTTTAAATGAATTTAACCACCCTAAATCAATAAATTTCTGTAATGTCTGCTCAGATAATCCATCAATATTGATTGCGTTCTTGCTTACAAAATGTGATAGTTTACCAAGTAACTTTCCTTTACAGTTTGGATTAGTACATACGAGAATCTCTGTGTCATTATCTTTAAGTCTTTCTGTATTCCACCCACAAACAGGACAAACACCTGGAATGCAAATAGATTCTTTTACTGATACACAATTCATTTTTTCTGCATATTTTATCTGAGGAATAATCATATTAGCCTTATAAACACCAATTTCCTGATACTTTGATACAATTCCCAAACTTTTCATAATTGAAATATTATGAAGTGAAGCTCTTTCAACCATTGTGCCATCAATCTCTACTGGTTCAAATACTGCTGTTGGAGTTAAAACACCCGTCTTGCCCATCGTAAATTCTACATCTAACAATCTTGTAGGATAAATGTCATCATAGAATTTATATGCTAACGAATGTTTTGGGTGGTGTCCTGTCGTTCCTAATGATTCTCCATAAGAAATATCATTGTAAGTCATAACCAATCCATCTATGGGACATCCTAATTCTTTTGCAGTATTTTTCAAAAGTGCTACTCTGTTTTCAACAGTATCTTCAAAATAAATAATGTATGGTACAATATCGAAACCTAATTCTTTTACTTGCTCTAACTTCTTAGCAAAATATTTATCATACTTTGAATCTTCAATTTTCGGAACTTTCCATGCTATAAATTTAATATGTCTCTGTGCCGCAATATTACTATCCAACTGCCTAACTGAACCACTTACAAGATTTCGTGGATTCTTATATTTTTCATTCTCAGGAAGTTTACTGTTAATCCTCTCAAAGTCACCATATGTAATAATAGCTTCACCTTCAACTTCCAAATGTCCTGTATAATCTATATGTATTGGAATGTTTTCAAACACCCTTGCATTATGGGTAATAATTTCTCCCTCTTCACCATTTCCACGAGTCTCCGCCTGAATCAACTCACCATTCTCATAAGTAAGCAGTACAGTTAATCCGTCCATTTTACACATAAGTAAGCAATCTTTATCACTAGCAAATTTCTTTAAATCATCTACTGACTTTGTTTTATCAAGTGAAAGCATAGGATGCGAGTGTTTCACCTTTTCAAGTTTTGACTTGGCTTCATATCCAACTGTATGTGTTGGTGAATTAGCCATTACAATATTTGTTTCTTCTTCCAGTCTTTTTAATTCATCAAATAAATCATCATATTCATGATCTGAAATTTCTGATACAGAATTGTTATAATATGAATCTCTGTAGTGATTAAGCTGATGAGTTAATTTCTTTATTCTTTTTAATTTATCCAATCACATTCCTCCTATAATTTAGTAACAAATTCTTTGAATTCCTGTAACTTATCTTCTCCAATTAGAATATCAAAATAACAGTATTCTTTACCTTTGATAATGCACCAAATTCTTTTTATTTTTTCTGATAAAGACATTTTCCCCTTATTCTGTGCAATATAGAAATTGTCGCTCACAAGTTGTAATGACATATCATTATCTACTCTTTCTGCTTTTAAAACAATCCCATTACCACAACCACAAGTACAAAATGTTATGAACTCATTTTGTTTCAATTTTCATATTCTCCTTCCATTAAAACACACAATTCATCTACACATATAAATGATATTTTCTACCTATCTGATCAATTATTTCTGAATCCATTGGTTTGAATCCTATCACTGTTAATGTTCTACCATTTTCTTCGGGTTCTAACTCTGTATGGCAATTGTCACAAATTAGCCAGAAGTCTTTTCCTTCCTTCATATCTAATTCTTCTGCCATAGTTTTAGCTTTTAAAAGTTGATTCTTGTTTTTTGCTTGAAGAATACACTTTGTAAATTCTCCATTGAGCCATTGTTCATATAAATCATTTTCAATCCTAAATTTAGATTCGTATTCACCTTGACATGCGAGCGGATGACTATTATTTCTAATCATCCATATTAAAAATGCCATGCTCCCATGAGATACTTGTGCTGCTAACTTTCCAGGACTCATATTTAAATCTTTACGAGCAATAATTATTTGCTTATACATTACACATCTCCATTTTCTCTGTTATTGGCTTTAACAACATTAAAACCTTCTGGATATCTTGCTTTCAACTTATCAATATTAATTTGCATAATTTCATCCAAATTAAATCCACATGTATGACATATAAGAGCTATATACCACATTACATCACCCAGTTCTTTTTCTAAATGCTCTCTGTCAATTCCTTTTTCATGAAAAATTCCTTTCTTTACTAAATCAGAAACTTCTCCAGCTTCTCCTGTAAGTCCTAAGACACCATTTAAAAGTGCTGCTGTTTCATAAAAAGTAGCACTCATAACATTTGAAGATAAGCGATTCATTGCATAGCCATCATACGTTCTCATTGCTAATTCCTGATATTCTTTACCATTCATTTCTCTTTTTACCTCCGTTGAAATTTAGTACAACTTTTTACCACATGTGGGGCAGTTATACAAACAAAACTCGCTTTTTTCTTCGCCCTTTACAGCTAATTTATAATTTCTCCCATTATTATCACAGCAGATTAATAAACTTCCCATTCCCAAACTCTGTTGTAATTTTACATTTACTTTATCAAATGTTTTATAATTACATGTACTACACATCCATTAAATCCTCCTTTGAAATTGCGATTTCAAGACTATTTCTGTTCTAAACTTTCTGCATATTCCTTGATTTTATCTACATTACTTTTCTTTGTTCTAATACAAATTTCTACATATGAGTCAACATTTTTTAAATATTCTTTTACATTTTCAATGTCTTTATCTAAATCCAAATCCTTCTCGTCACAAATATCCTTTATCTTGTAATAAAGCATATCTCCGTCTTCGTTTAAATCCCAACTACAATCTGCAACCTCATCTTCAGAATATATTTCTACAGAAAGCTCTCCTTCTACTTCGCTATGTTTACCATCCAACTCACCAACATAAATACCTCTTGCGTTTTCATTATTCTCTGAATCATATTCATCTAAATTCGTCTTGATTTTTTCATATAGACTTTTTGAAATAACTATATCCTCTTCATAGGTAGCTCCGCTATAATATGCCTCAGCATAAACATTTAATTTTACAATATCCATAATCACATTCTCCTTTATTTTTTCTTTGAAAGACTTGATTTATTGCCATAATTAATATCTACCACTACGCAGTCTATCATATAAATATCCCATCTCATCAAATGCCTTGTACATATTCGCATTCGTCTTTGATAATTCATCGCACAATTGAGCAACTTTGGAATCTGAAAGAATTTTAGAAAACTCTTTTAATTCGTCTATATGGGGAACAGCTAAACTAGATAAACTATCCACCATATTCTTCACATCTGGCATTGATCTATAAGCATCAAGCAAATCTTTTAAGTGTTTATTTTCTGATTTCTGAATATCAACTTCTGCTTTTAATTTTCTATTCTCTGTTTCTAATTCAATATTCGTTGTGTCATTAGATACTTTGAATTTCAAACCTGAAAGTTCATTTCTTAAATCATCATTTTCTTTCTTGATTTTCTCAATACTTATATCTTTTGTATCTCTTAATTGTTGCTCTAATACTGAATATTTCTCATTCATTTGTTCCAACTTGAATTGTAAAGTTTCCGCTTGGATTCTTAATTTTTCATTTTCAAGTTGTAATTCATAATTACTTTTCCTATTTTCTTCGTTTTTATTTCCAAACATATGTATTCTCTCCTATTTTATTTGTTTTTTATACCAATGAAAGCGTGGTTTTAAGACTGGTTATAATTCATCTCTATAATATTCCAACGCTTTAATAGTAATTTTCATTAAATCATGTTGATGCTTTGCCTTCTTTTGATGAGCTAATGTATTTCCTTTATTCTGTTTTAATCTATATATTCTACATCTTGCCGATTCAATAGCTTGTTCTATCAAATCATATTCATGATTATATGATGAACACTTTTTGCATGATTTAATGTAAAATTTTCCTTCCCAATGACATCTATCAGGGGGTATATTATCATCTCCAACTGGATATCCCATATCACATTTCCACATCGGTATTCACCTTCTCTCATAATCATTCATAATCCTATCTGGATCAGGATCAGTTCTTAACGGAACAAGTTCACATTCACCGACATAAATTGTTGGATTGTCTGTAGACAAACTTTTTTCAATCCATTCTTTACAACCCAAAACATCCTGTATTGCTTCTTCTTTTGTATTGAATGTACCATGTGTCCAATTTTCATCATTTGTTTCGTTCCATGACCACATACACAAATTTAACCACCTTACTCGTCCATCTTTATTTTATTATTTAATACTTGCATCAAATCTCCTACTAATGTTATCTCTCCAAAAGTTTTTGATTTGTTATACATCTCTTCTAACATATTTGCCAATTCTATATAAAATTCTTTACTAATTGAATTATCATATTTATCTATATTCTTGTTCAAAAAAAATCACCTCTCAATCATTTCAAATGCTTTTATCATGCCTTCCATGAAGTCAGTCCCATCCGCATTATCATCTATATACTTCTCCAATTTATCTATCTGTTCATTTAAATAATCTAAACTTTCTGATATATCATCATAATCATTACATCTTTGTTCTAATTCATCTTTCTCTCTTTCTAACTTATAATAAGCTACCAATAATTCTTCGCTTGGCTATCCACATATCTCTTCTACTTTCTGAGCAAATTCATTACCAATATTTTCAGATACAATTCTGAGAACATCTGATAAATTTTTGACTTGCTCCCAGTTTCCGTTTATCATTATCATAGATATTATCTTCTCCTTCTAATCAGCACAGAGGTCAACCATTAATCTTATTGCATAACTTAAATTTTCTTCATCAACTCCATAATCCTCATCATATAATGGTGACAAATCTAATGCGCCAGCCAATCTATCCATTGTTCCTTCGCTAATCTCTATATTTGCTTTCATAAATACCCTCCATTTTTGTCTTGAAACGAGCGTTTCAAAGCCTTACTGTTTATGCATTACATCACTTATTAAATCAGCATACGATTTACAACCTAAATATTTTCCTAACGTAGCAAGATTTTCTTTAGTGCTCTTTATCACGCTCTCTGTAATATAATCCTCAAAATCTACACAATCATCGAACTCGTCTTCCACTCTGCTAACTACATCATGAACATAACTATGCGTTTTATCTAAAATCGTTTCTATCATCTGTAATCTATGTAATTTCTCATAATTTTCTGTAATCTCTTTTAATGTTCCTGCCATTCGATTAATCCTCCTGATATCTCCAACTAACTATATCTACATCACTTCTCCAACCATCGCAACTATCTTTCCCTATTGAAAAATGATACCATGCATGACCTGTCCACTGATGATCTCTATATTCTTGACCGTCTTTGTCTTTAACAATTATCCATGTATCTTCTTTGGGCTTAACTTCTTTACTTATCCATTCCACTTTTTCTTTTGGTTTTGCTTCAAAACCGATAAATTGTCCACGATCATATCTGATATTTTTAATTCTGTATTCAGAATCACCAATAAATACAATCGCATCTTTTCTACGTGTAATTCGTAATGGCTGCTTACCTATTCTTTTCCATATCTCTAAAAGTTTCATTAATACCTCTCCTCAGCAATCAATTCTGTATTTTCATAGATATTACCAATAATTCTATGTTGTTCTAAGAACCACCCTCCGCAATTCATATCACTTAACCCTCTAAATTGTGTTGGAGAAACACCATTGGAAGTTGCCCAATTCCATTCCTTTACCAAGCACATACAAAATCCACCTTCCCATAGTAAACAACAAATACTTCTCCTTTTTGATTCTGAGAAATATCACCAGTATATAATTCCTTATCATCAAAATCACACAGATTCACAAATTGCATAACTTCATATCTGTCATTGTCCTCTAGCACATCTTTAAACGAAGGTTCCATAGCACCAGATCCGCTACAAGTAAAATCATATGTGTTTTATACATCATAAATCATTTCTTTTGCTTCTTTATCCCACGCTCTAAATTTAATCATTTCACACCAACACTTTCTCTGTAATCAACAGTGTCTTTTGGAACATATACAAAAACTTTTTCATCATTAACAAGATTATTTTGCATGATTACAGCATATGGATTTTCATTTGTATAAGTTATATCTACACTTCCTTTATAAGTACGAACTTTTCCATTTATACAAATTTCAATTATATCGTAGTTATGCGCTGGAATCGTTGATACTGTATGATAAGTTCTAGCATATATACCACTTTCTATTTCTTCTAATTCATATCTGCTTTCATGATATTCTGATTGTTTTCCAAGATAATCAACAACAGAATAAATCACGATAAAAGCAATACATATTAATAATGTATACATCATAATTTTTCTTGCTAACTTCATTCGGAACCTCCAATTTTATGTATAATACAACAAATGAAACCTATCTTTCATTGTTTCTTATCCACCAAAATATAAAAGCCATTTGTAGTTCCTTATATTAATCATTTTCTCTTTAAGTTCTCTGATCTTTTTATTGTTTTCTGTGTATACTTCAATTTGTTTTTCTACTAAAGTATCAGCTTTTAATTCTGGATATAATGCTACGAGTGCAATACTACTTTCATTTTTCAAATTTCCATATGTATTAGATTCATAATTCATATATTGTTCTACAAGAATATTCATATCTTCTTCAATATTTTTATTTTCTTCTGTATACATATCTATTTTAGATTCCAAAGTACGGCTACTGATAATATTCCAGCTTAATACAACAATAACTACTAAACATACTCCAAATCCAATTGTATAAAAACTTCCTGCGCTATCCCAATCTTTATTTGCAGCAACAATTAATAAAACCAAAAATACAATAGTTAATAAAATCAACATATTTTTATTCTCCTTCACGCTCCTACATTTGAAATCAAAATAACTTTTTCTTTGCCTGGTTTAATCTCTGTAACTATTACTTCTCCTTTTGCAAAGTATGAAGAATTACATCTAGCACATCGTTCAGCATGTAACTTATCTATTGCTAAAACTGCAATAGCATCATCTTCACACCAGTCCGCTTTTCTTGTTACTACAAATACCTTTAATTTTTGATCTGTCATTAGTCCTCTATTCTTTCTTTCCAAATATTTTTAATTTCACCACTTACAACTCGCCAAAAATATTCAATGATAAAATCAATTGAATTGTATTCTACATTATCAATTTCTACATCATTCACTAAAATATTTGAATTATCATCCATAACAAATAGTTTCAAATAGTCCTCTGATAATGTACATTCAATAAATCCAAATTCTTTTACATCCCAATGGAATTTGATAACAGTATCTATACCAACTACATTCGCATATACTTTAGGCGTGGGAACTTTTCTAAATTTTCTCACAAGATCTAATGCTTCAATAATAAGTTCATCGCTTGGTCTATCAGCACCATTATCATTCCAACCAGTAGATAGATTTCTAAAATCTAAAATTTCAACAATATTATCCCATGAATACATTTTTGTTCTCCTAACCTATATCCTCATATTCTAAAATTTGAAACTCTTTAGAAACACAACTATATTAGCTTATGCATCTTTTGATTGTTCTTTGAATAAAATCATATCTTTTCCATTTAATTTCCCATCTGTTATCGTCAAATAGAATAAGTTGATCTAATCTTCGACTTCTCAAATCGCCTATACTATTTTCATATAAGCCAAATATTTCAGTTCCATCTTTTAAACATATGTAACTTTGTCTATAATTACATATTTCTACATCCTCTTTATTATTTTCTGCAAATTACATCAGTCCATCTTGTGTAAGCCGTGAGTTATATCCGATAAATCCTATTTTTAGTGGCACTATTTGTTCTACTTCTCTTATGATTATCACCTCACATTTTTTCAATCTTATCAATCATCTTATTTTCACCTGTGAATAATCCAATTAAATAACAAGGAGTCTTTCTACCATTTATGTCTTCATAGGTTTCTTCCACTTCCCAATGATACGGCGATAATCCTCTGTTGATAGAATCTATAATCTTATAGCACTTTTCTTTATATACTTGTTTTCTCTTTTCAATGGATTGTTTTTCGATATCAAGATACAGGTTAGCAAGTTGAACGTTATAGGATTTTATTGAATTAATATGCATAAATAAATCATCAAATAATTTCATGCTCATTTGAGATTTGACTATTTCATTATTATGTATTTTCTTTGGTATAAACCATTTTATAATTCTACATGAATAAAAATCATTTTCCGTGTATATGTAATAGTTGTCATTATGTTCCAAATAGTAAATTATTTTTATCACCTCTTTCTCAGGCGTTAAAAGTCCTATTTTATGGATTCATTAACAACCAAATAGTCGTTAATGTTGACATGAAACCATTAGATAAATATGTTGTCATCTTATCTTTGACTTCAAAACACTGTGGAGTATACACATATTCATCACTCATAGCAGATATTTCTTCGTTATATACAGGAATGCACATCCATCTACCGTCTTTTGATTCAGAGAATCCAGATATTTCTTCGCCATTAAAATATGTCTGGTTTCTCTGAAACATAATTAGACAATCTTCTGTATTTATATTTTGATTTTTACATCGCTCCTTTATCTCCTCAGTCCATGTATCTATAATACTGTTCATATCAAATCACATCCTCCATATTATACTTCTCTCTTATGTAATCACATAAACCATTCATAGTTTCAATAATGTGGTCATCATCCTTTAAAACTGGATGAATAACGCACATACATGAACCTTTAGTACCATTTTCTATGAATTTCTTCATGTTAAAATCAATTCGTAGCAATGGCACTCTTTGCAGATTTTTAGTCAATAATCTTGTTATCAATTTCATAGCAACCACCTTATAGCTGGCACAATAATGTCTTCACTGGCTCTCTTGTCATATTTTCTTTTGCCCATGAGATATATCCTGGGTCAACTTCTGCAATCTGAGGAAGTGTTTTTCCACTATGTTTCCCAAATGTAATTACATATGTATTAATATCTGGTAATTCTACTTTTACATTCTCACCAAGCAACACTTTTAATTCGTCTGGAATAATATAATCTAAATCTGCTCTTGAAGCTAAAATATCACACTCATGAATAAAGAATTCTCTTGGATTTCTAGGCTCTGCCATAATGACCTGTCCTGAACGACTTTTATTCCATTCGCCTGAATGAGCTTCACACATATCGGCAATCATCTGTTTGTATTCCATAGAAATGTCATGTTCTACTTTTGTTTCAAGAACCCACTTAGCAGCAAGTAACGGATGATCTGTAACAGTATATCTTGAACCATTCCAGCCACACTTAATTGCATCATGTAGAGCAGGAACACATCTCATGCAATCTCTTTCTTCTGGCGTTGGATATAATTCTTTGTTCAACTTCAGTCTTAGTCGATGATTTAAGACTGAATCGAACATATATACATGATAAATCTGTCCATATGTCTGACACTGTGTAGCATTATGGAATTTCCCAGATGTGCTACTTGGCATTGTAAATATGTAATCCGGAATTTCTGCTACCATGTCCATGTAGTATGACTTAATTGATTCTGTTTCAAAATTCTTTGCTAATGGTTCAAAAATTTTCTGTTTATTCTCTCTTGTCATTTACTTCTCCTTATCTCAAATAATTCTTCAAATAATACTCAAAATACTTCTTTACAAACAACGCTGAATACTTATTATCTGGCATAAAAAACACGGGAATATTGTACTTAAACCAAAAACCATGTAACGATGCTAAAAATGACTTCTTATTATACTTTGTGTTGTAATTACCATTCGCAACATCAGAATAATTTGCATTCTCTATCAACAATACTTTCTCTTTTGGAGCAAGACTCAGTTCCTTTTCAAATCTATCTCGCTCTTTTGTTAAATTACCACTGATTTCTTCAAGACTTGCTTTCCTCTCAATGCAAACCTTTTTATTGAAATACATATCCCTTGGTATGGATAATTCTTCGTTCCTTGGTAATGCAAAACTGTAATCTCCGTATTCCAGTGCTTTCTTCTTATAGCAAATTCCATTTTTATCAAAACTGGAAATGATGTGATCGTTGACCTTCTCTCTGGTGTCAACCAAAATAATCATGGAAGACACCAGTTCGTCAATTTCTTTGTCTGTATATTTGTAACAACTAATTATGAATCGCTCACCTCTTTCTTCTCATTCGCTACGACCTTATAATAGTCTTTAATCCACCACTCATAAGTGTCTGGGACAATCTGCCATTCATCATCTACCTTTATTTTCTTAGGTTCTTTTTTACAATCTTTTATGTAGATAATTTCTCCTTCTTCAAATGGAACTTGTTTGAAACTAACCTTACATCTCTTATCATTACGTGGTATAGTCTTATGAACTTTCATCTCGGTAATTTTCCCATTTTGAATACAATATGCGCTGAATTTTGGTGAATATGTTTTATTTAAATTTGTTATGCAAACATATCTCCATTCCAGTTTCGGATCTATGCGATCAACATATCCTAAAACTTCATATTGATAATTTGCTAACTGAGTAGATTCAAATTCTTCATTTGGAATGCTATTACATAATGCAGTTACTAATCCCCTCCAATCAGTAATTCTATACTGCTTACTTTCGTTTCCAGACTTTGTTTTATCTGTCACATATTTTAGATAATCAATTTTATCCAATCCAAGTTTTGCCACACCTTCTTTAGATATAGTTTTTCTTACATCTTTACTTTTTCCTCTCCAATATTCAACAATATCCACACACTGAAGCAACTTTTTCACAGTTCCAAATTTCTTAAAATATTCAATCTTAACCATCTTCCTAAATACAGAAGCGTTTATCTTTGTACCTTTAATAGCCAAATAAGTATCTATAATATTATCATTTCCAGCCTTGTAGATATTCACCATATCTTCTACTGCTTTTTCACCTATATCTTTTACACTGGCAAGATTGGGATAAATCGTTTTTGTATCATCATCAACAGTAAACTTTGTGTTATCTTTTCCATATTCGTAAGAACCAATAGAATAACCAAAGATTGTCATTGCTTCTTTTTCTAAGTCTGCAACTTTATTTTTATTCCCTTTCTCCTGATAATGGTTAAGGGTTGTCTCATAAAATATTGAAGGATGATGTGCTTTAGCCCATGCCTCATATAATGAATCATTCGCCATAGCTAACGCATGGGGAGCATTGAATGAGTAACGAGAACTATCTTTTATAACTTTATATACCGGTTTAAAATTATCTAAGTTTCCAATATTGCTTGACCAGTGATATGCCAAAGTATCTTCTACATGCTTTAATGCTTCACCTTTAAGTTTTTTCTTGCTGATTTTTTTGATTGTGTCGTAGCTGTCTTTCATTTTTATACCAAGCCACGAAAAAATCTTCATAACCGCTTCCTGATACAGCATATAGTGAAAACAATCTTGAAGAAGATCATCTATTGCCTTTTCTCCGTTTGTATATTCAACACGGTTCAAAAATCCATCAATCAGTGATTTAAAGCCAGGACGAATTGCGGCAATAAAAGCTGCCAATTCCTTTATTTCTGTTGGTTTGTATTTCATAACCCTTTTGGTTGTTGTTGGTTTTTCACACTGATTTAAACAACATGTAGCTCCGATTTCATACATTCTCCACGTCAATTCATCTTCCTGTACCATCTTTCTAAGCTGTGACACCGTAGGAACCTTCATACCAATGTTTTGATACAATTTATAAATGATACCCACCACATCTACAATTAGAAAGTCATCTTTTACATAACCATATGAATCAAGCAAGCCGCCTTCTATGTTTGCTACAATCGTTGATTTCCCTGTACTTTCGGACTGGCATCGAATCAAACCGATTTCATATCTAATATCTCCATATCCTATTACATCTTTCTGGTTTGGATTTCCATTAAATAATAAAAATCCACAGGCATGACATTTCGCTTGTTCAATAATCCCCTGATATGGTTTACTATCATTGAATATTTCAAGATATTTTGGATCAGTGATGTAATCTTCGATATGAATATCCTTTTTATCTTCTTCGTCATCAACCTGTTTTAGTGCTTCATTATATTGGTCAATACATTTTGAAATATCATTTGCAACACTCGGCTCAAGTCCTCTTATATCTGCATAAAGTTTAAAACCAGACTTTTCACCTAATTTACCCACTGAGAGAAGTGGATAACAACCATGTTCACCAAATAATTCTTTTGCCGCATCTACAAATGGTTTTTGATCAGCAACATTAAAGTCAATATCTGGCATCTGATGAGAAGCAAGGATACGTTCTTTTGTAACAAATCGTTCAGGATAAATTGGAACTTCTGCTTCAAACCTATCCATCGTTGTGAAACCAAGTAGTTTACTTGTATAATAAGAACTCGCACTTCCTCTTGATGTGGTAGTTAATTGTCCATTATATTTTGTTACTGCCAAGTCAACTAACGCATGGTTACTGAGGAAATAATCTGCCGTATGACTTCCATCTATCTCACCATACTCGTATTCCATTCCTTCAAACCTATCTGGTGTGTGATGTTCTTCATCTTCATTATTGTATTTTTCATTTAATATCTGTTTCAAAATTTGGGATCGTGTTTCATAACTTTCTTGTTTGTATTCGTCAAGTATCGGAATCTTAAAGTCTGTATTATATGAAAGTTCCTCACAACCATTCACAAAAACATGGGTGTTCATCATTGCATAAATAATTTCTTCTTTTGGCAAACAATCCTGTTCAACCATTCTTTGATATACGATATTTCCTGTTGGAAAGTCCATATACCATCCGTCTTCACCCTCATAAATGAGTTTTTTTCTTAATAAAAGATTATTTCTTTTTGCGCAGTCTTCATCATTTATGTAATGAGTATCAAGTCCAATAATAGTTTGTATACCAAATGTTTTAGATATTTCGTATATTCTTTTATTCAGTTCCTTTTGTGGTTCCGTATTATTAGCCTGATATTCAAGGAAAAAACTATCTCCAAAATGTTTCCATATATTTAGCCAAATTTCTGTCGCATCTTCATATTTCCATCCTGCAATACACGCAGAAGTAATATATACATCATCTTTATCCAAAGTAAATAATGACTTCAAATCAATTCTTGGCTTATAATAAAATCCTTCATCGTGTGCACATGATAATATATAATTCAACTTTCGCATCGCATTGTAATTCCTAGCGACAATTACCATATGACAATTCGTATTATCTTTTTTTTCTCTTGTTTTTATTTCACCAGTCTTTTTATCTTCATATTGTTCATATAAAATTTCGTTTGCATCTTTCACCCAATATGCTTCTACGGAATATCTGAACTTAATAGGATTATTAAGACCTTTCTTTTCCCTAACATCCTTATCAAAAGTATTTTTACATACATCGTAACAATATAGCCATTCGCCAGGGAATCCATGCTCACCAGAAAAATAACACTTACACCCATAATTATCTGAAAGTTTGATAAAATCATCTACACTTGTCGGAGAGTCAATTTGAACTAAATCTGACCATGTAGTATGTTTGTGGTAGTTTTCCATCATCATGTTCATATTATTTATCCATGTTGGTATATCATATGGAAAATCAAATTTGAGCCTTTCTGATGCTTGCTGCGCATATGTAATCAAATTATCATTAATATTTATCACCTCGCTTACATTGGTCTATTCGTTTGGATTGTAATATTCATCATCATTGCTTTTCTTACTAATTGGCTGTGGCTTAAATTCACAAGCATTATTTCTCTGTCCACATAAATAATTGCAATAATAGTAATCCTGATTTGGTAGCCACAAAGATTCATTCTCAATAAGTTTCAAAGTATCTTTCGCCCACTGGATAGCCTCATCATATTCTTCTTGTTTCCAAGGTATTTCAATCCATTTCTGATCTTTAAACATATTCCACTTTAATTTGGAAACACTACCATATTCTTTTACAATGGGGATTGAATATAGATAAAGCTGCCTTTTAAACTCTAAGAAATGTTTCTGATCCGTTTTACTGATACTCCCATTTTTCAAAATCTTAATACTTGCCGATTTGTGGTCAATAATAATTATTTCATCTGTTTCTCTATCCTTAACCAACAAGTCTATATATCCTACAAAGTCTTTATCTTCTATTGTAAAGTGTATTTCTTTTTCTACTCCAAGGATTTCATATCTGTCTAAATCCAAATCTATATTATTCAAATACTCGATCCCTTTGTCATAATATGACTGTCTAATATCAACGTATTTATTTGGCGGCGCATCGTGTGGAACTGATTCATTGAAGTTTTCCTCATAGTATTGATTTAAGTCAAACAACGACAATTCACCACTTATATATTTTTCAAGTATTTTATGTATAAAAGATCCGTACTCTCCAAAAAATCCATTTTCTGATTTATTACATTCCAAGTAATGTAAATACCATTCATAAGCACAATTATAATATGAATTTAATCGTGAAAAACTCCATGTCATAGTATCCATTACAAATAATTCTTCTTCAGTCAAATATTATTATAACCTCCTTTTCTCTCTATATAAAATCTCCCATACTTCCTTGCCTTTATCACAGGGAGACATTTTATCTTCTATTTTTCCTAATAATCTTTCTTTTACAAACTTCCTGTCAGTCACAACATATACATTTGTAAACTTCCTAAGTTTTTTTGTACATTCTTGTATCTTTTTAATATCAACATCATTGTCATAAGCAATAACTATGTTTTTTACTCCTAATTTAATGAGCAATAACACTTGATCATCATTTAACCACCCCGTCTCACTTGAAAGCCAATAATTATACCCCCACCCCCCTACTTTCATGCCAGACTTGATACCTTCAAAGATGATAACTTCATCGTGATTTATAATATTTTCGTAGTTTTCTTTCATCCCTACAAAGAAATCTGTTGTACCAATCTTCTGATAATTTTGGTACTTCTTGATTTTCATTTCCTTATAGTTCTTATATCTTGTGCGCCCCTTAAATCCGATCAATCGTAATTCGCTATCATATACAGGGTAGACTATTCTATTTGCCATGTTGTCAATCCTAACATTATATTTTTTCATAATATCTGGATTAATCCCCTCATCTATCCACTCTTCAGGAACTTTATCTTCATATTTATCTATTTCAGAATCATTCAGTATAACTCTATCAACCACATTTTTCTTTTTAGCTTCTGTAATTTGTGCAAGATTTTTATACACCTTTAATGCGCTGCATTGCTTCAGGTTCTTTACATCTACTCCTGCTAATACACCAACTTTTTTAACTGCATCATTAAATAACATATTCTCAAATGTCATTAGCCAGTTGATAATATTTCCACCAACACCGCAGGAAAAGCAATGGAACAAATTTTTGCTTGGAGTAATTACAAGAGAAGGTGTCTTGTCAATATGTTTTGGGCAATGGGCAGCATAACTATCTCCGCGACCTTCAAAGTCTATATCCTTACTTGCATATTCAAACAAATCTACTTTTGAACATAACTCTATAAGAGCTTCATTATCGTAGTCGTTAGCCACCCTTTATCACCTCACTTTTCAAACGGATTAGACGATGAATCATGTTGTTTTGCCTGTTCAATCCTCATCCTGTTACCATCAAATTTAAAATCTATATACTCATCTTCTCCCATCTGTTCGCCCATGCGGTTGAGATCTACAGTCAAAGCAAAATTACCACAATCCAATGTATCTTTTGCAAGTTCCTCTGTTGTTTTATCTCTCCATAGCATACTTGCACTTACATAACGCTCTAGCTTATCTGAATCTGCAACTTGGTTTGCCCTGTTAAGCTGTGCGCCAGCCAACATTGCAATGTTCAATTCGCCAGCTATATTGTTTTTTAGGAAATCGCATCTTGCACCAAGAGCATTATAATTTTCAGAAGAAGACAGAATGTTGCTTTTGATGTAATCGAAAATACTAAACTCCAATCCCATTTTATATTTCAAAATTTTATGTATAGCATATATTTCTTCATCTGTTGTTTGTGGAGTGTAGATATGAACGAATGGCTGCTTCTTGATCCACTCATTTGTTTTCTCTAATTTCTGACCTTCTTCATGAGAATATCTACCGTTTTTAATTCTCTTTACTTCAATTCCTGTTAAGTTCGCAAGCATCCTCTCATAAAATAATCTGTCCTGCATTTCTGTGTCAAAAAAGAGTGTTGGAACACCATTTTTAATCTTATGAATTGCTTCATTCATAAAAAATGCAGATTTACCCTTTTTCATTCTTGCTTTCAGCAATACAAGTTCCCCAGGCTCATATGTAAAATACTCATTTAGCCTTTCATATTTTGAAGGGATTCCATAAACTCCATCTTCTGTCCTACGACTGCAAATTTCTTTCCACAAGTCATCCACACGACTGCCAAATAATTCTATTTCATTTGATGTAATATACTGCTCCGTCAATTTGTTGATTTTCGTATTCACCAGAGAATTGAGTTTATTCAAGTCAGAATCGCTATTGAAGCAAGCAGACTGTACTTCCAAAACAACCTTGTTTAAGTCTCTCTTAAATGACATTGTAACTACATTATTCACAAGCAATTTGTATTCTTCCAATGTATGTCTGCAAGCGAACTGGCTCATCGAAATGAACTCTTGCATATCCGTCAAATTATATTCTTCTATCTTTTTCTTTACAGCCTTATTGGAGTTGAGCATATTAGTAATGTTGATAGCGTCTATTGTCTCAACACCGTTTTTGTATAATTCCTGTATCGCCCAATAAATACAGCCATTTTCTACATTATAAAAATATGAAGGTCTTAAATAGTCTGTATGCAATATAAATTCAGGATGATATACCAAAGTGGCAATTACTCCTGCTTCAGCCTGATTGTCTGAGATTAATGAAATGTCTAATGCCAAATAGCTATCACCCCTCACTTTATAATATCTGCAAAACTTTTATTTTGAATCGGAACATGAGTAAATTCCGAGCCAGAATCTTCTTTAATTTCAATGTTGCTTTTCATGTTCTTCACTTTTGATTTATTATAAGCATCCAACACTTGTTTATTTTGTATTACATAGTAAAGTCCTTGCGGATAATTCAATGGTATTTTGTGGTCAATATAATACTGCAATCCAAACAATAGAAAATCGCTACCAAGTCCTTTTGTAAAAACGATATTCTTGATTACACTTTGCAAGGTTGAATATACGGGATTAGGATTTATATGATTCTTGAACAGATCAATAATCTTTTTGATATCTTCCTTTGTTTGAAAACAGTCTGGATGATAATATGAATTACCCGATTTAACCGCCTGTTCCTTATCCAATGTTTTGTCTGGATGCAAACACCCAGAATATTTACAAGTAACTATTGATTGATTTCTCATATTGAATTTTTCTCCAATTTTATGTAAAAATCATTATATTTTTCAAACCACTTCCATTGATCTCTATATTTATCCCATTTACTATTTCCATATGCTGATATACCTATCTGAGTCTGTCCATATACATGACAAGATGGAATAATCATTGTCTTATGAATTTCGTCATTATCATTTAGACAATACAAAATATAAATATCACATGTTGGTTCTTTCTTCTCTAAATTAAATGAATGAAACTTGTAGCCATAATTATTTTCTATAATTGTTGAACTCTTTATATCAACTTTAATGTGCCTATTTGTAGTAATGTCATATGGATATCCAACTTTATTTTTGTAACTACTAAGTCCAGTGTGTTGATAAATATCATCTATCGCATATCTTTCAAAATAATCACCAAACTCACTTTCACAATCTTTAACTCCATATCCTAATCTGGAAGCCCAATATTTTGTACCACCACTTTTTGATATCTTATTTGTCAATGATTTGTTTCCATAAAACTGTTCAATCTCGCTATGAGTTGGAAATCTATCCAACTCAAGCGATTGAACAACCCTATCAATTTCAGACACTACCATTTCATTAGTCCAACATGTACCATGTGAATGTCCTATTTTTATCACCTCTTATGAAAATGGAAGTTCTTCATCTATGCCATCAGGAATATTCATAAAACCATCAGCAGAAGGTGCATTGTTGCTTGCTGACGTATTTGAAGGTGCAGATGCCCCACCGCTATTTTTACTCTCAACAAACTCCGCTTCTTCTACAACAACATCTGTCGTATAAACCTTTACACCGTCCTTGTTTGTATAGTTACCTGTCTGAATACGACCCGAAATACCGATAGCCATACCCTTCTTAAAATACTTCTCAATAAACTCAGCAGATTTACTAAATGCAACACAGTTGATAAAATCTGCATCATAATTACCTTCATTGTTCTTAAAACGTCTGTTTACAGCAACGGAGAAACGTGCAATCGCACTTGCGTTTTCTCCCTGTGTGTATCTAACCTCTGGATCACGAGTTAATCTTCCTACAAGTTCTACTTTATTCATTCTTTCTTATCCTCCTCTGATTATGCAATAGGCTTGATAGCCTTAATCTTTTCTAAACAATTATTAGCTTTCTCGATATCTTTCAGTGCATTTGGGTTCCCGCTAGGCACGAACTCTTTTAATGTAGTCATCAGTTCTTCATTCTTTGTGCCACCAAGTTTGGTACACATTGCAATAATTTCTTTCTTAACAGCAGAAATATCATCACTTGCAACATCGGAACCAGTATCTTTGTTCCTTACAACGGGTGTATAACCCTCTCCTGAATCTGCCCATTCCATAATCTTTTCGCCATAAGACTCATTCAACAATGTAGCTGTCTCATTTTCAAAGATATGGGTATTATCTTTCTGAACCTCTGCCATATGTGTCTTCTGGTCAATCAAGAACGTACAAGTAAACTCATACTCAAAACCATCTCTCTGCTTTGCGCCAACACCAAGTTTCTTAACGCTTGTCTTACCCTTTTCATCCTTTTCAAGTTCATACTGATCCTTGCCCCTCATAGTAGCAATCAGATGAATAGGACTGTCTGCGATAGCTTCAATAAACTTATTATGTCTAGGAGTTACCTTACCCCATGCCTGATATGTACCACCTGCTTGCTGCTGAAGTTCAAGACATCCGCCTTTGCCTTCCCATTCGTGAGAAGAACTGTCAATAATAAGAATTCCATATCCTTCCTTGACCGCAAACTCAATGAATTCTACATACTTCTCTGGATTATGCGGAGCGTCAATATCAACAATGTCATAATCAAACTCATTAGCGTAGTAATATCCACGCTTTGCCTCTGTGTTGCCAAGCAGGATCTTCGGTCTATTACCTGTCTGCTGCTCAATCTTATTTGCCATGCCAGTAGCCAGTTTCAATGCCGAATACGTCTTACCGCCACCACTAGGACTCATCAATGCTACCTTTACATAAATCTTTTCTCTTACTGCTTTCTTTACCTGAAATCCCAAATTTGTTCCTCCTGTAAATAAATTCATTAAAAATATTTTCACATCATATATAACATCAACAGCCTTCTCAGACTGGAACATAGAAATTAGATCAGAACAAATCTATAATAAAATCTATGTCATCAGTGGTTTATGGCTAAATTTTGCGTAATTTAAGCCAAGGGTATGCTGTTCACCACCCAAAACGGACATAACTGTTCAGTTGTAATTATTGGATTTGTCTACGGATAACCGTGCGAAATGTTTACTTGTTACTGTGTACCTGATTGATTATTCTCTATCTAACTAATAATCCAAACAAATATGAAGGATAAATACCTACTTCTTTTCTATCTATTCTCTTTCTACAGTCTTCGATATTTGTAAAATAGTAACTTGAGAACCACCAAGGCATATACCTTATTTCTCCCAAATGCTCAACTGCGTAAATTGAACACCCATTATATACTTCTACTTCAAACTGCTTTTTATATTGTTCATAACACTCTTGACTGCAAAATAATTTTCTTTTACCATTCTTATCATAACCTTTCAAATTGACTGTAAAGGTTTTAAAATTACACTCCCCAATTTCTTTTCTGCAATTTAGGCACTTGACTTTTGGATATTGATTCATTTTAATCACTATTCCTTTCTACAGAATCCTTATAATCTGCTCATATAAGCAACTACTTCTTTCCCAGTGAAAAGTTTTGTTCTGGTGCATATGTCCGAAAATCCATGCCTTATAATCGACACTCTGTTTAATACTTTGCAAATAATCAGTCAATCTATCTCTCTGATATAATTCTGAGCCACCGTCCATCTGCCTAAGCAATGAAGTATATGGACTATGAGTAATGATATAATCTACCTTATTATTATATTTTTTGAGATTCACCAATCCCTCATTCATTTCTTCTTCATTTGGAAGTTCTCTTTCCCACCAGCTTACATGATTGATTCTGTATAAAGCGTATGGATTTTTGTCTAACTTTTTCTTCTTTTCTTTGAGTCCTGGATCATCAGGTTCCAATATTCCAGCAGATATATCATGGCTGCTTGCACCACCAAAAGCAAAGAATGACTTATCTTCAATACTGAAAATCTGACCTCTCATAAGATGAATGACTGATGGACGAATGAAATGCACATTTCCTCCGTGCCACTGTTCTATTGGGTAATTATCAAGTCTATCAAAATTATCATGGTTGCCATCAACAAACAGTGTTGTGAACGGTTTATTTTCAAGCCAGTCTAGCCAATACTTCTCAGTTCTATTTTCTCCCTTGTAATCCCACACGAGTCCGAAATCACCAAGAATAATAACTACATCATCTTTTGTCATTGCTTTCTGCTCTGGAAAAATATCTGTTGAAAAACTTTGTGGATTTCCGTGTATATCACCTGTGATCCAAACCGCCATAACTACCTACCTCTTATCTGCTTTCTTTTCCTTTTTTCTCTTTCTGTAACTTTGCTTCCTCTGCCAACTGATTCTCTAACTTTCTTGTGATACTTCTCATTTTGCCTACTGGTTTACATGTTAATCCCATATGTATATTTCTCCTTTTCTCTTTTCAATCTACATAATCAGTAAATTCTTCATTACAACACATACATTTGACTGTTTGACACTCTACAATGCCACTTGGTAAAAATTCATATACAAACTGTTCACCTGCTGTTGCACGAGATACACAACTTTGTTTTATATGTTTTTCTACCCATTTATCTATTCTTTTGCTTGTTTTAAATTCTATTATGTATCACATCACATTCCACATCCCATTACTGTATTGCCTCCATCACATTCAAATCTATCTTCGCAATCTCTACAAATACAAGATTTACAATCCCATTTAAGTTCTGGACTACAATCTGATTCATTCTGCTCAATGATCGGCGCTTTCCTTCTATTACCACGAGGTATTTTCTTTTTCTCTCTTTCTTCAAACAAACTACCTTCCTGACAATAACAACAAGCTAACTGTTCTTCTCCATTGTTATATTTGCAATTTTCACAGATTTTTCTTCTTATTTCTTCCTTTTTATCATCAGGAACATATTGCATAGCCATATATAATGCTTTCCAAACTATTTTATATCACCTCCAAACTCACCCAATAAAATAAGAATTTCAAGACATATTTTTACGCTTCACTTCCTTTAAAGCACCACAATTATTTTTTAATATACACAAATCACATTGCCACGAACCAGCTTTTACACCAACATTACTACAAGTAATTTCTACATTAGATTTTGTATATTTCATTATTTTATCATCTATCTCTTTTTTACTTCTCATATGTTCCTAAAACATTTCTCTCATACCGATCCATAACTCTCTTATTCATATACATAAGAGCAATTTCGATATGTTTTAAAGCCTCTGCATTATCTTCAGTTGCAAAATTACCACTCTGGAATCCTTTTAAACGATCACGAACAATCTCTAACAAATCTGTATCAATAATTCCTGTAATTGCTTCTGGATCTTTTCTAGCTCCATTCTGAAACTGGATAAGTGTAAATGGAATATCTTCATCATCAGGAACAATTGCTTCAATTTTATAAAGATGATTTGCATTACCACTTCCTCTTTCATCAATTGCCTTTACGATGTTTAAGTTCTCTACCTTCTGAATTGTGTTTAATTTTCTCATTATATCTTTTCTCCTTTTTTGTTTTGATTTCACTGTGTAGCAACAACATTTAAAACATTTTCAATTATATTTGAATAAAATTTATCAACAAACTCTTCCAAGCCAATACTTCCTTCGTATTCTCCATCAGTTATCAACATACATTCTATGCCTAAATCAGAACCTAACTCTTGGAGTGTTTTATCAACAGTCTCATAAACAACTGTTTTTGTATCTGCGTAATCACATACAAGAGAAAGAATATCTCTTAATTCTTCTATATCCTTTTTTGATAGTTTACTCATTGTTTTATACCTCAAATTTTTCAACGAAAGTGACAATTCATCTGTATAAAATATCATTCATATTAACCGCAGATGATTTCTTGCTCCACTTCTTACAATCAATATGTGTTTTAATAAACACATTAGTTCTACTCTCAATATCCAAAATATCCTTTATAGCTTTCATGCACTCTTCTTTATACATACACACATCTTCTTTATCACAATTCTCACAAATTTTTTCACCAAATTCCTTTACAGGTGGCATTGGTGTTCTACAATTTGTTTGTGGTAATTTAGCACCTATATCTCTATTCATTTTAATTTATTTTTACCTCCTACCATTCAATATCATGTGGAATTTGTGGCAACCTATAAACTAACACGCCTGATCCTACTGTAGATTCATTATAATGTTTTTTATAATTATCAAATGCTCTGTAATCACCTTTATTATCTGTAATCACAACAGTGTTTTTATCCAACCTAACTTTCCAAATTCTATCGCTTGTATACTCATTACTCAAAAAATGTACTCTTATGTCTTGTCCATGTAATTTACTAAGCTGACCCTTTGTTAATGGTTTTATATATTTATTTCTGAACACTAATTTACCTCCAACTTATCCCAATGAAAGAACGCTTTCATTGATATTTTTACTATTCTATATCTGTAAACAAAGCACATCTGTCTTGCTTAAATCTTTCTATCCACCAGTTCCACTTATTCTCATCCATCTTATAAAGTTCCATAAAACACTTCTTACACAAAAACTTATCAATTTCTCTTCCGTGGAATTTCATATTCATAGAAATGGTATCTCTGTCTTTAATTTTCTTTAGTTTCCCAGACCTAGATTTACATCCATTAGAACAATATTTATTAAAATACTGTGCTGCTACCTTCGTATCTCCTACATCTAATCCGTTATATCTTGCGAATTCCTCTATAACTTCCTTAGTAGGTTCTTCTCTGTAAGCACCACCATTCCAAGCCACATTTAGATATTCTTCAAGAGTACAATTTATTACGATCCACTTCTTATTCTTAATAAAATCGTCTCTCAAAATGTCTTCCCACCTTGTCCTCATGGTAGGATACCAATATTTATCAAGAACCCATGTAGATTTCGTGTAGTATGGACAGGCTATATGGCAACCAACTCTCGCATATCCCTTCTTATATTTTGGATTTATCTCAATACCACGCCATAATGTATATAACCACACATCTAATTCTGACCATGTTCTAATAGGTAAAATTCCTTGCCATTTTGTATCTCCCCATTCGGCTTCATTCACCCATTCATCACCATATCCACTTCTGGTATTACTTTCTTCATTTCTCATACCCATAAACATCAAATATAGAGCATTGTGATCCAACTGATTTACCATTTCTCCAACCTTAAAAATTCGGCAACAGAATCTTGAAAACCTTGTAGGTATCATCTGAGCTTCTTTTATATATTGATAAAATCCTTGCTTTGGAGTCATCATTTCACAGTTTGGAAATTTCTTAGCCATAGAATATGTATCAGCGCAGTCAAGGGTTGTATTATTGAAAATGGCTTTTGTATCTGGACAACATTCTCTCACTAAATGACAAGTAACTTGCGAATCTTTACCCATGCTCACAGGAACCAATGGTGTATATTCATCAAATTTATTCATCTTATCTATGATGAGTTGCTTTGCTTCGTTTTCTATATTCTCCAAATGAGATTTATTCATCTCAATCAAATCATTCCAACTCGCCAAGTCTATATCTTTAATGTTTTCGTATCCATTTTGGGGTTTATCAATTGTCACCACTAACAAATCCGAAATTTTAATACGATAGAACTTATGTATATTCCCTTGCTTATCAAACCCTTTTATAATCTGATTATCTAACCAAAAGTAGCCTTCTTTTAGTTCAAATAATTGTTTACCACTTGTATCTCGCAAAAATGTGAGATATTCATTAAAAATTGGATTCACTCTTTACCTGAGTGTAATGTACATTACTTTTTACCTAGGATTATCTTTACCTTTCATTACTTATTTTTCTGTTTTGCAAACATTTTCTTCCATAAAATTTCGGTTTCAACCGTTATTCCAACTAATATTCCAATGATCTTCGTTATATTGATTTCCAGTTTTGACTTTATAGCCAAGTTCTTCTAATCTTTGAGTTGTTTCATATTGTAAGCAGCCATCACCATTAATATAGAACTTACCATTTGCGATAGCATCACTGATTCTTTTACTGATTTCTGATAATTCTTTTGTTAAACAATCTCTAATATTATCTGTTGTCTTTTTATGCGCTTCACTTGCAGACAGTAGTGTTGTTGCATTATTTACGATAGTTGAATTTTCACATATATTTTTATCAGAACACAATACACACGCTTTATAACTTCTACTTTTAACCGGATATTTACAATCCATTTATATATTCTCCTTCCAATACTTTTTAATTATTCTAATTGCCTTTTGAAGACCATAATTTTCTCCGATTTCATATTTCCAGTTATTTTCATATTCCTCAGTACCACCAATCAAAACATTATTACCTTTTTCATCAATATTCATTTCTCTAAGCAAATCAGAAATAATCATATTGATTTGGTCATAACATAAACCATTGAGCATGAATGGAAGTCTTACCATATCATCATTAATGAAAAAATATTTTTTTATGTCAGTATTTCGTGTTCTCAAAACATATTCACATAACACTTTATTCATATCAAATAATTCTTCTTGTGAAATCGGATATTCTGCAACTAGTTTATTGAATTCTTTACCTGTTTCAATGTGATACTTTTCTTCTTCTGATAGTCTATTATAATAATCAAGTTGTTTATCCAAAACTTTAATTTCTTTACTTATGTATTCTTTAATTAATTTGAATAAATTTATATTTTTCACCTCTTTTTTAACCTTGAAATCGTGCATTCAATGCTTCTCTTTGTATGGCTCAGGCAACGGCATCCATGCCCTCATACCTCCACATATCCTTCCCCAATACCAAATGTTAGCATAATCATTAAAAATCCTTTGTACCTTCGTAACAACCCCTTTATTAGTGGTGGCAATAACATTAATAACTTTTTTACCTTTATATCTTTCATCATCTTCTGGCATTTGACCAGAAATACATTTGATCCACTCCAATTATTTATTCTCCTTCCACAATTTCCAAAATTCCTTCGATTTCAGATTTCGGTGCTTTAACTGTGCTATCATCTTTCATGCGAATCATGATGAAATCACCATCTTCTCTTGCTTCAAAAGTTTCACCTTTATTAATATTGATCTTGCCACTGATATCTACATTATCTATAAATTTTACTTTCAATATATTGTTCTCCTTTTCAATTAGTTTTCATCCCATCCATATTCAACGATTTCTCACAGAATCCCTTAATTTCCTTAACAATATCCTCGTCCGACTTGCCACTATTGCACATTTCTAAAACCGCTCCAAGTATACCAGCAGCACCAGACTTCAATCCTTGAAATTTAACTTCTTCTAATATCTTTTGAATTGATTTTTTAATTTGTTTCTCTTGCTTCTTTGTTAATGCCATATATATCAGTTCTCCTTATCCATTAATCATTAAATAAATTTTTACAATATCCCAAATTATATTTACACCCCAACACAATGCACCAATTGTCCATAAAATTTTTCCTGATTTTTTATTACTTAATTTTGCATTAAGACTATAAATTACAACACAAGCAATATGTAAAATTGAGAAAAATATTATTTTAATACTTATCATCTCCCATCAAATGAAACCAAGATTTTAACTACAAAATCTCATTAATAATTCCCCACTTTAAAGCATTTTGTGGATTAATGAAGAAATCTTTTTTTCTTTCTCTGATATCATCTAAATCGGCTTTTGTTAGCTCTGTTCTATCAATAACATATTCTTCAATAGTCTTTTGCAAGGAGTCCATTTGTTCTCTATCCTCTACTAAATCTTGATATTTTCCCTGTCTCCAGCAAGACATTTGATGATACATAAAAGTGGAATGTTTTGTAGCAAATCTCTTACTACCAGCTAAAAATATCTGAAAAGCAGCACTCATAGCGTATCCAGTGCAATATGTATAAATTGGAGATTTTGCATTCAGAATTATATCAATTAACGACCACATATCATAAACGCTTCCACCATAAGAATTAATATAAATTTTTATTGGTTCTCTTTTAAAATCTTTTTCTTTTGCTTCCTTATTATCATCTTCCTGTAATAAATAAAGCAAATTAAAACACATCTTTCCCATTGTTTCATTATCAATATCATTAGATATATAAAATAATCTCTTATCTGTATTTAGTAAAATATCTTCTCTAATTGACAACTTAATTCCTCTCTTTCTTACAAAACCATAAAATTAACCTTTTATTGCCTATTTTTCTTATAGTCTTGTACCAAATTACCACAACATAACGGCAATTCTGCTTTTGCTGCAACATCTACAATCACCTTCAGACCACAACTTTCAACTTTCTCTTTGATTTTATTCATATTGTTCCAATTCCACTGGATAGCATCTTCAAGACCATGTTCCTTAGTAGCGTTTGTAGTGTTTAGAGGTGTAATTTTTACGCAGAACACATTGGGATCTAAGCCATATAATTTATCAGGATCAAGTTCCCATCCGGCTCCACAAATGAAATTCAATGTAATAAGCCTGTTGTTATTTGGCATATTATTAAATTCTCGCTTCATCTCTTCTATGGTTACTACATCTGCTCCACCAAAAAGATATTTTCTTTCGTCTTCATTTGTACTGTTAGTAGAAATCTGAATGTGCATAAATCCATCAAGATATTCTTTTACAGACATTACTTCTTCTTTTATAACATCTACCGGATTCTTACCAAATACTTTTACTTTTGGAAGAATGGTATTGTAACATGGTAGAAATGTAAAACCATCTCTATATGTTTTCATATCTCTCATAACTTGCAAAATATTCTTCCAATTATATTGTGGTTCTCCCATACGAGCAAAACCGACTTTAATTTTATCGCTTTTTGTTACTTCCTTATGTTGATTGAATACGAATTCAAGCTGTTCCCACATTTCTTCTGTTGTAAGATTCCCATGAAAACCTAATTCTGGAACCAAGCAGAACTGACAATGTTGTGGACATCCATATTGCGTACTAATTGCTGTAAGCCATTTTTCTTCAAACAGAACCAGATTTTTCTTTATTAAATCTACATCATCAGTCATAATAATTTCTTGTGACTTACCTTTAGTATTTACATCCTGCATAGATGTTGTCTCTATGTAGAAATTCTTTTCTTTGTTATATAACACATACACACTTCCACTTGGATATGTATATTCTTTCACCAGCTCAAAATGTTTCAAATTTTATCCTCTCTTTCGTTTTATATAAAATCTCATATGCAGCACTCAAACCCGCCCTGTCATCAAGTAAAATATTGTAATATAGCTTATTTCCTGTGAATGGAATATATGGCGGTGACTCATTGATATAATCAATTTCAATACCTTTTTCTTCACATTTACTTTTCATAAATGCAAATTTTGTCTCATCACAGCAGGTACTAAGTATCAATGTACAACCCATACTCTTACATTCTTTCAATAATTCGATAACCTTATCATACTGATAACCCATGCCATAATAATCAAATACAGTATTATCAAAATCAAAAGCAATAATGATTCCATCATGTAACTTCCAATTTTCAACAAGCCTATCAATACATCTTTGATTGTCTAAATACGGATCAACCACAATACTGTTCAATGTCTTCATATTTTTTCATCCATACCTTTCTATCTTCTTCTGTGTAACCAAAGAAATATGGATAAAGTTTATTATTAGTTGTAAAATAGTAATTGTGATATTCTCCATCAGGAAGAAATAGAACACCAGGCATATTGATAGTATCTTTAATTTTCAAGAAATTCTGATATGCTTTCCTGTTACCAAACATCTGCCTAAAAGTGATTTGTTTTACACCAATATCGTGCATTTGATTTATGTACTGAATACAACTTTCTCTTGTCATTCGTTCATCAAGGACATTGATGATTCTTATCATTGTTGTTTTCTCTATAATCGGCAGCATGTATTTCAACTTTTTAACTGCTTCAATATCATTATTCTCTATACTTAATGCAATTTTTCTGAATTTTGCAATTAGTTCTATATCATCTGGAAGAACTCTTGTATGTATATCCATCTTTTTATGATATTTAACTGCCAAATCATAAACTCGATTATAAAAATCTATGTTATTTCTCCAATCATAAAATGGATCACCACCTCCTGATAAATTGATAGTTGGTGCTTCTGACTCAGAAATACATTTCTCTAAATACTCCCAATCTATCTTTGATTTATCCGTAACTGCATTTTGCAAAATTGGATGGCTTCTTGTTATACAATATTTACAATGATTGTCGCATCCAAAATTAGTTATAATCGTAAATCCTTTATTATTTTCTGTGTACATATTGTCCTTTCTATCAAATTTTTGCCAATGAAACTCTGGTTTTAAGACCTACTCTAACCACTTATTCTCTGCGTAATAAAATCCAAATACACAACCACAAATCAATACAATCCAAAATATCCAAAATATAATTACTCCACCACTAGATTGCAAAGTTTCAACTGTTTCCTCTATATTTTTATTATTATAAAATTTCGTGTTGTCAGAAATAGTATGATCTCTCAAATTTGTAAATATTGTACCTTTATAATTTGTTTCTGCTCCATAATAAACGTAACGGATATCACTATTAAAATTATCATAGATTGTTTTTATATAACTTTTACTTGGTTTATAAATCTGTCCATAATTAAATTCTATTCCTAAAAATGTAACCTTTTCACAATCAATAGAATCTCTTCTAATCTCATCCCATGTCCAATACACTTCTTCGTGTGAACCAGTTACATTACCGTCTTTATCATATTCATATACTGTTTTAGTATGCCTTGTATATTCTTCTGTTCCTTTTCTAACAGACATATATTCTCCACCAATTTCAGGATAAGTAACTGTATCAACTGCAATTAAATCACCATATACAAAAGCATATCCTACATTTGTGTCCATACCATATTGAAACAGATCCATATTATCTATTTTCACTGCCTTGTTATAGATTTCATTTGCGTCTAGCTGGTGTTCTGAAATCTTACTAGAAATCAGAACACCGATTAATAACATTACAGCTATAATAGAAATACTTGCTAAAATTTCTCTCTTGGTGATTTCAAAATCTCCAAAATCAAATCCATGTTTTCTATAACTGTATCTACTCATACTTATTCTCCAAATAAATTCTGTGGTGCATCGACAGGCGCATCATAATCCAGGTATGTATAATCTTGTGTTTCATATCCAAGCATATTCAGAAACATTCTGGTTGGAAACTTGCGAACATATCTGTTATATTCTTTAACCTGTTTATTATAATTGCTTCTATATTCAGCAATCAGATTTTCAGTCATCGCCAGTTCATTCATAAGCTGCTTATAATTTTCATTTGACTTCAACTCAGGATACGCCTCTGAAACGGCTGTAATTGCTGTAGTAACATTTTCAATATCGCCTGCTGATCCACGCCCCTCTGCAATGGCTGTAAGAGTTTCAGACTCATGTTTGTCATACTGCTTTACACAATCTGCAAGGTTGTACACCAAATCTACTCTTCGTTTCTCCTGAACTTTGATATCCGACTGTGCTGTGTTTACCTGTTCCTCCAAAGCAAACGCCCTGTTCTGGGAACTCTGTACACCAAATACACAAAGTAGGATAATAGCAATAACACCTGCCACAATGATTAACGGTAACTTCCAATTTGTTTTCTTGTTCATAAATTTCTTTCTCCTTTTTGATTTATTTTTTATATTTCTTGCTCAACCGATAAAAGCAAAATTTCAAGACTATTAGTTAAATGGTATATATAACTGATTACCTACAATATGTTCAATAATTTGGCAATACAATCCTATTTCTGATTCAGAAAAGAACATATATCCTCTTTCTTTTACATAACAAAACCAATTATATTTTTTCTCTTTTCCTACAACTCCAAAATTTGTTTTTTCTTTAGATTCTTGAATATCAAATTCAAGATTTCCAAGTGCTGTATATGCCATTATTTTTAAATCATCTTGCATTTCTTTGGCTATTGCATAATCCCTATATTGCCTTGCTGCATATCTAAAATCACTTGGGCTAATCAATTTCTTTACTCTTGTTCTTGTCTGTTTCATTTAACCACCTCAATTTTATATTATTTAATTAAAGCATTACATACATCTACCGATTCACCAGTTTTAGTAAAAGTATTCTCACACCAACTTTCAACACATCTATTTTCTGTGTACACCATCCAATATCGCTCATCTTCTAAGGAAGTCTCTGCATCATAATCAAGTATGGTTGCTTTTGTACCATCATTATTATCCTGTACCACATCGCCAGCACGAATCTTTTCTTGCTCTTCCTTATATGCTAAAATTTTCTTTTTAACTTCTATAGGATTATGATTTCTAATCACTTCAGCAAGAGTCGAATCATACTCAAAAACATTTAAAATTGCACAATAGTTACGATCGTCAAATACTTCTTTAGCAATCTCCCATGCATCATTCAAACCACGTTTATATTCTTCATCTAAACGATTTTGCAATTCTTTTTCATTATGTAAAATCAAACTAATTGCATCTGTTAAAGCTGTATTACATTTTGCTTTTGCATTTTTATTTAATTGTATTGCTGATTGTATTTCATTTAAAATCTGTTCACTTGTCTTCATACCTTATACCCTCCGTCCAGTAAAATGAATCGTTAGAATTAAGATTTTTTAACCCTAAATCTTCTGGTGTAATACTGCCACCTTCTTTACATTTCTCCCACAATTCATCATCAGATAATTTACACATATTACCTCCCATTTTGGCAATAAAAGAGTTGTTTCCAAGGGAAATTATGCCACATAATTTTTATCGTTCCTAATATCAAATTCATATTTTACAACAATATCGTAAACATATTCAGGCATGATATTTTTATACTCATTTGCTAATTCTACAATTACTTCCTTTTTCTTTTTAGTCTGATAATGGTATGCTTCCTCAACTGTATCAAATTTACCTAAACATTCATGATTATATTTTGCAAGATAACCATTTCCTTGTCTAACTATCCCATTCGGCAATCCACAATTATTTGGTTTATTTGTAAACATTAAATTTATTCTTTGCGGAATTAGTATACAAGTTTGAGGGCTATATATTGTATTACATGAATATTTAATATCCTTATCAATCTGCAAACTTTCTTTTATTTTGTAATAATGTTCATCATACCACTTTGCAAATACTTGAAAATTTAACCACTCTTTACAAACTTTCGCGTTTTCATATGCATGATGGCGTTCTGCTTTTACATAACATCTTAGAAGCATATTTTTCCACTGCTGATAATATATTGTGAAACGACCATTTTCTTTAGTTTTATATTCTCCCACTCCAACATACCCTACTCCAAATACGGTTCTGTCATATGGATTTTTAATTTCTCCCTTTTTGAAATTACTATATGTCTGACGTTCTTTTATATAATAAAACTCATCTTGGAATTGCACATCAATATCTTCCCAACCATCATAACGAATTATCTTCATTAATGTGCCATGTGAATTCTTATTAACTTCTCCTAATCTATCTATTTTACACCTCCGATTCCCCATCAAACACAATACAATGTTCTCGAATAGCTTCTCTAATATTTTCATGCAGCTCATTCAAATCCCATCCATCTGCATATGCAAACAAAATATCTTCTCCATCTTGTGTCAACGGTAGACCATGGGCTGTCCAAAACAAGTGACTATTATCAAACCCTGAGTCTTTAAAAATCTCGCAATTATATAACTCTTCTAACTGTTTCTTTGAATATTTGTTTTGCATTATTTGTTTCTCCTATCCTATACAGAAAATATTGATGCAAAAACATCTGGTGTGTTTGGTAATTTGCTATCTTTTATATATTTTCTACATTTTATTTTCACATCTACATATTTCACTGGATAGGGAGCTACTAATTTCTGCTCCATAGCAACGGTTTCTTTAATGTCGCATTTATTCCTTCTGAGGCAAGTTCTACACCATGTAGCTTCTTTACCTAATCGTTTCAAATTTTTTACTAATTCTTCTTCTCTAATTGTTGTTTCCTCCATTCCTCACACTTAAATCCATTCTGATTTAACCACTCAGCCACCAAATGTCTATGACAAAAATCTGACGGTTTCTCATAACAGATCAGCGCAATATCTTTGCCATTTACATTCGGAACTAAATAATTTAATTCCTTAATTACATTAGTAGCATCCAATCCATCCAGAACCTCAGCTTTAAAATGTTCTATATAATAGTCATTATCATGATTTTTCTTCCACTCCATAAAGAATCCATACTTCGGAGCCAGTTTCTTATACTGTATCCCCTTATACCAATCAGGTGCTTTGCCACAGATTGATATTGGTATGATATTGTGTTTTTCTAATTCTTTTAATTTTGCAAAATAACTTGTATATATCATTAACTCTCTTCTCCCACATAAATCCAATTCAATTTCTTATTACTCATTCTTTCTCCATTAAAATCTACAATACCAAAATAAATTACACAAGGAAACTTATCAGGAATATTATTAAACCTACCGCCTCTATCGTAATATTCTTTTGTTGTTTCTAAAATCTCACCAGTTTCTTCATCCCATTTTCTTTTAAAACCAAAATAAGATTCATATTCTTCTGGACATTCAAAGAAGGTTTTCACTATTTCAATAAAGTCAATCATCTCTTTTTCTGATTTAATTATTCTTAAGGGATATATAGGAGAATAAGCATCACAGTTTCCTACCCAATCAAAAGGAATAAAATTATTTTCAGAGCAACCTTCTAACTTTGTTCTAAGTAAACAACTTTTATTATTACTGTATGTACAACGATAGCAATTCTTGGAATATTGGTTTTCATATCTATTAGATTTACTCACATCTGTTTGCCTAATATTTCCGTTTTCATCTTCTTCGTAAACCTTTTGTAGACAATAACCATCATCCTTTTTAACAATATTTCTAAACAAATTTAGAAAATAATTTCTATTCGGATCATCCCTATCTATATTCATCTTTTTTCTTCTCCTAAACTAATAAAATGAAAATTTTCTTGCTTATTTATTCTTAAATCCAGATGAATACTCAACTTCGTCATCTTGATATATTGTTATTTCTCTATCACTCATTCCTACATATTCAAGTTCATACTTTTTGATATAAGCATCCATTGACTTAGGTTTCATCTCTCCCCAAGAAGGATATGGGAATGTTGTTTTATCTCTAAAGTCCATTCGTCCATCTTCTTCTGGATTATAATCATAACCTTTTCTTCTACATACGAATTTGTCAAACTCAATACCATTCGCTCTATGCCAGTCAATAATCGAATATGTATTGAACTCATAAGAATTTTCAGCCATACGATTATAACTAACATAATCAATTATAATGTCTGCCCAGGGGTATTTCTTACTTCTGAAGATCATTCCTGTTTTATATTTCTCTTTGTATTTTTTCATTACAATGCTAACCTTTTTGTCTGTATAAAATATCATTCATATTAATTCCAACAGATTTTTTACTCCACTTTTTACAATCAATATGAGTCCTGATAAATACGTCAGCCCTACTTTCAATATCTAAAATATCTTTTACTGCTTTCATACACTCTTCTTTGTACATACACACGTCTTCTTTATCACAGTTCTCACAAATTTTTTCTCCAAATTCTTTTGTTTTCGGCATTGGTACTCTACAGCTTGTTTGTGGTAGTTTACTATTACTTTCATAAGTTCTTGATACTTTCTGCATATCATACTCAGATGCGACACCGTTAATAATACTACTCATTCTATTTCTCCTCACAAAACAATATTATTCCATTTCTTGTTCTTTTCATATTTCCACTGAATGTTTCCAAGACTGATTCTCGTTTCAATTTCTTCTACATTTTTCATAGAAAGCAACCACTCACGATACGCATTCACTTCCTCGTCTGTAGCATCCTGAAATACTTTCCAATGATTAAGAGTTTTGTCAATCTCCTCTACTGCCCATTCATAATCAGATAATGCAGCTTGTCTCCTAAATTCTTCAAGATACTCTTCTACTTCAGCCTTTGCCTCTTGATATGTAAAATAAACTTTATCTGGTCTGATGCTCACATGAGTTATATGATGTTGCCACATAGGATATTTCTTGATAATACGAAACCCTTCTTTAATAATATCTGTTTCAATATGTCCATGAAAAATCTTATCTGATTTAACAAGCAATCCTGATTCATATGCTTTCTTAATTGACTCTGGATCATCTATTCGCACACATAATTCTTTAAATAATTTTTCATCTTCAGGATCAGTTCTCCATTCCAAATCAAATAGTTTTGTATTATATGTCCAGCCTTTAGGAAGCTTTCTATATTTTTGATTATCCTTAAATTCATCAATTGGAACTCCATCTATATATCTTGTTTCTTTCGACTCCAATAAATCTATACATACAGCATCCGAAAACTGCTCATCTACTCGTCCATATTTCACACTATATTCATTTCCGTTTCTATTACACCAATAAACAATATCTCCATGATTAAAACGCTTTTCAAACCCTTTTCGGATATCTATCACCAACCTTTCAGTGTAGTTTGCCCTTGTTCTCGTACAAGGAAAGATCTTCACTACCGCCTGTCGTAAACGCTGATTTTCTACCGTTTGAAGTGAGTCGTTAGAATTGGTAAGGCAACTATCTCACGAATGGAGATCACCAGTTATGAGTTGATAACTCCCTTTGAAACAGATTTTTCAACGTGTCATAACCCAATACTAAATGCCGTTCCTTGCTGATAAAAGTTCCAATCTCCTTCAATAAAAACATCGTTTACTTCAATGTACTCTCTAAATAAAACATCATTCATAGAATACGTTTTGCCATTTTCATCTTCTAATATAAAATAGAAACCTTCATTCAACCATCCAACTTTGCTAATTTTTAATTTAGCATGAAACATTTTTGCTGGCTTTTCTACTTTTTCAAACCCATAATTTCTTATATAACCAATCATATTTTTTCTTTCATCTACATAATATTTCTTAGCTTTGTTCATATTTTTCACCTTCATCTTCCACACTTGACCATCTATCAGAATGCTCAAGCCACAAACTTGAACATTCCCAAAAAAGAGGTTAAAATGAAAACAACGAAATTTATCTGATTGAGTGATTGAACACTCTGGTAGATAGTCAAGTGTATGTTTTTCTAATTAAATCAAAATCTTTAATCCGCTAAAATCTGAATCCTTAAAAGTTTTATTCTTAAATTGCACCAAACACAATCTATTTTTATACATTCCAAGAATCGACTGTGTAATACTATTTCTCTTTTCCAGTACATTCAAATACAACTTTGGATAAAATGGTTTATCATTCTCTTTACACCACTCAATTAATTCATACACTTCTTTATTTTCTGTCATAGAATCAGCATCTTCATCACTTTTTTCTTCTGGTACTTCCTTCTTTACTAATTCAAAATACTTTTCAAATTCGTTATAAGACATACACCCAAGATGACAGCCACCAAATTTAAAACTTATAACACCATCTTCTGATACATCTGTTACTTCGCAAACTTCTCCGATATTATCAAATACTCCCATCGGCTTAATCAGCCTAATCTCATTTCCTTTTGTAATCATGCTGCTTTCCTTTCTTTATCTGCAAATTTCTTATTCCATTTATCAATTGCTTCCTGATCCTCTGGAGTAACAGGATCATTAAACCTTCTTCTGGCTTGTACAATATGATTGTTTCGTATCTCAATAGTGACAAGGCTCTCTTTAGGATTAGATTTCTTACGCAAGAACATAATATGACATTCTCCATCAATAACTTTATCTATGTAAGAAGCCACACAATTATTTTGTGATACTGCCTCGTCCTTAATGTCTTGGGTACTATCAGGATAAATAAACTGATACTCCCCAAATGAATATTCTAACTTTTTATTTATTCTTGTCCTAAATGTTTCCTCTGAAAACTCTTTCTTTAATCTGTTGTAATTTCTACATGCAATCTTATGTGTAGTAAGAAAATTCTGTGGATATTTATCAAATTTTGGACTGATTGTATTCATCATTCTTGCATAATCTACCAATTCACCAAGTAAATGACACATATCTTCTATTGCTTCAAAAGTTTTTAGAGTGTCAAGATACAGCAACAATGCTTTCGGATTATATCCGTATTCTTCAATCAACTTATTAAAATAGGAATAGTAATTACTAATCCCATCAACATAATCATAACTTTCTCTCATTAAAATTTTATTGATGTCTTCATCTGTTAAAGATATATAATCAAGCTGATACGCCAGAAAATGAGCATTAGGATTTCTTTTCCAATAATCACAAAATCTATCTGATATTTTTATTTGTCTATCTCTCGCTATTTTGATTAAAGATTTTGGAATATCATTGATTGTTTTTGTAAAATTTCTATCTACAATACTATCGAATCCTGCTGAAAATATCTGTTCAAATTTTGAATACTGTGGAACTTTTGAAAGAATTGTACCTATATTTGATATGTAATTTGGGTATCTATTCTGTACAAATTTGAGAAATTTAGCATATTTTTCATCAGCACAATACTCAATTATCTGATTCATTGTTATGCCTGATAATTGGCTCTGCAATCCTTTTACTGGTTTACCTTTGATCCCTATACAAGTTTTTGTGGCAAAATCATATTTGACAGTCCTTCCATCTTCGAAATCAAAAATCAGAAACTGTTTTTCCTTGTAAACTCTCGTTATCTATCACCTCTTTTCTACCTTAAAATCTCGATTTCATGTCTGTACCATATATAGCAATTTCAAATACAGCAAACTACTATATATGGTATATTTTTATCAATTTTTCTCCTTGTCCTTATAAAACAGTCTTCTCAGCGTACAAATATCTCTCGGAATACTATCTTTATCTTCTACATCGTGCAATTTTCTAACCCAAGCATAATATTCATTTGCTGTTGGAGTAGTTAAAGCCGATGTCTTCCTGATATATCCATTCCTGATCGCTTCATGTGAAATACTTCTCATAAACTTCCAGAAATTGTAGTATGTCAGTTTCAGTTTTGTCATGTAGCCTACACTGTCCTCAATGACAAATCCTTCAATCTTGCGTCCATCATACTCATAATCTTCTTCCAAAATGTCATAGTACCAATCAAAGAACTCCTGCCATGTTGCAATCTCAAATGCCTTTTCTTTCGTTGTAATTCCAAACTGATTAGCAACATCAACCATTGTGTCATATTCATATTTAGAAAAGTTCATATCATTCTGAACAATATCAAGTAAGAATAATTCACTGTTTGGATATTCGATAATATGTGGGTCATTCTTCATGTCAACACACTCAAATACAAATGAAACATTATGCTCTTTAATATATTTCTTCATTTCCTGAATATTGTCAGCAGAAATCTTTTCATATAACATTTCTCTAAACCACTGTGCAAACTGGCTATCAAGAGTAGACTTACTTGCAATCAACAAATCATCTTCATATTCGTTGTAACTTACAATGCCCAAGAAACCATTTTCTTTAACATAAGCTGTTACAGGAAATTGCAGTTTGTATTGCAGCATATCAAACTTCGTTTCTGGTCTTTCGTTGATATTAAAGAACTTATCATATGCCCTTGCAACTACTTTTCCTTTTAGGGTATCAAGATATAACCCTCTTGATTTTGTGGTCTGTTCATCCCAAACCTTGTCATAAAATGCCTTTTCAGTAAAATTAAAGGAAGAGATATTGCCAAATTTCTTTTCCTGAATATATCTATTAGCCCTTAAAGAGATAATCGTGTCTGTAACTGAACTACTTGTAACAGTCTGTTCACTCTGCATTTCCGGTGTCTTGAATACTTCATTTTGAATTTCGATTGTGTGAATACCATTTTTATCAACCTGTACACATCTTAATTCTCCACCAAATTCCACACGACCTTCCAAATTGAATACCCTGTCATTTACCTTTGTATCTAATCTCTTTGTATTTCTGTGTCCATGAATCTGATAAACATTGTCTGGTGTAGTGTTGACAAATGTTTCTGCGATTTTCTCAAAATCATTGTAACCACCAACACCTCTAATCATCTGATCCGTTGCTACAAATGACAAATTCTTTGGAAGCGTACTAAGTCCAGCATGAGTAACCAAATAAACATTATCGCCATATTTATAATAAACACACTGACCAAATCTTCTATAAAGCTGCCTTATATCCTTCTTATCAATTCTCGCTTCTTCCAGAGCTGGTTTTGTAATTAATTCAAATTCTTTTGATTTACCTGTACATCCATTTGCATATAGCCACAACCATCTCTCATGATTCCCCTCCAACATAAGAACATTTTTCTTATCCTTAATGGAAATGAGAAATTTTACAACATCGGCATTTTCAAGTCCTCTATCAATATAATCACCTGTAAAAATATAAAACTCATCATCTTTCATACCACCATTATCTGATAAGTACTTCTGCAAAACTGTATTACATCCATGAATATCTCCAATATGATGAATCTTTTTGTATTCAGACATATCGATCATTCTCATCCAGATAGTATCTAATTCATCAGGTTTGATAACTTTGATACCTGATGGTATTTTCTGAGTTGCAAATCTTGAATACATCTTATCAATCACTTCTTCAGGGACTCTCTTTAATACTTCTCTGTTTGCATTCCTTCTCTTAACTTCATCAATAGAAATATCCGTAAAATCAACACAATAAATCCTGTATCTATATGTATTGCACATTTCCTTATATCTGTTCATTTCAGAAGTCTTAGAATTTGTAGCGTCAATTACAGTAAATTCACCCTTCTGCATTCTGACTTCTAACAAATTAAATAAAGTCTTCCATGTGACATTATCGTTTACCTGGCTGATGCCTTCAGCGCCATCTACTTGCATAATAGGACTCTGACACAGAAGCCTTATATCATCAGCCGACAATGTATATGGTTTTAATCCATTTTTCTCAATCCATGTAGATTTCCCACATCCGGCAGATCCTCTTAATAAAAGTAAAATTCTCATTCCTCGCTTACCGTCATAAGCTGTGCGCACTTTTCACCTATAGGAACTTCTGATTTTATCCTTTCTTTATTAATTATTCTGTTTTATTACCTTTTCTTTTATTACATCTAACACACATTGTTTGATAATTTTCTAATTCATCTTTCCCACCTTTTGATTTTGGAATTATGTGATCTTTTGTAATTAAGACTTCTTTTCCGCTATTATCAATACCATACAAATTCAAATGGTACGATTTATCTTTTATTCTCTTCTCTTTTGCAAAATATTTTCCCTCAATTCCACAACAGACACATTTTGTACCTTTTGTAAAAAATAGCTGATACCTTTGGCTATTACCCTTTATGATGTCGCCATCTAATTTTACTTTTGCATCTTTTTTAAGTTTCTCAAATAAAACATCTTTTACTGTTTCTCTTACATCTTCAATATAATGAACAGATTTTCTCTCCAATGCGGATTCAGTTAATCTAATATCCGTATTACTGATAAAACATTCACCAGATAAAATTTCTATTAAATCAGAAAGAGTTTTTACATCTTCGTTGATACTAACTTCATGCGAGTTCCAATTTATATTGAATATTTCTGTATCATATGAAGGAGATACCAGATTATTATTTTTAGGAAATTGAGTTTTGAGAAAATCTTCTATGGTTAAATATTTATCCATAAAGATTTTGTTTTGTCCTTTGACTCTATAATTAAATTTCAGACCTTTATATCTTTTCGCTTTACTCATAATCAGTATCTCCTTCCAAATTTAACTCACCTGTTTCAATATTTCTCTATAAAATTCTTTATCATTATCATGCTGTGTACAATCAGTAACACATCCCAAATTTATTTCTTTTGTGATTACATATGGTAAGAAATAATCCAATTTCTTTTTAGTTCTGTCTTCTAATCTCTGATAACACCTATAAAAATAGTCATTACAGTTATTCTTTTTCTCTTGATTCTTACTTCTGTTTACATTCGTGATATATTCTTGATCTAACCACCTACGACTCAGAACATATTTCAAAAACTCTAAACCCTGATATACTGCTCTAGGAACAGGCTTTCTCGCTCCAAAATCATATACAATGCATTTGTGTCCAAGTGCTAAATTCATAAGGAAATCATAATCCAAATCCTGAATAAGTCTGTCCCAGTTCTTTTGTTCGCAGATAGTTGACTGAATGCGAACAAATCTATAATCTTCATTCCAAAATTTCAACATTGGAATGGCTTCAACACCATTCGTAAGATTTATGTAATTATGTGTTATATGAATCTTCTCCCCTCTATCTACATTCTTCAAATACAATAATCTTAAACACAGGTTTAAAATGTGGATTTTTTGTAATCACTCCCAGTTCTTGAAGATTTACCAATTCTGCTTTCACCTTACCAGAACATTTTTCAATATCAGACACATCAAACATTTCTGTATCTAAACTATACTCATTACCAGAAGCCAAAACATATCCAAAATATAAATGTGAACCACTCATTGGATCATCGAAAAATTGAATCTCGCCTTTGCACTGGTTGCAAATATAATCTTCTCCTTCATCTGACCACTTCCAATCCTTAAATTTATCTGTTTCGTTTCCAGTCAAATCATAACCAGCTATAACGTAATAATGACTTTCCATGCTCATAACTTCTTTTTCTCCTCCTATAAAATGCAAGATTTAAGGATTGATACCTTGATTCCAACTGTAATAATCACCATCTTCTAAAGGTTCTTCATATTTATCAACCCACTTTTTATATTCCTCATTACTACCACACAAAATTCTAACAATTTGATCAATAACCCATGTCTTATGATGATCTCCATCAATTTGACCATAATTCCATACAAACTCCAATGCTTTCGTAATTCTATCGTCTGTTACTGTTGATTGTCTTCCAATTAATGACAAAAAATGAATATGTTCTGTTAAATGATTTTGAGAAATTTGTCTATTTTTATGAGGATTGTCATGCATAGATTTTTCTGTTTCTTTTGTTAAATTATCTGCATCAATTAATCTCAATCCTTTCCTCCCACATCTCATATTCTTCTTCCTGGTCTAAACTGGTACAAATATCACAAGTATGAGGAGGAGGAAATTTAACATTATTTTTACATGTTGAGCAATTCTTAATCTCACCTTTATATAAAACTTCTGTTAATCGTTCCTGATATCTTTCATTATTTCTTTTCAGTTTACGATTCTGATTACCGATTGTTCTGATGGTGTCATTCATATCAGAAACTTTTTTCTCCAACTCAGCAATTCTTTTATCCTTCTTTTCTATCTGTCTAATAATTTCTTTTAAAGACATATTTTCATATTTTGAGTTCATTATTCACCTCCCACACAGAATGAATTTCTAAGTATATAATTCAAGAGATTTTAGCTTATAATAAGTTCTCGGATTTACATACATGCTTCCATTCATCGTAATCACCTTTTCATCTTCAATTGAATTGTATACTGTATAACCATATCTCTTGGCCCACTTCTTATTTATTCTCTTTTTCTTATGCGTTCTATTTTGCTTTTTGCTATCAGGAACAACTATTATTGGAATCCCTGTATAATTTGCAAATATTCCATTATTCACTTAAACACCTCATCAAATTATCCCAATGCTCATCTATACATTCTTTAAATTCTTTGTCACATTTTTTATAATTTTTCTTCGATTTAATTTTGATGTCAGCACCATAATATCCAAGTGCCTGTCCCTTATGTATATAACTTTTCTCTTTTTGGCTATCGAAGTAATAACAAATATACGGATCATACATATATGATGGTTCAATACCAAATAAGATTCTAAATCTGTTATCTTCTAATTCTATTTTAAAATCGAAACCGCCAACATCATTGACAGTTTCGTCTTTTAATGAATTTAGAGCGTCTTCAAAAAATAGCTTCGCAGTCTCATTGAACTTTTCATTACCTGTCCATCCGTTGTCAAAAATTACTGGTGATGGATTACCAAGACCAGTACAAATATTTCCCGTTATTCTTCTGCGCATTATTTATTCTCCAACTCAGCCAATCGTTTCTGATCCGCTTCAATTCTACTCTTTAATTCCCAAATCTCTCTTTCTCTATCTTCATTCTCCTTTTTCTCAGCAAGTTCCTTATCGCTCAAATAAAATTCATCTTCAAAATCCCAATAATCGTGTTCATCACCATCCCATGATTGAATGTTAATGCGATAGCTTTTCCTAATTTCAAAAGATGGTGCCCACCAGTCACAACCATGACCGCAACAATGCTTGTCTTCACGATAATCTTTCATGTCAGGAGTACATTGACAATATCCCCAATCTCTCTGATTGTACAAAAAATCTATTTCATACTGAAAATCTTTAGTTTCTTTTGAATCATAAAAAGTTACTATGGCTTTACAGATTCCATAATAATTATCATCCGATTTTACAATATGAATTTGGTAGAATGTATGATTTAAACATTTAATAAAATCTGTATATGTATCTAGTTTTTCTCTAAATGCTTGCCACAAAGAAGATACTAAAAATGGAATATCAAAAATTGATTCCTTATTTTCTTCATTTTTATTATCCCATCCCCTATTTTCATTTTCGTCTTTTAATGCTTCTACAAGATTATCTAAAAATGCTTGTAGTGTTTTATTTTTTAATTTCTTCATTGTTTATCTATCCCTTCACCTTAATCATCTTGTTCATATCTTTTTTCAAACTGACAGGTACAGGAATAATCGTTACAAGTGTTTCTCCACAAAATATGTACGCATTGTCTCCATAAATTCTAATGTTGTTTGCAGCACAGTTTTTAAAATATAAACTTGTGATCCACTTGTTTAGTCTCCCTTTTGTTTGACTGTGAGTTATTCCTTCATTAAACGCTTTCTCTGCCATTCTATCTCGTGATTTTTTGACAAATCCACATCTTTCTTTCAGTCTTTGTTCTGCATGTTCTGTAATGTCCATCCACTAAATTCACCTCCACACACGATAAATCGCAGATTTCAAGACTATTTATGTAATTCCTGTTTTTGTCACCAATTCATCATACATTCTCATATAATTCTTCAGTTCCTCATACACTTCTTTTGTGAGACACACATGAGTATTACTCTTAAAAACTGCCATAGTTATATATTCTTCACTATTCTTTTTGGGTATTTGATAACCAGTAAATCCAGTTTCCTTGAATTTTTCTTGTCCTATTAAGTGCTGAAAAACAGCATCAATAGCATTATCAGTAACATCTTTTTTATCACCAGTTATAATTCCTTTTTCTTCATTTACATTCGCCCACCAAATCGTATTAGGGAGCGGTGTTGTAACAAGTTTTTTCAATTTCTTTCCTCCTCCATCCTTGAATCGTGGGTTTTAAGACTTGTTTTCTTTGCCAATCTCCATAATCAAAACTGTTCCAGAATGTGTTGGACTTGTATTAGAATTTGCAGTTAAAGTTGGTGCATAATCTGTACATTCAGTTCCATTGTAAGGAACAAAATACTCAGGAATATAACCATGCTTTTCATAAAATTCTGCATATTTCTTTTCAAGTCATGACTTCTTCTCTACAACCAAACTATCCTTCTGAACAGTTGTAATAGCATTAGACAATTCATCTTCTCTTACTTCTATCTGCTGTTCTATTTTTCCATCAGAATTATATCTACCACGCATAGCAGCACCAACAGCTATATAATTGTCTTTCGTAACAGTAGTTATCGTATTGCAAAGCCCATCTGTCCTAAGAGTATATTCTCTCATGTTACATCTACGTTCCTGAATTCTACCTGCTTCATAGTCCTTTCTGATTTTCTTTGCGTATTCTGTGCGTTGATATTTAAGTGCTGCCAGCAATATATCTTCTTCACCACAAGCAGAATTCACTCCGCTTGTGGTTTGGTAAAATTTCCTTGTAACCTCTCATCTGTACAGATATATGTATCATCATATTGTGCCTTATATAAATGTTCAGCCAACAATGCGCAGGAATTTGTAATTATACCATTGCCAGCTTGCTTATACAAATGAGTATCAACAACACCTAATTCTGTAGCTTTGTCACAATCTTCAAATGTAAGTCCCATAAGTCTATAACACTCCCTTGGAGTTAATTTACGAATTCTGGTATAATCAAATATATTTCCTATTGCATATCCATGTGTACATGCACAAATAGTTTGACTGACTCCTTCCATACTATATACTTTTCCTGCTTGAGATCCTTCATTTGACACCTGACCAATTGCTAGAATTTTATTGGTATTATATTCAAGTATTGCCGTTCCTTCAGCTTTTCTATTGCTTACTCCCCTATCTTCTCTCGAAGTTATACAATTTGCACTTTCAAGTATCTGCGGATCATTAATCGACTTATCTATTCCACAAATAATTTTGGGCATATTATTATGTCCTGCGGTATGTGTCTTTGATACTCCCTCTGGCGATGCAACAATTCCATCCTGAGACGAACTAATTTTTCCAACTTTTAAAATTTCATTTTTTGTTGCATACCATCCTGTTTTTGCCCCTCCACCAGCTTCAGATTTCAAAGTCCTAGCCACATTATCCGAATATATTCTGTTCGCATCTCCATTGTAATCATTTATATATCCAAGTTGATGAAGTTTATTATCTTCTTTACGAAACTGTGATAAATCAATAGTTTTAAGAAATTCCTGAACTTTTTCATCTGGTAAATAATATTTTTCGTCAACCTGATTCTCTAAAACATCTTTCAAACGAATACCAGTATCAAACGGAACAGGAAACTCATACTTACCTTTATCAATGTCTTTTCTGATTGAAATTACAAATACTCTTTCTCTTGATTGAGGAATTCCACAATCTTTTCCGTTTATCACAGACCAATAAGAATTAAATCCCAACTCATCTAATACATCCAGTAGATCATTAAAATCAGCAATAAATTTCTTGCTTACAAGATTTTTTACATTCTCAAACATTATGTATTGTGGAAGTTTATTATTTTCTTTTGCTTTGCTTAGAAGTCTAATATTATCCCACAACAAGCTGCTTCTTGTTCCGCTATCTGGTTTTAACCCTTTCATTTTGCCGGCAACAGAAATCGACTGGCAAGGAAAGCTAACAGTACAAAAATCTGCATATGGTAAATCTTCAATTTTAGTAATATCTCCAAGATTATGTGTCAATTTGCAAGCTAACCAATACTTCTCTAAATCATTTTTCTTTCTCTCTATTAGCTTAAACCAATCAAAATATTTATCCTTTTCTGGTTTATATCCTAAATTGATATCAGTTAAATACTGCGCCATTTCCTCTCTTGAAGGATAATCTGTATATGTATCAACCATTTCATTTGTCATTCCACAATGAATGGCTGCATATGACAAGACTGATTCTTTGTTTATATCTGATGTATTTAGCACTTCTATATCAAATAATCCTGAATCTCTAAAGCCACGTTCCTGGCATCCAATACCAGAGAACAAAATATTTGCTGTTAATTTTACTCTTTCTCTCAATTACATTTTGGAGTAAAGACAGTCTTTCATGCTGGCCAGCAAACCTCTTACTCCTTTCGTTTTTATAGTTACTATTTCTATTTCTTTGAAAGATTTATTTCAACCGCTTACCACTCTATTACTTCTCCAATATACTTTTGAATTAGATCATTTACATTAGATGGATATGTTTTTACAACATAATCTATATCAATTACTATTTTGGTAATAGTATTGTTATCATTAAAATGAATACCACCAACTGTTCCTCCTGGAACCCTGATAGCAAGACATTTTTCTTTTTTACACCATTCATCTGCTAATATATAATGATGGAACATATCATAATAATGTTGTTTTGAGATACCAGACATATCATCTAATTCTTTAGTCAAATCACATCTGTATTCCTCACATACACTTTTACGTCTTTCTAATTTCAAATTATCCTCCGTTTTATTTTTGTAGTGAAAACCGACTTGAATAAGTCTTTTAGAATTGTTATAATAAGATTCATCAAGACGGATTACCGTTTTGTGTTGGATAAGCACTCTGCAGCTCGCCAAAGTTATCAGAGTGCTTATTTTACTATTCTATAATTGTTCATATCTTTTAATCAAAATATCAATAGACTCTTTAGCACTTGATATGGCTCCATGATTATAATTATCTACTTTAAAGAGAAAATTTCCTTTACTATCATAAATATAAAGGCATTTTTCTCTTTTATTATTCTTTATTTTACATCCACGATAATCAAGTTCATTGCCTCCCCAAGGCTTCACTTTATCTACCTCCTCAGTTGAAATGTTTCATTCATCTGCTAATAAACTTACCTCTATCCATGTGTATATAACCACTTAACAAACACTCTTTAAGTTGTTCTATACTCATTGCTGTAAAATCAAGAAATTGACCTAAAATTTCAGTATGGTCTTTTGTCATATTATGAAATTCTTCTATATTTCGATCAAAAAGTGAATTTGAATCATATTCATGAAATATATTTTTACCTATTTGCGTTTTAATCATATTTTCTTTAATATTACTCACGCTCCTTCCTTGAAACCTTCGATTTATCGAATAAATTCCTCTGCCAATATTTCAAATTCAACAGCGTCATGTAAATTTCCGTCTGTAAGTTTAGAAATCTGCCGCAAATAAGCACATTCCCTACCTCCATGTTTCTTTATAAAACTTCTATACCCTCTAATTGCAGGATTATCAGCAAAAGCAAACCATCCAACTCTATTCATGTGATACTTTTCAAATAAATCACATACCACTTTATAACAGTCTTTTGCAAATTCAACATTTCCCATGTCATAGCTTATAATTCCAAAGTTGTCAGCATTTAAAGCGCACCAATCAATTTTGTAAGATATATAACCAAGTACATTATCATCTTTGTCTACAGACACAAACTGGTGCTTATCGCAATTATTATCCGCAAACTGAATATCATATGCGCCTGTTCCGCTGTGATAATACATATATCTCTGGTCATACCATGTTTCAATGTTTCTCTTCTGCAATTCATCTTTATATAATTGTGCTGGCTTTAACATTTATCTTTCTCACTCCTCATCTATGAAACTCGTGTTTCAACTACTTAACAATATAGTTTTTATAATTGCTAATATTTTTCTTTTCTGCCATCTCTACTGACATAACACGAACACACCAATCTACAAATACACAATACTGATTGGGTAATTTATCATGTAGATATTTTCTAATTCTTTCAGATAATAATACATGTCCTCTATCAATCACACTGTGAGAATATTCATCTTCGTACTCGTCTTCTCTTAAATATAATTCGTGAGAAAGTAAACCTGTTTCTACATCTTTGATAAAAACGTTATACTGATCTTCTACCTCGTAATTCATAATGAACCTCTCTTTTATTTTCCAAATAACTCTTCTACATATCTATCCATCTCATATCCTAATTTCACACAATTGCCATGTGATATATGATTTTTCCAAGCATTGTAACTCTCATAAAATTTATCTTTGCTAAGTTTACCACACCTCACTAATCCAACCATTTTCTTAAATTTCTTTTTAGCAACACGCTTATTTTCGTTCTTCAGCTTTCGGATAACTTTGCCATCTAAAGTGACATATGTATGAAATCCGCAAAACTTAATTCCATTCTTAAACGGAATAATTTGTGTCTTATCATTTAATTCAAGTCCTAATGTATATACAAATTCATAAATCGCAGATAAACACCATTTTGCATATTCTTTACATTGGACAATCAAATAAAAATCATCCATGTACCTTCCATAGTATTTCACTCCAAGTTCACCAGTAATAAAATGATCCAAACCTGATAAATATAAAAGCGCATACACTTGGCTAATCTGATTCCCCAGAGGAAGCCCTAACCCTTCTGTACTATCAATGAATTTCTCACACAACCAATACACATCCTTATCTTCTATAAAATAACCAACAATATCCTTCAAAATATTGTGGTCAATATTATAAAAGAATTTACTTATATCAGCTTTTACAATCCAACAATCATATCCATATTTCTGATATGCTAAATACATTTGTGATTTCAGACAATCCAAACCATATAATGTACCTTTATCAATCTGCCCAGCATAATTTGTTTGAATAAACTCTTTACTCAATTTGGGAATAAGTACATTATCACACAAACTATGTTGTACAATTTTATCTACAAACGAACATGCTTTAATGACTCTTTCTTTCGGTTCGTATATTGTAAATTCATTGTATTTTGATACTTGATATGTTTTTGTTTCTAATCTTCTCTTTATCTGATGGATACCATCAAGAGTTGCCACTTGAAATTTCTGACTGCTTTTTGAAAACCCTTTGCCTGATTTAGATTTTAAATATGCTTGATACAAATTACCGAAATCTACTACTTTTTCAAAATCTGATTTATCTTCTATCATAAAATTTTGTTCCTTTGTATTTATCCTGACATTTTTGAGCTAGGAAAGGTTGTTTATTCTTTTGATATCGGGACTCTAATTTCAGTGTTTCTCTTACTTTCTTTCGTCTTCCGATCCAGAACGGACGCACACCTTTGTCATAGTCACAGTCGTTGTAGTTCACATTGCCATTGGAGTTAACGTACTGAACATAGTGGGTTATACAACAAACAACCTAAAATTATCTCTCTTTATCTTTTGAACGCCAAGCAATGCTCATATATTTCACATCATTTATTTGTTTCTGCCAATATTCAACTGTATCACTTCCAATCAAATTTAACTTCATAGAAAGTTCTACATAACAGGACAATTTATCACAACACGAAATTGCTTTTGTTTGTAATTCCTGACGTTCTAATTTTGAAGTATCCAATTTCAGCCTATTCGCATCAAGCAAATATTCATATATATCCATACAGCGATTTTGGATGCGTTTTACCAATGTCAAATGCTTAACTGGATACCTCTTTCGGTTTGATGTAATTGTCATGGTATATTCCATAAGATTAATTGATTTTACAATAACATCCAGTTTCGCTTCGCTCACTGGCTACTCCGCTCCTTTCAGTCGCTCATCGACAAGCCACGGCACTGCTACGCAGCGCCTAATTCCTGGCTATCCGAAAGATTCTCGCAAGATTCAAAGATTTAAGATTTAAGGATAAAAAACGGACGCACGCCCCCGTCATAGCCACAGACGTTGTAGCACACATAGCCACAGGAGTTAACAAACTGAACACAGCGGGCATCTCCTCTTTTGGGTGTCTGATTAGGTGTAGCAAGCCAATACCAATTATCAATCAATGGAATGCTTTCTCCGAATTTCATTAACAACTGAATATTAGTAATCGCGAGAATGTCGCCTTCTACCATATCATAATCCTTAAATCCATCCATTGATGTCAAATCCAGCGAAATAGGAAGTAATTTGTCTCCAAATTCTTTCTTTAAAGATTCAGCTAACTCACTATTAACAAGCTCCTTGCGTACATAAGATTCTGCGTAATTATTTGTCTTACCAAACTCAGACTTTTTAAGGATACTATTCATAAAATAATATGTACGATCTCCATCCTGTACACTTGTCCAATAATACCCACAAATATATTTGAATTTCTTCCTCCAATCTTCCATATACTTTTCAACTGCATCTCTGAATTCCTTTTCATATCTCTCTGGATCTTTCTCATACCAATCAGGTACAATATCCTGATCAACTTTATATCTCCACTCTTTTACATCCGTCATTTTGTCATTGTTTTTTGGAATCAATTCTGCTCTTACAAATGTTTTTGTTGCATTTATATGATTATCTTCAATACCAAGACTCTCCAATAAATCTGAATGACTCTCATTTCCTTCTGGTGCTAAAACCACTTTGTTCTTTAAAATAATTCCGCTTTTAAAATTACACATAATTTTTCTCCTTTTTCATTTTGTTTTATAATTTAATATTTCTCTTTTCTCCTCTTAAAAGTTTCATTTTATTGATTTCTTGACTAAATTTCCGCAACAATATGTACCAACCATGTCAAAAGTCTGTTTACATTTACATTGTTTCTTCTTTACATCATCATCAGACAACCAGACTTGATGTAATCGACACCAATAAACAGGGGTTTTACAAACCTTGTTGTATAGTCCCATAAATGGATGCTTTTGATCTGCTATTTGGTAGATCATGTAGTATCACTCTCCAACCTCTGACCACAATTATGACAATTATTAGGTAGTCCTCCGAAATATGTAGATGTGTTTCCACAAGTAGGACATTTGAAATACTTTGCTATATATAATTTTCTCTCTGATTCTACAGATTGCTCACTTAAAATTATGGGGTTCTTCCCAATCTGCCTTTCCCGTGCCTCTCGACATTCCTCAACTGTCCCAATTACTCTGTACTGTTGAATTTCTTCAAGTGCTTTGATTGCCATTTCCATATCCTCATAAGCCTTACCATCAGAACCCTTTCCAATTACTTCTGTTGCTGTATCTATCCTGTACCTCATTCTTGCGATTGCTTCATTCTCTGTCATCTTATCACCTCACACCACAAAATCAAATTTTCATTCCTATAATTATTGCAATTTTATTGATGGGTATATCCCCTCACCATTATAATATATTTGTTGCAAATTATAGATTGCTACAATTTCATAAAAAATAACCTTTTCGCCAACTTCATAATTACGATACATATTAGGATAACTCTCTTTTGTTTCTTTATCTAAAATACATCCAATACCTAATTGTCCATCCCCATATTCAAAAATATCATCCAATGAAATCTTTTCTAAAACTTTATCTATAGAATCTGGGTCATAACAAATATCAATACGATTATTTTCTAACTCTATTACACCAAATCTGTTATGCGTTGTTTGAATAATCATTCCAGATTTCAATTCTGATTTTTTCATCCTATATATCCCTTTCTCCGGTTGAAATTAATTTTTCAAAACTGGATGACTTTAGGCTATTCCACACCTTCTTCATTAAAAACTTTCTCTTTACACCAAACTTTCAGCCGCCAACTTAAAATGTTAGTTTCATCACTATCCAATGCCTATCATTTTGCAAAAATACATTGCCGCATTTCCATTTCCACCCTCATGTTTTCTTCCTATACATCCAACCAAAGCAGAATCCAACGAACAATAACTTGTATTGGTATCTTTGTAATTGATATATCCGTGATAATGAACTTTTCCATCATCTTTAATAGCCTCAACAATCTGATATTCACCAATACAATGAATCTCTAAGACTTTTCCCCAATGGTATTCTCTTTTTATTAGGTCAAGTTTTTCCTCATGTGTTGCTTCTCTAACATCGTTCTCAGTTATTACTTTGAGTCTTGAAGTAGAATATACACCATAATTACAAGGCAAAAATCTTAATATCTTTCTATTTTCAAAATCTGTAACCACAGTTCCTACATCGTCTCTGTATATAACAATATCTCCACTTTTCACTCTTCCACCTCAAATATTCATTAAAGCAATTACATCTGCCACCGATATATGCTTCTCTTTTGCCTTTGCAATAATTTTGTCATGGTCTGGATCGAAACCAGACTTATTATTACATCCACATTCACAACCTTCATATTTATCATAACATGTACAGAAATAACACTTATCAAACTCATTCATATTACATCTCTCCTACATTAACCAACCGTTCAATATATTCTCTGCCATCACCTTTGAAAATTGGAATATCATAATCAACAATCCAATTATTCTCACCCTGTTTCGGATCACGCAATATACACTTTTCCTTTACGCCATCTGATTCAAGAATAATTCGATTTCTAACCACACAGCTCCCACGCTTCTGATATATAGGAAAGTCATTCCAATTAATACCTTTCTGAGTCATGAGCATATCCTGAATGTCATTACAAGATTTAAACTGTAACTCCTTATGACTGAAATTTGCTTGTCCTACCATCTGAATACTATTTCTTGAGGCATCTAATTGCCGCCAGTAGAAATAATTAGTTATTTCTTCTTTGGGAATATTGAAGACTCTGGCATCAAGCATAGCACCCTTAAAAATAGAATCTTGTAACACATTTATATATCCTTTATTTTCTGCAATGACTTTTTCATCTCTCGTTGAATGAATTTTACAAATAAAACTTGATACATTTGTAACAAAGAATTTATTAAATGCCATAGTTGCCATGCTTGCAGAAATACTACACATTTTCTGAATTTCATAGTCAAACCAAGCTGAGGTTTCAAATCGCTGATAATCAATCAATAACAGGGAAATTTCATCTGATTGTGTATACGCTAATTGACATCCCTGGATATTCTCACAAAGATATTTTGCTGTCTCTTGCATAGTTTTTATGAGAATATTATCAAATGGTCTTTTAAATTTATCTGTAAACGTATGAAATGCTTTGCCATCAATCCGACATATAACTGGGCAACGTCTCATTAACCTTGTTTTAGGAATCTCCTCATAAAATGTTTTCATACGATTTCCCAAATCGTCTCTTTTCATTTTCTTATCGCTCATAACTAATTCTCCTCTATCCTATGCAGCTTCTCAAAATTCATTAATTCAGCAATTGCATAGTCAAATTCTTTATCAGTCTGCTCATTCTTACAGGTACTTACAATATGGGACGCATATCTAACATTTTGTTTCAAATCCTCCCATTTCTGATATTCATCTTCAGAAAGATTTAAATGAGCAGCTTCACACTTGATAATTTCAGTTTTGTCTTTGGATTTTTTACCACAATTTTCACATTCATAAATTATGTATTGTTTCATTTTTCCTCCATATTTCCCGATGAAATGCGGCTTTTAACTTACCGATACAGCATATTCAAAAGTTCATGAAATGGTGTGAAATATCCTTCCAACCTCGTACCATAATCTTTCTTATATTCAGCTATATCCTTCTGCAAATCTTCGTACTTTTTATTGATAGAATTCAATCTACTCTGACGTTTCTTCTCCAATTTTTCTTCATTCTCTTTTTCTCTTTTGATCCGTTGCTCATACTCATAACATTCCTGTTCAGTTTTAAAAATACCTTTTCTGTCATTACTCATATACAACATAATTTTAGCCTCCTTTATGCACATTTTTTAAGATAATGTTCAAAATCATTTTTCATATGTAAGAAATTCTTTTTCTGGTCAACAAAATATGTATTATTCTGCCTTGCGTATTCGGTCATCCATTTATCTAAATCCTTATCTTCTTTATATGAATAAACCATCATTGCTAACAACGAAGGTCTATTTGCTTCATTACGCAATTTAGAATCAATCTTGACTGTATGATCTAATAATTCGTTCAATGACTCATTATAAAAATCCATATCAACTTGAACAGTTTCTACATCCATATCAAGATTTTGAGCTATAAATGACTCTATATTACTTTGCGCGGAATTAGTGTTATCAATATGCAAAAAATCCAACATCAGATTCTCAAGCATATGCAATTTATCAGTTATTACCTGCTTATCCTTTGTACTTGCATCTTTATCAATTTCATCAAACAATAACCCTTTATCATTTCTTTTGACTGGACGCAATTTGCATTGAAACTCTCTTAGAAACCCAACAAACTTCTCATCATCTAATTCAAGCCGTGTAAATTTATCAAACAGCGTAAGGAATACAAAGGAATCTTTTTTATTAAATATGTTCTTAATATCGACGGTTATGATATTTTCAAGCCTATGCAGATTATCAGCAAACATATCAAATTCTTCCTCAGCAGCATGGTCGTTAAGATATTTAAAGGCCGGTTTTGGCTGCGTTTTCCAATTGTCGAAATGATTCATACACATCATAGATTCTACAACTATTCTCTCAACAACACCCTTTGTCTTATCCTTTTCAGAATAATTGTTACACTCAACAAAGAATTTACTATTAACGATTTCTCTGATTCGACTTGCAAATTTATCAATGTATGTAAAAGCTTTCTGTTCAGTATTCATGGCTACATGATTATTATATCTTTTGATATATCTGGAAATTATAAAGCTATCACAAGATTCATGAATAACTGTTTCAATCTGATATTCATCAAACTTTTCCTTTAATTCATCAGGAAGTTTTTCAAAAGTCTTGTTTTTTATATCAAATACAGTATCCTCATATATTGTTTTTCCATCTTTGTCCAATGTCTTTTTCTTGTAAGGTATAATAGAGTTTTCTATAGAAGATGTTATCTTATGATTTCCATATCTATATTTTATTAACGCTGCTGTCCTTTGACCGCCATCCACAATATGTAATCTTGAATTAGATTCTTCTCCGAGAATAATGGGAGGAATATAGTCATCTGTCAGTACGGTGACGATCAGTTCATTGATCTGCTCATTATTCCAGACAAAATTTCTCTGAACATCTGCATTGTTATCAATGTCTCCCTTCCGGTTCTTCTTTAGATACATGTCCAAAGTATAGGTTTGTTTTCTAGGTCTTGCCATTTTAAATTCCTCCCATTATTCTCTTTTATATCAATTAAAACAACACTGAAACATTTCTATATGAATGAATAGCAGCATAACAATCTGCATATTGTTTTTCACTTATATGTAATTCTTCTCTAATCTCATTTGGAAGATAGCCCGCTATATTAAGCCTTAATACCTCTTTCTGAAGATTTGAAAGTCTGTTCAAATACAAAAGCATTTTCTTACTATATCCTTCTTCATTTTTATCAAAAACTTCTTTTTCAATAGTGGTTTCATCTGCTATCATATCTTCAATAGTAGAACTTTCATCTTCTCCAATTGGTGAATATATACTTACATCAGGTATAATTACAATCTTCTCAATTACTTCTCCTTTTTCATTTTTTTCTTTAACTTTTACTTTAGTACACCTCTTATCTCTTTTTCTACTTGTCATTTCTGTACAAAATCTCTTATATAAGCAAGAATATAAAAAACCATCAAATGATTGTGATTTGTCATAATCCCTAACCGTATACATAAAAACCTCATTTGCCAAAGAATAAAAGTCATTCTTGTCAATATCAACAAAATGAAGTTTAAGTAAAATTTTGTCCACCACATTATTTAATTTCTTTGCATTATTCTGATAATATGAAACTACTATTGGCTCCATATATTCAGGTATGATTATCTGATCCATAATGATACACCTCTCTATGATTTTATGTATTATTTATTTCTACATCTATTTGATGCCTTATTCATACATTCCTGAAAATTTGGTTCTTTAGTATAAACCTTATCATGACACCTTTTACATTCGTGAAACCTTCTTGCTGAAGATTTACCATCTCTTCTTTGCTCGTATGTAGTGCCAGTTGCCATTACAGTCATACATCTTTTACACAACATTTTCTGTTTCCTCCTCTTCGACTACTCGGTATGTAAATTTTCTTTTTGCTAATCCTCTAACAACTTTATCAATTGTACTTCTATCAAGATTTCTAAAATCCATTTTCAATACATTTGAAATAATTAGTAACTCATCTTTTATTTCTCTTCTCTTTCTTCTATTCTTTCTCCACTTATTTCTCTCTTCCCAAGCACCGTACATATCTATTTTTTCTTCGAGTTCAACTTTATGTACCATATTACTAAATTCTTTATCTGCATCAGATAATAATCTGACCAGTTCTTCTTTTCTCTTTTGCGCTTCTTTCAATATGTCATCACATATTCCAAATTTCTCAATCCATTGTGTGATTTGATCAGGAATTATGTAATTTTCATTTTTTATTGTTTTTCTATCCTCGGATGAATTTAATTTATTTTGCCCAACATCCAAAATAGGTTCTACCTTAAAATTTAATCTTTTCAATGTTTTTGGCAAACTATCAAAAATATTCTTTGCTTTTGACTGCTCAAATAATGTTTTTTCATGTTCTGCACATGTAACAGGTGTTCCGTTTTTATTGAGTCGAATGTACAGATTCTTATAATTTTTAATTACATAGTCCATTTTTCTTCATCCTTTCTTATTGATTCCCTAAAAATGGGTATAAAAAATACAGTGTGCTTAAAACACTGATTTAATGGATCCTCTGGGACTCGAACCCAGGACTGCTCGGTTATGAGCCGAGATTTCTAACCAACTGAAATAAGGATCCATAACTGGGCTAGCTGGATTCGAACCAGCGAATGCAGGAGTCAAAGTCCTGTGCCTTGCCGCTTGGCAATAGCCCATTAAACACAATATTTAGTTATTTTCTAATTTGAATTTTTTTGCAGAATCGCTTGAAATTGCTTGACTTTAATCTTTCAAATATGTAAAATAACTTTAAGCGCATTCTGCGTTTCAAATTCTAGCCTTATGGCATCGAATTTGTGTGTATGTAGAAGACCTATCCGATGGTGTTGGTAGCACCGCTTGAGGATGGGTCTTTTATGTTTAATTGCTTTTAACAATCATAAGTATAGAACATGTGTTTTTATTTGTCAATAATTTTCTCGAACAAGCGTTCGTTATTTTATTCCAGTTTTGCTAACATTATACTCCTTACTATATTTTCTCTATTGTATTCTGAAAAATCCTTAATAAATTTATCATGTAGATTCAAGGTTAATATAGGTCTACTATCAACTAATACTAACGTCTCAGATTTATCTACATATCTTTTACCTCTCTTTTTCTTAACATATTTTTCATTATCAGACATTCCAATAATATTATTATATTTTATAACTAATACACAATTGCCTGGCATTGCATCAATCAATTTATGTGCTTCTTCTTTGCTCACAAATCTAAGCTGCTCTCCCATACTCACCCTCCTTAACTAATTTGAAAATCATATTAACTACTTTAGACCACATAGATGTATATCTCTTCTTTCCTGTAATATTGGCAAGATATGTGTTTATAACATCATTTTGCTCATTAGCATCGTCTAAGTAACCAATTTTATTTAACAATCTGCTTTTATCAATAACCCGAATTTGTTCAGCTAACACCATAGAATCCACTTCTAATCCATTTCTATAAGTTTTGTGTAATATACAATGAGTTGGCATATTCTCCTTTTTAATTTCCGAAGTTATAGGAAGCACAATCACTGTAGGACTATATTTATTTCCAACATCATTTTGGATGACAATAACTGGACGAATGCCGCCTTGCTCAGATTGTACGGCATTTTTTGATAAATTAGCATAAAAAATATCAAACATCCTCATAGCTTTCCTCCTCTCATAGCTTTATGTATGTCCTACATTTACTCTTGATACTTCATATTATAGTTTATGCACTAATTATTGTCAACACTAATTATTGCAAAAAGCAAATATTTTTGTTAATATAATTCTATATAATAAGGAGAATATCTTTAATGCAAATTACTTTAAATAATACTTTACAACAAAAGGGACATTCACAATATTGGCTTGCTCAAACAACTGGAATTGCTGCATCTACTATTAATAATTTATGTAATGGTAAAACTTCAGCTATTCAATTTGATGTTTTGCAAAAAATTTGTACAGCACTTGAATGTAGTGTAAATGAAGTTATCGAAAGCGAAAACATTATTGATCCAATTCATTTTATAAATAAAGGCAATTCAACTGAATAAATAATAACGTTTTTCATGTACATTAAACTGGACTCTTAATTAAAACTTCACTACCAAATTATTCTACAAAAAATCTTACTATTGATATCCTATTTCATATTTTAATCATCATTTCGTCATTTTCAGGAAATCATATATTTTAAAAAAATGAAACCATAATTTTATCTTGTTTTCCGTATGAGAAAGTGCCTATTTTGCACACTTTTATATTTTTTGAGTGTCGGTTCATATTACAGTTTTATCCATTACTTCCATATTCTTAATGTAGAAATAAGGCTTTTTCTATGTTATACTATCTACTATAAAAGATAAAATTATGGTTTCTATATTAATAAAAGCGATACATTTATTTGTATCGCTTTCAGTGTTCTTTGCAAAAAATTTTTCATTGTGTCTTTTTATAATCATCTAATAATATGCGCTCTCTTAATTTCTCTCGCATATCCCTAGTTGTCGGCAATCCATATCTCTTGCCAAATTTACACAATCCGCAGCCACAATGTATTTTCCCCTTTGAATATTGTCCATCATGTTTATACCAATCAAGTCCATATACTGAGTTACTTATACGCTTCTTTCTTAATATTGCCTTACTTCTTATATACCTCCGATATTCTGTACCTCTTTGTTCTTTCTCCATAGAAGAGTCCTCCTTGATATTATTTGCACCCTGTAAACACCTATCAAGGCTGGAAATGTTTACAGGATACATATGTGGACTCTTACATTTATGATTTCGAACATGCTCATTCCTCCTGAAATAGTTATTTTATTTCCATTTTCTCTAAATTCTCTTTTGAGAATTGACTGCCAACATCACATATATATTCATAATTATTATTTCTAAGATCGTTGTATTCGCCACCATCTTCATATTCTTCTGTTTCAAAGTTATATGCACCAAATTCAATCAATATATCACCTTGCTTTAACTTAAATCTGCTAATCTGACAATCACATTTTACTCTATACTTATCTCCTGTCATATTTCTACCTCTATATTTATCCTTAAAATTTCACTTTTATCTGTCAATTATACTTATCTAATATTTCTTGCATAAAATCATTCCCATAAATAACAGGATATCTCCAAAAAGTTTTTAAATCATCTGATGCTGAAAAATTAATAGATTCACCTTTTATACCTTGTAATCTATATTCTATCTCATGACCATCTACGATAATATTTTGAACTTTATACCTCAACAATTGATTTAAAAATACTCTTGCTTTTCTCATGGTATCATATAAACTGCCTGTATTAGAAATTTTTGTAATAAGTTTTTCATTTCCAAATAATATGGGCGTTTCTTTGCAATCATTAAAATATATTATATCTCCTATATTTACCAACGGAGCTGGTACACCTACATTTTCACACTTTTCAATATCATCTTTATCTTCAGATTGTCTTCCACAAATTTCACACATATATAATGTTTTCAAATTAATTTTCTCCTATATATCATAAAACTGAACATTCATTTCTATTCATTCGCACATTTTCTCAGTTTATCCGCAATTTCTTTTGCTTCTTTTACAGTAAACCTTAATTCTTCACCTTCCATGCAAATACAAATCATATCATCTTCATCTTTCTCAAAAGAAATAGTATCACATGCATTTCCTTTACTCGCTTTAATACAATAATAATTTTTCTTTGCCATATAGATTTCCTCTCACATAAAATATTTGCACTTCCCAAAATAAAACTGCTGCTCTTTTTCAAAAAGTGTAATTAATTTATCCAGACTTTTTTCTTCTCTATATTCTTTTAATGCCTCCAGATACTCATTTCTATTTGCATCTTCAATCACAACCGGCACAATACCATTCTTTAGGCACTCCCTAAAGAGAATCAACCTTCCCGTCCTACCGTTTCCGTCCTGGAATGGATGAATACTTTCGTATCTTGCATGAAACTCAGATAATACAGAAATATTTACTTTCTGTCTAAAATACCATCCCATGAGAACATTCATCTCTTTTTCAACGTCTTCTGGTCTTACAGTCTGATACATTCCGATCATATTAGGACGTTGCTTATAATCGCCGATTGCATATCCGTTAGCACGATCCTCAAATACTCCAGACTTCAACTCATAATGAAATTTCTTTATTAGTTCCTGTGTCAATGGCTCATCCAGCGTGTCCAACATCTTATTAAACATGAGAAAATGCCCATTCATTTCCTCAACATCCTTTGCTCTGTAATAATCATCTGATTTTGGAAGTGTACCATTGTCAAACAAAGATGCCGTCTGTTCCTCAGTAAGCGTACTTCCCTCAATTTTATTTGAATTATAGGCAAACAAACGCTGCGTATATGCATACACACCAGATCTGTCAAACTTCTCTCTTTCTATTTTGAATCTTTCCAAAAGAAAATCTAAAATATCATTATTCTTAGGACTATTCATCTCTATACCCTCACATATATTTTAATCATCCCAGTTCCAAAATCATTTTCTTAACTCTTTCAATCTCAGCATTTGTATGTGGTGTTCCACCAGAATTCATATCTACATACCATTCTAAAATCTCTTTCTTATTCTCCAAATGATTCATATATACATTAATCCGAAACTCTGGTAATGGGTTATAACCCGCTACTCTCTTAGTAAAACCAAAGTCATCATAATATTGTCCAAATACCATTATTTCACCAGTAATAAATCGCATAAATGCCTTAGTACGCTGTAATCCATCAACACATACATATTCATTGGTTTTTTGGTTCCAATTAAAATAAAAATCTCTTCCTGTTTTTCCGCCACGAAGAATAAATTCAATATATTTTATCTGCTGTTCTTCTACCCATACATGACCACGCTGAAACTCTGGATTAAGCTGCAAATCATATTTATCAATTTGTTCATTTATAAACTCCACATATAACGCAAAGCCATAATTTACAGGATTGACTATTCCAAATTCTTTAAATTTAGGTATCTCATCCCATTTCATTATATCACCACCAGTCCATTACTTAAAACTTGAATTTCGAAGTTAATCTTTATCATCTTCAATTATTTCCTGATATAAACACCAATCAGAAAATGTACATAACTTATCTCCATCCACAACCGTCTGTTCATTATAACAATCATGTTTATATTTACAACTCTTTTTTGTATTACAATATTGCATTTTCTCCTCCCCTTCTTAAAACCAGCCTTTCATTGCCTAAAACCACCACACCCACCTTGGTAAACTTTTGGCGTAACCATCATATTCTGATAACAAAATTGCAAAATCATCAATAGATAAATAATCCCTTAATTTTTCTTTTGATTTTTTTGCATGTCTCCTTAACAACCATATTCCCAACATATTAATCTGCTCCTTAAAAACAGCATTTCATTTACTCAATTCCAGCAAACATCCATAAAGGTTCACTATATCTTCTTCCATATTTTCCAATTACTGTTACAATACTATCACTGATATTTTCTTTTTTATCAATTGCTATGATTTTCAAATGCCTTACAATTAAATAACCACTTTCAGCATATAATAAATCACCAATTTTAGGTAGTTTATTCATAGATGAATCACCAACTTTCCTTATATTTATTCCTTACACATTACAACACCCCACCTACAGAAGTGATCCGATTCAAATTTTTCCACTAAGGATTTAATACAACCGATTTCACTTTCATGAAGGTTTGTATAGACAATAATCATTGACCTTGATCTACATTCACTTTCGATTTCTCTTTTTATACTCTCACACAAATCTTCTAAGTTAAATTCCTTTGATGATACATAATAAGTTGGTATAGTAGCAATAGGTTCCTTGTCATACACAATTGTATATGAATCTGGATAAGACTCTATAAGCGATTGTAATACTACCGATTTTCCTACATTTCCTTTTAATATTAACATATTTAGACGCTCTCCATTCCAAAATTTGATGGCAACTGCAATGCAACCTCATAAGCAGCCTCCACATTATCATAGGACTGTTTATATAATTCTATATTAGACTCTTTAAGTGTTGTTCTTGGAACAATATAATATTGTAAACCATGTTCTTCAATCATTACATTTCCAATTTCAATTAATTTACTATTTGCTTCAAAAATAGTCATCATATCACACCTCACATTTCCTCTTAAAAGCAACATTCTATTGGCATTTTTAATCCCATTGACGAATATCAATAAGATCGTCTTTTTCTGACCACATAACTTCCTTACCATCAGCTATTTCATTGATTTTATTATCGATTTCATGATCACTCATATCATCTGGAACTTCTATTGAATCAACTACAGCATACCAAATTGTTTTCATGTTATTAACCTCCAATATTATAATTATGCAGTTTTCCTTCTTCTCCTAACATTCATGATTTTCCACATTTCCCTCTCAGGAATATAACACCCTCCCCATAGCACATCAGGATCAGAAATAGTTATCAGTTTTTCCCAATTACAATCATAACACTCTATATCATCAGGAACCTCAGCTTCTCAACACGGAACTTTATGCTTCAGATGATTTAGTGATTGATTACTCTTATGTCCATCTACAAAACACCAAATACCACGCTTCAAGTCTTCTAAATGCTCTTTGTAGAAAGCTACCTTTTGTTCATGGATACGCTGAATCTGCCATCTCATAAACTCAGGATAATCCTCTATGTTAAATCCACCAGAAAGATGATGCTGAATATTCTTTGCCAGATGTGTCTGTTCCTGTGGTTCAAATGCTGTTACTGAATAGCAGATAATCTTCATAATCGCCACTCTCTTTTCTCTTATAGAGATTTCAAGATAGACTCTTTTTCTCTTTCAGCCTCATCCAAATCAATGTCAAAAAATTCAGCAAGCAATCTCTCTTTACTTATATAGTCGCTGGCTCCATCTGGATTAACAAATGGTGATTCTCTTTTCTGTCTTCTTTCAAAAACTGCATATTTATGTAAAAACCAATCTAAAAATTCTCCACAAAGTTCTGACTGTTCTTGGATTTCTAACATTCGATCTAATGTTGGTGTATTAGAAACCTCTTTCAACATTGTTTCTCCCCAAGACCAGAATCTATTGTCTACATCAAGAAAATATGCATTTTCATTACAGTCTACAATTTTCGCTTCTTTTCCCATGTATGATTTCATATCTATACTAAAATCAATTCCATTATAAAGTTTATCTGTCTCTAAGTCAGTTCTTATTCTAACTTTTGTACCAATTTCATACTTCATTGACATTTACCTATTCCTCCATTCATGCTATGAAAACCGGATTTCAAGACTATCATTTACCAATTACAAACATCTCTATAAAGCAATCTATGAGAATTGCACATTTTTTCTTCGTTAAGAGAATCTAATTCCTTTTGACAATCTTCATTCCAAGTTCCAGAAATTTTCTTATTAAGTAAAATTCTTAATTTACTTTCAATTTCCAATTCAGTATCGTAATCTGTCTTATCATTATTTGGAAATTCCATATTAAACGCATATGTCATTTTAGAAACCAACACGCCCATGCATTCAGTACATAAATTTATTTTTAATGGATTCAAATTTCCTATAGTAATTGAATATATTTTTCTATATTCATCTTGCTTCTCGTTACAATTTAAACACGAAGTATATTTACCATTATCTAACTCAACATCAAGCATGATATCCTCCAATCTAAAAATTTACTGTTGCAAATTTATACCATAAATATTTTCCACAACATTTAGTAATGAGTATCCGTATCCACCAATCAGTCCTTCCCACTGGCAATATTCATTGAATGCATCCTGTTTTGTCATACTCATAATATCTGTATCCTTGGACGCGTCTCCAGGTTCTAATCCTCTACGTTGCCTAAGAGCTTCCATGACTTTCTTGTTATATGTTTTCTGTGCTGGTTCCAGCCACTTCACACTGACATGCTTCTGTTCCATTTCTCCATCTTCTGTTTCAAAGTCCACATCACATTCTTCTTCGGACTCCCACGCATATCCGATAAAGAATCCATACTGCTTTAAATTTTTATGATAAACTCTATCACCATGTTTAAATTTCTTCTCCATACTCACATTCTCCAATCATTCATATAAAATCTTCTCTATATCTTCAATAACTTCTTTATATGTCTCATATTCTGCCGGATCATGAGAATCTTCTTGCTTATTTTTATATTCTTGTAGTAATTCTTCTATCTTTTCACAACACCAAGAAGGATTATTCATTTTTCTATCTTGTCCCACACTAATCACCTCACACCACATCTGGCAGCATACTTCAAAATATCATTATCTGTTGGATATGTATCTTCCCATCCAGAAACAGTATAACTTTCACCATTTTTTATGTCATTTACTATTCCTCTCAGTTCTTCACCATCTAATTTATATAAACATTTCCAAGTAATCATTTCAACAATTGCCTCCGAAAAAACATTAACTTCTCTTATACCGACATCTCAAACTCAAAAATATCAAACTCATCAAATAACTGCCATTTATTATCTCCAAGATAAGATACATTAATATCTCTCATTCCATTGGTTAAATATAGTATTTTTCTTTTCCCAAGAATGCATTCCTTCATTCTTTCTAAAATCAATTCTGAAGGCTGATCCACCTCAATCTGCATTTGATTTCTTCCTTCTGTTTCTTTTTCTGTCAGATGAAATAAATTCTTACTACCCTCTTTCCTTATTCCATCTAATATACAATCATAAAATTTAGGTTTATAATTCATGTCCATATATTAATCCTCATCTATATCAATAATATTTCTATCAAAATCTATTTTTCTCATTTTAGATTGTTCAAAACCATATCCAAAAGCATCTATCTCACTTAAAAATACTGCTTCACATCCCTTACGAAAAAGGAAATTTGCATCACTTGAAGATCGCATCCTCATTTGTGGCTTACTGTTTTCGTCACCACTTTTTACATATACACCGTATAACATTTCATTCCCTCCCCAATGAAAATCGAATTTCCTTGCCTAATCAATCAAGTTCAAAACATCACTCATAGCAGAATATCTTCCATACTCTAAATCATTCATGTGTCTTTCTTTTGTGGTATTTTCTAAATCTTCCATCATTTCAATTATTTTTTCCTTTATTACGTCCAACTTTTTTATACACTCGACAGCCCGTCTCAATTCACAAACTGATACCATCGTTTCATCAAAGTCTTTTGTTTCACATCGTTGTAAACATTCTTCTATTGTCCTTTTCATATTCGTTTCCTCCAAAATATTTTTATATTTTCTCCGTTTCAGATTGATATATATCATAAATCATATTCCCTAATTCACACATACAATTAAAGCACAAATTGACAGTATGATTTTTTGTAGAATCATCATAATGAAATTCTATCTGGTACAGATCCGTTTCACCACTCCTTTTTGAGCAGCTATTACAATCACCATACTTTTCTGCACCTTTAAGTTCGCTTTTCTTTTTATTTCAATCATATTATCCACCTTCTCTAAGAATTAATTGTTTCAAAATTATGTCGATCCAACACCAAAAAGCCATAATGACAATAGTCATTTTTCTTATCAATATGTTCTGGCATAAAGAAATCAGTCAAAAATAATCCATCATCAAATTCATGAACAATTTTAACCACTTTTCTTAGTGCTGTTCCAATATATTCTTCATCTACTTTTGTTGGTGTATTACCTACCATGCATAAACGCATTATTGCAACATCTTTTCCAACTAAGTTCATATATTTTACCTCAATTCTTCCTTGAAATCAGACATTTATTGCCTACTATACAAATTCCTTCTCTAATAAATCAATCTTCCCAATACTACGCAAATAATCTTTCTGTTTATTCGTGACTCTCTTTGATAGGTTTCGTGTAATCTTAAAATCATAACCATGCGGATTATGAATCAAAATCCAACCCATATCAGTCAATAAATCACCTACATCTCCGTTATCTTTAGGTCTAGCTTGTTCATCAGATATTTCTCCATCATGATACAACTTCAAGAGATATTCAGATGCCCATGCTTGATGATTTCCAAATTCCACAGGATAAAATGTACCATCAGGAGCTAACCAACCATATACTTCTTTGTCTTTATTCCCAATTTCTTCTGTATCTTTGATACTTACAATCTTATTCCCAATAATTTTCTTTCTTCCTCGAATAACATCCCATGCGTCATCACAACATTGATCCAAATATTTTCCCATATCATCACCTTACCTATTTATTCATCGGGACACACATCCGTTTTCCCAACCAGATAATCCAACAAATCCATTCTACCACCATATCTACAATGAACTTTTCCCATCTTTCCTTGATCCTGTAACCACATAGCTGCCATGAATCTATGGTTTCCATCAATGATTGAAGGTACAGGGAAAATATAATCTCCACTGTATAGATTATCAACCTCTATATCTCTAATTTCCTCTGGATGTTTTATAAAATATAAAATCCTTCCTATATGCCACTCAGTAGATTTATTCTCCATACAAGGATGTTTCCATGTATCACCAAACGGCTCTGATTCCTCTGGATGTCCTTCATGAATTGCACAAGCAATGTCATCAAGTTCTACAACCTCGCCTTCATTCCATGACCAACTATTAACAGGATAAAATTCTGATAATCTATCTATCAGAATCATATCGCCAGTATAATTATCTTCCATTAAAACCTCCAATAAAATCAAGTATTCAACTGTTTATTCTGTTTTTATATCAACAGGGTTTTCCAACTTTAGAATATCATCTCGATGTTCTACTAAAGCTGCGTTTGCAACAGAATTGATTTTATTTTGCATAAATGCCTCAATCTCTCCTTTTGCTTCCAACGTTGTCTTATCCATTTGCTCATTAAATTGCTTATAAATAAACTCTCTGTTTCCGTTCATCTCCATACTAAGATGATTTAATTTTTCTAAAATTTCTTCCTTATTCTTCTTAGTAAAAGACTTTTTCTCTTCAAACATCTGCCTCACTGACTCTAATAAATCATTTGCCTGTTTATTTGTTTCGTCAAGAATATTTTTAAACTCTTCTTCATATTGTTTTTTCTTATCAATAAATGGACATTCTTCAATATGTCCCTTACCCTTAATATATTTGATTGTAACAGGTACGCCAGTTCCCATATTCATAGATGTAATTGCTTCTGCGAATTGTGAATAACTCATTTCGCACTCAATAATCCTATCTCCACCAAAATAAAAATCTCTATTAAGTTCTCTGGAAACTTCTCCTTCTCTTAAATACATCGTTATAGTATCTCTATGTTGAATGGAGCTTCCAAATAATGATTTTGCTCCACCAGAAGACCTACTAAACTGTAACATACCATAACTATCATGTTTATCCTTGTTTTCAAATAAATTTGCCATAAATTTTCTCTCCTTCTTTGACACAATCAATTACAATTTAGAAACCATATCTTTAACCTTCTGTATTTCTTCTTTTGTATGCGGAGTACCACCCTCATTCATTTCAATATACCATTGCAGCACATCCTTCTCATACTGTAAATCATTAATCCGTATCGATATTCTTGTCGTAACTTCTCTTGGATCTCCTTCAAATTCATCATAATATATCCCAAATACCTTCAAATCATTCGATTGAAACTTCATAATTGCTGTAATTCTCTGCAATCCATCAACACAGACAAAATCATCATATTCTGTCTTTGCCTTACAATGCCAGCTTGGTTTATTGAAAAATATTTCCTTACCAGAAGTACCACCCTTTAAAACATATTCTATGTACTTCTCCTGTTGTTCTTCTGTCCATACATGTCCACGTTGGAATTCTGGATTCAAAATCAGACCATATTCTTCTATATACTGATTTATTGTTTTGCTAAAATATTTAAATCCAACATCAACTTTATAGTTTGCCTTATTTGTAAGTAATTGAGGTATATCTGTAAATTTCATATTCAATCCTCCGTTCTAATAAAATCAATCATTTAATTGCATATTTACTTTTGATATACAATTATGAGTTTCATCTTCCCAATGATCACCATGTAAATCAATCCATTTACCATCATATGTTCCATATCTTCCATTACAAATCATCTTATAAACTTCATCTTTACCATCTTCCCATACCTTCCGACTTCCTTTAAAGATGCACACAGGATAAATATATTCTTGATATGGTGGTAATGTTTCAATTTCATCTGTTCCGCTATAGCAAAACAACCATATATCTTCTATATCATTAGCTTTATATATGATTGCCGGTTCCAGCGATAATGTAATTCTCTGACCATTTATATCAATCACTCTCTGTAATCCGAAAGACAACCACATTTTTGCATTTCCAATATCCTTATCATCACAATCATAAACATTATACTCTGCATTCCCATTGACTGTATCTAATATTTCTTTTGCAAGAGAATCCATCAATTTATAGTTATTGCATAAAATAATACAATTGTTTGATATTGGACTAAATAAATTATAATCCTCTTCCTTTTTAAAACGTTTATCCGTAAATTCTATTGCTCTTAACAAGTCAAATTATCCTCCAACATTATACCATACATTTTTCTGCCATACCAATCAGATTATTAATCCCGTCAAACTTATCTTCTCCATTCTGCGCCATATCCCAACACTTACTAAGAATTTCTCTGAAATCCTCTGCCTTTAAAGGGATTACAGGGCTATTCTTGATTATCGGTTTCTTCCCATTAGAAATATCAGTAATAAAATCTCCCATATCACAATATAATTTCTTTTCATCTTCTCTTGAAATTCCGATATAGTGAAGAGTTGTATTGCGATCAGAATGTGAAAATATCCCTTGCAATTTGTCTACAGTTGTCACATCATATGGATGAAGTTTAACTGACCAGTATCCAAAATTTTTCCTAAGACTATGAGTCGAAGTCGCATATTGTATATTACAGGCATCTGCCGCTAACTTAAACTGTTTTCTAAATGCTGCAGCATGACTTTGTATTGCTTTCATCATTAGTTCCTTCCAATTTTCTTCAGGATACTCTTCTTTATTTTCTAACAACTGTGACATTTGAGCAGTTCCATAAACAAAATCGTTATAATTATCCATCGGGTCTGTGCCGGTTTTATCAATATATAATTTCAATGCTTCTTGACAAGCTGGACAAATATACAATCTAACAGTCTTTCCTGTTTTCCATTCAACAATATCTGTTTCATCCTTCATTCTTCCATTCTCATAATAAAAATCAGACCATTTTAAATAAAGTGTATCGCTTATACGTCTTCCAAGAAGCAAGCCAAAATTAAACACTAAATACCAGTGCCACTGCCCTTTCATTTTAAAATAATCCATCATATTTTTGATATCTTTCATATACCAAAATGGATATACCTCTGTCTTACCTGTTTGTTTTGTTTTATTTCCCATATTTTAAATCCCTTCTTTCAAATTTTTCTTCTACATATTATTTCTACATTTAAAACAGAAAAGCACTAACGATTCCCGTCAATGCTTCTCAGACCACTCTAAATTATCAATAATGATATCTGCAAGTATACACTATTAAATTGTTTCCTTCCACCTGATAAACTAATCTATGTTCATCCGTTATTCTTCTACTCCACTTTCCAGCTAAATCATATTTTAGCGGTTCTGGCTTTCCAAGTCCATCAAATGGATTTCTCTTTATATCTTTAATCAATTCATTTATTCTTTTTACAATTTTCTTGTCCATCTTCTGCCAATAAAGATAATCATCCCAAGCATTTTCCGTGAAAGATACATTCATAGACTAATCCTCCACATCAAAATTTACAAGTTTTCCATCTTCAGCTTGCTTGATAGACTCTTTCAACCACTCATAATTCGCTTTACTTTCCCTTATATGAAGATTTTCCATCAGATTATCATACTGTGCCTGAGACATAAGCACAACATTTTCATCGTTTTTTCTCGTAATTATTGCGATATCAGAATCATGTACAACCCGATCGCAAACTTCTTTGAAGTTATTCCTTACATTTGAAAAATTTGTTGCTATCATACAATCACTCTCCTTTGAATATAGTATATGTCATATTCATAGTTTTGTCAATATTTTGTACAATATTCTGTGCAACTATGTATCACAAGTTGAAACGATGATTTCAAGTACACATTACTCATCATCACTATGTGTAATTCGCCTATATCTCTCAATTTCTTCATCTGATAGGTTCAACGGACTTTCTTTTGCCTTTTCATAATCTGCAAGAGCAAACTCATAATCTTCCTTCGCTCTCAGCATTTTTACATGATATTCTCTTTCGTAATATGCCCGAATATACCCCATATTTTTCAAAGCGGCAATATATCCATCTAATTCATAATAGGATACAATATTATGTCCTTCCAATTTTCCATCAATATACTGTAAAACATGGTAATTATCCGTATATGCTTCTTTAATTACATATTGTTTCTTTTTCTGTTTCATTTTATTTCCTCCAATCATTTTATATAAACTACTTCTCTTTTTCGTGAAGAAGTATAGAGCACGATCCAACACATATACAGCGTGGAATATACAAATTAACTTGCTAAAGTCTTTACACTTCCAAAATATTTATCATAATCCTTCTTAATTTCCTCCACCCTCTTCATAACAGCAGAATTCTTCCCTGTTCCACGTCCAGCAGCATCATTATACGCCTTAGAAGTTGTGGCAGATTTCTTTCCACTAAAGAAATTTACAAACCACTCCATCATCTGTTTGTCTGAATATCCTTCATTAAGCGACTCTGCAACAATCGGCACAATACTAATCATATGTGTTCTGGCATAAATCCTTTTTGCAATTTTCTTATCCTCTATCATGGTATGAATATTGTAAATACGATCAAATACTTCTGTTAAAAGAAGTTCATCATCTTTTGTAATATCTGCCTTTCTCATATATGGACGAATCCACTTGGCATCCGTAGAAACTTCCTTATCATTAAGAATTGCATGTGCTTTGGCCACCATATCTTCATTCACATGTCCATCTAAAGCTGTCTGACTTAAAGCATCAGCAAACAGCTTATGCTTCCCAAGATTGATAATCTGTTCCTTTGATTTCGCCTTTACACGGTTCATCGTAGCAGCGTTTAATGCCTGACCATTATTCAGATTATAGAATGTATCCGCCTGTTCTTCCTGATCCGCATTGTCCGTATAGCAAATTGTGAATGAATACTCCTTAATAGCGTTCTGGAAACATTCAGGAAGATCACTAAACTTGTACCCGTTGATGTCAATTTCTTCTGTTTCCCCTTCATCATTTATTACTGTAAATTCCTCAAGTCCGCTCAATTCAAATTCATCTTTTAAGAATTTGATGATAGTTAAGGTTCTCTGCTTGCCATCTTCTCCCTCGTAAACATCTTCTACTTTATTGAAATACAGAGGAGGAACATGTCTATCCAATATCAAAGAGCGAATCAAAGCAGATCTCTTGTCATTATCTTTCCACACATAACCCCTTTGAATATCAATGTTGAAATTTACTGTTCCATCTTCCACTAATTCAACAAGTTTCCGTGCCGTCCACTCTGTTCTTCCACGATCCGCACCTTTAATAATCTTCATGACATTTCCTCCATTTCATCAAATCATTCTGAGATTTTAACTTTCTTCCCGTTCTCTACATATATCTTCTTCTCTATTCCAAGTCCATCACATACCAAATCTTCCACATAGAGAACACAGGACACTCTATGATCACGTTTTGGATATTTCGATTTTGCTTCTGCACTGAATAAGGCAGGATCAATCTGTCTCAATTCCTTTGATAAAAACCTATGTATTTCTTTCCTATCATTTGGATGAGCAATCCATACTTCTCTCAACGCTCTCATTACAAAGGTTGCATATCCGTTTGTTTCCTTATTCCATCCAGCGTTGTCGATAATAGAAAAAATAAAGTCCAGGCATTTTTCTCCATGGACTATTACAATTGAATATGTATCTGTATAACTTCCAAGTACAGATTCCTCTCTGTTTCCCTTTGTTGCCACAAATTTGATTCCATATTTGTTTAAAAGTTTATCCAGAGAAACGGCAGCACTGTCTCCAATAATCACTCTTGAAAGATGCTTTTCAAGTGGTTTGACATTTTCCACTTCCGAATCCTGTCCGATAAAGTATTCAGCTTCAAATTTTAGACGTTCATCTGGATCTTCAGGAGCATCCATAAGAATAATTGCATTTAATCTATCTATTCCTTTTTCTCCTGCAATAATGAATCTTCCCTGTCCATCCACAATAGCAAATCTATGTTCCTCCAGATGCCATACAAGAATTATCGGTGTTAGTTTCCTCTCATCCCATTTGTTTCTCAATCTGTTTAAATGTTTATGTGTCCTCATCCCTTGATATCTGGCGTCCACAAAGCATAGAGACAAAGGAACTACAGCACTACCTGTAATCACTCTTTGATTCTTACCTTTTCCAACAGTCATAAGTGGCTTGATATTTGCCACTATGTCATTAAATTGTTCCATCCTCCTTGTTTCCTCATTCATTGCTACTACTGCGCTCATACTAAAACCTCCTTAAATATGTAATTTTTTATATAATAAAAAGCATCTGGATTTTAATTCCAAATGCTTTACTACCTTAATGTATTTAGTTAAATATCACATTGTCGTGCTGATTATACAACTAATGCCAATGATTTTTGCAAATCCCTTATTTCTTTTTGAAGTCCTTCAGCAATACATTTTTTTATTTCTCCCAAATAATCATATATGTTCTGTTCATTAGTCAAGAAGATAAAATATTCATATGAATTTGAACTCCAATGTTGCATTCTCCATTTTTCAAAGCAATCAAATGGGATATGATATCCAAAGCCGAACGTTTTAAACCCGTCTTCATAAACTGCGTCTACTTCACATTCGCTTTTTCTTAAATCTTCTTTTCCTGCTTCGACCTCATATACATATTTATAAATTTTCCCACCATTTTCTCTCCATTTGATAAATTGTTCTTTATCCATTTATCCTCATCCCTTCCTTAAATATCTAATTTTATTGCCTAATCAATCCATTCAAAAGTTTTATTATAAATTTTTTGGGTTACTTCCTGTACCTCTTCCCTTATTTTTTCAACATCAAGTTTATCTTCATTCATTCCTTTTTCTATTTCAATAATTAAATCCCTACTCTGTACATCTAATCGCTCTTTTGCTAAAGATTTTATTATTTCATTAATAGTTTCCTTCAAATTATCCGATTTGCAAATAACTTCAGCATAAGTCTCCCCATTCTTATTCGCTTCCCAAGTTAAATAATCTGATAATAATTCATAACAATCTCTCTCATATAGCCAAATATCACTATATCTTAAAATATATTTTCTATTCAAATTAAATTGTCTTATCCATTTTGAAAATTGTTCAATGCATTTTCTCCGTTGAGTAGCACTCACATTAATAATTTCTTTATCGCTTAAAAAATAAGTAAATCCATTAAATTCAAATTCACATATAATCTCTTCTTTAGGGACAACGCGATCATGATACATCATACTCACATCATCATAATTAAACAAATAATATTTCATTCTGCATCCTCCATATAACTTAAAACTTAGATTTAATTGGCTTCGCAATCCAAATCTTTATCCATAAGAAACTCAATTACTCTATCCATAAAATTTTCCAAATATACAAAAGATTGAACTGCTTCTTTGAAATCAAATTCTATACGTAAATTATTAAACATTTCAAATTCATTACTAAATTCACCATTATCAACAGGTTTTCTGCCATAAGCATAGGTATTGTGGATATAATAATAAACTTTCCATGTTGCAATAAATAGATTTATATATTTGTTTTCACTATATCCAGAAGAAGACCCTTTAAGAAGTTTCTTGATTCTATTATTATTCTCTTGATATTTTCCTCTATCTACCCAATATGTTTTATAAAACTCTTTTGTATGTTTCCCCATCCATTTATCTCTTATAATATTTCTCTTTTCCATCCTGTCCTCTATTCAATTTCTGCTATTTTTCTTCCAATTTCTCTATATAGATCTGGTAACAAACTAATCAAAAAATCTTTATTTGTATTCTTTATTATCCCACTTTTAATTCCACTTAACAAGAATGCATTAAGATGATTGAGTTTATTTTTCTTACTTGTAACACCAGAAAATTTATCAATATCATCTGCCGTAATTTCATCAAAAGATTTATTAACAAATTCCTCAAATTCCAAAACAATAGGTTTATATTGTTGTAGGCACATTCTTCTCTTTTTACTTTCATATCTATAAGGAGTAATATTTTGTGGAGATATATCTCCATGTGTCTTCTGACTATATAACTCTTTTTCTTTGTCTGTCCAAATAATTGCTTCTAGTTTTTCTTTATTCTCAGCATCCCATTCCTCCATTGCACTTTCAAAGAAGAAATTCCAAACCTTTTGGTTATTTTCTATTTTAAACATTTTTTCTGCCATAATATCACCTCTTTTACACTTTACCATAGATATATCCATTTTGCAACTAAATATACGTTTCATCAGTTAAAACTATTATTTCATTCCTAAATCTTTTTTAACTTTTTCCTCTCCATATTTATTACATAACACTTTTAGCATTTCAGAATATTCTGTTAAAGAAATATTGCTTTCTGACATACCTTTTTCTCCAATATTTTTCAAGGTATCAATCATATTTTTATATTCTTTATCTTCTACGTTGTTTTCACATCCACATTCTGTACAAATGTATCTCAACATTCCATCATATATGTTTTCCCCAGCTAATATTTGTCTTCTATATCCATTACAATCAACACAAAATACATCATCATATTCATATTGTTCCATAAAGAACCTCCCTACGCTCTAACCATATTTCCAATAGCTTCCTCAACAGCAGCATTTAGACTCTTACCGTGTTCAATAGCATATACGGCAATATTCCGATGAAGTTCTGGACTGATCCTGACATTAAATGTTCCCTTGTAAGGCTGTTCAGGCTCTACATTCCGTTCCTTACAGTCCTCTAAGTATTCATCAATCACATTCTGAAAATCTTGTTCTAATTCCTGTACAGAATTTCCTTCATAAGACAATAAAGATTTTATTCCAACTACCTTTCCGAAAAGGCAACTATCTTCTTTTGAATACTCTACTGTACCGTTGTAATTCTTATATGATAACAAATTACTCATAGCGAACCATCCTTTCTTAATTTCTCTATTACCTGATCCAACACATACCTCTTTAATATTCCACTTGGATGCGGTTTATGGAAGTTTATTGCTTCATTACTTCCATCTTTTATAAATTTTACTCCCGACCCAGTTCCACCCTGTTTTAATTCATACCCAAAATATGACAGCAAGGATTCCATTTCATCAAAAGTAAAGTCTTTCGGTTTCTTCAGTAATCTATCTATCAATTTATCTTTCTTACTCATGACATTTCTCCTTTAGATATAATATACCACTCTGCGAGAAAATATGCAACTATAAATAGTTGCTATCTGTGTGTACTATAAAAGGCATTAATTCCTATAACTAATGCCTTCTAACCACACACAAATTACTATTATATGAATATTTTATTTTAATAAATAAAGATCCATTTCACACTTATTGGATTCACATGGAAATTCTGAAACACAATAATTATACAACGCTTGTTCATCTGCCACTACTTTTTTCTTTATTTCATTAAAACTCATTTTACTTTTAGGACAAGCACCACATTCTTTTGCAATTTGCAATACTTTCTGGAATTTGCATACTCTATCATAATTGACTCCAAGCCTAAATAATAATTCTTTTTCTGTTTCTCCTGTAACATTTTTCAAGGCATACAACCATACATAAGAATTTCCATTGACATATAATCTAGGATAATCCCAAATATTTTGTGTATACCCATCAATATATCTTACAGACTCAATATTTTCTCCCACCATTCCTATTTCATAGGATATATTTTTATGAATAAGATTAAATACAAATCTTCCGTTTAATCTCTGACCACTATATTCATATTCAAAATAAATTCCTGAATCTTCAATAAATTTTTTAATATTATTTTCTGCCAATTCTATACTCCCAAAACTCTTTTCTGCGCCTGGATTCTGAATAACTTCAACCATTATTTTCCCTTCTTTCCCATTTTTCATATTATATATTTTTATCAACTTCCAAATAGAACAATCATTTCAATCCATATTATCAATTCTATCTTGTATTTTCTTAAACACTTCATTTAATAACTGTCTATCAGGATAATTATAGTGTTTAAAGCATTCTAAAAATTCAATAGCATCCTCCTTACTAATTTGCTCATCGTCATTAAAAAATTCTTCTACGATTGCATCTACTCTTTCACTTCCAGAAAGTTCTTTAGTCCAAGCAAATAATGTTCCTATATTATTTGAAAAATTTGTATGATTAATATAATCATATGAACCATGAATATTTATTGATGAACCAAAAAATCTTTTTCCACATACATCACAAACTTCAATGCTTTCTGTATATCTCATATTTTAACCCTCCAATTTTCTCAATGAAATAATCCTTTTCTGTCTATGCTGATCTTCTTAATCTATTATTCCGTAAATATTTCCTCTCTGTCTCAATAATCCTGTTATATTCCAACTCTGTCATTACACAAGCTGCTCTGCCTTTAATTATAACAGTTACCATAGTCTTTCCGCAACATTCAAATTTCTTTCCAAGTGTGTATGTATTCTTATCCATTCTATTTTGTCCTTCTTTCCTTATTTTCTCCACTATAAAAGCCACCAGATTATTTTCCAGTGGCTTTCTATTCGCTTCCATATTTACTTTTTAACATCATAACCGCCCCGATTAGCTTTACTCATCACTTCATTCTTAGATTTTCCCATTGCTAAATCATGGCTCATTGTACCGTAATCTGTTTTATATCCTGCCGGTGGCATCCGATTATCAAATTTAATATTTGTGATGATTCCAGGTAAAAAGCATACACAAAAGATAACAGCCAATCCAATTAAAGTTTCCATATATTTTCCTTTCTGCCTACTATGTAGGACTTTGATCTGTTCGTTTATGTTTCCATTATACTATTATATGTGTCCGATTAAAAGGACTAAAAAGGTACATTTCATTGCCTATCAAACTGCTTTATTTTTCTTTTGACTCTTCTTTTCTGCTTTTTCAGCATCTTTCAATGACTTTCTATAAGCAAGTGCAGTTTCCACAATATCAAGCACATCTCCAACAATTGGTTCTATTTTTCCATCTTTCAGCAGTTCATCATAATAATCCATCTGCCTTCTGATATAATTTTCCGTATTGCATTCTGTAAAATCAGAATATCCATCTTCTACATTATGAGATACCTTTTTTGCGAATAGAGGATATTTATCCCCATATAACCTTTCGGCATCGCCACGCAATACAGCAGAAGATACATTTGAAATAAGTTTTTCCCAATCATTAGGAGTGTCTAAACAATCTTCGATTTCCTCTATAGTAATTTTACTATTGAGATACATATAGAGTGCTTTTTCTCCAATTTCTTTTGCAGATAGTCCATCAAATATAGGGAATCTCTTTTTCAATTCACCAAAATTTGGTTTATGATTTATTCTATGTGTCGAGAAATCATATTCTCTCAAAAATGCATTAGAAACTACCATCATAAGCCACCATGCGCTACTATTCCAAGTACCTTTTTTCTCAGAAAACAATGTATGGAAGGCAATATCATTTACTGGCATAATAACTTTTACTTCTGAATTAAGATATCCATTTCTATCAAGGCGATAACTAATAACTTCAGCAAGCCATAAACCCTTCTCAACTTTTTCTTTAGAAAGAGTAAATGTATTCCACCATCCGTTTTTCTTATGAGCATCTACAAAAATATTTGTTACATTGCGAATAAAAAGTCGTGTTCCTGGTTTATTGTTTTCTTCACCTATACACTCACAAATCAGTTTTTTACCAACATTGTTTTTATTATTCCACATGAGAGTGGCTTCATTTGCTTTCATCCCAAGCGTATACATCGCATAGAATAACCAATTTCCCATGTCTCTTGTAAGCATATATTCCTTTTGTGTCATAATAACCTCCCATTTTAGCTTTGAAATGCGAAATTCATTGTATGTTTTACACAACGTCTTTCCAGCCATCTTTACTCCAAAATATAGAACCATCATTATTGTAAGACAGTTCTATACCTCTTTTGCTAAAGAACTCTTCCAAAACCGTGTAAAATTCCTCTGTAAGATTAATGATTGAACTTTGAATAAACATATCATTTGAGGGAACAACTACACACTGCCCATTCCCGCACATTCCATTTTCAAACTTTAATCTGAATCCACAATTCAAATTTTCCAAAGTTTGATTAAAAACCGTTACCATATCTTCTGTTATCTTCATTTTATTTCCTCCAATCACTCATTTTCTTTAACTTCCAACACAAACAATTCTCTATCATACTTATAATCTTCTCCATCACAAGAAAGATCAATCTCACCTTCTGCAATCTTATCATCTATATCCTGATAAGCTGCATCTTCGTCCTGTGCTTCCACTTCCACATATCTTCTATATGTTTCCACGATTTCTACCCTATATTTTAAAATCTTCTATTTTACAAACATAAATTTTAATTCCAACAATTTTTCCATTTCTTTTTACAAACTCATTATTTGTATAGTTAAATCCTGTTTCTTTAGATATATTCAATACATCGATTTTATCTTTACCATTTTTCAAATCATTTTCATTATATGTTCCAACTAATATTCCTTTACCTTTAATATATTTCACACTATTTACCTTCCTTTCGTTGCCTATTATGCAATGCACTGAATAATCTTATATCCATATTCATCAAGCGTACACTCAAAAGATTTAAGTTCGCAATCTCCTGTAAGCATATCGAATACAAAGTCACTCAAAACACTAAACTGAGTTCCAGCAAATTCATTTATATCTTTAATTGTCTGATCAATTACATTTTCTTTTTCATCTTCTTCAGCTTCGTGATATCTATTTGCCAGTCTCTTTGCATAGAAAGCAGCTTTTTCCAACAAACCTTTAACATACTCTTCTGCCTTATCTTTTGTGTCAAATGTTTTAACAGTTCTTTCTTCATCAAACATTGAAATTCTTTCTCCTTTTAAATTAATTGGAGCATATCCAGAAAAACTATTCTTATTCCCACATTCTACTGCCCATGCAAACTTTGTATCTTTCCATCCTTCAAGTGACTTTTGTCTCAGTTCTTCTCCAACCTTCCGATCAATGAAGTATAAAACTTTATCATGTTTTCCGAAAAAATTAATCTGCTTGATGCAATCACCATTCCCACTTTTAATTGTGTCAATAGCATCTTTGATTCTTCCAGAAAAGCTATATTTTAAACACGTTTTACAATCCGTATTGAGTTCATTGTCAACCTCAAAATACTTTCCGTACTGTTCGTCAATATAAATGCGCTTCTTTCTTGATCCGTCCGCAAAAATCGCATATTCCTGTACACCGTCATTTCCTAAACACTTTGCTACTCTAAATTCTTTCATTTTAATATCCTCTCTTTTCTTTATTTGCCATTGAAATTCCGATTTCAAAACATTAAAAAGTAAATTCTTTATTCCCATTTTCATCAATCAAAAGAATATGTACTTTATGTGGTGCTGTTTTTGATTCATACGCACGAATTTTATCCAAATCTAAATAATGATTTCTTACATATTCATGCCCATTTTCCCAAGTTCTATATAATTCGCCACACATAGGACAATAATTCCATTTGAATGTATACTCGTCATGTTGCTCGCAATGTAAACAATTAGTAGATCCTCTATTCGTTGTACATGATTCACATATTTCTCTTTCACAATATTTACACATATTTATTCCCTCACAAAATCCTGAATCTAAGTACTCAATTATCTTCTCCAATGTGCCAATAGGAACTAACATCTTCCCCTTCAGGAACTTCTCCTGAGCCGTTACCAAAATATTCAGACGGTACAATTTCCCGATCGTCATAATCATCTACATCCAGAATGATTTCCTCACGTTCCACAGCATCTTCTACTTTCTGTATTGCTTCCTCAAGACTTTCCGCTTCTACAATAACAGTTCTCTTCAAAATTTCCCTTACACTTATTCCATATTGAGCCATATTATTATCCCTCCACTTTTATTGGTTTAAGTATAATTGTTCCATCTTTTTCATAAAAAATTTTCATTGATTTCCCTTCATTTTTACTTGTTCCAAAAACTTCCTGTCTTACCGATCTAGGAATTACAATTCTTCCAAGATCATCAAATTATCTAATTATCCCAGCCTTAATCATATATTCCTCCTCAAAATTGTGTTTTTATTGACTTTTATTCGCTGATAACACCCGTATCAATAATTTCTTTTACAAAATGTTCATATGTGAAATGATATGATTTACCTCTTTTAATTCTGATCTTCTTTCCATTCTTCATTTTAATGACAGTTTTTTCCGTCTTACAATGCCCAGCACAAATTTCAAATTCGCCCTCATATCCATAAGAATTAATTTCCTGAATGTTGTCACTTCCACTTGATACGGCGTTTAACCGCCTGTATTCTCTCTTGAAATAAATCGGGCAACACAAAATATTTCCTGTAAATCCTCCCCAATCCGCATCATTAGACCATTCTTTGATATTTTTAACAATGTTTCCATTGCCGATCAGGATTTCAAAAACCCTTCTAAAAGGATTTTTAATATCATACAAATATTTCCATGCCGACATTTTAGGTTCATCATAATAAGCATCAAAACTAGCTTCCTGTAATGGATTCCTAAAAAATAATCCCTTTTCTATTCCTTCTTCTGTACTGATAACATATCCTTTATAATTCATAACTCTGTTTTTCATAGTTTTCCTCTCTTTCTACTTAAAATCATTATTTCCTTGCCTTTTGTTACTTAAAATTGAGGAATATCTTTTTCCTCTTCTCTCCATCCGATAGGTTTAAAATCCAATGCAGCCAAGAAAGATTGATATATAGTATTTAACCACTCTATTCTTGTCTGATCGTTTCCTTTTATCTTGTCAAATACATTCATATCAATAAATCGTTGGCGTTCTTCCTTTGTCAATTTTCCCCAACTCCACGATTTTTTAATGACGTTTTGGAAATGGTTTTCCACCGCATATGAATATTTTTTCATGATCATTCCTCCAAATCCATATACTTTTCTGCAAAATAAATATCATGTGCAATAGCAACTGTCTGTTTCGTTTTTGGTTTCCGAAAATATTCCGTCTTTCCATCTGTTACAATAATATCATTTCCGTCTGTTTTAATATCCACATTCGGATTCTTGATCCCTCTCATAACTTCTCCTTCCATGAATCCATTGATTCATCCGTTTATCTCAATTTCATAACAAATTCAAAAAGTGTTTCTCGTGTTTTATAAGACTGACATCCCTTATACTCAATAGCATCCTCTAACAACTTTTTGTTAGGAAAATCCTCTGGTAAAATTTCCACTGACAAACGGATCAGCTTTTCCTTAATATCTTTTAACTGATTTTCCGTATTAGTTTCCTCTGTATATCTTCCTTCTTCATCAGTAAGACCAACAACATAATTCTCTTTTTTGCAAATTTCCAGAAATTTATCATAATCCTCTATATTCATAAGCCACTGATCGTCACTTGAAAGAATCCTATCACCTTTAGAAATTTTATTTCCGCTTTCGCTCCGTTCGCAATCACGGTTAGAGTAAAAGGGATTCTCTGCTAATACTTTATTATCTACTTCCTTAAATCGTTCCTGAACCATTTCATTTTCAATCTGTTTCAGTAAGTACATATTTTGTAATTCTATAATTTCCGCTTTTCTATTGTTTGCAAGCTCTGTAAATCTTTCTAATAATGTTTTGTTTCCCATAGTAAAAACCATCCTTTCCACTCTCTATTTCTCCATTTATTCTGTGTTTATATCCACTATAGAAGGCACTAACGAATATTTCCGCTAATGCCTTCTAACTGGTTATAAATACAATTTATTGTCTTTCAAGAATACCACTATTTAACATATTCTTATATAATTTGCGCTTCTGTGAATTTGTAAGATTAAAAATCGTTCTATCTAAATCATCATAATAATATGACACATTACAATCTCTTACAAAAATTTCAAGCAAATTATTTATATCTCTATCTGCTTGTCTGTCATCTTCTTTCGAAATGCATTTAAACCAATATTCCGTAATTACGCTCACTAATTTACATTCTGTTGTTTTACTCATAAATTTTCCTCCGTTCAAACGATTCTTTCATTGGCAAAATGCTATTCTATTACCTTCATATGTGATAGCTGCCATTAATCTCCCATGTGTAGAATATTCTTTCCTATTACATTCTGGTATAATTCCACACTTAATAGACATATCAACAAGATTTCTATATGCTGTCATATTTTCATCATCATTAAATTTCCGGCTACCATATTTTATCCGAAAATCTGTAATAGCATCATAAAGTTCTTTATGTTTCATGTTATCTCCTCCCTATCCTCTGATCATCTCAAATTCTTCCATTTCATTCTGTGTCAATTCCCGGTTATAGTACAACTCAGCCCATACCATACGCCCATTTACTTCCGTTCTGCAATCATAGTTGATAAAATCCATCATTCCATTTTTAGGATGCGTTCCGATACTTACAGGACGCATAACAGAATAATATTTGTGCCAATGGTATTTATTTGCTGATTGCCTTATGTAGTCGTTTGTGCTCATGTCTTGCCCTCCTTATGCTGCATAGAATGTTCCATCTTCTAAAAATTCCCATCCATTAGCTTCACAAGTTTCTGTTACTTCTTCTTCATCCGCTTCATAAAAATATTTATAGCCGTATTCTTCATATTGTTTAGAAAGCATTACAAACATATCAGCAACTAATTTTTCCATTTTTCGGATTGTGTCAACCTGAATATTTTTATACTGCTGATATTCAAGATCATATATCCAACCTTCAGCAAAATCCGTCTTATCAGATACGCAATAATTATAATGTCCGTCATTATAAGGCAATGTAACAGTTCTTCCACAAACTTCCATATATGCCTCTATGGTCTTCTGCTCATGTTCCGTCATATAATCCCAAAAATCCTTGAATGTTTCACCACAATATAACTTGTTCCGGATTGCCTTAAATACATCCATCAAGTCAAGTTCTCCGTAAATATTTAAACCGTCTCCCTGACAATATGATAATGAATATTGCATCTTTAAATCACTTCCCGGGAAAAGATTGTGTAAATCCTCTGTGTAAATTTCCGAAAATTCGTCATTTCTGCACGGATCATCAAGATACCACTGATTAACTTTTTCTTTTGCTTCCTCCGACAACTCAGGATAAGTATACACATTGTAAGTTTCTGTTACTGTACGCATAAAAATTTCCTCCATTCTATTTGATTTTCCAATAATAAAAGCAAGCAACATTTCCACTTGTCACTTGCTCTATACTTCTCTTTCTATACTGTTTATTTGCCTTATTTAAGGACTTAATGCAACGCACATACATATTTGCATATGCGCTGATTTAAGGCTTTAAATGGACTTGTAGGAGCTTTCAAACACCAATAATCTTTTGATTGAATCCAAAAAGATTTATAAGAAAATCCGTATTAAAATTTATTAGAAGCCGAAAGCCACATTTATTAAAATATCTTAGTGTAATTCCAAACGCTTCTCCAGACGTTCCACCGATTTTGAAACGCCATCCATTATTTAATTTTTTGAATCCATATTTTTTCATGCTTTATCCCTTCTATGGTTGAATCAGTAGTTTCATTGACAATATACTATCTCTTTTAATTCTCCATTTATCACTTCAATACAAGTCTTCTTAAACTCATACTTTGCTGGTCTAACAGAATTAATAATAGTATATATATCATTCCATCTTTTACCTGACTTTCTGACCATAAATTCATGATCATAATATCCGTTTGATTCATAACATATAAACTCTATGTTATGAATTTTAAATGCTTCTTTTATTTGCTTTACTTTATCCGAAAATTCAATCGGATATTTAAAAATTAAAACCCTTTCCACCTTTATTCCCTCCAATGAAATACACGATTTACAGCAACTCAGATAATTCCTTCATTCTGTCATGTTTAAAGCCAAGTGTAGCAAGTGCCTGATTTATTCCTTCTGCATATCCAATTTCTTGATCTGCTACACGTAACTTACATTCTGCATCAACACTTTTCCCTTCTTTTTTCAAACGCTCATATGCCCTATAATCCTCATTAGAATTATTGGCTTTCCAGATGGCTTCTTCCATAAGTTTCACACATTTACTATATTCTATTTTAGTCATAGTTCAAAATCTCCCTTCTACTATTGTTAATCACAAACAACCCTTACTATCCCCATTAATCCACCTACAATAAAACCTCCGCAATCTTCTGGCATGTTACAACATCCGGCTACACAAGCAACAATCAGCACAGCGCCTAGGATTTTCTGTATAAGCCATCGTTTTTTATACGGTGACATTGTTTTTACTTTCCGAAAGACACATACTTTCGTATTACCAGATCGCGTTGTAATTTCTGTATATTTGAATTGTGCCATCATTTCCCTTTTTTGCCCTCCTCTATGTACTTTCTTAATCTATTTCTATGTAGTGGCCTGTTCCATCCTCAAAATAGAGGTGTAAGCCGTTTTCCGTGGCTACAAAGTCATCCACCATTCGCATATCAATGAAATTTTCTTGAAATTCGGCTGTATGGTCTGGTAATGTTTCCAGAATATCCGCATATGATCGCGTATTATCTGCGTTGTACTGTGTAGCCACGTCTTTCAGTTCAAAACATGGGTAGTCATATCCATCCATGAACCAGCAAGCCACATCTTCCAGTGGTATAGCCTCATTTAAGCCGATATAACCATCTGGTATAACTTCCACCATCTCAATGACTTTCTGTGTCTCTATGACAGTCTCTGTGCGTGTAGTGCCTAACAGATAAGCACTAGCAAGCATGGTTCCGATAACTGCAATTTTTAAAATAGTCTTAGTTATTTTCTTCATAGTGTTTTCCTCTCTACTTATTATGAAATTTATAAGCACTATAAAACGGCTATATCCTTATATTCTCAATAGCCGTTCTAACTGCCTACAAAACTATTCCATCAAGCGGATCACATAACGCTTTCATCCCCTCATCTATTGTAATGAATCCATGCTCCACATTTTTTAAAATACGTTCTATAATTTCCACGGCTGCATCTTTGTACTTTTTCTGCATTAATTCATTGTTCATATAGCTTTTGCGCTGCGCATTAGCATACTCTTTCATATATCGTGGTATTGTGTTCATGTGTTTTTCCCTTCAAATTACAATTTCATCGGCTTTATGCCGTTTTCTCTTCCAGTAAATTCAGATTATTTCCATCAAACAAGTAATACTCTTTATTAGAAATAACTTTGCTATACTCTTTTTCTCCTTCAAACTCATTTACAACTGCTTTTTCTTCTGCTGTCATATTTTTATAATCCTTCTTTCCGTAGGAAGGTGGCAACCATCCTTTGTGCTGAGAACCAAATATATTAAATTTTTTCAGTAACTCGTCATTGTTAAATACAATATGACATGTACCTTTTTTGTAGAATGTGACAGTAAAATACTTTAACTGTATATTCTTTGTCTCTCCGTATTCCTCTGCAAACTTTAGGGATTCTTCCAGATCAACCGCTTCTGTTAGCCCTCCATCAAGATAGTTAAAACATTTTTCTATATCCTGTAATTTACTTACAACATCATGCCTTGACGGTCTGAATCCTCCCCATGAATAATTAAGGTCATAAAAACCATTTAAAGGAATAATCACTTTTTTATTGATTATCCATCCCTTGTTTGTTTTCCATCCATTGTAATAGTGAATGTTTTTTGACGTTTCATCAAGCCAATGGTATTTATAACTTAATTCATCAAAAAGATCTATTATGGTATCCTCTATTCCTTTAACAACTTTTTTCTGTATATCAATTTTTAACTGGTAGATATTATAAAGTGAAAAATCATAGTTACTTAATTCTTCCACTTTATTATAAAAATCTCTTTGCAGATTATTTGTAAGCTGCCCTATAAATCTTTTATTTTCAAAAAGTGCATTCCAATATTTACTCCGCACCATTTTTATATATTCATTAACAGAAAGCCCATTTTTACTACAAGTCATGGAGATAATACAGCCGCCTTTTTGTATCGTTTCCCCTGTCTTTTCGTCTTTTCCAAACTGTGACAAAATAAACGGCTGCATTGCATAATATTCTTTAATCAATTTTATTCCTGCTTCCACTTCTAACTGATATTGTTTTACAATAGCCTTGAAAAAATCACTATCAATTAGTTTTGTGCTTTCCTCTGCCTGAAATTCTTTTTGATCTTTTGCTTTTCTTAATCTTTCCAATATAAAAGATTCTCTTTGCACCTCTGGAAGCTGAACCTTTACAAGCGCAATTTCAACCGCCGTTTTCCGTTCCGCATCCAGAAAAGCATTTTGTATAAACTCAATTTTTGCGTTATATTCTGTGAGTTTACGCTGTAAATACTGCCTATCATTTGTACATAGATTTTTTAAAGTTTCCGCATTGAGAAGACACACAACCGCACCGCCATTTCTTTGTTGCATTTCTAAAGCCTTTAAAAGATGTTTGCAACCGTTAGAAAAAGGCGGATTCATAATAATTAGATCGTATTCCTTCATCGTGTTATATGTAAGAAAATCATTATAAACAACACGGAAATTTTTCCCTTTAAGAATATGCTGCAGATTCTGATCAGCTTCTATACAATCAATATCAAACTGATAGTATTGTTTGCCATAATATTTATTATGGTTTCCTTCTTTCTTCTTTAATGTCTCAACTATATCCCCCTTACCCGCCGATGGTTCCAAAATACTTTTTATCATTGTAAAATCTAAATCAAAAAGCATCTTGTCAATAATATTTTGTGGTGTAGGGTAAAAGTCTTTATTACCTGTAAACATATAAAAAATCATTCCTTTCATTATGCAAGTCGGTATATTTCAACCGCCTTTATATTATCCAGTCTGTAATACTTCCTTTGGATTATATTTAAAAATAAATCCGTGTTTGAATGTGCTATAGTAGCCTTGTAGCGTTGCAAGTTTCCGCTTAACCTCTGCAAAATCCGTCTTGTTTAATTCCTTTTCAGGCTTTACAATCCAGATTTTCGCGTGTGTTTGCGTGTGCTGATCTTCTATAATTGTATAGGAAATACTTTCTTTTTTCGCTTCTGGTTCTTCCCTTGTGCTTTGTGCTTCCTGTGCCGGTTCTGCCGTCTGTGTAGTTTCCACTATAGTTGTGTTCAACTTTTCTGCCGGATTTTCCTTAAATAAGAAGGCGTGTTTAAATTTCGAGTAATAACCGCCCAAAGATTTAATATACTTGTTTACGGTTATATACTCTTCACGGCTCAATTTTTCCGCAACCTTCACAAGATATATTTTTTCTCCTGTACGTGTGTCCGTGTCTTCTGATACTTCATATGCATAGGCGTTTACGTCTGTTTCCTCTGTTTGTGCCGTTTCCGTTGTGGTAGATGTCGTATTTTTCTTTTCTGCTTTAATAGTCTTTTTTACAACCTTTTCCACCTCATATGGCGTTTTTACCTCTTCAATATGACACCATGCAATAGAACCCTTTTCAATCCATTTTGTGAGGCATTCAGAATCACCACTACCAACAAACCAATAGTTATTACGGCTTGCGTTTCCTGTACATTCCTTTGTAAGTTTTCCATTTAGTTTATAAGCATGAAAATGTTTCTGTCCGTTTCTCTCTGTTTCATGGATACGATATACAAGCCCTTTATAACATCCATAATTAAAATTAGATTTCAGAATGAAAAGCTGACCCTCTTTAATGCTTCCAGTCGTATCTTCTACAACTTTATTTTCTTTTTTGTATTCTGTAACGGTAACTTTTTCGTAGATAGTGCCGTCACCTTCTCCAATTAAACCGCCACAAGAAGTATCAATTTTATTGATGAATGTCTCAAACTTATCTATCAGCTTAATATCTTCCTCTAAATCCTCAATATGTCTTTCTGTATTCTTTCTTGCGTCTTCCTTACTGTCATAATATCCACGGTTTACAAGGTCTTGTGTGTGCTTATCGGTATATGCTTTTTTGTCCTTCTTATATTCGTTTAACCATTCCATATCACGGTTATAATTGTAATATTTCCAGATATGGGCAAATTTCAAAATGCCGTTACCCTTTGCAATGATGATCCCATCTTTTTCAATATGCCAATTCATTTTTGGAGGGTGTGCCATATGTCCGGGAACTGTACCAACAACAATATATTTATTTGCGTTTTCCGTTGCTTCTTCTGCTTTTTTCTGCAAACGTTCAATAGATAATTTTGCGCTTGCTTCCTCTGCTTCAGAAGCTCCACGTTCAACGGTCATAGCTTCCAACTTTTTGATTTTTTCCGCTATGCTGCGATCATATGTAAAACCAGAGTAATTATATTTTCTGATTTCCTGCGGTTCTGCTGCGCCGTAAACATCTACGCATAAAATATAGCCGTTCTTTTCTGCTACTCCGTCCCAATTAGCAGGATCATAATAATCGGTCATACTGTCGCTTCTGTCTTCTTTATAGCCGTATACTTTCCAGCCTTCCATAGACATAAGTTTGTGAGCGATCATAACCTTTACTTCTCTATAATCATAATAATTTGACATAATTTCCACCGTTTAACCTTTCTTTGATTGTCTATGTATCAGTATCAATAACTACTTCTCCATTCTGTTTTATTTTCTTATAAAAATAAGTGCGCCATAATCTGATACGCTTACAACTTTTGCTTCTTTGTAAATGGCTTTTAATGCCTGAAATTCTGCATATGTGGTAATTCGTTTCATTTTAAGTGTTGTCCTCCTCATCTTCTGTCATACTCAACCCATACAAAAAGAGACGGCGCGTAGCTCGTCTCTTCCCGTATATTAGTATTATTGTGGTGACAGAATATTTTTTACTGGATTACTGGATTTCTATTCCACTAAGCAAAAAGCTATAATTTCTACTTGTGTAGCCGAATCTAAACTTCATATACGAATAAAATTCATCTAAGGAATCAAATTTCCCATAATTCCTATGAACTTCTTCACCTGTCTTTTTATCAGATATTGCATAACATAATTCGATCATAGTTTTCTCCCTTCAAATAATTGTTTCATTGCTTAATATATCCATCCATAAACCACAATCCCGCAATCCTCATAGCTTTTGATCAAAGCATCAATTTCAACTTCAGAGGAAATTTCTTCTTCGGAAAATCCATGTTGCCCCTTGATCCCATTGTCGTGCTCAATCCATATTGTTTCCATATAATATCTACCTCCATTTAAAGAGGACATACATTATTTCCGTATGCCCTCAACTACTTTTAATACTTCTATATATTCATCTTCTATATCTTCCTGAAGATAAATATTATTTTTACCATTTTTCATTATACAAACTCTTTCTGGATCAATTTCTAAATCATGGGAAAAATAAAAACCTTGTTTATTATATGTGCGATCATAAAGCAAACAATTTATAACCGCCTCATTTTCCATATAATCAGCAAAACCTTTTTTATTTTTATAAATGGTGTTTTCTACCCATAACGGAATACTCCATTTTAAGCATTCGTCATTTGTAAGTTGTTGCCATATTATCCAGAAATTTATATTTTCCTGATCAGTAAATCCGTTTATGATGCAATTTAACTGTTTAGCAGTTAGTTTTTTGCACTCGTTCCATTGCTTACATATAGAATCATGAAAGGAATTACTTTTTTTATCTTGAAACACTTGCATAGCAGCGAAACATTTTACAGAATATTCGGCGTTTTTTTCGTCTTCCCATCGCTTATAGAGTAATGCAACCTGCTTTTTATAGCAACCATATCCATAAGGTTTTCCGTTGATGTAATGGGCGTTGCAAATAGGAATTTTTCTTCCACAATCTGCACATTCAACATATTTTACATATGATTTCATATTTTTTCCTCCACATCTATATTATCATATCTTTTATTACTTATCCATGCCCACAAAAGAGACTTTTCAAAGGATATGGCTAAATGCATCCGGCTTTATGGCTATGTCCTCATTGTATTGAGTGGTTCACCAGCTTTCCGCACCGCCTCACGTTTGATTCTGTTTTTATGGGCATGATAAATAATAAAATTATGTAATATGCCGTATATGTCAGGCATCCAGACAGCAGCTTTTTAAGTTTACAGTTATAGTATAACCTTCTTCCTTTTCAGGGGTTCGCCTGTCGTGTTTATTATCTTCTCCAGTAGTCCCACGCCTTTTACTGACTTTTCAGATTTTATTACACTCAAATCTTTGTGGCGGTAATCATTGTAAGTGTGATACCTGCTTTCACACAATGCCGGCACAATTTATTAATCGCATTGCCGATCTTGAGCGATTGAAAGTTTAACGCCCTTATCTTGCGCTACATTTTTACTTCCTTCTTTATACGTGCAATCTTTCAAATGTAAAAAAGCTTGTGTCACGGGTTATCACTTTTCCTTGTGCCTGATATATGCACTTATGACCACATGGGCAGCCCTTACAGGATGTAATACTTATTTCTCTTTTCCTTCTCGCTTGAACATCACATTTCTTTTGAAAAGCAGTTGACCGCTTTTAATATAAAAGAGAGTGCCAAAGGTTCTTGACACTCTCTAAAGGTTCTTATGTATATTTATATACCGCTTATTAGCGGTTGGAAGACGTATTTCTCAGCCTTCCATAACCACGGTTTACAACTACCATTTTATATAGTCTATCGTTTTGTGTTTTCTCCCCGTCCATCCTCTACAGCGATAAATTATCATCAAAAGAGCCATCTATATTATAGTAGATTGTCTCTCGTTCCCGTTACGGCTACCACACCCCACAGGTCACGGTTTCAGAATCAGTCACCGCAAAACTCTTGTTTCTGCCTACTCGCATTCACACATATTCATAGATTTTCTGGTTTGGGATGGTATTCCCTGCTACGTCTGATATGATATGAACTATCACGTCTCCGATGTAGTCAGCGTGTCCAGTCAACACGGATAACATTTTTACGCTGCTATCTGTCACGTTTTCCCGTTAGGTTGCGGAAATTTAATGAATCAATTATCTTTTCTCTAACCTCGTTTGCAATCTCTTGTTGCTTTGCCTTAGTTACGATCCTGTTAGCACTCCACTTGACAGGACGTTAATAGTTACTTTGTTTTGGGAAATTTCTGCCGATTGACAGATTATCAAGAATTGTGTTATACTCTACTTGCTTAGGGTAAGAGTTTTACACACTTACTTGAAATTTCCCGGTTTCGTTTGGAACTGGGATTTTTCTTTTTATCGCTCCTGGACTTATTGACGCTGCCATGTTGAGAATGTATCAGGTCTTATTGACACTGCCGTGATACCGATTTATATTCCCTTGTGTTCCTTACAAGTATATAATAGCATATTGCGTTTTACTTGTCAACACTTTATTAGAGATTTTTTCTATTTTCGTGAGATTTTATTTTTCTATATATTCAAGAATATCTCCAGGTTGTACTTGTAATGCTTTACAAATAAGATCAATCGTTTTTAAATTTACAGGTTCACCTTTTGAAATTTTTGTCATTGTGCCAGAAGCAAGTCCAGCTTTTAATCTTAATTGCTCTTTTGTCATATCTCTTTTATTAAGCATATCTAATAACTTATAATAAGCAATCATTAAATATTCACCTTCCTTTACTATTGATATTCTATCACATTTATTCTACAATAAAAAGTAAAAGGTTGTGATATTTATGAGCAAAAAGAAAAATAAATCGGCTGAAAATATTATAAAAGATTATAACACTAGATTGAACCATGATATTAACCATAACGATGGTTCAAATATAATACATAGTAAAGGTTATATTTACGAATATAACAAATCAAGAAAATATAAAAAATGTAAATATTGTAATAATGTAGGCACTTGTAAAAGTCCTTTTTCTTTAAACAATGGAGCCCTTTGCAAAGGACAAAATTGCCCTTCATATACAAGACCTTAGAACAAAATTAAAAAGGTGTAAAGCCTTAATAATTCAATAGACTTTACACCGTGGTATGTGATATATGTATGTTGTTGCTTATGCTGTATGTGCTGCTTTATCTTCTTTGTGCTTATCTAAGATATCGTGTACTCTTTCAATCTCATCGAGCACTAATCCGCATTCTTTCCGTATCTCATTTTTTAAGACACGTTCAGTTTGTTTTAAATCGGCCTTAACATCAATCATATCTTTTTCAATGTCTGTCACTTTCCTGTCAAGTGTTATTACTTTTTCAAGAATCAGATCAAGTTTTTCACTATCTGTCATATGATCACCGCCTTTTTGTTGTGATTGTATGTATGGCTGATACTGTTAGTATATCACAACTTAGATGCAAAGTCTATTCAATTATCAAAGTGCTTTGTGGTGCTTATTTGGGTTGTGTTGATATCCCGACTACCCTTGTTTGGGTAGTTTCGCCGGCTCTCACCGTTGCTCATCAGGGGATTTATAATACTTCATAATCTAATTTTGACTTTTTAGAAAACGTAGCTGTTTTACCATCTTCAAAATGTAATCTAATGCAAGCACCTATTTTTTCGCCACATTCTTTTTCAATCTCTTTTGCTGTTACTTCTTCAATACAAGTAACATTGTGATATGTGTGATTAAATGTTTCTTTGTTTTCAAAACCTGATACTCTAACTGTTGCATTGTTTAAATGTATTCTCATATTGTGTACCTGTCTTTCATTGTGGTTGTTTGTGTGTAGTTGTTGCTATATACTTCTTTGTTTTGGTGTGACACTTTATCTTTAACTTATGTATAGATTATAACACGTAATACCTAGATTGTCAACGTAATACCTAGTTTTTTATAGCAAAATAATACATAATTATTTTAGGTATTACCTAGTTATTTTTGTGCAGTTTGCTAATTGATTGACAACTTAGGTAATACGTGTTAAAATGCAATTTAAGATGGTTTTTAAAAAGGATGGTATAAAATGTCAGATAGAAAAAAACAGAGCGAATATCAAGCAAAATATGACGCTGAGAACATGAAACAATACAGTGTAAAATACCCTATTGAGATATATCGGGAAGTTGAAAAAGCTATGGCTGATAGTGGAATGAACCGGAATAGATGGACTACTACCGCTATTGTGGAAAAGTTGGAAAGAGATGGATATATTCAGGGGAAAGAGGATTGATAGAAGGATGGTTATGTGGCATTTTGGTATATTAGATAGCATTATGATATATTTTGAGTTGTGATATTATGATGTTGCTGGATAATATAGATGTAGTATTATGGTATATAAAAATAGCATTTTGATATATTTTGCTTTATACATCGAACATGTCAAGCAAAATTACTTGACAAATGCCGGATAATATCATTGTAAAGTATTTTTACTTGACAGAATATATATTTTCATTCGGTTGCAAAAATGGGCAAAGTGTAACTTAAAATATGCAATAACACTATACAGGGGTATGTTTACATTTTGAAATTGATCAGTAATTACCAGAAAGCCCCTATCTGTTCTATTCACACATCACCTTTAAAAATTGTGTCCGAAACACAAACAATTCGTAAAAACAATTCGGAATCCTATTCGGTGTCATTTCTCAAAAATCCTTATAAATCAATACAATATAAATTTTCTGACAATTCAAATCTATTACCAAACCACAAAAATACAACCAAAAAAACTTCTAAACCCCTTGAAAAATAAGCATTATCCCGAATTAACTCTAAAATTGCACTCAAGAAAAGAAATCATATATAAAATCACATTTAAAAATCATTCACAAGAATCTTAAAATATCCAGTAAAATCAGTACTTTTACATTCCATTGCTATATCAGAATTACTTCATCACCGAACTCATAAAATATACACCATATATTTCATCGTAATTATCATTTCAAATAGAGAAATATTAAATATCCAACATATCAATCAAAAATCTAATCCATATATACATAGGGGGTATATTTTACATATTTTATTATTTACTGTCCATATACTCTCCTATTGGCTCAAAATACAGATTTAAAATTTATAACATTATCAAAATCAGAATGTAGAAATAACAAATAGTAAATACAAAATTTTACATAAAGGAGACATGAACTATGACAAACCCTAAAATAATACCTCAAAAATTTACATTTTAACCATAGATATAGATGCCTTTAAAGCTAACAAAGCAGAAATTAAAAAGGACTTAACAGCTATTTTTGCTGAAGTCCTTGAATACTTTGATTAATTTTATCCAAGGCATTTTCTATTGTAGATCTAATACATACAAGGAATTTTATATCCAAAGAAAGAGAATATGTAAATAGACACTGCTACTCTATCTTACAACTTGTAATTTATACCACCTGTAACTACCAAACATCACCAACCATCAACAATCAAAAAGTTTTTAAGAGAGTAATGAATTATGAAGCGTATGCGAATAATTCATTACGATAGTAGTCTTTATTTATATAATTAGTCTTTATTTATAAAAAGACGGCTGATTCTGCACACTGTGGTGTGATATACTTTGTCATTTTTTCTTCAAGTATGTCACACTCTGATGTGATATACATTAAAAATTAAGATAAAAGAAAGGAATAAAATCATGAGAATTACAAACAAAAATACCACAAAACCAAGAAAAGAAAAAGTATATGAAAGCGAGTCATTCAAAGATGGTCAATTTACTGAAGAAGAATTAAAACAATATGGACTATCTGATAATGAAATAGCCACAATCCTTGAATATCAGTCACTTTTGCCTATTTTACAAGAAAATGAAAATAATACAATTAGCGCAAAAGAACTACATAATCAATTAAAAGTTAGTCGAGATTTTTCAACTTGGATCAAACAACAAATTGAAGATTTGGAACTAGTTAAAAACATAGATTATTTTATTGATTCACCTTTAAAGGGGAGTGGATTAGTTGATTATCAGTTAAAGCTCAGCGATGCAAAGGAAATTGCAATGCTTGCCGGTTCTAAAGGTGGACGTACATCCGAAGAGCTAAAGAAAATGTCCAAGTTAGTGAGAAAATATTTTATCGCTATAGAAAAAGCATTTAAAAATCGTACAAACTGGAATACAAACCGCAAAAACACCTTAATTAATTGCAAAGAATTGCGTGGTGCTTTAATCACAAAAAGAGAAGAATTACTTAATGGTGTTCCTGAATGGATTACTAATGGCAATTTATACTCTATTGAGTTTTCATTACTAAATACTGTAATACTTGGAATGTCTGCAACACAGTATCGCAAAGAACATAATATATCTTCTAATGAACAGATACGAAATTATTTTTCTGAAGATCAATTAGATGATGTAGAAAGATTAGAACGATATGATGCACAGTTAATTATTTCTCAGGAAATTTACTCATACGAAGAGAGAAAACAAATATTACAAACAGAGTATGATCGTGTAAAAAACAGAAAAACTAAGTGGGTATAAGAAAGGAGGCGTTTTTTACATAGAGAATAATAAATCACCAACAGCTACATTAGAATTACCAGATACAGTAAATCGTTTTGTAAAGATTCCAAAAGAAGTAATTTTGGCAAATACTTTACCAGAACACAGATTATCGGCTTTGCTCTATTTAAATTATAACCAAACATGGGAAAACGTTGTTCACTACTCTCCTATTTATATGATTCAGTGGTGTAAGTATAAACCAAACTGGCATAGGGGTACTGAAAAAAATATTTTTACCAAGTTTAGAGATTGCATGGATTGGTTCTTTGAAAATGGATACATCATTGACTTTGATAAAGAGAAATATATACAGAATACCTTTCAGTCATCATTGATTAATATGGAAAAAATGAATCCAAAAAACAATTTTGGTATTTTATATGACTTTGAAGTAGAAACAATCAATAAGTATCAGTCACCATACAAACCATTAAATAAAAGTATACTATATCTTCTGTTATCTTATATAAAGGCATTTACTTGGATCAGAACGAATGAATCATCTGGACATTCTGAAAAATCTAAGAAGAATAAACCAGAAATATTTTATTCACAGTTTCAGTCTATAGCTGCTTTTATAGGTAGTGATAGAAAAATGATTGCAAAAGCAACAGAAGTATTAGAACAACTTGGTTTAATAAAAACCCATAGGATGCCAAGATATAAAGATTCCAATGATAATTGGCACACTGATGATATTATTTATATCTGTCCTTATCGGTATATATGGAGAAATAATCAAATAGTTCAATGTACAAAAGAAGAATATAACTATGAGAAGGAATTAGAATATGGGATTTTATTTTTGAGAAATCAGAATTATGTAAGTAAAAAATTCTATCAAAATTAATTCCAAAACACAGAAATAAGTATTGTAAACATGAATCAATATCCATCATCACCACTATCATACCACCAAAAAAGGAGAATCGAAAACCATGACGACAAAGAAGACAACATTAACAACCAAAATTTTATCAAACAGAAAAGGAGAATTTACAGTAACTAATGACACACAAAACTAACAGATATGGAATTTATGAAGTAGATCACACAAAATTCGGAGGATTAATTTTTCCATCAGATTTCAATACAGATTATCGAGGGAAAGATAATACAAACGGATCTCAGATAGCAAGTCGTATAGAAGCAGATAAGCAAAGAGAAGAAAAACTTTGGAAGAAAAATCGAGAAGGTATTGAAAGGAATAAAAATTATGGCAAGTAAATCTGGATACATAAACATTGATGAAAATGAAGAAATAACTATTGAAGAACCAAAACTATCAAATTCAGTATCCGTTTCAGAGCAAGAAGTATGTATCAATTTTATGAGAGATGAAGATTATGCCACAATCTATACCTCAGATACTACATATATGACTAAATTAGATAAATTATGTAAAACAAGTCCAGATATGTACTCTCTCATCGCTGATACTGGTAGAGGGAAAACGTATCGTGTTGAAGATAAGACTCTGATCAGTTTCAGAGCAAAGAAAAGAGAACTATCTGAAGAACAGAAAATTGCTGCTGGTGAACGTATGAGAAAATATCAGGCAAGTAAACACAACTGAGATACCGTTATTTGTCAGGAATCAAATGGTGTACATTAGCGTAGAAAATTCTAACACACTTGTTGATAAAGTTATCGACTGTGAAATTTTATACTAAAAATCTAATGTACAACTTAAAATATGGAGGATGTTTAAAAATGTTAATGAAGAGAAGCTTAAAAGAACTGATGCAACCCCAATTTAAAGGCAACACAATTACGATTGAATTATCTAATTTTGGATATGAGAACTATATTGTTGAATGTGCGTATCACTTTGATAAACATGAAGATAAATATGCTCTTTCTATGTGGTTAAATCGTACCGATTTGGAGGATCGGATGAAGTTATCTTCTAAGAAGGTTGATACACAATACATATCAGGAACTAGAGAGTCCATTACAGAGAATATCTGCCGAATTGTACATCATTGTGCCACTGTCACTAATAAGGGAAACGGCAAAAAATATTTTGATTACTTTGTAGAAAGATACGAATATGAACTTGCGTGTTTTGAACGTGGTAATGAGTTATTTGAACAGGAAAGACTGGCAGGATAAATGTTGACCAAAAGTGATTATAGATATTTTGACAAGGCAAGACAAACTGCCAGTATATCTGATTATTATAAAACCCACATTGGATGTGTGGCCGTTTATCAAGGCAATATCATTGGCATCGGTTGCAACTGTAATAAGACTCATCCAATACAGAAAAAATATAATAAGTATCGAAAGCCATCGGAAAATATGTTACCAAAGTTACACGCAGAAATTAACTGTATAAATTCTATCAGACATTTGAATATTAACTTTTCAAAAGTCAAGTTATACATATATAGGATTCGCAAGGATCAACCGTTTGGACTATCTCGTCCATGTCCTTCTTGCATGGCAGCTATAAAAGATTTAGGAATTAAAGATATTTACTATACAACCAATGACGGATATGTACATGAACGAATAGAGAAATATGGTGTTGGAGGTGTTGCTTAATCTGTGAGATATGTAAAATGAATCCTTGTCATTCCATGTGCCCAAATTACACACCTAGAAAAACATTACACTACTGCGCTTCTTGTGGTGATGGAATTTACGATGGAGAAGAATATATTAAAAACTTGGACGGTGAGTATCGTCACTATGAATGTTTTCATGGTATGAGGGATTTATTGGAGTGGCTAGGATTTGATATTAAGACTATGGGAGAATAAAGTCATGATGAAACCAAAATGGATTATTCCAATAATACATAATCTACCACAATGTATTTATATATGTTGGTGGAATAGCGAGTGGTTTATTGATAAGAACGATTGGAATTGTCGAATTAGATAGAATAGAAATTTCATTGGAGAGAAGGAGATGATAATATGTTTAGTATGTATGGAATATTTGGAAACTATTTGTTAAATACAGAAATGCGGTCTATTAGTGGTATTGTTAGAGGATTACCACCTATTCCACACGGATATACATTATGGAATGTCAATAGCGATAGAGATGTTAACAACGTGTTAAATATGATGAAAATTAGAAATTCTGAAATTGATATGAAATATCCAGAAGAGTCTTCTGGTAAAGTTGTTACACTTGAAGGATCATCATATGATGATGAATGTTTCTTAGTAATATTATGGTTTACAAACATCTTCGATTACTGGTTTGGTAAAAAACAAGTTAAATATATAACCAATCCGTCTATGGATGCATGTTTTGATGATTTACTAATGAATATCTGGAATTGGATTAGAAATGAAATATCAACAAAAGCACTAAGAAATGTCGCAAAAGACTTTTATAATGAAGCAATTAAATATGTTTAGTGAGGAGGAACGTGAGATAGAAACAACTCAATATACACTTGTAAAAATTCCAATCAGGGAACTTATCAAGCAAAACTTTAGTGCAATTGTCAGCAGAGAAAAAGAAATAAAAGAAGAATATCTTATCGCTCAAGGTGCTTCCCCTTTATTTGATCAAATTGAGAGATTGCGTGGAAAATTTTCTTCACATATAGACGAAATTATTCTTGTTGTAGCTAAGAAAAATCCAAAGCAAGAAAAAGATTTGAGACATATTTTAGATAAAGGTTTTACATATAACGGTATTCATTATACTCGTTTTGGAAAATCAGCTTCACAAGGTAAAGATGGAATTACTGCTTTTGTATGTGATTCAATTTTTGATGAATTATATATGATTACACAGATGGATATCGAAATTGATGAGTGTGTAATCTCAAAGTATGAAGCACAAAGATGTTTACCATTTAGCTCCTGTACTCTTATCAGAGATTATATGCCAAATATCGTAATTATTAGAGAGTACGAGAAAACTCTTCAGAACCAATTAATCAAGTATGTTGTCGAAAGGGAAAAAGAATTTGTAGATAAGGAAACTGGCAAAACAAAAAAATATAAGTCAAGAGAAATCGAAGAAGGATATAAAGATTTAAAAATTTCTCCTTTTGACGGGTGTGGTTGTCATGAGCATGGTTTTATGGAAAATGTCAGCGCACAATTAGGGCTTGATTATAATGTTATCGGGACACAGGTACGTTTACCATTTGTTAAAGGGTATTCTGTTTATGTTCCATTTAGGCAGATTCTTAAAGAATGGGGATACGAATACATTACAGATATTTATGGTACAAAGCACCATATCAGTATGGTTGATTGTATTTGGAATATTTCTATGTTCAAAGGTCACAAGATTTTTAAAGAAAAGTATGGTGATAATGCTTGGGTTGAATATATGAATACCGTTAGGAAATATAAGTTTAAATTGGGGATCAGCAAATATAGTCATCATGTAAAACATCTAAACAAATATACAAGGATGAATTTCCAGTATTTACAATGCTTGGATTTATGGAATCAAAAGTACATTGATGCTTATGAAAATAAATCTGTGGGCAACTATGATATCCTTGACAGTAATAATGATGGTAAAATTGTGACTTTAGCAAAGTATACTACTTCTCTATTTGAAAAAATAATAAAAGGGGATAAATTTTATACTTATAAGTTCATGGGAATTATGGATACTTATGGTTATGAGCCAGAAAGTAAATATCTTGAAGCTGCCTTAATCAATGATGTCATGTTAAAAGATCCAGCAGTAAAACAGTTTATATATCGAAAGCTGAAGAAATCCATTGACGAGGCAAAAGTCGGGAAAATTTATTGTTCAGGATTTTATCACACAGGTGTTGGCGATATGATTGGATATTTACAATATGCCGTTGATATGAAACCTGTTGGTTGTTTGGGTGAAAGAGAAATATATAGTGGTAATTTTGATTGTGGAGATATTATTTCACTTCGCTCCCCATTAGTAGATCCTTCAGAGGTAAACAAAGTTAAAATTGTCAAGAATGATATTATCAACAGATGGTTTGGATATTTCAAAGATCAGGATATTGTGATGTTCAATATGTATGATGTATCTCTTCCACAACAAGGAGGAGCCGACTGTGACGGAGATATATTTTTATTATGTGATGAACCCATAATTATTGAATCTAAGATTGAAAAACATATCATTCTTGATATAGAGGATAAAGTAACAGCACAATCAAAACCATACACAAAAGAAAATATTATAGAATATGAGGTTATGACAAGAGATAACAGGATCGGAGAAATTACTAATGTAGCGACAAGTATTGAAAACAGATATACAACCAATGAAGAGATAAAGACTTTGTATTCTAACTATGCTTCATTACTTAGATGCTACCAAGGAAAAGAAATCGACTTTTTAAAAACGGGATTTCGTTGGCACATGAACAGCGGATTGAGAAAACATTTAAAGCAACTTCCATATTTTTTGCTTTACAATTATCCTTCAAAGCTTAAAACATATAAGACTTTATTAGAAAAAAATAAGCAGACAGAGAATAAAGAGGATAAAGTAAAATTAAATGCTTATCACTCTCCCTCTCCTATGAATGAATTATGTGACTATATTTGCACATGGGAGAAGAAAAATATTCTTTGGGATAATGATGTAAATAACTTGGTTGATACCCGATGCTTGATTATCAATAATGATCTGGATTTATCTGATAAAAAAATAATGAAGATATGTAGAAGATATATTAATCAATATGCTGATGAAATTAGAAGGCACATAAAGCTTCGTAGAGAAAAGTCAGATGATGAGAATCATAAGTTTAATATGAATGCTATTGTTACAGAATATAGAAAGCGTATATTAAATGAATTACAAATAGATGAAGAATTGATTGCAAACTATGTAATTAAAGTTTCGTACTCTTCTATTTCTATCAGTAAATCCTTCGCATGGGCTGGTTATGGTGATTATATCATTGATAATTTAAGGATTAATACAAATCCAAAAAGAAATGTTTCAATACAAGAGGTTCCATATAAAACCAATGATTCTTATGAATATCTTGGTAAATATTATGAATTTGAGGTAGGTGATACATATATACGAATGTGATGATTCATTTTTATATGAAATCATAGAAAATTATAAAGAAACCAAAACAGAAGAAGAAAAGAATGAGATTTTTCACTCATTCTGCTCTTCTATCTGGTCTTCTGATAATAAACGGAGAATATATAAAAAGTCAATAAGGTTTAATGTTAGAAAAGATTTGTTACAAACAGAACTTGGACAAGCTTTTGATGCTTGGTCAGATATTGAATATACATATTATAAATCAATGACAAAAGATGAAAATTGGTGCTCTATTATCAGACAAAAGATAAATAATATATACACTCGATACTTTGATAAAGAAGTTATTTTAAGCAAAGAATATATGGATTTATTAAAGACACCAAAAAAATTGTATTATCAATGGATTTCTGGAATTGATATGGATACTTATACTGTTACAGAACTTATAGATAATGCAATAGATAATGCTCAAAAAGTTAAAATAAAGTTGCAAAAAGAAAAAATGTCTTTGTCTTGGAATGAATATAAAAATGTTGTTGAAGAATTTTTGAAGAGATGCTTTGATAATTGCAAACTTATTGGAGAATATGAAGATAAGACCAAGATAAATACAATGTTGGATTTTTTAACTGAGGATCACTTCTATGTTGGATATATATGCAGAACATTGGAGAACTACTTTAAAAATTACCAAAAGGAATACTATGGTGTAAGGCGTGGACATGGAAATATTTATTCTCGTTGTAAACAATGTGGCTCTTTAATAGAAAAAACAGGAAATAAGCGATTATATTGTGATAAATGTGCAGAACTATCTAAAAAAGAATCAAATAGAAAGTCAGATAAAAAGTATAAAGATAGGAAGCGAGAAAATAAAAAATCTTAGTTTTTATTGTAATCTTAGTATTTATAGACATTTTTATGGTGTTATATATCAAGTATGGAAAACAAAGTAATGTGTCAATAAAATTTATCTTCTATTCTATTTTGTCAATTACAGGATTTGAGAATACTGTCCTGTTGCACACAATTACTTCGTCATAAGCCTCAGCCAATAATAATTACACACATGAGGCTGTGGTAAAAAACTTGTTTGTGTAAATAAGAATGCATAAGGGTGTGTATATTGCATCGCACAAATGCCAGCATACTAAGTTTGCCCTGTAGTGGCATTAAATCGGAGTTTTTGTATGCTAATTTTATTAGAACTGAAAATTCTTTATCTCTTAAATGAGTAGAAAGCTGAAAATATTATTTCTTTAGTGGTAAAAGAAAATTTTTGAACAATATAATTTCAAATTATAGATTTAATTCATATCAGTATTTTACTGATAACAAATTGATTGAGATTACAGAAGATATTCCAGTTCTGTTTTAAGCATCTGATATTTGAGAATTCTTTATTTCATAATTTTATTTCTCATTTCTGTCACAGGTGGCGGTGCTGCTATTCTAGCAGTATCGTCATTTGTTCTTTTGGGAATTAGCTCAGTTGGTAGAGCGGTGTTCTTATAAAGCATGTTTGTCCAGGGTTCAAGTCCCTGATTCCCAACTGCTGGCGAGTGGAACGGATATATAAACCATACAAGGCTCATAACCTTTGTGATAGCAGGTTCGACTCCTGTGCTTTCAGCAATTCATTTTGTCTGTTTAGTACAAACAGTCCTCCGTTGCTAGGCTCATCGTCAATAGCCCACCATATGTAAACATATAACAAATTGATAATAAAAAAGCATAAATGAAAGGAAGATTTCAAATGGCAAAATTAGATAATACACACCAAACAATTGAAAATATTGTAGGTGCAAGAGTTGAGGAAATCAATGGCGAATTAGTTTTAGTGAATGAGGAAGCATTTGACGCTCCTATTAGTATTGTAAATATGTTTAAACAGTATGTTGGACAGGCTATTGATCTTAAATTAGGTGGAGCTGCTCCAATTTCTAGTTCGATGTTTGATGAAGAATAGAAAGTAGGTGACTACTCTGTATAATTTTAATGAAGAATTAGCAAAGTATGGATTAACTACTGATACATATGAAAAGGTATGTAAGGATATTTCTGATAAATTAGAAGGAAATAACGATCTTGATTGGGCAGAGATCCAAGCAAAATATAATATTACCTGCAATTCAGATACAATTCGCAAGGCATCTTCTACTATCTTTGGCGGTCAGTTTAGAACAGAATATCTTAAAAATCAAATCTATACCAATCCAGAAGAATTTTCAAGAGAGAAAGAATTAGATAAGAAAATTGCAGATATGCGAAAAGAACGTATGAAATTGCAGACTGCCAATATAGAGCGGAACCGTGTAGATAGAAATGAATCTCGTCAAGAAATGTATTATGAATATGTTGGTAATGTTTGTACCGCTCTTCCACTTCCAGAATTTCAGCCACTATATTATGATTCAGCAGGAAACGAATTAGGATATATCATGTCTCTTGCAGACATCCATTATGGTGCAAAATTTAAAAGTGAAAATAATGAATATTCACCAGAAATCGTAAAAGAACGATTTGAAAATTTATCTGGATATGTTATTGAATTCATTCAAAAACATAAAGTAACAAAACTTCATATAGCTTCATTGGGCGATATGGTACAGGGAATTTTACGTGTTAGTGATTTAAAAATTAACGATTCTACCATTGTTAGATCTACTGTGGAGATTAGTAGGTTAATCGCATTATTTTTAAGAGAATTATCTGTGTATACAAAAATTGAATACTATCATACCCCTTCGGCAAATCATAGTCAATTACGTCCATTAGGAACTAAAGCAAGTGAAATTGCAGATGAGGATTTAGAATATCTTATTGGAAATTATATAAAAGACTTATGTATTGGTAATAAAAGAATTTCTGTTCATTTGGCTGAAGAAGGCAAACAATACATAGAAATTCCAATTATGGGAAATGAAATTATTGCTATGCATGGACATCAGTTAAAAAATATAGAAAATTCTATACGTGATTTAAGTATGATGAGACGAAGCTTTATTGATTATCTATTATTAGGACATTTTCATTCTGGTAAGGAAATTCCTAGTTTTGAAGGATGTTGTAATGATACGGAAATATTGGTAAGTCCTTCTTTCGTTGGTAGCGATCCTTATAGTGATTCTATTATGAAAGGTAGCAAAGCTGCTGTTAAAATATATGGATTTGATAGTACATACGGACACATAGAAACATACAAATTTATTTTGAATTAGCAACAAAATACTAATTTCATGACAAAGTAGACTGTGTACGAGTGACACAGTTTTTCTATTTTATATGTGCATAAGTGACTATGGAGAACAGGACTACTCTTCTACTTTTGAGTAGTCCGTTTTGATGAAGCGATATGGTGTCACTACCATGTCGCATTAACTAAAAATAGTATTGAAAACGAAAGGAAATTAAAATATATGAACAAAACAGAATTGATCTCAGCTATGGCTGAGAAAGCAGAACTTTCTAAAAAGGATGCAGAAAAGGCACTGACTACCTTTACTAATATCGTTGCTGATACATTGGTTGACGGAGATAAAGTTTCCATTACAGGTTTTGGTACATTTGAAGTTACAGAACGTGCAGAACGTCAGGGGCGAAATCCGGCTACAGGGGAAGCAATTACCATTGCAGCATCTAAATCTCCCAAATTTAAGGCTGGTAAAGCATTGAAGGAAGCTGTAAAGGCTTAATCTGAATTGGTAGGTGATATATATGTTAAATTTTGAAAATATTGAAGATTTAGTATCTCACATGTTTGCCAATTTAGGCAATGAGAATAACCTTGTATCTGTAATTGCAAATAAGCAGATGATTACTGATATCATGGTTGAATTACTCAATTATAAAAATGTAATTCTCAATAGCTGCGATATTGATTATGAAGAAGAATACGATAGAGAATATATTGTATCATTATTCGACGATGCGGAATCTGATAATTGGCACGTTAATGTAGAAAAATGTTATCTTCCTGAAAAGCAAAAATATGTAGCTACAGAGGGTTATGTATTATTTCATGAAGATGTAAATAGTAAAGCACTTATTGATATGCAGAATAATGAGTGTATGCCATTAGGAGAGCATGATTGGTTTGCTATTGGTAATGAAGAATTAGAGGGTATCAACGAAGATGATAATGATGTCGAAACAAATTTAAATGAAACTGACCCCGAAGATGAGTTGGATGATTCTGGATATAGTATTACTGTAAAAGTCGGTTTAGATACTGATGAAGCAGAAAAGATTATTCGTGATATGAGGAGGAATTTTCAGAGAGAATTGTCTGATATGTTGGGTATTCCATATCGTCCATTGCCATTGAGATTCTTTTGGTAGTGTAAATATAGTGTTAGATACTTAATCAGAGTTTATAAAGCAGGGCTTGTCGCTTTCATCGGCAACAAGTCTTTTCAGAGAATTGTAAGGAGTGAAATTACTTACCCACCAGTGAAGGGGCTGGTTACTTATTGGACGGAAGGAAGTGAGAAATAGATGGCGGAACGCAGTAAACGAATTTGTTTATATGACAAAGAAAAGATTGAACATACAAATCCTGAAACTTTAAAATTATTTCAGAAATATCAAATAGACATGTCTATTCGTGATCTATCACCAAATAGCATAAAACAATATACATCAGATTTATATCAATGGTTTGTTTATATGTATGATAATCAATTTAATTTATCTGTATTGGAAGCAACCGATGATGATTTGAATGAGTATTTTTATTTTAGGAAGCAAGAAGGCAATAACGTTGCCAGACAAAGACGTGTTATGTCTTCTATATCTGCTTTCTATAAATTTTTGAGGAAAAAGAAATTGATAAAAGAATCTCCTACTGAATTTTTGGAAAGACCAAAACAAGGACAGCCTGTTATCAAACAAACATTTTTGAATGTAGATCAAGTAAATAAATTACGAGAAAAATTAGCAGAATATGGTGATACTCAACTTCAAACATATATTTTCTTTGGTTTATCTACTATGGCAAGAGTTAATGCTATGGCTCATCTGAGATGGGAACAGGTTGATTTAGACGAAAGAACTTGTATAGATGTGCTTGAAAAAGAAGGCAAAATCGTAGATTTATATTTTTCTAAAGAAGTCGAAGAACTTTTGAGAAAAATGAAATCAGAACGTGAAGAAAAGCAAATTAATGACTACGGATGGGTATGGTATACACCATATATTACAGAAGAAGAATGTATTAACAATGGTACTCTTAATGATTGGTGTAAAAAAGCTGGTGAAATGATTGGTGTACCCACACTCCATAATCACGACTTGCGCCACTCAGGTAGTAATATCTTGAAGGAATTAGGTATGGATATTCAGGACATTGCTGAACTTTTACATCATGAAAGTACAGAAACTACTGTTAAACATTATTTGACTGTTAATAAGAAGAAGGTTAAGGACAATAAAGATAAATTCACTTTCTAGTCTTGAAACTCCAATTTTATTCAAAATATTATGTCAAAAATCTATGAGATAAATTTATCATATAAAAATAATACAAACCAAATAAAAAGCAAAATTATAAAAATAAGTAAGAATGTAACTGCAATAGAAGACAAAAATTTAAAAAAAGTAGCACTAAAAATCATTAAGATGTATGTAATTGCTAATGTAATAATTGTGTTAAATAGTGCTTTATCTTTTGCGGAACTATATTTATATAATTGGAATATATTAGGTTCTAAATATCCAAGTCTTTTTCTAAGATATATGTTCATATCATATATATTATTATAGAATCTTTTATATATCCTTTTTTGTTTTGATTCAGTAGAGCAATTGCATAATTCCTTGTAAATTTTAATTGTGGAAAAATCTAAGTATTTTTCGTACGCATCAAAATATATTTTTATTGAATTTTTTATTAAATATATATTATTGCAATTATTTTTATCATTAATAAATTTATATATTGGATAATATACTTCATCATACACGTATTCTAATTTATCTAATTGGATACTTTTATTATGTGTATATTTTGCAACGAAAAATCCTGCTAAACTAGTTATAGCTGCTGACAGAATAGCTGATATGATATCTATATTGTTTTTACAAAAAATAATTATTTCTTTCATATTTTAAATCTCCCTTTATATTATATTATAATTATTTGCATATGAAAAGACATTAATTATTATTTACAAGCATCAACGGCAATAACCAATTCCGTAACAGGACGACAACTGCCATAATAAGTGTTGAGATGTTTGTACTCATCTGCATTAATGATGACTTTTAATTTTCAATGCGTGTCATTAGTTAAATGGACATAACATCACTTAACGGTGAAATTACAGGTTCGATTCCTGATATGGCTTGCGCAGCGCATTGAAATATATAATTAACAAATGAACTGTAGTACAGTCTGGCGTTCTGGAAAGACAGAATATTCAGGAGAGTCTTCGGAACTCTCCTATTTTCATGGGTAGGTGGCACAGTGGCGACTGCACCTGACTGTAAATCAGGTACATTAGAAACATCAGAGGTTCGAATCCTCTTCTGCCCATTATACAAATTTGAAATTACTAAAAGAAAGTTGGTGAATAAATGGCAAGTAGATTATCTATTGAAGAAGAACGTCTAAAAGTTGGACAAGTGCGAACTATAAAATCCAACAACGGAAAGAAAATTGATTCTATTACTCTTCTATTAAGTAACAATGTTGAAGTTTTATTTGTACCAAAAAATAATGGCACCTTAGAATTTACAATTTCAGATCCTAATATTGATATGTCAAATTTAGATTGTACGATAAATGAAGATGTATTATATGATCTCACAATTCAGATAAAAAATGCATACAACCAAGTAGTTTCAAATGAAAGAGAGGAACAAGAAACATGAAAATTTTACCAGAAAGAAGTATTTTAGATAATAAATATAAAACAGTTATTAGACCATTAGAGATGGGTGACAGTATCAGAACAGCACAGCAGGAAATTGATATGTTAGCAGACACGCCACAGATTCTAAGATACTCAGATATCGAATTTAAAGGAAGTTTTATTGTATCTAATGGAAATCCAATTCTTAGTGAAGACGAGAACGCAGTTGTAGTTACTATTGATAATATTAATAATAAAGAATTCGTAATTGATGAAAATTTAGAGATTTCTCTTGAAATTGATGCAACAAAAGTTGCCGATGGTTTATTGGATTCTACTATGCTAACTACAAAACAGTTATATGCTCAGGCACAAATTATTCTTTTTGAAACAAAAGTTAAAAATCGAATCAAGGAATTGCTTGAAATTGCTCGTAGTAATGTTAATGATTTTGAGGTTGTAACTGAAGAAACATTATAAAATAATTAAGGAGTAGTGTATTATTTGAAAAAAATAGATAGGGAATATGGGACTCAAGATAGAAAAGAGATGTTTTATCTAATTGATAACGGAATCTCTTTTTTGTTTGCAAAAACAGATAAAAACGGAATAACAACTTGGAAATTTAAAAAGGAAAAAAGATTGTTTGAATTATTATCTGATTATTATTCAAACAGAGAATAAATAAGTAAATGAATTAAGGAGTAGGGAATTATGAATAAATTAATAGACGATAATTTAATCAAAGCGGCAAATAAAATAATATGGAGCAAGAATATAGGTAAAAATGTAAAAGTCTTATATAATGACAAGGAATATTTATTCACCATAAAGTCGCTTGATGCAAATGCACAGAATATTATTGTTTCATATAATGGTCAAGATTATATAACTCGCAGAAAAAGTTTTAAAGATGGTAAAATATATAAAATTATATCAAAAGATTTTTTATTCAAAACAAACGAAACCATAAACAATAATATAATTCTTTCACAAGAAAGAATAAATGGTTCTAAATACTACCAAGTAAAATGTGCAAAATGTGGATATATTAGGTTGATATTAGAATATGATTTAAATAAAAAACATCATTGTGCAGTATGTACAAATAAAATTATAATTAAGGGTATTAATGATATAGCTACTACTCACCCACATTTAATAAAATATTTTAAACATAAAGAAGACGCTTATAAATATTCTTATGGATCTGGGCAAAAAGTTTGGTTGAAATGTCCTGATTGTGGATTTGAAAAATACACAACTATTTTTTCTATGTGCAAATATCAACTATTCAATTGTCCACGATGTAGTGATGGTTTTAGTTATCCAGAAAAAATGATGATTAGTATTTTAGATGATTTAAATGTAAATTATATTCCTCAATATCAGATAAAAGACAAATCATTTAGTTTTAAAAATAGAGATTATAAACCAATATATGATATATATTTTAAAAATGGGAATATGAAATACCTTATAGAAATGGATGGTGGATTTCATAAAAAAGCATATAAAGATTCAAAATTTTCTACAGAAGATATAAGAATTATTGACAAGAAAAAGGATATATTAGCAAAAGAAAATAATTATATAATGATAAGAATTGATAGTCAAAAAAGCGACTTTAATTATATTATGGAAAATATAAAGAACAGTATTTTGATTAATATATTTGATTTTTCGTCAATAGATGAAAAATCAATAAATTCTAAAATATTTAGTTCTTTAGTAAAACAAGTATGTAATTATTATAATGTAAATACAAATTTAAGTACAAGGCAAATTGCAGAGTATTATAAATTAGATAGATCTACAATTGTCAAGTATCTGAAACTTGGTAAAGAACTTGGCTGGTGTGATTACACTATTCATAATTCTTATATTAAAAATTCAAAATTACGAGAAGTTAAAGTAATATGTTTAAATACGCAAAAAGTATATAATTCTATTCAATCTATAGTTGATGATTACAATTATATTAATATTAATTCTGTTGGTAAATGCTGTTCTCATAAAATAAAACATGCAGGTTATATTACAAAAAATAATAAAAAAGAAAAATTGTGTTGGATGTTTTTAAATGAATATAAAGAAAGATTTAAAACAAACGAAGACGTGAAAGAATATATAAAATTACAAAACAGCAGAAAAGAAGTCAAAAGAATGAATATTAATAAAAAAGTTATTTGTCTAAATAATAAACAGATTTTTAATAACTTATTAGAAGCTCAAAATTTTGTTAAATTAAAAAGTATGAGTGGTTTATCGCAGTGTTGTAGTGGTCTTGTAAAAAGTGCTGGAAAGGATCCAACAACAGGAGAATCATTAAGATGGATGTATTATGAAGATTATTTAAACAGTATTTCTAAAAATATAGAGTATGCATAAGTTATTTTTTGAACTTCTGAATACATACAATAGAACCGAAATTGTTCCTGTATCATTAGAGGAATATGATGTAGATTTACTTTGGAATTCCGATAATGTGTAAAATTACGGAGAGCAGTCAAACACTGCTCTCCTATTATTTGCAAAGTAAACCCATAAGGTTTGGGACTCCGCTGCTAACGGATGTGTTCTGAAAGGAATGGACTTCGATTGTTCTGCTTTGCGTTTCTGGTGACGTACCGAAATCTGGTTATAACGGCGCAGACTTGAAATCTGATGTGTCATGGAAAACATGACCTGTGGGTTCAAATCCTACCGTCACCGCTTCAAATAAGCATTTTATTGGGATCTTAAGTTTAACTTATGTGTTTTAAATATAACATACCTAATTCTGTTTCTAATAATCTTTGATAATATGGAAATAAATCATCTATTAATAAACATCTTAATTGATTTATCTTTTGGATATTATTATTTTTAACAAATCTTTCACCATATGTAGAAATAGTAAGTATTCCTTCAGCAAAACTTTGTTCGTTATTGCTAAACATTACTTTTATAGAAAAAATTGATCCAATATTATTGTGTCTATTATCCTTGATACTCATATAATAATGGTTTTCTTTTTCTAATTCTACTTTATCATTACAAAATACAACTGTATTTGCTCCATTAATTAGAAAATAATAAACTGAATTTTCTAATTTAACAAAATCATTTAATTTCATTTTCATAGTTAATTCTTTACCCGTTATCCAACGCCAATTTAAATCTTCATTATTTGCTTCAGTGTATCTATATCTATAAATAAACGAAATAGATATATGCTCTTTATCAATTTTAGTAATTTGTGACACGACATTTTTAAAAGATTTGCATATTTCAGAAATATATTCATGAATATCATATGGAAATACATTTTTTGAAACAGAAAAATCTTTTTTATATGATGATTTCATTAAATAATCTCTTTTTCTTTCGTTTAATTCATATGCATTTGAATATGCATATCTAGCAGCTTGATTATAAATACTTTGCTTTGCTTCATTATTGTTTTGTTGTTCTATTAAGAAAATTAATTTTAAATCAATATACGTTAATAGAATAAAAATTGGAATTTTTATCCAAATAGAAAGTAATACACTTGGGATTTCAAAAATAAAAGGTATAATAAATGGTATAACTGTTTGTATGATAAATGTAGCTTTATTCTGACTAAATAATAATGTAGTTATCTTTTTTGTATTCAATTTTATCTACTCCTTAGATAGAAGAATTGTTTCATTGGGTGTTATCAATAGCCTGTATTTCTTTTCCTATGCGATCTTTTGCTATATTATAATATTGATTATATTTTTCTTCTCCTCTATATATATGAGGTGTCTTTAATCTCCCATATTCATCTCTTTTTATATAAAGAGTATATAGAAATTCATCATTATTTGGTGTTATACATTTTATTAAATATGCTGTCTCTACAAAACCTATGATTTTTCCAGCCATATCTGGAGTATTGATTAAATTTATTTTTTCAGTAAATTCTTTTGCAATTTTTGCTATACTACCGAGGTTTAATGATGAATAAAGATTTGAAGGACATGCATATGCTATTGGTATTGTAATTGTAGATGTATTAATATCAATATGTATATTTAATTTTATGTCTGGTTCAAATGGAATAGTTGGATTTAATAATGAATATGCTTTTAAAATTGATAATTCAGTAATAGAATTTTTTGTACATTCTGCTTCAAAACAAAATGCATCAAGAATTATACCAACATCAGTTTTTGATGTGGTTTCATAACATAGATTAATTAGTAAATATTCTTTATTGTTAATAACTATAATAGAATCTGTTCTGGCTGATTCTGAAATAATTTTATATAATTCGTCTGTTAGTTCATTTTTTCCAATCCATGCAATGTTATTTCCACCAAAAACCTTAACTTTTTGAGGATCTAATTCTAATTTGGTTAATCGAATTTCCGGAGCCATTTGTAAATCTAATGCTTTCATTGCTATAATATTAGATTCTTCAGAAATGGTATTAGCTTTCTCTGAAATATTTTTCGCATCTTTTGAAATCTCATTTGCTTCTTTTGCTTTGGTATTAGCTTTGTATGCGAATATCGCTGAAAGAATAGATGCTATAACGGAAATAATAGGAATAATATAATTTACAAATATCATATGAATACACCTACACTTTTATCTATAATATTATATATCGACTTATTTTTACAAAACTTTATATTTTTGTTTCTCACATACTTTACCTACACATATCGTCTAATTGTAAGACATTCGCCAACTCGAATAATGGGAGTTTGATTCTCTCTATGTGTTTTCAGACAGTCATCACGACTGTCTTTTTTAATTTAACAAATAATTTTAAAAAATGAAAGGATGGTGCTTAGTATCGCCGCAGCAAGAACAAAATCTCCCAACAGCAAGAAGCGTAGTGATACTTGCACTACCGCTTATAAATGTACAAGATGTGGAAAATCATTAGATGATCCAAAAGGCTATTTCTTTATGTCAAAAACAAGTCCTTTGTATACTGCTAATGAATTATATACAAGTATTTGTTTTGACTGTGCTAATGAACTGTTTGAGGAAAATAAATATAAATATAAAGACGAAAAAATAGCACTTATTATCATGTGTCATTATCTTGATTTGTTTTTTTCAGATGAACTATATGAAAAAACAAGAGATAATGCAAATTTTTCTTTAGGAAACTATGCAAAACTTCTTAACGGGCAACAATATAAAGCAAAAAATTTTACCACATATCTTGTAACTATATTAAAAGATGGACTTAAAACCATTGACGAAATGAGAGAAAACGAGGAGGCAAAATGGAGTGCTTCTGATTTGAAAAATAAAACATATGTCTTACAGTCTGTTGGATATGATTGTTTTACTGATGAAGGTTATACAGATGGAAATAGAAAATTTCTATTTAATACAATGGCAGATTATCTTACAGACGATGTTTTGGAAGATCCACATAAAATGCAACGGGTAATTTCTTTAGTCAAAACCACCTTACAGCTAGATAGTATTGATAAATTAATCAATATTGAATTGCGTAAAAAGATACCTGATAATACTCTAATTAAATCTTTGACAGATATAAAAGATAAGTTGGAAAGAACCATTAATTCATCCGCAAGTGAAAATGGATTATCAGCAAAAGGTTCTGGTAAAGGCGGTCGTGGAAGCACTACCTTGACCAATATTATGAAAGAAATGGGCGAAAATGGTTTTGAAGAAATCAAAGTTAATCTTGTGGATATTAAACTTTCTAAATCTTATCAGGAAATAGCTGCAGATAATGCAAAAGCATTATTTGATGAATTGAATATCACTTCTGACGAATATGCACATATGGTTGCCGTACAATCTCAGGAGATGATTACCTTACAAGATAAGATAATGAAGCTGGAAGAAAGTGTTCGCTTACAGAAAATCGAAATCAAATCTCTTAAAACTGAGAATGAAAATCTAAAAATAGAACTGGAAGGTGATATTGATGGCGATAACCATAATAAATAAACCTTCCCAAAAAGAAATATCTCAGCGAAAACTTGAAACATATGATAAATACTCCAAAATTATTCAATGGGGACGTGCCTATCCAGTAGAATTTACAAGCCGGTTCATGGGAATTGAACTGTTAGATATGCAGAAATATGCATTCTATAATTCATGGTCACGAGACTTCGTTTTATGGCTTGAAAGTCGAAATGCTGGAAAAACAACTAAGCTGGCTGTTTATACTATGACACGCTCTCTTCTATTTCCATTTCATGTTACATATTTCCTTGGTAATACAGGCGATCAGGCAAAGGAAGTTTATAAGAAAGTTGAAAAAATAGCCAAGAAAGAAATTGAGTCTTTTGCTGGATGCACTGATATCTTCTTTAATGAACTAAGAAAAAATGGGGTTAACTCTGATGGATTTGTACATAATCCAGCTTCCTTTACATGTACTCTCTTCAATGGTGCAGAAATTAATACTCTAAACAGTGACATCACAAATATCAAAGGTAAACGTGCAAACTTAGTATGCTTTGATGAAGCCGGATGGTTTTCGGATGAATTGTTTGTACAGGCTGAGAACTTTGTAAACCAGGATGAAAACTTTAAACTTGGTGGAAACGTGGATATTACATTGGAGCCAAAAGGAATACCAAGGCAATTATTATACGCATCTTCTGCTTCAGATACCTCATCTGAATATTATAAAAAATTTAGATATTTCTCAGAACGAATGCTAATGGGCGACCAAAAGTATTTTGTCTGCAATTTCAATATTGATATGGTTATGAAAGCGAAATACAACGGAGAACCATATCCTGCACTTATCAGCCAAGATAAAGTTGATAAAGCTATGGGCGATAACAGAGATAAAGCATTAAGAGAATTATATAACAAGTTTAGTGCTGATTCCCATGAAGGACAGATTCTTACTAGACGTGAAATCATGCAATATACCAAATTAACCCCTCCGCTTCTACTTAATGATACTGGAAACAGATTATTCGGACTAGCATGGGACTCTGCAAGGTTGAACGATAACAGTGTGATTGGTATAGCAGAATACTTTGATGATCCTGAACGTGGATGGTGTATGGATATATGTAATGTTGTAAGTTTAGTAGATATAGCTACCAAAAATAAAACACCCATGATATTGCCAGATCAGGTAAAAAGATTTCAGGATTTATTATTGGATTACAACGGATATGATAAAAAGAAACTGGATTATGAAAATATCAAAGGCGTAATTTGTGATTCCGGAGCAGGCGGACAGATGGTTGGTGGTGTTTCAGACTATATGCTTGATAACTGGGTTGGTAAAGACGGAAAACCCCATAAAGGGATTATTGATAGAAGCCATAAAGCAAATGAAGCATCTTCCAAAAGATTTAAAGATGCAATCGATATTATGAAATTAGTAGATCCCAAAGCACATAGAAATGAAATATTTGATGCTGCTGAACGGATGACTAAACTAGGTATAGTAACATTTCCTGCTGATTTTGATGGAAAGGATTATATCTTATCTATTGATGATGAGGGGAACGAACATAAATACGATCTGAATGCTGATGAAAAAGAATCTCTTGCGCAGATTGATTTAATGAAAACAGAAATCATCACTATGTGTAAATATACCTCTGGTGGAAATGTAAGATATGATTTCCCTCCAGAGAAAAGAAATACAATGCATGATGATAGGGTATTTGTTTATGGATTATTATGTTGGTTTCTTGCCCAATTAAGAAAAGGGCAATTAGTACAAAGACCTGAACCTAAAACTAACGTCTCCTCTCTCACTGCTCTTGCACGAAAACCAAAATTATATTCTCATTAGAAAGGCGGTGATCAAACATCGAAGAAAATACAAATAATAATGGAGCAATAAAAGAACAGTTTCAAGAAGATAAAAATAACGTAAGCGATTTTCTAAATGGTAAATCACCGACTTTCAACTTTACAAGTTTAAAGCGGTTGGCATTATCAGAGTTGGCATATAAAGGTGTTTTTAAATATAATCGTATTTGTGGATTCACAAGAAGTCAAATTCTTCGTATCGTTCAAAATCCTGAACAGTATGGAAGTTCTATAATTCGTTTATCACAATATATGTATCTGAAAAGTGGTTATTACAAACGGCTTATTGATTATTTTGTTAATATGGCTGTTATTAATTGGACTGTTGATACAGAGATAAAGCAAGACAAAATGTTTTGTACCACTAAAACCGATAAAGCAAAGGAACAATATCAGAAAGATTTCAAAAAGAATTATGTCAAATTCACAGCGCAAGCAAACAAATTCAAGTTAGACAATCGGATTACTGACATTATGAAAAAACTTTTCCTTGAAGATGCTTGTTTTGGATTTGTAACAGAAAATGATACTGATATTTCTATATTTTTTATAGATCCAAGATATTGTGAAATCAAGAAACTTTCTAATGGTTCAATTTATCAATATGCTATCAATCGAAGTTTGATGAATAATTCATATTTACAAACACTTCCATTAGAATTACAAGCATTATTAGAACAATCAAAGGAACTATCTCTGAATAATATGGTTATGGTTCCATATGAAAATTCATTGTGCTTAAAATATAATAATGATTTTACATATTTGTATAGTCCATTCTTTCCTTTGATAGCCTCAATACTTGACATAGATGATATAAAAGATTTGGTAAAAGCAAAATCAGAAGCAGACGCATACAAATTGGTTTATTTTAAGATACCAGTTGATGATGAAGGTCATATAACTATGGGGGATGAGTTAATCTATCCATTCGTTGAAATGGCAAAATCCATCCTACCTGACCGATTTGGCGTTGTGCCTTCGCCTATGGATTTGCAACTTATTGAGTCAAAATCTACTATATCAGATGATAAAAATAAGGTTGAACAGGCTGTCGAAAACTATTATGGAGAAGCTGGTGTATCTAAAGCACTTATATCTTCTGCTTCTAGCGGTTCTGAATTAAAACTTTCTATGAAAGTGGATTCCTCTGATATTTATCGTATATATCGTCAACTTGAATCATGGATGGATTTACAAATGAAACTTCGTGGTCACATCCATGATGATTATCAATTTGTCTATCGAATTTTACCAGTTACTATCTTTGACGTAGATGACTATATAGAAAAGAAATTAAAATTGGCACAGGCATCTCTACCAGTTAAAGGAGAATTATTAGCCGCAACTGGTGTAAACACCGCAAAAATGCTTGGAAATTCATTTATGGAGCAGATGTTCAAAGAAGATATTTATGATAAGTGGGAAGTATTAAAAACATCATACACTACTGCTAATGATGGATCAGAAGGTGGTAGACCAATGAATGATGATACTGATTTGGCTCCTTCTACAGATACGCAGCGTGGCAACGATTCAAACAATACGGATAATCGTATATAGAAAGTTGGTGATTGAATATATGGGTGAGGTGTTGATTTTAGACCAAGTAAAGGCAGATATATTACAGTCGATTGGTTTCAAATATACAAAAAGAAACATTGATAATAAAGAAGTGTTTGTGTTTATACAAACAAATGAATTGATGAAGGAACTGAACTCAAAGTTTGAGCAAGGTTCTTTTTTATTTAATCCGAATGTTTGCTTGTAAAAATTTGGGGAAGGAGGATGTAGATTGCCAAATACAGAATTAAAAAATATTGATATGACTGCAAAATTTACTAATTTTCAAGTCATCAATAAAGATTTTACTCGATGTAGATGTAATGTCTTTTACACAGGACGTAATAGAAATTATTCTGATATAACAGAAGAAGCATTACAAAAATTTATTGCAAGAAAAGGTTATGCAAATGTTCCTGTTGTTGCACATCTTATGAAAGATGATGATGGAAATTATTATATCGGCGGTCATGATTCTAAAATTATCATAGATAATAATGGAATTGAACTTGTTAATGAATGTGTGCCGTTTGGCGTAATTCCAGAAGACTGTAATCCGTCTATGGATTTAATTACAGAGCGTTCAGGAGAACAACGTAAATATTTTTCAGTTGATATTATCTTATGGACACATCGTTATCCAATTATGGAGGCAGCTTATAGTGATGAAATATATTTCAATCAATCAATGGAAATTTTCTTTGAAGATTACAACTATGATAACGACTATGTTGTAGTTAATGACTTCTCTATGTCTGCATTATGTTTGCTAAGGCGTAGTATGGACGCAAATGAAAATATAGAACCTTGTTTTGAGTCTTCCAGGGTGAAGGCTTTTTCTATTGATACAGATAAATTCAAACAGAACTTTGAGCTGATGTTAGAAAAATTAAAACAGTATGAATCAGATGGTACTACTACCGCTGTTCAAAATAATGTAACAAACGAACCTAATAAGGAGGAAAAGAAATTTATGGATTTAGAAAAGTTGAAATCTTTTCTTTCTACTTTTACAGTTGGCGAAAGTGAAAATGCAACCGAGCAGTATGCGTTTATTGACGCAACTGAAAATTCTTTTACGGTTATGGATAAGCATGATTGTCTTAAAGTTTATACCGTTGAATTTGCACTTGATGACGATGGTAACATTGCTGCTGATTGGGATGGAAAAGTAGAAAAGAAATTTTCTGTAGTAGATTTTGAAACTGAAAATGCAGTATCTATGAACGATTTAATTGACTTTAACAAAGTTATAGATAGGTGTGCAGAAGAAAAAGCATTTTCTATTACGGAGGAACTTACTGCAACATTTAATGAGGATATTGAAGCTAGAGATACCGCTTACGCTGAGTTAAATGATAAGTACACCAAAGCTGTCACAAGGCTTTCTGAGTATGAAAGTGCTGATACAGAGGCAAAACGTCTTGCACATAAGAATGAGATTGACACAATCGTTGCTGACTTTGCAAAGAAGATTGGCAGAAGTCCAAAATTCTTAGTTTACAAAGCAAAACTTAATGCTGATGAAGTAACAACAGAACAGGTTATGCACGACTTAACACTGATGGCAGGTCAGGAAATGGTAAGTAAATCTGCTTCTTTCTCTTATCAGCCACAGGAAACAAATGTAGCTTCTAAAAAAGATGATGAATTGACTAATAGATATGGTCATTTATTGGACAAGCACAGAAAATAAGGAGGGTTTTTAAATATGGCAAATTATAATGTAGTCGAAACCACAAATATGTGGGGCGCAAAGTGTCTGTCTTTTCAGGCAACTTCTGATATTGAAAATGGAATGTTAGTTGCAAAGGGTGATTTAGTAACTGGTGAAACAGATATTTATACTGCTTCTGTTCCTACTACTTCTGATGAAGTATATCTTGTGGCAAATCCTGCATGGTCTTATGACAACAATCGAGCAACCGATCAGAATGAAGAGAATTATATTAACAAGGCTGGTGTGCCTTTTAGAGTTTATCAGTTAAAGAAAGATAATAAGTTCAAGACTTATAGCACTGGTATTACACCCATTACTGAAACAAAAGAAAGCGAAACAAAAGATGTACCTGTAGCAGTTGGTCAGTATATCACTGTTGATGGCTCTACAAATAAGCCTAAAGCAGTTGCTACAAAGCCTACTTCTGGTTTTGTTGGTAAGGTAATTGCCGTTGAGGAAATTGGATTCCCTTACTGCATTGGTTCTATTGGTCAAAATGTTGTTATCGGTTCTGGTGATTCCGCTGTTGGTATGGGATATTCCGCTGATACAAGAGTAACCAAAGTAACTATTGAAGTTATTAAGAATGTCTAATTAGGGAGGTATATAAAATATGGGAAACTATCTTGTTGAATTAACAAATTTGATGAATGATTCTCTTACTGGCAGAGTTGGTCTGTTTGCAGAAGGTGCAGAAAAGTTTACGGATCAGGCTATAAGAGAGGCGTTCTTTGATATTCTTGGTGAAGATAAACTTACTTGGCAGGGTTGGAGAAACCATAAGAATGAAATCTTTACTGTCATGGAAAATGTACTTACAACCAATCTGCCTCTTGCATGGGAAGGTTCTCCTTTCTATGAGCAGTTCGTAGAAGTGAAGAACGGTGCATTAGGCGATAAGAATGAGTTTGTAGTTGAGGACAATTCCGTTCTTGTTGCAACAAAATTTGCTGGTAATTACTGGTCTACTGACAGAACGAAGTTACAGGGCAAAAAGAGTTTTGGTGTATCTACGGAATGGATTTACATTCATATTTATGATGAATTAGAGAGATTCCTGAAGGGTACTGTTACTCTTCCTGAAATGCTTGCTAAGTTGCAGAAAGGTTTCCAAAATGAAATTGATGCACGTATCTATACTGCTTTCAATGGTGCTGGTACATATCTTCCTTCCGCATTTCAGGAGTCTGGTTCTTATGATAGAACTACTATGGCAAATCTGATTGAGAAGGTACAGGTTGCTTCTCAGAAAAATGTAGTTCTTGCTGGTACTCGTACTGCTCTTGCGCAGATTGCAGAAGGTATGGACACAAAACTTATTTCCAATTCTCAGAAAGAAGAATTTGCAACTAATGGTTGTATTCTGAATTTGACTGGTCTTGGTGTAAGTGCAATCATGATTCCTCAGACATTTGTTCGTGGTACTTATGATTTCAAAGTAGATAATAAGTCTATCTATGTTCTGCCTGATGCAGAGAAACCTATTAAGATGTACTTCGAGGGTGATACAAGGGCAAGAGACCTTACGGCACAGGATACGAACGATCAGACCTACGACAGTCAGGTGCAGACAAAATTAGGAACCGGCATTGTGTTTAGCAATCTTATGGGCAAATATGCCGTATCTTAATTAGTAGATATATAAATTTTATTCAGCACCGACTAAGGTGTTATTTTTATGCCTAAATTGGTGCTGAAAATAAATCAATGAGGTAAATATATGGAAAAAGAACAGAAAAATTCATTTTTCCATTGCTACTCTTTTAACTTATATCATTTCTTAAAATCACAAGGTTTTAATTACATTAAAAAGTCTAAAAACAAGACTAATAATTTGACTTATTTCACTTTTGAGAAATCAGAAGAATTAAATAAGACAATTAACACTTGGAATGAGTTAAAAGAAAAATCAAAGATGGAGGAATTATAAACATGGATTATACAAAAATGGAACTTGACGAATTAAAAGAATTAGCAAAGTCAAGAGGTCTTAAAGTAGGTAATATTGGCAAAGATAAATTGATTGCAAAATTGAAAGAAAATGACGCATATACTGCTGTTTCTGCTGAAGACGATGATTTAGCAGAAAACGTAGATATGACGCAGACTGTAGAACAGAACAATGTACCAAAAGATGTAGAAAAATCACAGGATGAAGTATCGGAAGATACTAAACCAGTGTCTTTGTTGGATGCTATTTCTGAAACCATTGACGATTTAGATGAATCCGCTGACGATAAAGACGATTACGAAGATAAATTAGACCTTGATACTTCTATTCCAGTTAAATCTATTACATTTGGCGGTCTTACATATAAATCTAGGACAACAAACGCTGTAATCAGATGGAAACAGATTGGTGAAATTCAATACATGACGGTTGCAGAACTGAATGAAATGAATAATTACAGTAGCGATTTCCTTAATAAACCATTGGTTATTCTTATGGACGAACGTGCTGTTAAAAAATTCAGGCTTACTCCTGTATATGAGAATGTTGCAAAGCTAAACAATCTTAAATCAGTTTTTAATTCTGATTTGGCTACAATTAGCAAGGTCGTAGATGATGCTTTGCGTGTAAATATGCGAGATATTCTTATTAGCAAGGTAAGACAGATGTATAAGACAAGAAAATTAGTTGATGTCAATGTACTTCGACTGTTACAGGATAAATTACATTTTGATATTTTAAGTGAATAATATAAAGGCAGGTGATGGATATGGCTAATACTACATACAAAGAACTTGCCGATGCTGTTTTCCGCAGTATAAAAGATCGTTCTTTTTGTGATATATCAGAAGAAATGGCTTATGACATTGTTATTGGCTATATCAGACCAGCCATCGTTAAATTTCAGTCATGCAAACAGGATCTATCACAAAGAGACGATGAACTTGGACAATTTAATTTTCGATTGACAGATGATACATTTATTCTGTTGTGTAACTATATGACGATAGAATGGCTTACAAGTGAATTTATTTTGACAAGGGAAGCATTAAAGGCTCGTATGTCTACTGCTGATTTTCATAAGATTGATAACAAAGATATGCTTACAAAAGCAAAAGAATTACGTTCTGAACTTATGAAAGAGAATGATCAACTTGCAATCAATAAATCATACAGAAATTCCAAGTTGTTTGACTTAGTTACAAATAGGAAGAAGGTGTAATGTATGAGCCTTCAACTTATGAAAGAGCGAATCAAACATAGTGGTTCTACGGCACGAGAGGAAATGATAATTGATGGACAGAATCTATTAAAAGAAGAGTTAGAACATGATTCGTCTTACTCTCCTACTATGTATTTCTGGAATCCAGTGTTGGGATGTGATGACAGACCTGCAAAAGTCAGAATATATAAACGGAAATATAGTTCGCTAAATGGAAACTATCAGAATTTTCTAACCACATATGACAATCCTATTAAGATTGGTGAGTATATGCACGATACGAAAGATGATACATACTGGCTTATATATAATTCTTTCAATGTCAATGATGTGCATTATGAAGGGAAAATGATTCAGTGCAATTATCTTCTAAAATGGCAGCTTGCAAATGGGGAAATTATAGAGCGTTATTCTAATATAGTTTCTGCATCCAAGTATGATGTTGGAGAGACAGGTAATAGTACGCTTGTGCTGAGTTCTAACAACTATACTATCCTTATTGGATATTGTGAAGAAGGTTTTGAACTGGAAGGCAAACGAGTATTCATTGATATGAAGCCAACTAAGCCTACTAAGGTGTTCAAAATTACTCGTAGTGACGATGTTCTGTATAATTCTGGTAATATGGGTTCCTTGTTAAGTTTCATAGCTGATAAAACAGAATTCAATCCAAATGACGATAATCAGGAATTGAGGATATGTGATTATAATAAAAATACCACTCCTCTCCCACCCACCCCATCAGAACCCAATGAAACGACAGATTTAAGGTGCGTGATTTCTGGGAATACAAATCTGAAAAATGGATATTATCGTAAATTTACTGTAACTTTTTCAGATAATGACGAAAATACTGTTGACTGGCAGGATGTAGATTATCAGTGGAATGTAAAATCAGATTTTGATGTCAAACAAACTATTACAGATAATAAAATAACTGTTTCTGTTAATGATGAGAACCTTATTGGAGGTTCTTTTTTTGTACAAATTATCATTGGTGGGGCTGTCTTATCTGAGATAAAAGTAAATATTGTTGAGTGATGGAGGTGATTGCATATGGCGAACAGTACAAGTATTTCAGACTTCAAAAAAAATGTAGTAGATGCGATCACGCATGATGACACAATTTTTTATGCTTTCGGTGCTGATAAGGATAAATATGAAAATGGTGGAGATTTAATAGGGACACACATTTTAACATACAATAAAATCCCCGATACTGTTGAGACAGTTTCAACCTATATGACTATTATGGTACATACAAAAGTATTTGACAGTAGGTACGATAGAAATAAAACTTTTGTTATACCAAGACTTGAATTCTATATTTATTCACATTTCAAGCATATGCAGATGGATAGAGAAATCACTAAAGATAATCGTTGCGATTATATCTCCATGCTTATTGACAATATGTTTAATGGCTCAGCTGAATATGGTGGTATTGGTGAATTAAAATTGTCACTAAACGAAGAAGGCGCATACAATAAAGATTTTCTATATCGTCACATGCTATTTGAGACTGTTGATTTAAACAAATCTTTTTGTGAGTATGAATAGGCAGGTGATACGATATGGAAATTCTAAATGAGTTTGATGAGCTTCAGATATATGGTGGTAACAGTTATAAAGTAAATGATGATATATCTATCAGACAGCCAACTTTGGGTGAAATTAGGGATTATGGCGAAAAGAAATATTTTGGCATGGTTCATACTTTGTGTTCTGTTGGAGCAGATTTAAAATGGCAACTTGATGATATTGGTCAAGACTACACCAAAGTATCTGACTATGAATTGTTTTGTTCTATTTTATGTAGGCGATATACAAAAGAAGATACAAAAATATTATTTGGTGATGTTTTAGATTTTTCACAAATGAAAATTCAGTATAAAGAAGATATTCAGGATCATATTCTTGTACAATTTGTAAATTCAGAAAAGCAAATTATTATAGACAGATTTATATACTCTTCTATCGTAAATATATTGCGTAAGATACATAAGATGAAGCGAAATGATGAAATGCCTGGTAATGAATTGACTCGTCAAGCATTAATCGAAGATGCGCGAGAAGAACACGAAGAAAACAAAGATAAACCGATTAAATCATATCTAATGCCATTAATATCAACTATGGTAAATTCAGAAGGGTTTAAGCGAGATGATACGACCGTATTTGATATGCGAATGAGAGCTTTTATGGACAGTGTTGCTCGTGTGAACAAGATAAAAAATGCAGAATTGTTATTACAAAGTGGATATTCTGGATTTGGCGTAGATTTAAAGAAAATTGATAAAAACGCACTCAATTATATGGGAGAACTTGATTAGTTTCAAGTTCTTTTTTTATATATAAAAATTCAAAAAAATGAACGGAGGAATTACATAATGAATGTAAATGAACTGATTCTTGATAAGGTTCGTAGTCTTATTTTTACTGACCTTTCTGATGGTTCCGTAATTGGTCGTTTGACAAAACTGGAAGACCCTAGTTTACAGACTGCCGCAGAAGGCGAAGAGATTACAGACGCACAGGGCGCATTGATTAGTAAGATTTTCAGAGCAAAAACTGGTAAATTTAGTGCAACCAACTCTTTGTTTAGCATGGATTTGCTTGCTTTACAGTATGGTGCTGATAAGGAAATTGCTGATGATACAAACAAAATTGTTGTTCCTGTAGAGGAAATTCTTACTGTTGCCGATGGTAAAGTTACTCTTGGACATGATCCACTTGGCGAAATCAAGTATATCTATCAGCTTGAGAATGGTCAGCTTGCCAAGAAATTTACTGTTGGTACAGCCGCTAGTGCTACTGATTTTGAGATTAACGGTAAGGAAATTACTGTTCCTACTGGTGCAACTGGACGTATTTATGTGGAATACGAATATGAGTCTACTTCTGCTGTTCGCGTTTCCAATAGTACCGATAAGTTTCCTGAAGCTGTTGGTGTTAAGATTTTCGCTATCTTTAAGGACATGTGTAACGAGAATATTAAGTATGCAGGTGTCATTAAAGCCGCAAAGGGTAAGATTGATCCTTCTTCCATTGAAACAGCACTTACTGGTACTGGTAAGCATAGTTTTGATATTGACTTCATGAAGGATTATTGTGACGAAGACGTAGACCTGTTTAGTGTCATCGTAGCAGAATAATGTACTTTGTATAGGGCGGTATTGTATCGCCCTAATTAAAAGAAGGAGTATTTACATGGAACATAATAAGAAAATAAACCATTGGTGCGCCTTATGCGGTATTGGCTACCATGCTTGCGATTCATGTAGTAAAGAAAAAACTATTACTCCTTGGAGATCTTTAACAGATACGGTTGGACATTATAAAGTTTTTATGGTTCTTAGAGATTATAAAAACAAGGTAATTAGCAGAGAAAAAGCGCAGGAATTATTGTCTGGTTTAGATTTATCTGATAAAGAATCATATAAGGATAATGCTAAGAGTGTCTTATCAGATATTTATATGATAAACACTGTTGATAAACCTGTAAAACTCACTAATAAGCAACGTGGGCGTAAACCTGTACAGGTAGAAAGTAAAATGGAAAATGAATCCTTGTCTGAAGAAATTGAAAAATCAGAGGAATAAAGAATAATTATGAATAGTATTTTGAAATATCAATCCAATATTATAGGGTGAGATACTGTTCATAATCATAGATAGTATTCTCACCCTATTTTTTACGATTTTTATGAAAGGTAGGATATATAGAAATTAAAACTATAAGTGAATTAACAGGAAAGGAATATGAACTTGAAGATGTAATATGGTATGGCAACGCACTTCAAGCAGCACAGTATTATTTATGGAACTGTAAGCCAGTAGATATGACTGTATCTCCTGATACAAAGCGTTGGGCTTTTGCATTTACTAAAGATGATCACAAAAAATATATTGGACGTTGGAACAATCAAAAATCTGATTACAAATGTTAGGCTGGTGATAAAGTGGGAAAAAATATCTATTTAGATAATGCGGCTACTACTAAATTAACAGATTCAGTAAAAGAATATTTAATATCTATATTAGACGATTTCGGAAATCCTAGTTCTTTATATAGTTTATCAGAGAAGCCTAAACAAATTATATCAAACGCACGACAGTCAGTAGCAAAATTTATTAATGCAAATTCAGATGATATTTATTTTACAAGTGGCGGATCAGCAAGCAATACGTTAGCAGTTAAAGGGTATTTCCAGAAGAACGATTGTACTCTCTTCTATTCTCCCATTGCACATAAATCCATTTTGAAATGTGTGGAATCTTACCATAATAGTATTCCGTTAAAAGTAAATAAAGAAGGTATTATTGACATACATGATTTAGAACAGTATTTGGATGTCTGTATTGATACTCCATTCGTTGTAATAGATCATGCCAATTCTGAAATTGGAACCATTCAAAATATAGAACAGATTATTAAAATTACACATTTATATAATGGTATTGTCTATTTGGATTGTACTGGCAGTATACCAACGATTCCGATTGATGTGAAAAAGTTAGATGTTGATATGCTTGGCTTTAGTGGACATAAGATTCATGCGCTAAAAGGTTGTGGAGTTTTATATAAGAAGAAAAATATAGAACTTGAACCTTTAGTTTATGGTAGTCAAGAAAATGGTTTATTTTCAGGTACAGAGAACATATTAGGGATAGCTTCAATTGGTAAAGCTGTGGAATTGGTAAATTATAAAGAAATTAGTTCTTATGCAAGAGATTATGCATGGCATTATATTAAAAAAAATATTACGGACACTTACATAATAGGTTCTGAAAACAATGAAAATAGATTGCCACACAATCTATACATGTGTTTTAAAGGTGTCGAGGGTGAAAGTTTAATGATTCTTCTTGATATGAACGGAGTCCAAGTAAGCACAGGTTCTGCCTGCAACAGTAATTCGCTTACTCCCTCTACTACTCTATCTACTATTGGTATGGATAATAAAGATATTCACAGTTGTATCAGAATGACATTCAGTGGAGAAGAAACACAAGAAGAATTACAATATGTATGCAGAACATTGAAACAATGTGTTGAAAGTCTCAGAAATTTTAACACACAATAGAACAACAATTTCAAGTGGTGATTTTAAATGAAATTGAAACGAAAACTAAAAACGCATGAGCAAAAAATGCAAGAATTAGCAGTTAAATATAAGGTTGCTAAACAGAAACGAAATGAGCGTAGATTGAAATATGAAATTATAAAAATGTCTCTGCCGTTTCGATTAACACTAAAATTTAATAAACTGATCGTGTTACTATCCATTGTCGCAATTATCTCCTATACAGTTGCGGCTATTTTATTGCAAAAATATACAATGACAGAGTTAAGCCCTACTTTGACTACTTGTGTGTATGGGTTCTTTGGAACAGAATTATTAGGACTTGCTGGAATAAAAATATTTGATACAAAGTACCAGCAAATCGAAAGTAATGTAACGGAAAATATAAATGATCCTGAAGCGGTCGGCTAGGAGGAATTATTATGAGTATTTTAGATGGTATTAAAAACTTCTTAGAATTAGTAAACGAAAACTGGACTACTATTATTGTAATCATTGGACTTGTAATTGCAATTACTAAAAAGGCGATTACATATTTCAGTAAATCTGATGAAGAGAAAATTGCTATCGCAAAGAAACAGATTCAGGAAACTATGTTGAAATTAATCAGTGACGCAGAGCAAGATTATGACGAATGGAAACAGGCTGGCTCAATTAAGCGAGCACAGGTTATTGATGAATTATTTGCAAATTATCCTATTTTATCAAAAGTAACTGATCAGGAAAGCCTGATTAAGTGGATTGATAATACTATTGATGAAGCGTTAGTAACTCTTAGAGATATTGTAGAAGAAAATAAGAAACAGGAAGTGATGTGATAACATGGGTTTATCAATCAGTAATAATGGACTTACTCTAATTAAGAAGTTTGAAGGTTGTAAACTTACAGCATATAAAGATAGTATTGGTATTCCAACAATTGGATTCGGGCACACAAACGGGGTGAAAATGGGGCAAACCATTACTCAGTCTCAAGCAGACGCTTATCTAAAATCTGACTGTGCGAGTGCAGAAAAAGCTGTAAATAGTTATACTAAATACAATTGGAACCAGAACCAGTTTGATGCACTTGTCAGCTTTACCTTCAACTGTGGTAGTGGGAATCTGAAAACATTATTAAATAATGGACAACGTACTATTTCCGAAATTAGTTCAAAAATTACAGCATATAACAAATCTGGAGGTAAAGTGTTACAAGGACTAGTAAAGAGACGTGCTGCTGAAAAAGAATTATTTGATAAACCAGCATCATCTTCTACTGTTCTCGTATCACCATCTACCTCTAGTACAGTAAAATTTGTCAAACCTATTAGTTATCTTCAAACTGACCTCAAATGGAAAAATCATAATTATTCTGCAAAAGGTGAAAAGAAAACTATTGGCAGTGCTGGGTGTGGTGTTACAGTCGCCGCTATGGTTATTGCGACATTAAAAGATAGGAATGTAACTCCAATAACTACAGCAGAATGGTCTATGGCACATGGATACAAGGCTTTAAATCAAGGAACATATTATACATATTTTGTGCCACAGTTTAATCAATATGATATTACTTGCAAAAGATTAAACCAGTCAAATCTATATGGCAAGTCATCTTCTTCTGCTCACACGGAAGCATTAAATGCCTTAAGAAAAGGTAATTGGGTGATTGCTTGCATGGGGAAGGGAAACTGGACTAGTTCTGGGCATTTTATTCTTTTGTACAAATATGAAAATGGGTATGTATATATCAATGATCCAGCGTCAACAAAAGCAAATCGAATTAAAAATACATGGGATTTGTTTGCAAAACAGGTTAAATATTTATGGACTGTTGAAGTTCCTGACAATTTTAAACCTGCATCCATTCCTACAACTAATGTAACATCCTTTGGCTATACTGGAAAAGTTGTTAATTGTACAAAATTGAATATGCGTAATACACCAAATGTTGAAAGCAATAATGTTGTTTGTATTCTACTAGTTAATGATACTGTACAAATTATTGGTCGTGCCGCTAACGGATGGTATCAGGTAAAAACAAAAGATAATCTTGTTGGATATGTATCTAATAAGTACATTACGATTTTATAAGGAAAGGCAATTATATGAATGGAAGAATTAGTAACTAAATACCTAGAAAATATTAATCCTATGATTGTACTTGTTGCGCTTGTGCTTCTTATTTTTTTCTGTTGGATTACTATTAAAAACAGGAAAGTAATTTCTGATTTTTTTAATGATTTATACAATAGAAAGAAAAATAAAGAAGAACTACTGCAAACTATTAAGGATAATCAAACCGATATTAAAGCAATAATGGAAAATCGCATTCATGACAGGGAACAATCATTTGCTATTCAGAAAGAACTAACAGATGCTCAAAATAAGCTTTCTGAATCGTTGTCTAGCATCTCACAAAAAATAGACGATATGCAACGTAATACAGATGAACGTTTCAAGGAAAGTGAACGTAAAAATAATAAACGAATTAGAGCCGAGCTGAAAGATAAAATAAGTCAGTCTTATAGGTATTATCATTCTCTTGGTAAAATTAATGACATGGAACTGGAAGCATTGGAGGATCTGATTGAGGAATATGAGTCAGCCGATGGCAAAAACAGTTTTGTCCACAGTGTTGTACAAAAAGAAATGTATACATGGGAAAAAGTTTCTCAGATGTAGATAGTATTAAAAGGGCGATTTCAATGTGAAGTCGCTCTTTTATTATGTCCTTGATTATAAGGACATTTTTTGAATGAAGGACATAGTAAAGGAGCGATTAATATAAGTGCAAAACTTCTCACAATAGATTCATCAACGAATAAATCTGGATGTGCATATTTTTGTAACGGTAAATATAAAGCGCATCATTTATTAGACTGTAGTAAAGATAAAAATATGGATTCACGTTTTGAGGAAATGTCACATAGGTTATGGACAATTCTTGATTTATATAAACCACATATTGTTTATGTAGAAGAAACTGTTGTATTAAGAAACGCACAAACACAAAGATTTCTAACAAGATTACAAGGGGTTATCTACGCTTGGTGTATAAATCATGACTGTGAATTTAATACAATAAGACCAACTTCTTGGCGTAAAGTTATAAATATGTCGCAGGGCAAAAATGTAAAAAGAGAACAGTTAAAAGAACAAGCAATTCAATATGTAAAAGAGCATTATGATTTAAATGTTGGTGATGACGAAGCTGATGCAATTTGTATTGGAGATGCTGTAATAAAAATGTATGGTGATTGATTATGTACTCTTACGAAATAGAACAAGTATTAAAATTACATAATTACAATATTTATTCAGACATATATTTACATATATGTAATTCAAGTCCACAAGTAACACATATAAAATATGATTCTTATAATGATGATTTCCACATATGGACTAATGATGATTATTACTGGAACATAAAAGTATATAGGAAGGAAGACAAATTATGATTACACTACTTAGATGGTATTTATATAAAACTAAAGAAGTGAAATGGAAACTGGAATTTTGGCAGTTCGCAGATAAGCAGCTTATGGAACTGATTAAAAATCCAGAAGAACTTGAAAAGAAATTTATGGATTCATTAGCTAAAGTGATTCATGAATCTAATAAGAACAATTTAGATAAATAAAACCAATAATTACCTCTATATTTTTACATTATTATATGATACATTCATTTATGTAAACTTACAGGAGGTGATATAAATGGATAATTACTATTTTAAATTAGTATGTGTTAGTGAACATGATCCATTAGAGTATGGAGTTCTTGAGGATGTAAATCTTGGCAGTTTAGAAGATGTTCACAAGTATGTTGTAGAGCACATTAAAAATCATTCTCCAGAACAAATAAAATGGATGTTAATACCGATGAAAAAGTCAAAACCGAAATTTGCGTAAGATAATATTAAGATAATATAATTAAGAGCCTGTTTAAATACAGGTTCTTTTACTTTTAAAATGTCTCTTTCATAGGGATAAAGAAATAGCACCGTATTTCTACGATGCTATTCTCTCGTCATTTCCCTAACCTCCTGAAATGATCTTAAATGTTTGCAATTAGCCAAATTGCAGATCTAAGATAAGGATTAAGTTGTGACATTCATAACCTGCTCTATAGCTTATTATATCATTGACATTTCTGATGTCAAGCAGATATTTTCACCGTTTATTCTTGCTATATCTCAGAAACATATGCAGACATAGGATTTGTGTTTATGATTTTGTGTAGTAGAAGGTGGCTAATCTCCTACCGTTTCATCTAATTCACATGAATAAGCGGATACTCATATCTTTGGTACTTATGTTACATTATTTCTTCTTGTTGTCTCTGTAAATCGTATATAGTAACCCTAAAGCCGCTATACACACAGAGATAATTGAGCAAGTTACCTCTATCACAGCAATTCCTTTCTCTACCTATGCTGCCACAGATATGAGTATTATAACATAGATGAAATATTTGGTATATAAAAAATTATTATTATTGCTCTCTCATTGTCCTGTGAGGGAGTATTTTTGTGTAAAGGATAAAATATGGCTACAGTAATAAGATCAATAAGTGATTTAACAAAGATTCTTGAATCACGAATACAACAGGCACTAAAGATGACTCAGCAGGAAATATTTGAAGTGATTCAGCAACATATAACAGACTACTATAAAGAACCTGTATTTAGAAATGGAACAAGTGCTATTCCCATGATATATGATAGAACATACAAAATGTTAAATTCGCTAATTAAAACAGATATTGTAAAAACTAACGGGACACTCTCCTGTTCTGTAGAGATTGACCCCAACTATTTAGATTATCAATATATGGGTGGAGCCAGTGGATTAGATATTATGCTAAGTGCAAATGAACAGTTTCACGGATGGTCTATTGAAGGAGATATGCGCATATGGGATGACGCATTAGCAGAATTGGGATTAAAACCAGGAATATTATATATCATGAAAAGTAACCTGAAAAAATGTGGTGTCCCAATAAAGTAACTCGCTACAACAACTAAATAACTATGAAAATTACTACCGCCCTTTGTCGGCGGTATTTTTAATGCCTATAACAAAGGAGGTAATTACATATATGGACGAATTTTTGATATTGCTCCAAGCAAAATTAGATGAAACAAAGTCAAAAGAAAATGTCAATGCAAATATTAAAGAACTTCAAAATCAGCTAGATAAATTAAAGATTCAAGTTGAAATTGATCCAAAATCATTATCAAATATTGTAAAACAATTAGAATCTGCACTTGGTCAAAAGATTAAGATTCCCAATATTGCTATTGATTCTAAAATGGGACAACAAATTGGTAGTAATATCGGGCAAAATATAGTAGATGGTATTAGCAGGTCAAGTAATAAAGTCAATTCAGAAGTACAAAAACTTGCTAACCAAGTCAATAAAATTCAACTTTCAATTGGTGACGGAACTTATGAATCTAAAGTAGATGCTTTGGTTGCCAAGACAAATCAATGGACTGATGCTAACGGAAATGCAAGAATCAGTACAAATGAATTGTCAAAAGCATTTGACCAATTAACTACCGCTTCTAATAATTATGCAAATAGTCCTACAGAGGCACATCAGAAGGCTCTTATTGCATCTGAAAAAGAATTAGACAAACAGATCAAGACCGTTACAAATTCTGTTAGGTCTATGAATACGGAATTAGCAAAAGATTCTGCTATATCTTCATTTCGTAATCAGGTTGTTGATTTTATGAGTAAAAATGGGAAAACTGTAAAATCTTTTCAGTTTGGTTCTGAATTAAAAGATATTTTTGCTAAAATCCAACAAGGTGCTAAATTAAGCAATCAAGAGTTATCTATATTAAAACAAAGATTTATTGATGTTCAAAATGCTGCTCGCGCAACAGGTAAACTTGGTAAGACATTCTTTCAAACTTTGAGAGAAGGAATGAGTTCGTTTAGTTATTGGACGAGTTCTACCTTCTTGGTTATGAAAGCAATCCAGTCTATCAAAGGCGGTATTAGAAGTATTGTGGAACTTGATACTGCTTTAGTAGATTTAAGAAAAACCACATCCATGACGTATGGTGAACTAGAGAAATTTTATTATGAAGCTAATAAAGTTGCTAAACAGATGGGTGTCACTACTGCTGAAATTATAAATCAAGCATCCGCATGGTCACGGCTCGGATATTCAAGCGCAGAAGCTGCATCTAAAATGGCAAAATATTCTTCTATGTTTGCAAGTATTTCTCCTGGAATGAATGTTGACACAGCTACAGATGGATTAGTCAGTGTAATGAAAGCATTTGATATCGGCAATGATAATCCTGACGAAGTTCTTGATGGAATCATGTCTAAAATCAATATTATTGGTAATACTGCCGCTACTAGCAATGCAGAGATTGTTAATATGCTAACAAGATCATCTTCTGCTATGAAAGAAGCAAATAATACATTAGAAGAAACTATTGCTTTGGAAACAGCAGCAGTAGAAATTACAAGAGATGATGCGTCTGTCGGTAATGCATTTAAAACCGTATCCATGAGGATACGTGGGTATGACGAAGAAACCGAAGAATTTATTGGAAATGTAGAAGAATTATCTGGTGAAATTGCAAATCTGACAAAGACTGCTTCTACTCCTGGCGGAATTAGTTTATTTACAGATGATACAAAAACAGAATATAAATCTACATATCAGCTATTAAAAGAAATCAGTGATATTTATGATCAGCTTAGCGATAAAGATCAAGCAGGATTACTTGAAGCACTGGCTGGTAAACGTCAGGGTCAGATTATAGCTGCAACTATCAATAATTTTGAAGCAGCAGAAAAAGCGATGAATAGCATGGCAAATAGTGCTGGTTCTGCTGAAAAAGAAATGTCAGTAATTATGGATTCCATAGAATACAAGACAAATCGTCTTAAAGAAACCACTGTTGGCGTAGCCCAGAATCTCTTCAAAAGAGATGACATGAAAACAGTCGTTGACGGTTTAACATCTGTTATGAACGTTATTGACTCATTAACCTCCAAACTTGGATTGTTTGGATCTATCGGACTCGGAGCAGGATTATTTACCTCCATTAAAAACGTCGGTATGGCTGAATTATATTAGTTTGCCATCAACATCTGCCAAAATGTTGTGAATGTGCCGACAGCATAGTTTTTGATTCTTGTGGCAAAGACAAGAAGGTTCTATGCCTGTCATGAGATACATGATAGTAAATAAAATACATACTCATTCGTATGTAGGTCGATATGGTCTGAATAGACTCTTTGTGATAATACAAGGACGGGGAATCTTGTGCCTGTCACAGTAATGTGATACTAAATGAGATCCGCAGGGAAGCCTCTCTTTATACTCATTTGTATAATGATGAACCCTCACTGTAATGAAATGGCTAGAGACGGTTAGATGCAACGCTGCCGTAACAATATACATTCGGTACTATGCTGAGATATGACAGTTTATTATTCAGTAGGAACCTTATCTCCTACTTTCATATCGTGGATGATAAGAATATCTATTTTGGAGTGGAGTCCAGAATAGACGAACATAAAAATATAAAAGGACTACCAGAGTGGAATCCAGTAGTCCAAATTACCTATGTAATTCTGTCTCAAATGAGACATCCTTAACATTGGCTTTTGCATGGACATCTTTGTACTTTACTAATGTGTTGCATATTTTACATATAATTTTATATATGTAAGGTAACACAAATCGAATGGTGGTGTAAAAGAATATAAAGCTTGCTAATACACATACCATCCCATATGCAGAGCCACACTCAACAACACTTTCAATTATGTTTTCCATGAGCCACCTCCGATAATTCTGTTTTTGTTGTAAATATCATACTATTAGGTGGCTTGTGTGGAGCAAGCCTATCTCACCGTGGAAGTGAGATGTTTTGGAGGTGGTTATGAAATCAAATCTTGATGTTGTAATGGAATTATATCATGTAGGAGCACGTAAATATAGACAGAACATTTATTTGTATGTACTGATATAAAAAAGAGAAGAAGACTTTCCCATGACTGGGGTAAAATAGTAGAGAGTGATACTGCTCTTCCATTTCTTTATAGCAACTGTTTTCACAGGAAGAAATAGGATAATGTAAGGATTTCTCCAAGCCGAAAATTGTGGAGATTTGAACGGAGAAAGCAAATAATTCTCCAATAAATAGGGCGAAAACGTATAAACCACTTGACTACGTTCAAGAATGTGTTATACTAACAAGTAAAAAGAAGCAAATACAAAAGGCACTAACCCGTATGACAAGCGGTTAGTCCAAGTTTAAATTAGATTCTAAATGTTAGAAAATAACCGTACTTTGGAGAGGGCGGTTATTTTCTTTTGTTTTTGTAATTAAACGCAAACGCAAGAATAGTAAAGATTACTATCGTGTATGCAAACATATCCGAGTATGTAACCATATACCAGTCCTCCTTTCGCAATATTTCCTCGAAAGGATATCTATAAGATAAACATGAGTTCAGTCTCACGATTAGAGGACTAACCGCCTACCACTTTAGGTAGCACCCTTTATCATATTGTAACACATTGGAAAATATTGTCAAATAATAAAATTTAGATTAAAATATTAAACACTTTTATTGAAAAATATTTACAAATTTTACTTATTATGCTACTCTAAAAATATCAAAATTTTTATAAAATTTGAAACGGAGGTAGCATAATGAAAGTATCAAGTGGCAATAAGCCTGTACAAACGTTAGCAAACAAAGTAAAGCGCGGTAATATCATACTGAAGCATAGGCTTCAGAGACGTGAAGGAGTCTGGAACAAAGAATCTAAGTCTTTACTTATAGACTCATTACTTAGAGGCTATATTGTGAATCCAATCCATACTATTTCAGAGGGCGGTAAGCAATATGTAATTGACGGTGTACAGCGGCTTGGAACTATCTCCGACTTCCTAAACGATGGATTTTCTCTATACAAGAATTTGAATCCTGTAGAAATTGAAGATATGACTTATGAAATTGCAGGTCTGAAATTTTCAAAGTTGGAGCAGCCTGTTAAAGATGCAATTTGTGATGCTCAGATACAAGTTTATGAGATTACAGAGTACACAGACAAAGATGTGCGCGAGATGTTCTCCAGGCTCAATTCTGGAAAACCTTTGAATACGACCCAGAAAATGACACCGAATATGTCTGATTATATGAGTGATGCGATATTTGATATTGTGTCTCATCCTTTCTTTGAGAAGGTTTTGACGCCCGCTCAGTTTAAGAGTTCTGTGGATCAGGCAACGGCTTTGGAAATACTTATGTTATGTGCAACAACCGAAGATTATGAGATTAATTCTTTCAGCAGAAAAGATAAAGAGAAATTCATAGAATATAGTAATTATAAAGACCTGAATGATAAAGTTGAATTAATTAAACAGGCTTTAAATAAACTTGATGAGAATTTTGATGAAGATGTGAAGATACCCAAAACTAGCCTGAGTTTTATTATTTTTGCGATTTGTCGGGTTATCAAAGAGAAAAAAGGAATGACAAAGGCTATGGATGCGATCAAAGATTTCCTTGCTAATTATGATACAAATGAAGAATATAAGGGATATATTACACAGGGCACCTCGGCAAATACCAGTGTGGTTCAGCGGTTGGAATACTGGCGCCATATTGTTAAATCATTATAATTCATATAGTATATTGGAGCCTGATCAGAAATGGTCAGGCTCTTTTATAACTTGCCAATGCCCTTCTCATCATCTAAATCTAATAACCAATCCACACTACATCCAAAATATTTACTCATCAACACCAACTCATCCGCTCTAGGTACTACCCTACTATCTGGACTAAACCAGTTGTTTATCTTGGTGATGGGTATGCTGGTGAACATTGATAATTGTATTCTGGATTCTGGTATTGATAATAGGGTGTGTAGGTTGTGGAATGATGGTTTGTGTTTCATATGATACCTAAATATATTAAAAATTGATTACATAATTTACTTTTTTTGTAATAATATATTAAATATTTGTAGATTTTTTGTTATAAATATTATATAATGTAATATATATAATATTTATAGAAAATAGAGAGGTAAAATATGAGCAACAATTT
>RAYM01000095.1 GCA_003611805.1 bacterium 1xD42-87 | reverse complement strand
CCTTTGTAGATATTATATCAGATATCGGGGCACAAATCAGTAAAATCAAGCGTTGTAGAATTAATCAGCAGACACTAAATAAGAGAGAATATTCCTTTAAATCGAAATATTAATTTAGAAGGAAAGTTTAAGTAATGGCTGTCTAATACTGCCTTTTTGCGAATCATACTCTATTATTCAGCGTTTGCGAAATATAGACCGCTCCAGTCAAGAACTGTCCTACTCCACAAAAACACTACATTCTCCTTCCTTATTCTGTTTCCATATAAGGAATTCAGTTTTCATGAAAAACATGCAATACTGTCTATAACATTAATCTAACTTATTGTCATTTTTTCCTTTTTTATGATGCTACAATTTTTTTCAAAAGAACAACCCTTACAATGACTTTCACTCTGGTCATCATATTGTCCCCAATTAGACCAATTCATAATAGTTTCCCCCGACTTGTGTCTTTCAATACTCTTGAGCTGCCCACAACAAAAGTCTTTGGTCATGAATTCCTCATGATGAACCCTATCAGTATCAAATAAAGGTGACTTATAGGTAATTGTTATATGTAGATTAATATAGTCACTGCTCTTAGCCAGTTCTATATCATCAGAACGGTATTTTTCATTAAGCATGTCTGGTATAAAATCACATATTCTTTCTCTATCATATTTACCTATGTCTAATTTCGTTTCACCTCTCAGTTCTGAATTCTCTTTAAATGGTTTTGTGGCTATATTCCACGGTTTGTACGGTTCAAGGCAAACTATCTCATCAATTTTCAGATTCAGTTTAGCCCATGCATGTCTGTTGCTCTCTGGTATATGAAGGCGAAAGTATGCTTTAATATAAACATTTTTAAGTTTAAATCTAGAAACATTTACTATGCGTAATCTTAAAGTACCACTACTAGGATCAAAAACAAGATGATCTTCCACTTTAATTAGTTTTGGTTTAATACTCATAAATTTGTATAAAACAACAGCCATAAAGAACGAAATAATGCAGTTAGTTATAATTAATTGAATTGAGATTATTCTATTTATCCAAAAAGCATTTTTGACTGATGTATCAACCATTTCCCCTAAAGACGAAAACATACTATAACTAAAACTATTGCCAAAAGATGATGATGACAATCCCATATACAAGAAAGCAAATACTACCATTTCTATTAAAATAAAAAGCAATGGAAGAAAAATTATAACCCCGAGTGGACATTTTTCAATAAACTTATATATTTTTCCCTGTTCCTTAAATGTATTATTTTGGTGTTCAACGCCATTAATTATCTTATCCTTTTTTGGCATATTTATGTAAACCTCCATATGTTCCTAGGGGTGAAAAAATCCTAAGACAACATCATTGCCAATTTCATCATACAAATATCTTATAACTTCACATTCTTTATCATAAGGAACGTAAAAATCCCCATTTCGTTGATACGCGGTCCCTAAACAAGCCCCTCCGCAAAATTCATTCACGGAACAATTCACACATTTTGTCATATTCTGTATTTTTCTGTTACATATCTTTCGTATCTTGTCATAATCATATACAATTGAACCTGATTTAACATCATAATGCCCATATAACAATTCGTCAAGACCTATATTGCTAAGAAAGGCGCGATCACAACAAGAAACATAATTGTCCGGAGTAGCATGTGGATAAGGATGACATGCTCGACAAAACGTATCAGTCTTTCTGTCGAAGTTGACAATATATATATTACCGTAAAATATACCCTTATTTTTTGCATATCTATATGCATCTAAATAATTTTCTGCATATGTCATTAATGGAACAGCATACTCAAGGTTTTCATTAGAGCCTACACTGGGTAATACAGGTTTTGAAAACATAAACTTTATTCCAAGTGAGGAAAAATAGTCAACTATCTCTCTTTGTTTATCAACATTAAGAACTGTGATAGTGGCACGAACACCCAAAGTCGTCATTTTATTTAATAATTTAATGTTTCGCACCACTATTTCCGACGTTGATTTATCATTATTGCTTAAGCGCTGTCTATCATTTATATTTGGTGCACCATCAATGGAAACATACACGATATTAAATTTGTGCCCTATATAATCCGCAACATCTAACGAAAAAAAACCGTTCGTTTGTAACTCATAATAAATCGGTACAGTCGAAATGCTATCGGCATAATCAATGAGCCTTTTTATCATATCAATTTCTATCGTTGCTTCACCTGCTCCATAAAAACGAATCCACGGGCGATCACAGGACAATAAATAATCCCGAATAATCGTTCGCGCAAATGTTTCATCAATTCTGTAAGCATTTCCGTTTTTTCTGGCTTTGGTCAAACAATATACGCAATGCATATTACATTGGGTAGTTGTCATAATAGTTAATTGGTGTTTATCATAGTGTCCCAAAATTTACTCCTCTTTACTGCAAAGTTCCTTTGTACCTCTTCTGGCTCCGGCAAAATGATGCATATGTATATTTATTCCGAAAAAAGCTTCGTACACAGATATGTGATAATTAAACTGAATGACGTCTGCTTTCAATTCCTCAGTTCAAAGCGGGTAGCAAACAATAATGCCAGTAATGGTTTTTCTTTCTCCCAAAATTAGTTCCGTCACCTATCCTCTTTCTTCTGACGCCAAAATAGCGGTTTCCGCAAAAGAGATTTGTGGTTAACCTCTTTATCTTCGACCATTTACGTTTCGACTACATTGAGAGGTCATTTTTATTATATTATTGTTACATTTCCTTGTCAATTCTCCCCCCTTTAATGACAAAAAATGCCCATGCCCATGCGAAAATTAACCATATTTCTTACTGAAATGCGGAAGGCTCCCAAACATTGTTGGAAGCCTTCCACATCTATTACATCCAATTTTAGTTTGATGTATTATCAGATTTTATGCCAAGCGCTTTCGCCAGGTAAGTCTTGCCAGTATCGGATGCTCCGAGGATATTACTTATTGATTTTCAGGCGTGAAAAGAAGCAATACACGTCCTACTCCACAAAAAACACCACATTCTCCTTCTTCTGCAGCGCCGCTCCCCCGCTGACCGGATACCCAAGCGCAACCGCCGCCCAGACGGTGTGCCCCGCCGGTATCCCGTATCTGTCAAGCAGCGACTTGACCGGCTCCACTCCCCGAAGTGTCATCAGCGGATTCAGCCATACGGAACCGATGCCGTATGATGCCGCCGCCAACATGATATTCTCCGCCGCACAGGAAGCATCCTGGCAGCCAGCCGCATTCCTGTCGTCATTTGAAATCAGTATGACTGCCTGCGGATTTTCAAACCCGTAAAAATGCACCTTATTCCGCTCTGCCGTCTGCCTCGTCACTTCTTTCAGTTCCACGATATCCGGCTGCCTGGTAAGCACCGTAAACCGCCACGTCTGCATGTTGTGCCCGCTGGGCGCATGATATCCCGCT
>RAYM01000094.1 GCA_003611805.1 bacterium 1xD42-87 | reverse complement strand
CATCTTGTCGCGGAGCCGTTCCGAGCCGCCGCAGGAGGTAGACACTTCATAGTATGTGCCGCCGATTTTGTAGCAGATGGTTTCCTCTGTCGGCTTCCCTTTTTCCGGCAGATAGCCGCTGTCCTTGATTTCCAGTTCCCAATCCATTCTTTTCCCTTCCTTTCCGTATTTGCTAAAGTGATAAGTTTCGGAGCAAGCATAGGAAACGGGTACCCATTTCCGTAAATCTGCCCATCTGCGCTATGGCTTGCCGGACAGATTTTGCTTGTTGGGAAGTTTCCCAAACCCTCTTGAAAATCCTCTCACTACCTACAACACCGCACAGGGCGTTTTTGACGAATATTTAAGAGAAATTTTTCAAAAAGTTTTCCTTGCTTCTTAATACGGGGAAGTTTAAGAAATGCCAATGTTTCCAAAAAAATTGTTAAAAATCTTTCCTATCAGAGTGGTCTGTTGTATACTGGTAAATACTTGTCCTTAAAACCGCAAGATATATGAAAAGCTGAATGAAATATCCTGTTATAATGCAGAGAGAAAGGAGGAAGCTGCAATGCCGGGGAATATCAAAAATGTAATAATGGCAATCGACTATATCGAAAGCCACCTGCACGAAAAACTGGACTTGGAAACAGTTGCGGGGGCTGTACATTATTCAAAATATCATTTGCACCGAATGTTTACAGGTACGGTAGGGTTGACAATTCACGATTATGTACAACGCCGCCAGTTGACCGAAGCCGCAAAACTGCTTGTTCTTTCCGACAGACCAATCCTTGAAATTGCGCTTTCTGCCGGATATGAGAGCCAGCAGTCCTTTACGGATATTTTCAAAGCCATGTATAAAAAATCCCCTAACAGGTACAGGGAGGAAGAGGAATTTTATCCATTGCAGCTAAGATATGTCTTGAATGAAAATCCTACAAATTTAGAGGAAAAAGAATGGCAGGATAAAATCGTCTTTGCAACACAGGAGGACATACCCAAATGGATAGAACTGGTTCACCTTGTCATTGACGGTTTCCCGCACTTGGACGAAAAACAATACCTTGAACAGTTGCAGGAGTATATCAAAAATAAGCGAGCATTGATTTTGAAAGACGCTGATACGGCAATCGGGATTATGGCGTTTAACGAGGTGACGGGGAGCATTGATTTCTTTGGGGTACACCCACAGTATCGGAAAAGAGGGATTGCGAAAGCATTTTGCGAAAAGGCATTGTATGAACTTACACGTTCCGCACAGATTAGCGTGACGACTTTTCGGGAGGGCGACAAGGCAGACACAGGCTATCGGGAGATATGGGGAAGCCTTGGTTTTGCCGAAGCGGAATTGTTAATTGAGTTTGGCTATCCGACACAGCGGTTTATACTTCACAGAGAAAAATCGGAGGGCAAGGACAATGAGTGACCTAAATCCATTATCACAGAACTTTACACTAAAGTCGTTGCTGAAATTTTCATTTCCGACAATTTTGATGATGATATTCATGGGGCTGTATACAGTCGTTGACACAATTTTTGTAGCACGGTTTGTAGATACAAATGCACTTTCGGCATTGAATATTGTCTGCCCTGTTATCAATCTGATTGTCGGTCTTGGAACTATGATTGCAACAGGAGGAAGCGCGATAGTAGCACGCAAAATGGGAGCAGGAGAACAAAGTAGGGCGGCACAGGATTTTACGCTGATTATTTCAGCGGGCATTTTGTTAGGTGGATTGATTGCAGTGTTGGGAACGGTTTTTATTGACAGGATTGTATGGGGACTTGGAGCAAGCAGTATTCTATTTCCATACTGTAAAGAATACCTTTTTATCCTGCTGTTATTCACGCCCGCAAGTATCCTGCAAGTGCTTTTTCAAAATCTAATCGTAACGGCGGGACGCCCCGGAATGGGTATGGTGCTTGGCGTAAGCGCAGGAATCGTAAATATTTTACTGGACTATGTTTTTATGGTGCCGTTTCACATGGGCATTAAGGGGGCGGCATTTGGTACGGGCATTGGCTATATGATACCGGCGGTGATTGGATTATGGTTCTTTTCCGCAAAGAGAGGCAGTCTGCATTTTAGGAAGCCAGTCATAGATTTTTCCGTATTGGCTGAAAGCTGTACCAATGGTTTTTCGGAAATGGTAAGTCAGGCGGCAACAGCGGTTACAACATTCCTTTTTAACCGCATTATGATGAAACTGCTTGGAGAAAACGGAGTTGCGGCAATCACAATCATCATCTATACACAGTTTTTATTGAGCGCCCTTTACATAGGTTTTTCTATGGGAGTAGCCCCTATTATCAGCTATAACTATGGGAAGCAGGACGAAAAACAGCTAAAAAATGTATTTTCTATTTGTATGCAATTTATTGTCTTTGTTTCGGTCACTGTTTTTGCAGTAGCATTTATTTTTGGTTCGCCATTGGTTCGTGTTTTTGCAGAAAAGGGAACTCCTGTTTACGAAATTGCGCGAAACGGATTTTTGATTTTCCCATTCAGTTTTCTATTTTGTGGATTGAATATTTTTACATCTGCCACATTTACTGCATTATCAAACGGGAAGTTGTCAGCAATTTTGTCATTCCTGCGGACTTTTGGACTGATTACAGTGCTGTTGCTTACATTGCCCAATCTTTTGGGCGTAACAGGGGTATGGCTTGCAGTACCGATAGCAGAGTTAATCACTATGGTTGTAGCACAGGTTTTTCTTTATCAGAACAGAAAAAAATATCACTACGCATAAAAAGGATTTTCATGCCGTCCGGCGGTTAATAAAAAAACCGTTGTGTGGCGGCAAAATCATCATGCGCCAAAACAGAATACAAGCGGCTAAACGGCGGTTTTGAAATAACAATCAAAGCCGCCGTTTTTATGTGGCAGAATGACTTTCATAGATATGGCGGTATTGTGAGGTACTGCTATGTCTGTTTTTTATTTCATGGGTAGTTTTTGTTATGGTGAATTGTCAAAAAAATCCTGTCTTGTGGAACGGGATATTCTGCCTATGAGTATGAACACACATATCATTTAGTATGTCTTGATAACTCGTATTACCCAAATGCCTATGCCGCTTTATGCTGTATGGGCGTTTGTTGTAATAGCCCCCTACTGGGAAGAAAGGGGGTGAGAGAAAATGAGATATTCTGAACAATTCATGGAACATATCGAATATGCGTTTCATGCGTTCTGCAAGGTTGTCCTGTACCATGAAGCTATAAACGCATGGCGGGATTTGAAGCGGAAAATGGAACGGGAAATATCCCTTAACTATCTGATGTCAGAACGATATTTTGAACCTTCTGTTATGGACAGTTACTTTGAAAAGCAGGACAAGCCGACCGCATTTCTTGTGTTGGGTAAGGAAGTTATCGTTGATGATGAACGGTTAGCAACGGCATTATCAAAATTGCCGGAGTTAAGGCAAGAAGTTTTGTTGCTATATTACTTCATCGGTTATCGTGAT
>RAYM01000093.1 GCA_003611805.1 bacterium 1xD42-87 | reverse complement strand
ATTGTTTGGCTCTTCAAAACCACATAATCACAGACTTTGCAGGTATTTAATAAATCTGAGTTTCACGGATTAAGGATGATGTGTTCTTTGTATGCTTCTGTGCAAGGCATAAATGATTCCCCCTTTCTCCCACATGGGGCATTGCGTGGTTTGCAGTTGCATTTATAATTCAAGGTGCGGTAACTGTTTGAACTATTCCGCTCCTTAAAATTTTCTCTGGCAAAATCATAAAAGTATTTATTTTGACAACTGGCGTTATTCTGTTAATGGTTGTCAAAATATTTAAAACACACTGCATAAACTATATGGCTTAATAAAAATATACCTACAGCAATCATGCAACCTACCATATCTGCCTTGCAGATAGCGGAATACAAAGCAAGAACAATAAAACCAATATTTGCAAATTCAGATACAAGAGTGTATGCTTTGCCGTTAATAAGCACGTTTCTTTCGTCCTCATCCATGATTTTAGCGCGTCCAATCTTATGGATAAAATGTTCAAATAGAAAATCTACAATGCCATAAGCTATTAGTGCGCAGCCAGCAGAGAGAATAAAAGCAGCCGGAAATCCCTTTATAAGACTAAAAGGTAAGAGCAAAATACCAATACCGATAAATAAACACGCAAAAATTTTCTTACTCTTTCTCATGTCAATCCTCCTCAAAATTAAATAATTCTTCAATCTTCAATCCAAATATTTTAGCTAACTCATGAGCCAGCAAAACAGACGGATTATATTGCCCTTTTTCCAGTGAAATGATAGTTCTTGAAGAAACATTTACTAAATCAGCAAGTTGCTGTTGGGTAAGTTGTTTCTCCATTCGGTATTCTCTTACATTATTTGACAGTAGTGTAGGAACTTCTTTTTTCAAATTTTGTCTCCTTTGCATGAAATAAACTTCATGTGAAATTTATTTCATATTAGCGCTTGGATATACATTTGTCAACAATTTCTTGCTTTTATTGCTAAAAAGGTATGAGAGGGATTCCATAGCCAGTTATGCACATTTCCACAATGCTTGTCTTCTCGTCTCTGGTTCTTTGGTTCGGAATAGTGTGGTGCTGGCGGTCTATCTGTTGTTTTTGGCTGCTTGCTTCTTTACCGTACATGAGCATTTTTCAACGGTTTGAAGCAAGTGCAATATGGAGATAAAGTACTCCAAACAATTCCGAAATCAATCGCATGAAAATGATTTTTGCAAAAATCGCCCAAGTAATTCCATGTATTAGCTCATGTACGATAATCAGGCATAGAATAAGCAGAGGCAACGCCACAGCATATCCCCAGGAAATACCATCTAAATTAAAACCATTCACATTATTGTAGAGCCAAAATGTTAAAGCCATAAACGGAAACATGACTAAAAGAGCAAAATACTTTGCTTTTTGTGTATTGATAACCACATTCTTCATTTTATATCCTTTTTGTTGCATTTCAGAGCTTATTTTTTCAAAGCAATCTTTACGTTTCAGTTCTTTTTCTGTTAATTTTCTTTTATCGTCAGCCATAGATAATTCCTCCAAATTTGAATTTAACGCTTTTTTAGTTCGGCAATAGCACCATAATGTAAAATATCAAATTCATTAGGCGCAATATGTTCAAGGAGTGTTCTATGCTCTTGTTCCCACATAGAAATTTCTTTTTCGGTAAGCGAAGCACCAATTCCACGACACGCTTTCATTCTTCCATTCCAGCTTTCATGGGTGAATGGTATTCTTACAGTAAATTCTTCGTGATGTACAAGTTCAAAGTTTTCTTTATAGCAATCGGGTATGTCTATTTGATGTATCGTTTCTCCTGCACCACTCCAGTTAGGACTATATTTTAATACAAGTTTTTCACTTGCTCCCGCAATTTTATCCTCAAATGGAAGCCATGCCATATATAAAACAAGAATCTTTCCCTCTTTTTTAAGCATACGATAAAACTTAGGCATAACAATTTCATGGTTAAAATACCAAAAACATTGACAGGCTGTGATTACATCAAAAGAATTATCTGAAAAACTTATATCTTCTGTTGGCACAACGTAATAATCTATATCCATATCTTTTGAAAGGATTTTGGCTTGTTCAATTTGATTTCCTGAAATATCGGTAGCCCTCCACTTCGCCCCATACTGGTACATATTTCTGGGAAGAACCCCTGTCCCTGTTCCAACATCAAGGATAGATTGTCCGTCTATACATAATTTGCGGTCAACAATTTTTTGATAAAATTCTTTTGGATAAATATCACGGAACTTTGCATAATCTAAAGAGGTTTTCCCCCAATCAAAAGGTTTTCCGTTATCTATATCTCTATCAGTTATCTTCATACTATACCTCCATCAATTTCTTTTGCCCGACAAACCGGAATTCTGATAAGACACTTTTTATAGCATTTAATAACTATTATATCTTATCTTCAAAAAGCCCGCAAACCCTTAAAAATACTAAATTTATAGCAAGTGAGTTTGCCCTTATGCTTTCCCTTGTGTTATATCCTTTTCTCTCATGTTACGTACTCTCATAAGGGCAAAAATAAGGGAAAGAAAAACCTGTAACAAATTATAATACAGAATAAATTGGGCAGGAAGAACTGATAGAAATGCTTTCTTAAATTTCTCCGAAAATTAAATTAGCAAAGGAAGGACTGATAGGATATGAAATTCATATATGCAGAATACAATATGTACCACAACCGTGTTGAGATAACAACCTTTGACGGATATCTTCTGCGGATTGACTGCAACAAGGCTGAAGATGGATTAACGACTACTCCCTGCTCCCAATGTGCCTTAGATGCCTTAGCAATAGATGAGCCGCTTGATATATGCAATCCATCGATATATCGATGGATTTAATCTACCTTGAGGGAAATATGCAGATGTGGGTGGATGCAGAGGATTCATTGGAACTTTACTAGATTCCTATTTTATATGTGCCAAGACCACTAATAATCAGGTGGACTTGGCACATCTCTTTGCCCCTCATTTGCCCTAAGATATCAACTATAATGCTTCCTTCAACATAAAATACACTTCCCTTACACTGTCAAATGCCGAAAAAATATGATTTAAAATTTCTCTCTCATAAAAAACGGGACTAAGATTTTCTTCATGTGTGCAAGAAATTCTCTTGCGTTCCAACCATTCTTGTAAAATAATATCTTCTTTTGAATAATATTCCTTTTTATATTTTTCCCCTTGAATTTCTAATAAACATGCTTCGTTAAAATCTTCAATTACTCTTTTTGCATAGTGCTTATTAGCCAATATATATTCTCGGATTTTATTCATTCCATTTGCATCTGGATTATAGATATTCAACCCATATTTATATCCATCTAAAGATGCATCAAAAAAGAAACCCAATGCATTTTTCTTATTCATTCTATTTAATTTGAATCGTACGTAAAAATATTCCTTTATAGGTGTTCCACAACAGAAACGGGCATCATTATATGCCGAAGAAATACATCTCCTTCTGTTACTTAACAAATCCCTGTCAACCCCATTAAAATAGTTATACAATTCAAAATATAGTTCATCTAAAGGATATTTCACACCTTCAAGATATAGCTGTTCATTATCCTGATATACTTTTTTACTGTTTTCCTTATGAATTGCTTTATAATACATTATGGTAGACTCATTAAATCCTTGAAACATATTGTCCTCTTTCTATTCTCCAATTATTTCCACACCATCTGGGAAATCCCGTATTACAAGCGCACATGTATTTGTAAGTTTTATATTATTTTTTAATGGATATGTCAATTTGCCCCTTCTTTCCCCCGCTATACAATGAACATCTAATTTTGTATCAATTAACCCCAAATTATTATCCAAATTATTGGAAAAAATGAGACTTCCGGCACTTACCCCTATTACCAGTCCATTGTCATTGATATACTCCATTAAAGACTTATGAAACCTTGTAGCATTGATTCTTTCAAGCAAATAACGTGTATTTCCGCCACACAAATATACCACATCATATTGTTGCAATTTCTCAAATTCCATTCCGGCATGTAAATCAAATACGTCAATATTTTTACCTAAGACACCGCATTTTAACAGATCATTCATACATTTTGGTAAAACTTCTATTGCATCTACATCTATTGCCGCTGTAGGGATAAATAAGGCTTTTACTAAAGACATCTCTTTACCTGCCATATCCACAAAGCACTTTTTAATTTCTCAAACTTCCCACACTCCAAACCAGCTGAAAACCTTTAAATTTCTGGCTTTGGATGCAAATATATTTGTACATTGACAACAAAAAGCACCTGT
>RAYM01000092.1 GCA_003611805.1 bacterium 1xD42-87 | reverse complement strand
TGGTCCTTCCGAAAAGTGAAACGGCAAAGGGTCTTGCATACAGTATCAATCAGGAGGAATATCTCAAAGTATTCCTGACAGACGGCGAGGTTCCGATCGACGATTCCGCCTCGGAGCGGGCGCTGAGGAATTTTACGATCGGCCGGAAGAACTGGGTGACGATCAATACGGTCCGCGGTGCCCAGGCGAGCGCCGTCATTTACAGCCTTACTGAGACTGCCCGTGCGAACAATCTGAATGTCTATTATTACATCAAACATTTGCTGACAGAATTGCCGCGGCTTATCTATGAGAATGGAAGTATAGAACAATCCCTGCTGGAGCCGTTCATGCCGTGGTCGGAAACTCTCCCGGCTGATTGTTACAGCAAGCGCCGCAAGTAAGCGGCGCTTAGTTTATCAAAGGGCGGAGAATTTGACGTTTACCTCTTTTTTTTATGGTATCTATGAAAAAAACAGTTGCAAACAAGAAAAAAATCTTTATAATAGAACGTATGTACGAAATGAGAGAGGGAGAACGAAAATGGGGGTAGTGATGAAGGAGCAGGATAAACGGGCAATAGAGTCGATGTGTCGATGTGGGCTGGATCTTGAAGGTGTTATTTCTATTTTTCCAACGTTTCCCAAAGAGGACGTTATGGCAATCTATAATTCTGCAAAGGGATTGAATGAAGGGACTGAAGGGGAACTTAATATAAGCATAAATTGTTCATAACCAGCTATGGATTTTGCAGGAAATTGTTTTAAAGGATGTCAAATATAACGGATATAAAGCTTCGTCCTTATTCGGACACTCTGGATTTCCTAATTCGGCAAAGAGTGTGGAAAAATGTAAAAAGGAGAAATGCTTGTATGTTCTAAGAACTTTTCTCCCTTTAAAATCTTCGTATATGTGTAATATGTAATAAGTATTCTCCCATTTTTTTAAAAACCCATGATATTTTTTTGTCTGAATCCAAAAAGAACCATGCAATAAAACTAAATAAATCCAAAATAAGTTGATGCAATCCCCAATACTGTCCATGCCTAATTTGTTTTTCAGATAAAACATCATGATTTTTTTCTGCCTTTTCCGATTTAGCAGAACTTTTGAGCCTATATACTTTATCAAAGTGTTGATAGCGAAAAAATTCTTTCTTTCCAAGTTGGTAAAAGTCCTCACTTGAATTCAAATTTATTTTTTCATCATCACTTAAATAAACTTCTCTATAAAAATCATTAGAATCATAGCTATGTCTTTGCATTGGAACATGCCTATATCCTAATAATATATCTTCTAATTTGTATTTATGCCAAGCGTGATAAGTTGAGCCATTTTCGCTAGTTCCTCTAATAGATAGGTCAATTATAATATCTCCGCCGATATATACACCTTCCTCATTTATATGACTCATATTAAGTTTTTCTATTGCTTTTAATAGATCGTTATATTCTTCTTGTGTAAGTTCAATAAATCTAATTCCTCTTGCTAAATTTATATTTAATCTATTATCGTGCTCATTCAATGACCAAATAGGTTTTATTTTATTAATTCCCTTTTGATGAGTTTCATAATCTGCCAAAAATATTTTAATTTTTGTATCATACAAATACTGATTTTTTGGAAGCATAATCCAATATCGAAAAATCATTTTTCTGTCTACTGTATCACATGTGACATATTTTCCAAATAATATAGGATTTAATGGTTTTAAAAGATGCGCCAGAACAGTTCCAACTAAAAGAACAGAAAATAAATCATTTACAACTCTTTCAGCATATATCCAATATAATACTTCATTAAAATTATAACTCTCTATTGTCCAAAATATTTCATAACTTATTTTCCATGAGTTATTAATGCCTTTTAATGAATATATCCATGCAAAAGCGGTCACTACAATTAATGCTCCTAAACAATAAAAAAGTAAATATAAGAAAATTGCTTTTATTTTTTTACCTAATTGATGTAATGGGCGCATATGTATTTCCTCTTTTGAGTTCAGTTTTAAAATTGCATAAAGAATTTATTGATTGTCATACCATTTCTTAAATTCATCTATTTTTTTTATTAATGATTTGTCAATTTCCGAAATATTGATATCGTTTCGTATTTTGCTGATTTCTAAACTATCAATTACTCGATTGGGAGAATATCTTCCATTTGACACCCAATAGGCAGCTTTTGTAGAATAAGCAAAGTATTTTTCAATTGTATATAGTTTTTCGGTTTCGTTAGTCACTAAAATAATTATAATTGATTCATATTTCTCAGATATTTCTTTATACAACCAATCTTGTCTTGTTGCATACTCTTTATATGTGAACTTTTCTTCATTAAATTGATTTTTATATATTTTTTTCCTAAATGGCATAAAACATTCTAATCGCTCAAAATCTATTTTCAGTTCATCACCAATGCATTTATTTTTCCCTACATTCAAGCATATGTATTTTGAGGAATTATCCCCTTTTTTTATGCCAAACATTGCCCAGACACCGGGATACTTATATTCACTTATTTCAGATTGTTCTATTATTTCAAAATTATGAAACATCTTTTTCATCTTGCAATTCACCTTATATCTAAATGATGTCTGTTGTTCTATTTATTCATCCTATCATGTCAATTAACCTATTGCAAGATTAGGGATAGCAATTAGGATATATCATTCCGTTCCTGTTTCCGTACCGGTCCACTTTGTTGCTGCCCCAGGGCAGCATGAATATTGCCACAGACGGTATCCAATTCTTTCTGATAATCCCGATAGTAATAATATTTCTCCTTTGCTTCTTTTTTCTGTACCAGCAGTTTTTCCTTTTCTGCTTTCAGTGTCTGCAAGGTAGGGAGTTGTCCATCACCGGCTTTTTCCTTCAGGAATTTTACAGCAGTTTCATAGATGGCAAGCTCTGAAGAATGCTCCTGACGGAATTGTCCTTTGTTCTTTGACCTAAGGAACTGCGAATAGATGGATTTGTTGGCAAGGTATTGTCCGGTATAGTGGATCTGTTCATTGACCTGCCGGAGCCTGCCTTCAATATCTTTCAGTTCCTTTCTGGAAGAAGAAGCAAGTTCTTTTATTTCGGCAAGTTTGCCCTCTGCATCTTCCACAGTGTTATATCCATGCTCCTGTACATAGGAAAGTGTCTTTGCCATGGTCTGGAGGTTGGAAAGTTTTACTTTCCCTGCGTAGGCTTTGCTCTGCTGGGCTTTGATACAGTGCTGTAAGTCTGTTACCAGACGAAGCCCGGATTTCTCAAACGGGGCAGTGGGGGTATCTTTTTCTGTATTTTCAAGACGGGAATTATTTTCAATCACTTCCATTAGGTAATCTTTTTCATAGTGTGTCCCAAGGTTTCTTCCAGTGATCGTTTTATCACGGTCGGGGTGGAGATAGCTGAATCTGCCCCGGCTGATTTTGAATTTAATGTTGAATTTTTCTGAAAGTATCTGTTCAAATTCTTTGAGGTCATGTGCGGAGGCCGCAGCCTGATCAATGGAAGTGCGCAGATATTCTTTCTGTGTCTGGAATACGGTAGTGCGCGGAGTAATACCCTCTGAAATCATCTGCCGGTTACGTTCTTCCAATTTTTTCTGGCCGCTGCGTTTTGCATGGTATTCTTTTTCTGTCACTTTCCGTTCTGCTTTAGTGAGCAAGTCTACCTGATGCAGATTTTCCCGCAGGCATAAATCCATAAGGGACTGTTTTAGATAAACCAGATAATCGTTAGTTAAATGGTGCTTATTCCCTGCACGGGAATCACAATTACGCTCCATAAACTCCTGACGCTCCACATCATTTTTGCGCAGGCTGTTGATAACGATATGTACATGGATATTGCCGCTCCCGTTATGCCCGTCCGTGTGGGTGCAGACAAGAGCCTGATGTCCGGGGAAATTCTTTTTGCAGTATTCAAGCCCAAGCTGCTGCGCCTGCTCCCCGGTCAGCCCGCATTCGTCCCTGTCTTTCGGGTCGAAGCTGATGATGTAGTGGTGGGATTTGATTTCATCATACTTTTGGTTTTTGTGGAAACGGGCATTCAGTTCCCTGCATTCCATATCGAAACTGAACGGATCGCACTCTACACCGTCAAGATAATATTCTTCCCGGAGCTGCATTTTCCCATTTTCATCAAGGATCGGTTTTCCGGTGTATTCATTATGCTGGAAAATGAGATATCTTCGTGCCTCACCATAGTCTGCATTTTTACTTGCTATGTGTTTCAGTATCGCCATGAAAATCCCCTGCCATCTTAATCACTTCATATTTCATTTCGTAAATTTCTGCAATGCACTTGTTTATTGCCTGACGCATTTCCTGTGAATGGATTCCGCCCTGGTTAAAGTGGCGGGCAATCTGGTTTAAGTTGCTTCCGATCTTGCCAAACTCTGCAATCAGTTTTTTCAGTTCCGGCACTTCTGCCACGATTTCATATTTCACTGTGACACGTTTATCCATTATCTGCCTGCGTAGAAATTCTGCAAGAGGCAGTCCTGCACCGTTGGCATTCTCCGTGATAATTTCGTATTCCGTGTCATTGAAGCGGAGCATGACGGGGTGATTGCGTTTCAGTTCCTTTTCTTTTTTGGGTCTTGCCATATTATATCCTTTCCCGTGATAAAGCTGGATGGCTCTGCCATCGTGCTTTATCACGCTGCGAGAGTGTAACGGGAGCCAGTTCTGCATATCCGTCAGGATATGCCAACCGAGGGTATGGGGAGCGGAATCCCCATCAAGTAAGCCGGAGTGGCTCAAAATCCACGAAGTGGGTTTTGAGTTACGCAGGCGAAACTTGCTCTTCGAGAACTGAAAGCCCCTCTATAATAAAAGCCGATTTGAGAGAAAGTATGTTACCGCATGGAAAAGAAAATTTTAAGAAAAAGTAAATTGGAAGAGCAGGGGGGAACGTGGAGGCAGCGGGCAAGGGTTGCAAAGCAACGCTTGCGTAAGAGCACTCCCGGAGCGAAGCGGAGGGATACGGTATGTGCGGAGGAACGGAGCACATTCCGTAAGCGACTGTGTAGAGATAGTGTGGAGGCCGCCAAGCAAGGATACCGACGTAAGGAGGTATGCTTGCCCTGTGTGTGGAGGCAGAGAAAACGAAAATAGCTGCATGATGTCGTGGAGAGCGGAGCCGGAGCGGCATGATGCAGCCAGCCGATATGTGGCAGTAAAGTCCAGACAGGAGAAGAGAAAGTTTGATGATAGATATATTTGCCTGATAAGAAGCAGGCAGAGATTGCACAGCATAGTGGAAAAAAGGAACATCAGTAGGCGGTGGAAAATGATATGAAGCGGAAAAGGAAGTAGAAGAGGGAGTGTCCACTGGCGGGGCCGGATGCTCAATTGCAGAAAAGTAGAGATTGACGTAAGACGGTAATCGTGTTAAGTTATTGTTAGCACTCTTTCTTGATGAGTGCTAATACTGCAGGGGTATAGA
>RAYM01000091.1 GCA_003611805.1 bacterium 1xD42-87 | reverse complement strand
TCTTTTATATCTGTTCCAATATAGGAACGGATACAAACGTTGGAGTATACAGATATTCACTTAATCAGCAGACACTATTTAGCTCATTTCCATATCTTTACCCCTTCCGTATCAACCTCTGGGCTTATGTGTGTTATGAGTGTCACCTCAATCTCAGGTATTTCTTCATCGTACCACATGGCGTGGATGCAGTTCACGGTCTTCGTAGATGCGGTGCGGATGGCACTTTCTATGTGCCTGGCATCTCGGTTAGTGACTTTTCCGGCCATAAGAAACACAATGTCAGATACCTCTGACAGATTGAGCCTTGAGATGAACTTTATTATGCCGTTAGCCTGACCGGTGAGCTTTAGACACTCAATGCTTCCGCTTGTGACTTCCTGGCTGTTAACGCCGATGCTCATACATGCCATAAATTCCTCGACGGTGAATTCATCTATCGGATTGCCCTCTACCATAGGTGTTAGAAGACAAAGGAGCTTCGGGAAGTCATAAGGCATATTTAAAATTTGCTGGCTTGAGACAACGGTCGAGCCAAAGAAATCCCGGGTCTTGAGTTCTTCTGTATCTATATTTTGCGAGGTGTATTCTTTAATCCAGTTGTGGCTGTATTTATCCATGGGCATTTGCGCAGACGAGGTGTAGCCGTCCACACTGTCTGCAGTTGTTTCTTTAGCAGATGTTGTGAATTCTACGCTGGAAAATGCTATGAGACGTTCGATATCAGTATTGCTCAGCGGTTCGATCTCTTTGCAGTCGGCAGCAACCCGGATGGCGCTTTTAATGAAGTCCATCGGCTCAGAATTCTCATAGATATTAGTCAGGCGCTCGCGTTGAGCAGAGGGAATCCGTGCGCATTGCACAAGACGCAGCAGAGCGCTGCACATCCTATCATATTCAAAGATGCCGATATAGGTAAGGCGCTGGGTGAGTGCTTCGATTGAGAGAGAGACGAGAGCGCTGCGATAGTCATCAGGAACAATGCGCTTTCCGGTTACATAGTTTGAACTGGAAGCAGTTGAAATAATCGTTGCCCCCGGTTTAATCAACAAAGCGTTTACGGCTGCTGTTTGACTTTTTGATTTGAACGGTATGATGGCACATTGAAACAAAGTTGCAAAGTTAAGAGCAAAAATCTGTGCATTCTGTAACAATGTAGCCACCACCTTTCCACTAAAATCTAAACAAAGACGAAATATATAGTAAATGTATACATAATCTACTATACATCATCGAAATAAAAATGTAAATATATTGTAGTCGACAAAGCGCTCTGTTAATTAGATGAAAAATATATAATGCGTTTCTGGAGGGTATACGATGCGCTTACATGGTATACAATATGTTCACGAAACTTGCATAACATATACTACAATGTTACAATTTTGTCAATAAAAAGAAAATGTTAGCGGCATTTGTTTATGGACAGGCATATTTTTTGATTTTTGAAATATAATAAAATTGGGAGAATGTGTTTGTGTGCAGATTGTTAATGTTTTGTTAATGGGGAGCGGGAGCATGAAAGAAGGTGGAATCGTATATGCGAGAGGATATTAGAAAGGTTACGATAGCAAAAAAACAAAATTCATTTTATGATGTGTTTAAGAAAAGATCATTTAAAGACAACCAAGAATATAAATTAGTGGCAGGGATTACAAGAGCTGTATTTAGTAAGGGAAAATAAAGAGTCTTTGTCTAAAATGTTAATTTTTCATTTTGGACAGAGGCTTTTTCATTGCTAATTTGTACGATTGCTGTTTAAACGATAAATTAAATGAGGTACTGCAGATGAAGGGGTATTTACTGAATTTTTATAAATTTTCACCGTCCTACAATGAGCAAATGAGTGCGATCACAACCGAAGGGTTTAATAGAAGTATTGTATGGTCGGTTTTTGACAGACTTGAAATAAAAAAAGTGGTTGATTTTGCGGAATATCGAAAATCAGATGCGGGTGAGAAGAATTGGCTCGGTGAACGACAATTTGCAATGTTATATGAATTGAAGGAGGAAGGTTATAAGCTTCAGTTTAGGAATACTGTCGATGAATGCAAATTTGTATTGGATTTAGAAAATGATGGGGATAATAAAAAAGTAAGATTTTTTGGCATTTCTTTTATCGATTTTACTCAAAATTTTCATGCCTTTTTTTATGGGCAGAGTGAAAATGATATTGGTTCATATATGCATAGAACAATTACAGAGGCTATTAATAGTATAGTCGCAAAATCTGCAATTCCGCCAGATGAGATTGCATTCGATGTGTATGGCATATTGGGCGGGCAGGATTTGGCAATTATCTGGTTAACGAATCAGTTCGAATATATAGCTAAAATTTTGGAAACCTTAAGAAATTCATCATCAGTAAACGGAATAAGAGCAGTTGCAAATGTTTCTTCTATTATTGGAATTAATGATATTAATAACGAGGAAGTTTGTTTTGATGATGTGAAAGGGAAATTATTAGTTAAATTAACTAAAAGGGAAACATATGATGATAAATTGTTTAAAGAGGCGATAAAGGGTATCATGCCTTCTGCATTTAAAGATAGGGAGCCGGAATTGTGCACATTATTTGGTGAGCACGATTTATTGTTTGAAATACCTGCAAATAAATTTATTCCGCAATTATATAGGAGAGAGGGGTTATTTAACACTAAGTCTGAAAAATTTTCTCAAAATTTTATTCAGTCGAAGACGGAAATAATAATATCGGGGAATTATAATGATGAAATAGAATATAAATTTCCCTTTAAGATAGCTCAAAGCCAGACAGAAAAATGTTTGGCTTTAGAAATTGAATCTAAAAAATTGTTTGGTAAAATTGAGGGGATTGTATCCAGCGAATGCTTCGAGAGGGCGAGTTATTTACAAGAAACATTGTGGCTGTTATATGAAGATTTTTTGAAAAATATTACTTCCTCTTTTTCATATCCGTGGAGCTGCGATTTATACTATCAATTTGAGGAAAGCATGAATTATCTGGCTGAACTTGTGAAAAGCGATCTTTCTAGGTCTGAGATGTATGATAATATTCATGGTATAATTAGCGGTATGAGACAGATGATGTTACATGTTGCACAAGCGAATAAATTATTTTTTGAAGTGCCTAATACACATTTGAGACATACAGGATCGTATAGCAAAATATTACATATGTATTATGGAGTAGTAAAAAAATATTTGGAGCTGTCATATTATATTTCAAAATATGATCATCAATCAAATATAATCCCTTTTATATCGTTTGATGTTACTCCTATTGCAAAATCAGAGTATTGTGATTTTGTTAATACATATCAAAATAATATCGTCCGGATCGAATTGCCTTATGATGCCCTTGTTAATATTCCTAAATATATAAAATTATTAGCGCATGAGATCTATCATTATATTTCTCCCAGGAATCGTCAGGAAAGAAATTTGTTAGTGGCTTCCATTTCTTTTTCTTTAATGATGGGACAGATTGCCGGGCAATATTTGAATGGAGAATTGGGAAATAGCTGGGAGAAAGAACAAAAGAGTATTTGGATTGTCGATTTTCAAAATATTGTTAGAATTCAGGCTTTAAACCATTTTGTGGATGGTTTAGACTGTATGGATAATTACATACATGACAAAGAAAGTGTTTGGGAAAAATATTTTAAACAATTTGATTGTTTTTTTGAAAATTCTATATGGGAAAATGATCAATTTATTGGACTTCTATATAATTGGGTGTGTTTTGCTGTAGATGAACTAAACAACAACGGTGTTTATGAGAAAGTTGTTATAGATAAAGAAAAGGAATTTCGTAAAAAGATAATTGCTGAAAAAGATAAATTGATACGTTTTCCTTTGGATCGAGATGTTAGATATGCCTTGAGAGAAGCTAGGGCAGACTATTTTATGGTGCAAGTTACTGGAATGTCTTTTGGGGAATATGTTAATTATCTGTCTGAATATCAGGAACTTATGGAATCCGACGATGATGATATAGCGCAAAGGATGAGGTGTGCGCTTGGAATTGATTTGTTTTTGCGGCAGGAAATAGATCAAGAGACAAAAGAAATAGAGGATGAGGAAGAGCGCAATAATAAAATATACACGATATTAAAAAAACATACTGATTTTTCGGTCGACAAAGTTCAGAAATTGGCAAATGATTATATAGAGATTAGAACAGCTTTTCAGCTTTATGATAAAGCATTTGAGTTATATTTCAAGGAAATGGATTTTAACGAGATTCTGGCGGAATGTCCGAAGTTTAAAAAAACACTTGAAAATATAAAGCAATTGTTGGCAGATGTATCAGAGGATGCTTTTCTTAATAACATAAAGTATGTGGAGAAATTTCAGAAACAGGAAACTTTGCGGGCGCTTGAAAGTGAAAAGGATGAGCATGGAATAATTACGGCAAAAAGACCGGACACAAATTTAAGCAGTATAAAAAATAATATAGAAAAAATAAATCTGGATAGAAAAGCGGAGTTTTTAACTAAAGTTTCAGATTTGTCAGAGCTTTTGGAATCAATTGGTAAAGAAATCCAATCGATTTCTGAAAATGGGGAAACGCAAATATGGTTTAGAGGGCATGAGAGTATTGATTATTTACTCATTCCCAGTCTGTATAGAATGAAAGATAAGAAGAAATATTTTTATGCGGAAGCAGAGTCAAGGAGGGAAATTTTAGAGAGCTTATTGGATTTATTTAAGGTAAAGGCATATAACGCTCCAGAATTGATTGACAAAATGCTGAACGATGATGTCAGAGTGATGGCAGCAATGCAGCATTACACAGTACCTACTAATTTGCTGGATTGGACAACTTCTGTTTTTACAGCGATATATTTTGCGCTCATGGTTGAGATTAATGAACAGAAAAGCAAAAATGAGGAGGATGCGGTCATATATCTATTAAATCCTATTCGGATGAATGTGGTACGTAATAGGATTTATAAAAGTAATGTCTTAAATGCTAAAAATTTTAAACAGATTCAATATCCTATTCCGGCAATAGCCTCTGAAAAAAGTTTGTTTGCCGGATATTTACCGAACTCTAAAAGAAATGAGGATGATTTTCTATTTCCCATAGCCGGATATGTTCCATTTGATAATTCAAGAATAAAAGCGCAATTAGGCACTTTTACTATTTTTGGATTGGATAACCAAAAGGATTGTTATGGTGAAAATATTCAAGAAGATAAAACTAATAAACAGGTAGATTTTTCGAAGTGTTCTTTGTGGGATATGCAGGAAAAATATAGGGAGATTTGTCAATTAAATACAGGGTGGATATTCGAAAAATTTCTTGCCCGGGTCGTGATTGATGGAAAGAGCAAATTGAAAATAGCGAACCTTTTAAGAGTTTTGGGAATGACTAAATCTGGCTATTTCCCGGAATTGGAAAATTTATCTCAGGATTTAACATCTCAAGTTTCGCAATATTTGAGTATTGTGAATAAATGAGTAGTGTAAAACGAGCAAAACCATTTTTAGAAATATGTAATAATAAAAGGGACTGCAAGGGTACATAAAGGTACATTGAATTTAAAGAAATTGTGTTTTGATAACGCACAATTTAAGGGAGACAGAACAAATGAGGAGACATATAATCCATAACGTCATTTTGTTATTAGGCGTGATCTCGGCGTTGCAGAATATCGGTAGCATAACAGCCTACGCGAAAGAAGATAACGATTTTTTTTTGAGGGGGGGGGG
>RAYM01000090.1 GCA_003611805.1 bacterium 1xD42-87 | reverse complement strand
CCATCGTTTTTTTCCAAAACTTAGTATACAGGTAAATCCACGTTGCTACAAATGTGGGGTCACTTCATATTGTCCTATCTGTATGATACGGATGGACGCGTCACGGATGTAGAACTGGCAGGAACCGGGATACATAACAGTTATGATGAGAACGGCAGACTGATTGAGCAGACAGACGCGGTCGGGAACAGCACGAAGATGTCCTATGATGCGTGCGGACGCATGAACTGTGTCACTTACCCCGATGGAACGAAAGAGCAGGTTTCTTATAATGACAGAGGTCTGCCTGTCAGGATCGTAAACCGGGACGACACCGAAAGCCGGTATGCATATGACGACAGCAATAATCTGATCAGCGTGCAGGACGAGCGCGGAAACAGCGGCACCTACACTTACGACGAGGAGGATAACCTGATCACATGGACTGACAGAACCGGGAATGTATGGAGCTATGCCTACGACGAGGCAGGACATCTGAAAGAGGCGAGTGATCCGGCTGGCAATATCAGCAGATATGTCCATGATGCCATCGGCAGACTTGTTTCCTACACTTCTCCGACAGGAAAGACCGTAACTTATCAGTATTCCGAAGCGGGGGATCTGCTCAAGATTGCGGACGCGGACGGTGAGGTTCTCTTTTCCTACGACGAGAACGGCAATCGTACAGGTATCACGGACAGACGGGGCAACAGCCAGCGTATGGAATACAACGGGATGGGACAGCTTTCGCTGGTAACAGACTTTGTGGGGAACGCCTACCAGTTTGTATATGATGAGCGCGGTTATCTGGTTGGGGAAAAGAATCCCATGGATGAGGAAGTGGCTTATACCTATGACGTGAGAGGCAATACCACAACCCGGACAGACGGAAACGGCAATGTGACGGCATATGCCTATGACGCGGCGGACCGGCTGACGCGGGTTACCGATGCGGCAGGTGGTATTCTGCAGTATGCCTATGACGCCATGGGGCACGTAAAGACCGTCACCGATCCGTTAGACCGTCAGACTACCTATACTTATGATGCGCAGGGGCGCGTCATCAGCGTGACGGACGCTCTGGGAAACAGCGTGAGTTTCACTTACGATCAGGCGGGCAATCTGCTGACCAGGACAGACGAGGACGGGAACGTTACAACCTATACCTATGATGGGGAAAACAGGCTGCTTACGGAGACAACGGCGGCAGGAACAACCCGTTATACGTATGACGGGACGGGGCAGGTCATTGCGGTGGAGGCGCCGGATGAGTCAGTGCAGGAGGCGGTCTATGACGCGGACGGCAATCTGACGGAAGTGACCGACCCGGAAAACAACAGGATCGTCTGTGTTTACAATGAAGCCGGACATCTGGCGGAGGTTACGTCGCCTGACGGCGGAAAAACCCTCTACCAGTATGATGCGAACGGCAACTGCACGAAAATCACGGATGCGGAAGGAAACAGCAGGAGCTTTGTGTTTGACGAAAACAACCGCCTCACGGCAGTGACTGATGCGCTGGGACAGACTACGACCTGCGAATATGACGCGGCAGGGAGGATGACAGCCGTCACGGATGCCAGAGGAGGAAGAAGCACGCTGTGCTATGATGCAAACGGCAATCTGGTCAGCGAAACCGATCCTCTGGGCGGTGTTAAGACATACACTTACGACAGCCTGAACCGTATCATAAAGAGAGTGGACGAGGAGGGGCATACGAAGAGCTGCGCCTATGATGCGGCGGGCAACATGATTTCCTTTACCGATGCCAACGGCAGCAACTGGAGCTACGATTACGACGCTCTCAACCGTATGACTGGCGTTACGGACCAGAACGGCGACAGTCTGACGTTTGCGTATACCAACACGGGAAAAGTAGCGAAGGTTACAGACAAGGAGGGCGCGCAGACAACTTATCGGTATGATGATATGGGGCGGCTGTTAAAAATGACAGACGCGTCAGGGCACAGTCTGGCATTTACCTATGACAGCATGGGAAGAGTGCTGACGCAGACAGACGCTGCAGGCAATGTGACAGAATATACCTATTCTCCTGCGGGCAATCTGACCGGCAGAAAAGACCCGGAGGGCAATACGGTTACTTATACCTACAATGCGGCAGGACAGGTGACGAAGGTGACGGATGCGCTGGGCGGTGATATGACTTACACCCGTGATGCGCTGGGACAGGTGACGAAGGCCACAAATCCGGAAGGGGACAGCATAACATTCACCTACACGCCGAACGGACAGATCGGGACAGTGACAGATGCCTGTGGAAATGTGACTACATATGCCTATGACGCCTGCGGCAGTCTGGTTCAGGTGACAGATCCGCTTGGAAATATCACCGTCTATGAATATGATGCCATGAACCGGCAGATTAAGGAATGCGTATCAGAGGACGGGGAAGTGTCCCATGCAACCATCTATCAGTATGACAAGAGGGGATGCATGATCCGTATGATAAACCCTGTGGAAGAGGAGAGAAGTTATACCTACGATGGTAACGGCAATCCGGTCGGGATCACGGATGAGGACGGCAATATAACGACCGTGACATACGACCTCAACGACCAGCCTCTGCAGATGACTTACCATGACGGCAGACAGGCAGCTTTCCGTTACAATAAGCGCGGTGAGCTGGTGGAAATGCAGGATTGGAACGGCGTCATGACTATGGAGCGCGATGTGCTGGGAAGACTGACCGGTGTGACCGACCACAACGGGCGCACAGTCGGCTATACATATGATGCTGTCGGAAACAGAACTGCCATTCGCTATCCTGACGAAAATGTGGTAAACTATACCTATGACGGAAATCACCGTCTGACCGGTGTGACGGATGCGGAAGGCAGGGGCACGCAGTACACCTATGACGCGGCGGGGAATCTCCTTTCCATGGTGCAGCCGGGCAGCAAAGCCACTTACCGCTACTGCTCCGACGGGATGCCGTCTATGGCAAAATATCAGACAGACGACGGCGCAGTCATGGATGTGGATTTTGCCTATGACCCGATGGGGCGTATGCTCGGTCTGCGCAGACAGAGCGGCGTAAACACGCCCGTATACAATACCGTGTACACCTACGATCCCGCAGGACGCCTGCTTTCCTGCACAGAGGGAACGACACGGGAGAGCTACAGCTATGACGCGCTGGGAAACCGTACCGCGTGGACAGTCAACAATGACGGGAAGGCAGCGTACACCTACGACGCCATGTGCAGACTTGTCTCCATGGAGCAGGACGGCGCAGCTTACAGCTACACCTATGACAAAAGGGGGAATCTGACAGAAGAAAGACGGGGAGATGCCCTGATCCGGCAGTATGTCTACGACACTGCAAACCGTATGGCGACGGGCAAAAATCTTCTGACCGGGGCACAGACAGACTATACCTACAATGCTCTGAACATGCGGATCGCCCATACCGTCACCCTTCCGGGGACAGAAGCGCCACAGGTAAAGATAACTGCCTATGTGCCCGATTTTCTGGGCGGCACAAACAATGACCTGATGGCATACCACGACGGAGGCGGTATTACCAAAGCCGTATACGGCAGAACCTATGAACGCCTCGGCTATACCACTGCGGCAGATCACATGTACGAAATGCCCGACCTCTGGGGCAGTCCCTTATATGCTGCGGATGCACAGGGCAATGCCGACTGGCGCGCGGGACACGACGCATGGGGCAGGGTGGAGACACAGCCTTCCCCGGAAGCAGCTTCAGATATACGTTTTGCAAACTACCTTTACGATCCCGTAATCGGTAAATACTTTGCACAGGCAAGATTTTACGACAGTGCACAGGGCAGGATGCTCTCACCCGACCCGGTTAAGAGAAGCATAAACCCTTACCCGTACTGCGACAATGACCCGGTCAACTACAACGACCCCACAGGAGAGATCGCGAATATCCTTGTGGGAGCAGGACTCGGCGGTTTCTTTGGCGGTGCGGCGGGTTTCCTCGGAAACGCGGCATCCCAGCTCATGGACGGCGGGAAGTTCAACTGGCGAAAAGCCGCAGGCGCGGCAGCAAACGGCGCTGTGGTAGGAGCGGCAAAGGGCGCGCTGGTAGGAAGCGGCGTGGGTGTACTGGGAGCCTTTGCCGCAGATTTTGCGGCGGGAACTGTCGGAAGCGCCCTGGAGCAGGGATTCAGCAGAGGACACGTAGACATCGGGGAGAGCCTTTTAAGCGGGGCAGGGAATGCCTTAAGCGAGGTTCTGTATGGAACGGGTGAACTCAAGGGCGTGAAGGATGCCTTTCTCAGAGGAGCTAAAACCGGCGCGATGATGTCTGGGATAGATAATATCTCGGATCATGTCGGACTTTACGGAGTGGCAGGAGAGCGGATATTCGGGAAAAAGCCAGACAGAGCCGTAATGCCCACAAATGCAGGACGCGACCCGAAGGGAATGTGCGGCGCAGCCGATCCGTTTGATTTGTCCAGTGGACTGGGGAATGGAAGAGGATACCGCAGCGGAGCAGGACACGACGGCAGAGCAGGCGGCTTTAGTCTCGGCGGTTTTTTGAGGGATGTGCTGACAGGAGCAGTAACAGGCGGTCTTGGAAGTGCAGGGTTCTATGGAGCCGGGAAGGCTGTGGATGCGCTCTGGGGGAGTGTTGCTGGGCGCGGAAGTAAAAAGCCTACGGTTATTTATGGAACAGATGATATTGCCAAGTACCAATATAATATGATTGAGAATCCGGGTCCATTGGCTGAAATGGACGATCAACCAGCGAAGAATTTTTATGGCGGGCGATATAATATGGAGATCTTGCAGGAAGATCGGATCATGTATCGCGCAGGAGATTCACAAAAAGAATATGGAAGATGGTTTACAAGTGAGTCGCCTGCCTCGGTTGCCAAGGTAAGGATTGACACGGCAGTGAAGCCTTACTGGATTGATCCGGCGACAGGAATACGGAAAGGCAGCTCCCCCATAAACTGTGTGTATGCAGTCAAAATACCAAAGGGGACTACGATATATACAGGACCCGTTGGTCCACAGGGAGGTGTATATGTAGGCGGATATGACATAATGCAAACATTTATTGAGTTACCTCAGGAGATTGAGGTTGTAGCAAAAATGACGTTAAAATAGGAGGATGAAATGCTTAGCAAGGAAGAAATGCTGCAGTTACGCATGTCATATATCGAAATTGGAAAGCTGGTACAAAAATATGGCGGGTATGAGCGTTACAGTGCAGAATTAAAATATCTTATGAGCCAAGTGAAATGCATTGACTCAGATGAGGATGATAAAAGCAAACATCAATATCTTATACAGGGTTATAAAGGCATGGTTGGATACAAGGAAAATATAAGTGAGTTTGCTATATGCAACAGTGGTGAAAGTAAGGAGGTGGAAAGACAATTAAATAGAAAGTTTCGTGAAGAATGGAGGAAAGTAGGGGCGATCATGAGAAAATATATCCTATAATTTTATTCCACTTAACAAGTATTAGGGAACCTATATTATCTAAAGTATAAAGCAAAAATCGGAGTATTCGACAGACTATAAGTAGTCGAAGGATATCTTCGATTTTTGCTATATCGATACCCAGCCTGGACAGGACACATATCTTAAGGAACGGAGCGGGAGCGCGGCGACGTAGATATTTGCCCTGTCTGGGTGTCGGATTGTATCATACACCTGTTAGAGATAAATTTTTAGCGGTTCGCTATCATTATAAAATGTGGTAAACTATATTCTGACAGCGCGAATTAAAGTGAGAGGTACG